>NZ_CAJXNN010000025.1 GCF_913057115.1 uncultured Roseovarius sp.
TGTTCCTTCGGGAACTATGGACATAAACGCGCTCGTAATAAGCGGATCGGACCCGGGGGCGGTACCCGGCGGCTCCACCAAAAAAGCCTTTCGTTGGAGGTGGTTAGGGGGCCGAAACAGGATCGACGAACGTCTAAAGGGGTTAGCTTTGTCCCGGTGAGATACCACCGTTATCGGTTCGCTAAAGCATAATTGCCAACGACAATCGTGCTCCGGTCGCCGTTGCTGCGTAAGCAGTAACAAGACCGAAATCTAAGCCCAGCCCTCTAGCAAGGTCTGGCGGGGTTCGCAGGCACCTGGCAACAGAAGCCTGCACTTTGCATTTCAACATATTGAAATTATTATATTTTTGCGACACCCCGCAAAAACCTTGCACGAATCTTGAAGGGCGTTATCACCCTTTCATGCAACCCTCATACGGTGATCTTTTTCGGGTGTTCGGGCGTATTGGCCTGCTGTCTTTCGGCGGCCCGGCCGCCCAGATCGCTCTGATGCACACGGAACTAGTGGATCGGCATAAGTGGTTGAAGGAAAATCAATTTCTCGGCGCACTGTCCTTCTGCATGTTACTTCCCGGCCCCGAAGCCATGCAGCTGGCTACCTACGCCGGTTGGCGCCTGCGCGGCACTCTTGGCGGCCTAATCGCCGGCGGCCTGTTCGTTCTGCCCGGTGCCATGGTCATCCTGTTGCTCGCAATGGGCTACGCGGCATATGGTCAAGTGCCTGTAATCCAAGCACTTTTCATGGGGATCAAGGCGGCGGTCGTCATTATCGTGTTGCAAGCGTTACTCTCGCTTGCGCGCCGTGCTCTCAAGGGTTGGGACAGTTGGGCCTTGGCGGGACTGGGCTTTGTTGCGATGTTTTTCCTTTCGGTTCCGTTTCCAGCGATTATCGCAACGGCGGCCCTCTGGGGCTTTGTCATGCGGCATGGCGACACCGAAGAGGCACCTGAGAAAAGCGCCACAAAGCACTATAAATCCACGATAAAAACGGTTTTGATCTGGCTGGCAATCTGGGGGCTGCCAATCTTTTTGGCCTGGGCATCTGGCAACCAGTTCCTCACCAGTGTCGCGGTCTTCTTCTCAAAACTCGCGATAGTCACCTTCGGCGGCGCCTATGCTGTTTTGGCCTACATGACACAATCGGTCGTCGAAACGCATGGCTGGCTCAGTACCGCGCAAATGATCGACGCTCTGGGTCTTGCCGAAACCACACCGGGCCCACTCATTCTTGTTACTCAGTTCGTGGGTCATCTGGCAGGTCACCAAGAAGGCGGTGTGATGCTTGCACTCACGTCCGGATTGTTGACCCTCTGGGTAACCTTTGTGCCTTGTTTTTTATGGATTTTCGCGGGCGCGCCCTACGTGGAAACTCTTCTTGCGCGCCCCAGGTTGAAAGGCGCGCTATCCGCGATATCGGCCGCTGTCGTGGGCGTTATCCTGAACCTGTCGGTCTGGTTCGCCCTGCATGTTCTTTTCACGCAGATCGTTCCTGGCTCCCTTGGACCTCTGCCCGTCTTGTCGAGTTTCAATTCTCTTGCTGCCAGCTTCGTCATTCTAGCCGCCATTCTATTACTCGGCTTTCGCCGTTCGATGATCACCACACTTGTTATCATGGCTGTCTGTGCCGGAAGTCTGCACCTCGTCTTTTGACTAAGACGCCGCAGAGGTCTTTTGTTTTGGATCGAATCCCCTATGCTTGCCGATAGGAAATATGAGGCTCCGATGTCTGACACGATTGACTATGGAAAACTGATGCACAGGGCCATGCGTGGCTTGATTCAAGAAGTCCTCCTTGACGTGCGGGACAACGGACTGCCGGGCGCTCATCACTTCTTCATTACGTTTGACACGACGCACCCTGATGTGCAGTTGGCCGACTGGTTGCACGACAGATACCCATCAGAGATGACCGTCGTCATGCAACATTGGTTCGATGACCTCGAAGTAACCAATGATGGCTTTTCAGTGACGCTCAATTTCGGCGATGCGCCAGAGCATCTCTATGTGCCTTACGATTCCATACAGACTTTCGTGGACCCATCGGTTGAATTTGGCCTTCGCTTCGAAACTCAGGAAGAAGAAGAACCGAGTGATCCTTCACATCATCCCGATTATGAACAAGATCACTCTGACACAGAAGACGACCATAGCGACGCCGACATTGTCAGCTTGGACAGTTTCCGGAAATAGCGCGGTGCCGCCACCCCTGTATTCCATAGTATACATTGTTGATCTTTCCGGTGCGTCGGGTATGACAGGAGCAACCTAGACGCAGGAGAGCCACAATGACCGCAACCCGCACCGAAACCGATAGCTTCGGCCCTTTGGAAGTGCCCACAGACAAGTACTGGGGCGCGCAAACACAACGTTCCTTGATGAATTTTCCGATTGGTTGGGAACAACAACCGGTCGCCATCGTGCGCGCGCTTGGCGTGATCAAGAAGGCCTGCGCGCAGGCCAACAAGGAATTGGGCAACATTGATCCGGAATTGGCCGATGCCATCATTCAGGCCGCTGGTGAGGTATTCGAGGGCAAATTTGATGACAACTTTCCACTTGTAGTTTGGCAGACGGGCTCGGGCACGCAGTCGAACATGAACTCCAACGAGGTGATCGCCAACCGAGCCATTGAAATTTTGGGCGGCGAGATCGGCTCCAAGCATCCCGTACACCCCAATGATCATTGCAACATGGGGCAGTCGTCAAACGATACCTTCCCGACCGCGATGCATATCGCCACGGCGATGAGTGTGCATGACGTGCTGCTTCCTGGTCTTGAAAAACTGGCCGCGTCATTGGAAGCAAAATCCAATGAATTCAAAGACATCATCAAGATTGGCCGGACTCACACACAGGACGCGACACCATTAACACTGGGTCAGGAATTCTCGGGTTATGCCCATCAGGTCCGCCAAGGCATCGACCGCGTCAAGGCCGCATTGCCGGCGATTTACGAACTGGCGCAGGGTGGCACGGCCGTTGGTACGGGCCTCAACACCAAAAAGGGTTGGGGAGAAACGGTCGCGGCCAACATGGCCGAGATCACCGGACTACCTTTCGTCACAGCACCGAATAAATTCGAAGCTCTGGCGGCGCATGATGCGATGGTTTTCATGTCTGGCGCAATCGCCACTGTGGCGGGTAGCTGTTACAAAATTGCCAATGATATCAGGTTCTTGGGCAGCGGTCCTCGCTCGGGGCTTGGCGAATTGATCCTGCCCGAGAATGAGCCGGGCAGCTCGATCATGCCGGGCAAGGTGAACCCAACGCAGGCCGAAGCGCTGACTCAGGTGGCCGCACATGTGATGGGCAATGACGCGGCGATCAAGTTTGCCGGGTCGCAGGGGCATTTTGAACTCAATGTCTACAACCCGATGATGTCCTATAACTTGTTGCAATCTATACAACTTTTGGGTGACGCAGCAGATAGTTTCACCGAGCGGATGCTCAATGGCATCAAGGCCAATGAGGAGCGGATCGAAAAACTGATGCGCGAAAGCCTGATGTTGGTCACCGCACTGGCGCCGACCATTGGCTATGACAACGCCACGAAGGTTGCCAAGACCGCGCACAAGAACGGCACGACACTTAAAGAAGAGGCCATAAACCTCGGATTTGTCGACGAAAAAACCTTTGACGAGGTTGTACGGCCAGAGCAGATGATCGGGCCAAAGGACTAAGGCAAATGTCGAAACCGGTGAACCTGAATCGGTTTCGCAAGGAGAAGGCCCGGGCGGAAAAGCGCGCCCGGGCCGATGAAAACGCCGTCAAACATGGCCGGACCAAGGCCCAGAAAGAGCTTGAAAAGTCGCGCAATGTCAAAGACTTGGCGGATTTTTCGAGACATAAGCGGGATGAGGAATGAGCGGGCGGCCGATCAAACGGTCGCTGACCTTGCGGGGGCATCGCACCAGCGTGTCCTTGGAGGAAGAATTCTGGCGCGCCTTTCGCGAAATTGCGGAAGAAAAATCTATTCCAATCAATGCGTTGGCTGCAGAAATTGATGAGGCACGCGGGGTGGAGTCGGGCCTTGCCTCGGCCATTCGGCTTTATATTCTAAAGCACTACCGCGACCGGGCCTGAGTTTCGTACGAGTCGTACGCTTAACCCCCTATTTTCGTACGAAAATCCGGGGGGTCTGAAAACCTTTCGTACGAGTCGTACGAAACCCGGCGCTTTTCAGGCCTGACGGCCTTCGGCGCGCCTGCGCGAGGAGCGTAGCGATGAGCGCCCCCTAGCCCCTTGGCGTGATGCGAAGCCAGATGCCATCCTTGCCGCGCACCGTGAGATGCGCCACCGGCATGGCGGGGCGCTCCGGGACGAGATCGAAGCGATAGGCCCGGACCAGCATCGACAAAAGAAGCGGCCCTTCGATCATGGCAAAGCCCGCACCGGTGCAGACACGCTGACCGGCGGAAAAGGGCATGTAGGCGGAGCGCAGGCAGGTCTTACCATTTTCGGTGCCAAAGCGGGCGGGGTCGAATTCATCGGGGCGATCCCAGAGGCGTTCGTGGCGGTGCTGGTGCCAAGGGCTGAGCACGATTTGCGCGCCTTTGGGTACGTCACGATCGCGAAAGCGTTCGGGGCATGTGGCCTCGCGCACCATCATTGGGACCGGGGGATAAAGCCGCAGGGTTTCGCGGAAGACATCGCGAGCCAAGCGTAGTTTGCCTACTTGGGCGAAGTCGGGGCCGTGGTCGCTGTAGATCTGAAGGGCCTCCTGCGCCAACTTCTCTTGCCAGTCTTGATAGAGCGCCAGCATGTAAAGCGCCCAAGCGAGGGCCGAGGCGCTGGTTTCATGGCCTGCAAGGAAAAAGATCGCCACTTGGTCGACCATTTCCTCGGTCTCGAACCGTTCACCTGTCAATGGGTCTTCGGTGGTCATGATCTTGGTGGCCAGATCGTCGGGGGCGGTGCCGGCCTTGATCTGCTGCATCCGGGCGGCGGTGAGGTCTGTAATAAGCCGACGGATGGTGGCGGCGGTTTTCTTGGCCTCGCCGCGGTGGAAGCGCGGCATCCAGCGGGGCAGCGGCAGGAAGGCCCCGAGGTTCAGAACCGGTTGCGCGCGCTGGTGATCGCGGAAGGCGTGAAACACCTGTGTGGCGATTTCGTTTTCGATGGGGATGGAAAAGAGCGTGCGAAAGATCACGTCGGCGGCGGCGTGCGAGGTCTCGGACTCGATCTCATGCGGCTCTCCATTGGCCACCGAAGCAAGGCGCGTCACGGCCCCCTGCCCGGCCTTGAGCATCGCCGGATAGGTATCGCGCAACCGGCCGCCTTCGAAGGCCGGGTCGATGATCCGGCGTTGGCGTTTCCATGTTTCCCCATTGGTGACGAAGACCGAGTTGCCCAGAAGCGGCGCCAGCCCTTCGCGGATGCGGTCGGATTTCGGAAAATCATCGGGGCGGTTCTTTAGCACCAGATCGACCAATTCGGGCTGATTGCAGAGGTAGGAGCGGAAAAAGGGTGTTTTGAACTCGGCCATCCATGCGCGGTAGAGGCGCGCGGGTTGGGCCGAGAGGATATCTTGGCGAAACAGTTTCATGTAGCGCCAGAGGGACACGCGCCCCTCGCGCGCCGGGGGTTTGGGTGGCAGGGTCATGCGGCCATCCCGGTGAACTTGTTGGCCGGAATGCTAATGGTGCTGGGCGAAGGTGGGCGGCCTTCAAAGCGGGTGCCCAAGGTTTGCGGGCCTGCGGTGATTTGGAAATAGTCGTAGTCGCCGGGGCGGTCGAAGGCGCAGAGGTATTGGAAATGCAGCCGGAAAAAGCGCCAGCGGAGTTCTTTCCAGCGGTCGGGACTGAGGGTGTGGGTGAAGGCTGCAGAGAGCACCAGCGGGGATGTCTGACCCTCTGGGGCGACGCCGGAAACGGCCACGGGATCACAAAGCGCGAAGGCGCAGCCATCGCCGGGGGCGGTGACATCGACCCACGCGAGCTCATCGCGGGTGCTAAGGTAATGCAGATCGGCGCGCAGGCGGTGGGCCTTGGGCAGGAAAGAGACCATGGGGACGACTTGGCCTAGGCTTAGGAACGAGAGGCTTGGGCCGTTTGTGGGGACGCGGTTTTTTCGGATGAGGTCCGACAGGATCGACACGCCAAGATGTGCGCCGGAGGAATGGCCGACGACGAGGACTTCGTCGAGGTCTTCAGTGAGGGCCTGGGCGATTTCATTGGTGAATTCGGCCATGCGTGCCTCAAGCTCGAGCGGGTTGGCGCCCTTGTGGCGGGCGGAATAGGCATAATCGTGCATCAGGTAATAGGCGAAGAGCTTGTTATCCTTGGCCTTGAACCAATGCAAAAGGCCCCAAGCGGTGGGCAGAAGGCCCAGCCAATAAGCAAGGCTGGCCGCCATGTGGTGAGCGGCGAAACTGGTGCTTTCCTGCCCCAAGGGCAGGAATTGCGTGGCCCATGCGAGGCCCTTGCCGACGAGGTGTCCGGCAAGCAGCGCCAGCAGCAGTTGCCCGATCAGCATCCCCACAGGATAGAGTGCTGCGATCACCGGCCCCTTGCGCAGGCGCATCAGCCGGAAAAGCGCGCCCGAGGCGATATAGGCCCAAGCGGTGCGGACAAGTTGCGCGTAGGTGCCAAGGATGCCTTTCTCCATACTGTCGCGAACGATGTCGGACCAGACGAGCACGTCAAAGGTGGTTTGGGTGGTTTGCCCGTCGATCTCCCCTTCGACGTTCCAGCCGTAGCGGGCGGTGCTGCCGTCTTCGGTTTTCTTGGGGCTGAGGGTGATGTCGTAGCCGGAAATGCGCGCCTGTTCCGCGCTCTCCTTGCGGTAGAGTTCGCGGTAGCGGCGGGGGTGGATCGGATCGTACCCCGGGATATAGAAGACGCGCCTTTTGCGCACAGGGCTTGGGCTGCTCATGACCTCGGACCTCTTTACCGGGCAACCCTAGCGCAGGTTTTTGGCGAGAGTAAGGCCTATCCCAAGGCCGCGAGCGAGGGGAAGGTTTCCAGCAGCCAGAAGGAGAAATCGGAAAAGCCGCCAGTGAGCATCAGAAGGCCGATGGTCCAGAGCAGCAGGCCCATGATGCGTTCAATTTGTTCCATGTGGCGCTTCATCCAGCCCATGAGGCCCGTCAGGCGCGGCAGGAAGGCGGCGACCAGCAGGAAGGGGACGCCAAGGCCGATGGCGTAGAGCGCCAGCAGCAGAGTGCCGCGGGTGACGTTGCCCTCGGAGGCGGCCATCGACAGGATCGCGCCCAGTTGCGGGCCGATGCAGGGTGTCCAGCCGAAGGCAAAGGCGAGGCCCAGGATATAGGCCCCGAAGGAAGAGCCGCCCTTGTCCCCCACGTCCAGCCGCGCCTCGCGATCGAGAAAACCGATGCGGTAGACGCCGACGAAATGCGCGCCGAAGCCCATGACGAGTAGCCCCGCGACGGTGTTGAAAGTGTCTTGGTATTGCAGGAAGGTTTGGCCGATGGCCGAGGCGGTGAACCCGAGGAACAGAAAGACCGTCGAGAGGCCCAGCACGAAGAAGAGTGCGGGGATCACGGCGCGGGCGCGTTTTTGGCCCTCTTGGCTGAGTTCCGTCAGGGTGACACCGCTCATGTAAGCGATATAGGGCGGCACGATGGGCAAGACGCAAGGCGACAGGAACGAGATAACCCCCGCCAGTAGCGCCACGATCATGGCGGGAAGAAGCCCCGCGTCGATGATTTCGATTCCGAACATATGGCTCAGATAATCCATTTGCAGGGCGGCGTCACGGCACGCAATGTCACAACCTTGTGGACAGGCTGTAACAGAGCGCTTAAGTCGCGGGTATGGAGATTGCCGAGACATTGGATGCGCGGGGATTGCTGTGCCCGCTACCCGTTTTGAAGCTGCGCAAGCGGATGGTGCCGCTGGCGGCGGGCGATTGCATCGAGATGCTGGCGGATGACCCGGCGGCAGTGGTGGACGTGCCGCATTTCTGTGCAGAAGCGGGCCATGAGGTTGTCAACATGCGCGAAGCGGACGGCCACCAGATTTACGTGGTACGCAAGGCTGGTTAGCCTGAACAGCAGGCCAACCAACTGTTCGGGCGTGTCGCTGTAGGTACTACAAACGGCGCACATGCTGCAGCGCGGCATGGCTGATCGTGCAAACCAATCATCAGGACGTCCAAGCGCGAGGATAAAGCGATGATACAGGTCTTGTCTGGCGTCTGGGCGCTTTTGCTGGGGATCGTCTTTATCATGCTGGGCAACGGCATGCATTTTACCCTCATCGGGTTGCGCGGCGATATCGAAGGCTTTTCAGCCTCGGAATTGGCGATTGTCACCTCGGGGTATTTCATCGGCTTCCTGTCGGGCGCGCGGCTGACCCCCGGCATGATCCGGCGGGTTGGGCATGTGCGGGCATTTGCCGCCCTTGGCAGCCTGATGTCGGGGGGCCTGATTGCCTTTCCTTTGATCGCGGACCCTTGGGCCTGGACCATCCTGCGTATCCTGATCGGGTTTTGCATGTCGGGGATCTATGTCACCGCTGAAAGCTGGCTGAACGATGCGGCCACCAACGAGACGCGCGGCAAGGTCTTGTCGGCTTACATGATTGCGCAGACCTTGGGGATCATCGGGGCGCAGGGCCTGCTGACATTGGGGGATGCGGGCACATCGGTCTTGTTTATCGGGGCATCGATATTGGTGTCGATTTCGCTGACGCCGATTCTTTTGTCGGTGACGCCGGTTCCTGCTGCCGAGGTGGCGCGGCCCATGCCCCTGAGAAAGCTGTTTGTCGGCTCACCTTTGGGGACGGTCGGGATATTCCTGTTGGGCAGTGTCTATGCGACGCAATCGGGGATGGGCGCGGTGTTCGGCACCCAGATTGGCATGAGCACGGCGCAGGTGGCCTTGTTCGTGGCGATGCTGTTTGGCGGGGCCTTGGTGCTGCAATATCCCATTGGCTGGCTGTCGGACCGCATGGACCGGCGCAAGTTGATTTTCGGGGCCGCTTTGCTGGGGGCCTTGGCCTGCGCGGCGGGATGGATGCTTGGCGGGGATATCGGCGCCTTGATGGCGGCGGCTTTTGTGGCGGGCGGGACAACCACGCCGCTTTACGCCCTGTTTCTGGCCTATACGAACGACGCGCTTTCGCCGGAGGACATGCCAGCGGCCTCGGGCGGGCTGGTCTTTACCTTCGGGCTTGGGGCAATTGTCGGGCCAATGGCCGCAGGTTGGGCGATGCAGGGCGCCGGGCCGTTCGCTTTCTGGCTGGTCTTGGGAACGACATTCGCGGCGATCGCGCTTTATGCGCTTTATCGCATGACGCAGCGCGAGGTGACGCCGGTGGAGGAAACCGAAAGCTACCTTGGGGTTCTGCCCTCGGCCTCGCCCGTGGCGGTGGAAGCGGCAGGCGCATGGTCGGCCGAGCAGGCCGAGGCGGAGCGCGAGGAGGACGCCACGTAAACGCCGCTATGCGAGGATCACATCGTCAAGCGCCTTGGGGTGGTCGGTAAGCGGCTCATATCCGCTGTCCGTGATGACAAAACTATCGCCCACCTGCGCGCGGAAGGTCTCGACCGTGACCGAACCATCAACCGCCAAAACCATGCCGGGTTGCAGAATCGTTTGATCGCCGGTCACCAGTTGCGGTTTTTCCAGAAAGCTGAACCCCGTGGCGCGGCCACAACGGAAGGGATAGTCATAGCCCGCGCCTTGGATCACCTCGGCATAGGCGGCATGGACGCTTTCGGCAGTGACACCGGGGCGCAGGGCGGAAAGGGCTGCGGCTTGGCTATCCACGGCGACTTGGTAGACATCGGCCTGTGAGGGGTCAGCGATATCACCGATCCAGAAGGTTCGGTCAAACACCAGTTTGAAGCGGTGAAAGTTGGTCATCCCGCAAAAACAAAGGAAAACCGGTTCACCGTGTTGCATGATGCGGGTGCTGGCGCGGTGGTGAGTTTTGGTGATGTCCTCGCCCGAGGCCATGATTTGCAGGAAGTGGGTGTTGGGCGACATATCGGCATCGTCGTAATGCGCCTGAAGAAGCTCGGCGGCCCGGCGGGTGCCCGCCTGTGAGGTGGCGATGGCGACCTCGTATTCGGGCACCCCTGCCCCGATGGCGGCGCGCCCGGCGGCCATCATCGCATTGGCGACCTCGCCTGCGTGGCGGGCGAGTTGCACCTCCTGCGGCGATTTGATCATCCGCATCTCCTCCAAGATGGGCGTGATATTGGCCATGCGCTCAGCGGGGCGCAAATCCTCCAGATAGCGGCGCACGAGAGGCGGCATCTGGTCGGGTTCAATCGCGACACTTCCGGCCCCTTTGAGCGCGCCAGGCAGCGCGGCGCGCCATTCCTGCCCTGCCCCGTCATTCCAGGCCGCGATCTTGTCGACGCGCGCGTTGGCTTGAGCGGTATTGAGGTCGATCACGGGGGTGATGAGCAGGCTATCGCCCTCGCGCGGGATCACAAGGATCGTCGGGCGGCCGAACTCCATATGCAGGTAGTCGTAGTAGCCGGTGAGGTAATAAATATTGTCCTCATCCGTGATCAGCGCAACATCGAGGCCCTGCTGGGCCATATGGCCGCGCAGGGCCTGCACACGGGGTTCGAACATTGGCATCGGCCTTCGTGCTGTTGCTATCCGTGCCGGAGTGTGACCCAAGCCCCTGTTCTGGCCAAGAAAAAACGCCGCGTCCCGAGGGGCGCGGCGTTTTCTTTGCGTGGGGTTAGCGGCCCAAGGACCACCAGCCGCGTTTTTTCGGCTTGGGTGGTTCCGAGTCGCCGGGTTCCGGTTCAGCGGGCGCCGCTGTGGCTGTTGCTGTTTCCTTCACGGGCTCAGGTTCCGGTGCGGGCTTGGGGGCCTCTTCCGCCGCGGGGGCGGGTTTTGCCTTGGGCTGCGCCTCTTGCTTGGGGGCGTCCTGGTTGGGGGCCTCCGGGGTGGCCTCGGACGCATCCGCCTTGGGTTCGGCCTTGGCTTTGCTGCTGCTACGCGGCTTGCGCGTACGCTTTGGCTTGGGGGCCTCGGCGGTATCCTCTGCCTTGGTTTCGGCTTCGGCGGCTTTGGCCTCGGGTGCGGCCGCTTCGGTGCTTTCTTCGGCCTTGGCCGCCTTGGATTTGGAGCGCGAGCGCGACCGGGTGGCTTTTTTGGGCTTATCCTCGGCCGCCGGGGTATCCTCGGGTTTGGCTTCGGGCGCGTCCTCTGACTTGGCCTCGGCCGCCTCGGCAGGCTTGTCTGCCTTATCCCCGGACTCGGAGGGCTGGCCCTCGTCGTTGGCGGCCTGTGCCTCGCCGTTCTGTCCCTCCTCGCCCGATTTGGACTTGGAGCGGCGGCGGCGGCGGCGGCGGCGCTTCTTGGGCTTGCCCTCTTCACCGTTATTCTCGGCGTTCTCGGCATTGTCGTCCGATTTCGCCTCGGCCTCAGGCGCACCGCTACTGTCGACATCATCCATCAGCGAACTGTCGACAGACACGACCGGTGCGGTGGCTTCGGGGACATTTCGCGTGGCCGTCTTGAACTTCTCGATGCTAAAATCGGGCGAGATCAGCAGCGGGTCCCCTTCGATGCGCACGGAAAGGCCATAGCGGGCTTCGATTTGTGCCACATGTTCGCGTTTTTGGTTCATCAGGAAGTTGGCGATGCCGACGGGGCACTTCACCAGCACTTCGCGGGAGCGGCCGCGCACGCCTTCTTCTTCGATCTGGCGCAGGATCGACAGGGCGAGGTTGTCGTCGGAGCGGATGAGGCCGGTACCGTGACAGGCCGGGCAAGGCTGTGTCGTGGCCTCGATCATGCCGGGGCGCAGGCGTTGGCGGCTCATTTCCATCAGGCCAAAGCCCGAGATGCGGCCAACCTGAATGCGGGCGCGGTCGGACTTGAGCTTGTCCTTCATCCGCTTTTCGACGGCGGCGTTGTTCTTGCGCTCGTCCATGTCGATGAAGTCGATCACGATGAGACCGGCCAGATCGCGCAGGCGCAATTGGCGGGCCACTTCTTCGGCGGCTTCGAGGTTTGTCTTGGTCGCGGTTTCCTCGATCGAGCCTTCCTTGGTGGCGCGGCCGGAGTTCACGTCGATCGCGACAAGCGCCTCGGTGACGCCGATAACGATGTAGCCGCCCGACTTGAGCTGTACCGTCGGGTTGAACATGGAGCTGAGGTAGCTTTCCACCTGATAGCGGGCGAAAAGCGGCATTTGGTCGTGGTAATGCTTCACGTTCTTGGCGTGGGACGGCATGATCATTTTCATGAAGTCCTTGGCGATGCGGTAGCCGCGTTCGCCTTCGACCAGCACCTCGTCGATCTCGCGGTTGTAAAGGTCGCGGATCGAACGTTTGATCAGGTCACCTTCTTCGTAAATCTTCGCGGGTGCGATGGATTTCAGCGTGAGTTCGCGGATTTGTTCCCAAAGCCGTTGCAGGTATTCGTAGTCACGCTTGATTTCCGCCTTGGTGCGTTTGGCCCCCGCCGTGCGGATGATCAGGCCCGCGCCCTTGGGCACGTCGATCTCGCTGGCGGTGTCCTTGAGCTTTTTGCGGTCGGCGGCATTGGTGATCTTGCGGGAGATGCCACCGCCACGGGCGGTGTTGGGCATCAGGACGCAGTAGCGGCCTGCAAGGCTGAGGTAGGTTGTGAGCGCGGCACCCTTGTTGCCGCGTTCCTCTTTGACGACCTGCACCAGAAGGATCTGGCGGACCTTGATGACCTCTTGGATTTTATACCGGCGCGGGCGCGGTTTGCGCGGCGGGCGGATGTCTTCCTGGTCGTCGTCGTCGGCGACGGATTCGATCGAGTCGTCCTTGGCCGTGGCGTCGGAGCGTTTTGGGCTGTCGGTGTCGTCGTCGTCACTATCAGCGTTTTGAGCCTCTGAGACGTCGTCAGCCTTTGCCTCGGAGGCATTGTCCGATTTGTCGTTTTTCTCGGGTGTGGCTTCATCGGCGGGTTCTTCGACCGGGGTCTCGCCCACGGTTTCCATCGGCGAGGTGCCCTCGGGCGTGGAGTCCGTTTCATCCCCGTCAAGGTCGATGGTTTCCATGCCGGAAATCTCACCGCCCTTGGCCTCGGATTCGGGGGTGCTTTCGGCCTCGGTGCTGACCACGGCATCGTTGGTTTCGGCCTTTTCGGCCTTCGACTTGGAGCGCGACCGGGAGCGCGAGCGCGAGGGTTTCTTGGGTTTCTCGTCGGCTTCTTCCTGCGCGCGCTGTGCCTCGGCATAGGCGCGTTCTTCTTCCAGAAGCGCCTCGCGGTCGGCCACGGGGATTTGGTAGTAATCCGGGTGGATTTCCGAGAAGGCGAGGAAGCCGTGGCGGTTGCCGCCATAGTCGACGAAGGCCGCCTGAAGCGACGGTTCGACCCGTGTTACCTTTGCGAGATAGATGTTGCCGGCGAGTTGCCGTTTGTTGTCGGATTCAAAATCAAATTCCTCGACCTTGTTTCCGTCGACCACCACGACGCGGGTCTCTTCCGCGTGGGTGGCATCGATGAGCATTTTCTTAGCCATGTTATCCGTTTGCACCGCGGCACACGCGCCTGCCCCTGCCCGGGTGGGCCGAGGGAGCATGCGGAATGCGGGGGGTGTCTGTTGGGCGCGATGGCGGGCGTACGGAAGGGTGTGCCGGTTTCAGCACCTGCCCCTTGCCTATGGTGTAGCGCGCGCTTCATCGCGGTTCTTCTTCTCCGGCGCTTTGCCTTGCGCCAACTCTGTCACCTGCGGGTCCGTCTGTACGGCGGCAGGCATTCGGGTGATCCCCGGTCGGGGGACCTGATCGGTCTGTTTCGAGGTGTGGACGCAGTTTTCGTCCTACAACGGCCCTAAACAGCGAAACTCTTGCTGCGCGGGAGTAATCCCGGCCTGATTAGCACACTAAAGCCTTGGGTGGGCCAATTACAATGGGGAAAATGCAATGCGGCAGTCGGCGCGGCGCGATGCGCCGCATCCGACAAGACGGTTGTCCTACAAATAATCCGACCGTTGCAGGCCGTATTTGGCCATCTTTTCGTTCAACGTGCGGCGTGGCAGGCAGAGTTCGTCCATCACGCTGGCGATCGAGCCCTTGTGGCGGCGCATCGTGTTGTCGATGAGCATACGCTCAAACGCTTCGACATATTCCTTGAGGGGTTTGCCTTCGGTGGTCATCACCGGCTGCATTTCCTGATGGTCCGACATCAGCAGCGAGGCGATGGTGCCCGAGCCACGGCGCGACTGAAGCACGGCGCGTTCGGCCACGTTGATGAGTTGCCGCACGTTGCCGGGCCAAGGCGCTTGCAGAAGCTGGGCAGCTTCCTGCGCGCTGACCTCGGGGGTTTCGCAGCCATAATCATCGGCGAAGTTCTCGGAAAACCGGGTGAAGAGTGTCAGGATATCCTCGCCGCGCTGGCGAAGGGGCGGCACGGTGATCCGCAGGCTGCCAAGGCGATAGAAGAGATCCGAGCGCAGGGCATCTTCGCAGGTGCGGTCCTGTTCCTGCATGTTGGATATCGCGACGATACGCGTTTCGGGCGGGGTGCCTTCATCGTTGATGAAGGTCAGCAGACGGGCCTGCACCGCGTCCGAAAGGGACTCGATGTCTTCCAGCACGAGCGTGCCGCCGCGCGCCTCTTCCACCGCCGGGATTTGGCTGTCTTCAGGTTGGACGGGGCCAAAAAGACGCTTGATGAGCGCATCTTCCTCGAAGGCGGCACAGGAGACGAGAACGAATTTCTTGCCCGCGCGGGAGCCAACGGCATGCAGGGCATGGGCGACGAGCGTCTTTCCGGTGCCGGTTTCGCCTTCGACCAGCACATGGCCATCGGCCTGCCCCAGATCGAGAATATCCTCTTTGAGCCGTTCCATGACAGGAGAGACGCCAATCAGCTTTTTCATCAACTGGCCGCCATCGGACAACTCGCGCCGCAAGGCGCGGCTGTCCAGCGTCATACGGCGAGCGTTGGTGGCCTTTTTGGCCAGTTGGTTCATCTTGTCGGGATTGAACGGCTTTTCGAGGAAGTCATAAGCCCCCATGCGCATCGCCTCGACCGCCATGGGCACATCGCCGTGGCCGGTGATCATGATCACCGGCAGGCTGGAATCCGTGCCCATCAGCTTCTTGAGGAATTGCATCCCATCCATGCCGGGCATCTTGATGTCGGTGACGACGATACCGGGATAATCTGGCCCAAGGGCTTTGAGCGCCTCTTCGGCACTTCCGAAGGCCTCGGTATCGTAGCCGGAAAGCGCCAGCCATTGGCTGATGGATTGGCGCATGTCCTTTTCGTCGTCGACGATGGCAATTTTCATGGCACTTGGCATTTCAGATCACTCCGCAGCACGGGTTTCTTCGGGTAAGATAGGAAGCTGCATTTCAAATACAGCCCCCCCGCCAACCGCGTTGCGCGCGGTCAGCCGGCCCCCAAGGTCGTTGACGATACCCGAGGAAATGGCAAGACCCAGCCCCACACCGTCACCGGGTTGCTTGGTGGTGTAGAAGGGCTCGAACAGGTTTTCGATGTCCTCTATTCCATGTCCGTTGTCGCGCACGGTGAGCATTGCCGTTTCCCCGCCCACAAGCAGAATGTCGATGGCCGGATCGGAACTTGCTTCGGTGGCGTCCATGGCGTTGCGCAGCAGGTTGATGATAACCTGTTCGATGCGAACCCGGTCGCCCATCACGACGACGGGGTCATCGGGGATGGACCGGGTGATGGTGATCTTTCGCTGGCGCAATTGCGGCTCCATCATGGTCAGCGCGGAATTGAGCGCTTCGTCCATTTTTACTGGCTCAAACGCATCGCGATCCTGCCGCGCGTAGGATTTTAGCTGCTTGGTGATGGCCCCCATCCGTTCAATCAGATCGTCGATCCTTTGGAACGAGGAAAGCGCCTCGTCGGGGCGATTGCGGGTCAACAGAAGGCGCGCGCCGGCGAGGTAGGTTTTCATGGCGGCAAGCGGCTGATTCAGTTCATGGCTGACGGCCGCCGACATCTCGCCCAGAGCGGCGAGCTTGGAGCTTTGGGCAAGGGTTTGTTCGGCTACGTCGAGGTTTTCCTGCACCCTTTCACGTTCGGCGATTTCCCGCTGTAGGCGTGCGTTCAATGCGCGAAGCTCTGCCGACTCGCGCTGGAAGAGCGCCATGCGCACGGCCGTTTTGCGATTCAGGAAATAGAAAGCGAGGGCGAGAAGAATCGCGAAGCCCATGATTTCGAGGGCCAGAACACCGTTCACCTTCTCGCGCACACTGGCGTAGGTGGTGAAGGAGGCTATGCGCCAGCCGCGGAACGCCACCCGCCCCTCGACGCGCATAACCGCTTCGCCCTGCAAGTAGGCGTCGGCGGGCAGTGCCGTCCAATCTGCGGTAGCCTGAATGGCGCGCTGAATGGCACTGTCGACAGGCTCGCGGCGCAGGGCTTCGGCCTCGCTCAGGCCACGCCAGCGGGGTTCGGTGGCAAGAATGATCCGCCCTTCGCTATCGGTGACGAGAACGGCATCGGATATCCCGGCCCAAGCGCGCTCGTATTTGGCCAGGTCAACCTCGACAACGATAACACCGGCGACTTGGTTCTGGCTTTCGATGCGGCGCGAATAGAAAAAGCGATATTGCCCTGTTTCGTCTTCAAGCAGCTGGAAAATGGTGTCTCGGGCGCGAAGGGCTTCAACGTAGTATGGCGCTTGGCGATGGCTTTGGCCAAGTTTGTCGCGTTCTGTCGCCGCCACGGTGCGGCCATCGCGATCCAGCAAGGTAAGCGAGGCGGCTCCGATTTCTTCGAGAAAGGACAAAAGGCGCTGTGTCGATTGCGTGTAATCGCCGGTATTCAGGGCCTGAATAAGCGCCGGGTCACGCGCGAGGAGTTGCGGAACAATCGCGTTTTGGCGCAGTTCGCTGAGCAGGTTGCCGCTGTAGAGGACAAGCCGAAGTTCTGCCCGGTTCCGGGTGTTTTCGGTGAACCGGTCTGTCAGAAGCCTGTTGGTCACGTAGACCACGCCAATCGCCATGGCGAGGATGACCAGCAAGGCCAGTCGCGCACGCCAACTGAAGGTGCGCGTCCGTCGGCGCACGGAATTTGCAGAGGTAGGCAGCAGGCTCATTGCCATAATCTACGCCCGCAAGACCCGCGCGGCAAGAGGATCAGGCCGCCACCACCTGAGACACGAGGCTGTCGAACATCGCCGCGCCATCGGTGCCGCCATGGGCCTCTTCGGCCATGCGTTCGGGGTGCGGCATCATGCCGAGCACGCGGCGGTTTTCCGACAGCACGCCGGCGATATCCTCGACCGAGCCGTTGGGGTTGGTGTTGTAGGTGAAGGCCACCCGTGCCTCGCCATGCAGACGCTTGAGCGTTTCGGCGTCGGCGAAATAGTTGCCGTCGTGGTGGGCGATGGGGAAGGTCACGGTTTGACCGGCCTCGTAACCGGAGGTGAAGGCGCTGTCAGACGTTTGGACCGTCAGTTCCACCGGCTTGCAGATATATTTCAGGGCCGCGTTACGCAGCAGGACACCGGGCAAAAGGCCGGTTTCCGTGAGCACCTGAAAGCCGTTGCAGATTCCAAGCACATAGCCGCCCTTTTCGGCATGGGCGACGACCGAGCGGCAAATCGGCGAATTGGCGGCAATCGCGCCGCAGCGCAGGTAATCCCCGAAAGAAAACCCGCCGGGCACGCCGATCAGGTCGATGCCCTCGGGCAGCGCGGTATCCTTGTGCCAGACCATGGAGACCTTGGCCCCTGCCCGCTCAAGCGCGACAGCCATGTCGCGATCGCAGTTGGAACCGGGAAAAACGATGACGGCGGCGTGCATCACGACACCTCGACCGAGTAGCTTTCGATTACGGTATTGGCGAGCAGTTTTTCGCACATCTGCGTCACGGCCTCGCGCGCTTTTTCGGCATCTGTTTCGGCAAGGTCCAGTTCGATTACCTTGCCTTGGCGCACCCCTTCGACCCCGTCAAAGCCCAGTTGGCCCAAAGCGTGGCGCACGGCCTCGCCCTGAGGGTCAAGAACGCCGTTTTTCAGCATGACATGCACGCGAGCTTTCATGGTTTTCTTCCCGTGTTTGCGTGGCGCGGGCGGCGCCGGTTGGTTACTTGGCGGCGCGATCAGTTGATCAGCGTCGGCTTTGTCATCTGGGCGGTGTTCTTGGGCATGACGCCCAAGCGGGTGGCCACTTCGGAATAGGCATCGGTCAGACTGCCGAGATCGCGGCGGAACACATCTTTGTCCAGCTTCTCGCCGGTCTCGATGTCCCACAAGCGGCAGCTGTCGGGGCTGATTTCGTCGGCGACGATCAAGCGCATGAAATCACCTTCGTAGACGCGGCCAATCTCGATCTTGAAGTCGATCAGCTTGATCCCGACGCCGTACATGACGCCTGAGAGGAAATCGTTGACCCGCAAGGCAAGGCTGAGGATATCGTCCATGTCCTGCTGGCTGGCCCAGCCGAAGGCGGCGATGTGTTCCTCGGTCACCAGCGGATCGCCGAGCTTGTCATCCTTGAGGCAGTATTCGACGATCGGGCGCGGCAATTGGGTGCCTTCGTCGATACCAAGACGTTTGGACATAGATCCAGCCGCATAGTTGCGCACGATCACTTCAAGCGGCACGATCTCGCAACTGCGAACCAGTTGCTCTCGCATATTGAGCCGCTTGAGGAAGTGATTGGGAATGCCGATGTTGGTCAAACCCAGCATAAAGTACTCCGACAGGATGTTGTTGAGGACGCCCTTGCCCTCGATCACATCCTTTTTTTCGGCATTGTAAGCGGTTGCATCGTCCTTGAAATACTGGACGACGGTGCCGGGTTCCGGCCCCTCGTAAAGGGTTTTCGCCTTGCCTTCGTAAATTTTCTTGCGCCGCGCCAAAGCAGCCTCCGTCGCTGACCGGGGATGAGTCCCGCAGGTCCTTGGCGCCCTCTTAGTGCATGAGGGGAAACGCCGCAAGATGGCTCAAGATGCCACTGGGGCCTTGCGATCCGGGGCGCGGGGCGGCATATCTTGGCTAACTGCAACGCTGCTCTAGGGGAATGACCCATGACCACCTTCGACGATCGCGAAAACGCATTCGAAAACAAGTTCGCCCATGACGAGGAAATGAAATTCAAGGCCGAAGCCCGCCGCAACAAGCTCTTGGGTCTTTGGGCGGCGGAACTTCTGGGCAAGACAGGCGACGATGCCGACACCTATGCCAAGGAAGTCGTGCTTTCGGATTTCGAAGAGGCCGGTCACGAAGATGTGGTGCGCAAGGTCGCCGGTGATCTTGGCGATCTGGCCGATGCCGACACGATCCGTGGCAAGATGGACGAGCTGCTGCGGGTCGCGAAAGACCAATTGGTCAAGGAAACCGACTAAGTCGCGCCATCATTCCAGGTAATGTCAACGGACTGCGCATTGTCGCGGTCCGTTTTTACATGCGCTTTAATCGATATCATTGTCGCGATGGCATGATGGTCATATGCTGCGGTCCGTGAACGTGATACGGATAAGAGCATGCTTGACGGCCTTGAGTTTCAAACCCGAACGCAATGCCCGGCTTGTGAGGAGCGGGACCATATTTCACTGTGGCGCGGGCAGTTCGATGACGCGGATGTTGCCCGCAATATAGACCTTTACCATTACAGTGGCGATTGGCGCGGCGCGCTTGGCACGGCGCCGTTTGACTTGGTGAAATGCAAAGCCTGCCACTTTAAGTATCACCAATATATTATTGATAACCAATCACTTAATACGGTTTACGGTGAATGGGCGGATGCCGAACAGGCCCGCCGGTTCGAAGCGGCGCATGTGCCGACAAAGGTGGACCGGTGGGGCTACCACACACAACTGGCCAAGCTGGTCTTGCGGCTGAGGCGATTGATAGGACGCGACACCGACGCACCCCGCATTCTTGATTTCGGCTGTGGCGATGGGGCGCTGTTGCGGATGGCGCGCGGGTTTGGCTTTGATGCCTGTGGTATCGACGTCAGTGCCTCGCGCAGTGGTGCGGCGCTGAACGACGGCTACCGCATCTATTCTGATTTTGAGGCACTGGACGCGGCTGACCCCGAACCGTTTGACGCAATCGTCCTGTCGCAGGTTCTGGAGCACGTTGCCGACCCGCTTGATCTGTTGAAGGCCTTGGAGGCGCGTCTTGCACCGGAGGGTGTGCTGTTTGTTGCTGTTCCGGATACATCGGGTGTTACCGTACCACGCAGCTTTCAGGAGTTCACACTGGTGCAGCCGATTGAACACATCAATGCCTTCACCCCCGACAGCCTGCGCGATCTGGCGCGACGGGCGGGGTTTACGCCGGTCCGCAGGCCGTCAGCCTTTGTCACGACACGGGCGCGCGATGTTTTGCGTGCGGCGATGAACTGGTTTTTTCAGCCGAAGACGACGGATGTATTCTTGCAGCGCACTGATAGCTGATCGGTATGTGAGCCGCTTGCATGATCCTCATGCAATCTATGAATTTGCCTCACGCCCCCACATATGACAGGAAACAGAAAAGCGGCGGCCCTGCCCCGCGTGCAACGGTTTGAAAGGCGCGAAATGAGCAACGCACTCAGCAAGATGATGGAAACCCGCGACTGGATCTTGGCGGATGGAGCCACGGGCACCAACCTGTTCAACATGGGGCTGGAATCAGGCGATGCGCCCGAGTTGTGGAACGAGCAGCACCCCGACCGGATCAAGAAGCTGTACCGGCTGGCCGTGGATGCAGGGAGCGACCTGTTTTTGACCAACTCTTTTGGAGGCAATGCCGCGCGGCTGAAGCTGCACGGCGCGGAAAAGCGCGCGCGAGAGCTGTCGCGCATGTCCGCCGAGATCGGCCGCGATGTGGCCGATGCCAAGGGTCGCGATATTATCGTTGCAGGCTCGGTTGGGCCGACGGGTGAAATCATGGCGCCCATGGGGGAACTGACCCATGAACTGGCCGTGGAAATCTTCCACGAACAAGCGGATGGGCTGAAAGAAGGCGGCGCGGATGTGCTGTGGCTGGAAACGATCAGCGCGCCCGAGGAATACAAGGCCGCCGCAGAAGCCTTCAAACTGGCCGATATGCCGTGGTGCGGGACCATGAGTTTCGACACCGCAGGGCGCACGATGATGGGCGTCACCTCGGCTGATATGGTGACCATGGTGGCGAAGTTGGACAACCCGCCGATGGCCTTCGGGGCCAATTGCGGTGTGGGTGCGGCGGACCTGATGCGCACGGTAATGGGTTTTATCGCCCAAGGGACAGAGCGCCCGGTGATTGCCAAGGGTAATGCAGGGATTCCCAAATATGTAGACGGGCATATCCATTATGACGGCACGCCCGAATTGATGGCCGAATACGCGGTTCTGGCGCGCGATGCGGGGGCGACGATCATCGGGGGCTGCTGTGGGACGATGCCCGAACACCTGTCGCAGATGCGCGAGGCCTTGGAAAGCCGGCCCCGGGGCGAGCGTCCGACGCTCGAAGAGGTGGCCGAAAAGCTGGGCGGGTTTTCCTCGGCAGTGGATGGCACCGGTGAGGATGACACGCCCAAGCGCCGCACCCGGCGGCGACGCGGTTAAAACAGGCTGAGTTGGTCGCCCTTTTGCGGCGGCGGCTTGAACAGATCGCAGCGCAGCTTTGGCTGCGCGCGGTCCAGGCCCAAGCGTTTGGCGGCCAGATCGAAGCGTTGCGCAATCATCTGGGCGTAGGTGCCGCTGCCGCGCATGCGGCGGCCCCAATCGGCAGAGTAATCCTTCCCGCCGTGCATCTCACGTACCCGCGCCATGACGCGCCCAGCCCGGTCGGGGTAATGTGTCACCAGCCATTCACGAAAGAGCTGGGACACCTCCAAAGGCAAGCGCAGCATGATCCATGAGGCCGCCGTGGCCCCGGCCCCCTGCCCGGCCTTGAGCAGCGCTTCGATCTCGTGGTCGGTCAGCCCCGGCACAATGGGCGAGGTCATCACCCGTACCGGCACCCCTGACCCGGAGAGTCGTTCGATCATTTGCAAACGGCGCGCAGGCGATGGCGCACGCGGCTCCATCCGACGCGAGAGCGTGGGATCGAGGGTGGTGAGCGATATGCCGACACGGACCAAGCCACGCGTCGCCATATCCGAAAGAATGTCCAGATCGCGTTCGATCAAGCGCCCCTTGGTGACAATGGCGACGGGATGATTGAAACGGTCCAGCACTTTCAGGCAGGCGCGCGTCACTTCATGCGTCTTTTCAATGGGTTGGTAAGGGTCCGTATTGGTGCCAATGGCGATGGGCGCCACCCGGTAGCGCGCGGCGCGCAATTCATGATTCAAGGCTGCGGGCGCCTCGGGGCGGGCCACAAGGCGGGTTTCGAAATCCAGGCCCGCCGATAGGCCCAGCCACGCATGGCTTGGCCGTGCGAAACAATAGATGCAGCCATGTTCGCAGCCGCGATACGGGTTGATCGAGCGGTCAAATGGCAGATCGGGCGAGCGATTGTAAGTGATGATCTTGCGCGGGTTTTCCATGCACACCTCAGTGCGCAAAACGCCTGCCCCCGGCGCATCCGGCTCAAAACAGCGCTCCAGCCTTTCGAAACGGCCAACACCATTCGAGCCCGCCGCCCGACCGGGGCGACGCAGCGCTGGATCATGGGTGAGGGATTGCGACATGTCGCAACATTGGAACAAATAAAGAACACTTGCAACAACCCAATATAAATCATGAAGGCTTTTCGAAGGTAATTGCCTCTATAACAGGATAAAGGTCGGTAGCAGCGCGGCCAGTGTCGCAATTCGGAAAGTTGGTATGCGACAAATTGACGAAAGCTGACGCAGAGACAAACGCGCCGAGGGCGCCACAGGAATCGAAGGAAACCGCTCATGTCTGATGAAGAAGACGACATCATCCTGTCGGAACTGGACGACGAGGAACTTGTCCAACAGATGTGGGACGACCTTTACGACGGTCTGAAAGAAGAGATCGAAGAAGGCGTCAATATCCTGCTTGAGCGCGGCTGGGCGCCTTACAAGATCCTGACCGAAGCACTGGTGGGCGGTATGACCATCGTCGGCAAGGACTTCCGCGATGGCATCCTCTTCGTGCCCGAGGTGCTTTTGGCCGCCAACGCCATGAAGGCGGGTATGTCGATCCTCAAACCGCTGCTGGCCGAAACCGGTGCGCCGCGTGTGGGCTCCATGGTAATCGGCACCGTCAAGGGCGACATCCACGACATCGGCAAGAACCTTGTGTCGATGATGATGGAAGGCGCAGGGTTCGAAGTGGTCGATATCGGCATCAACAACCCGGTCGAAAACTACCTTGAGGCCTTGGAAGAGCATAAGCCCGACATTCTGGGCATGTCGGCCCTGCTGACCACCACCATGCCCTACATGAAGGTTGTGATCGACACGATGGTCGAACAGGGCGTGCGCGATGACTATATCGTTCTGGTGGGCGGTGCGCCCTTGAACGAGGAGTTCGGCAAGGCCATCGGGGCCGACGCCTATTGCCGTGACGCGGCCGTGGCCGTTGAAACCGCCAAGGAATACTGCGGTCGCAAGCACAACCAAGGTGCGACGGGCTAAGGGCCTCACATGACTTTGATGTCTAAGCGGCCCGCCCTAGCAGCGGGCCGTTTGTTTTTGAGGGCAGACCATGAGCGATTTACCCAGCGATAGCATCCTGACCGAAGATGGCTTTGCCGGAACCGACGCAGGTGGGCGGATATTGCTGATCGCCTGCGGGGCTTTGGCGCGCGAGATCATTGCGCTGAAACGGCTGAACGGCTGGGATCACATGGACCTGCAATGCCTGCCTGCCAAGCTGCACCTCTATCCAGACCAAATCCCCCAAGCCGTGGAACAGGCCGTCACCGAGAACCGCCAGAGTTATGACCGCGTTTTCGTGGTTTACGCCGATTGCGGCACTGGTGGGCTCTTGCAGGCCAAATGCGCCGAACTGGGCGTCGAGATGGTGGAGGGCCCGCATTGTTATTCCTTCTTCGAAGGCAACGCCGCCTTTGCCGCCCATGGTGACGAAGAAATCACTGCGTTTTACCTGACGGATTTTCTGGTCAAACAGTTTGACGCCTTCGTCTGGAAACCCATGGGTTTGGACCGTCACCCCGAACTCCGCGACATGATGTTCGGCAATTACACCAAACTGGTCTATCAGGCCCAAACCGATGACCCGGCCTTGCGCGCAAAGGCGGAAGACTGCGCCGCGCGGCTTGGGCTGGCCTATGAATACCGTTTCACGGGCTACGGAGATCTGGCCACCGCACTCGCAGATCAAGCCAGGACACCCTGACCTTCTTCTGTTCAAAAATATCCCGGGGAGTTTGAGGGGCAGCGCCCCTCATTCAAACAAAACCAGCGCGGCGAAGCCGCACATTCGGGTCTCGGTTACTCAGGCCGCCTCGGACGCGACGGTGCGGATACGTTCGATCATCGCGCGCAAGCCATTGGACCGCTGCGCCGAGAGATGGTCGTTCAGCCCAAGGCGAGCCAGTTCCGCCGGGGCATCGACTTTTGGCACCTCGGTAACTGGCAAATCGTTGTAAAGCGCCCGGAGGACCGAAATCAGGCCGCGGACGATCATGGCGTCGCTGTCTCCTTCAAAGGAAAACCTGCCGCCCTCGGTCTTGGGGTGAAGCCAGACCTGACTGGCGCAGCCCTCCACTTTCGTAGCGGGCACCTTGAGCGCGTCGTCCAGCGGCTCCATCGCGCGTCCGTGGTCAATGACGTAGCGATACCTGTCTTCCCAATCGTCGAGAAATTCGAAATCGGCAACGATATTTTCAAAGGCGTCTTGGGCCATGGTTCACTCCGGTTTGTCTTGGTTAAAGACCTAGGCGCGGGAAAGGTGAAGGTCCAGACCCCGCTTATACCTTTTCAAGGCGCGCGTGATAGGATAGTCGGGACAAAAGAGACAAAGGCGTTTGCGATGCGGATTTTTCTTTCCCTTCTCGTAGTTTCTTCGCTGGCTTTGGCGGGTTGTAGCGGTTGGCGCGATTCGCGTGTGAACCCGTCCAACTGGTTTGGCGACAGTGAGCCCCGGCGCGTGGCCAAGGCCGAGACCACCGAAGAAGTGAACCCGCTTATCCCGGAACGGACGGGGATTTTCGACAGACGTACAGAGAATGTCTCATACGAGGGAACCCCCGTCGATCAGGTGACTGCCCTGAGTATTGAGCGCACCCCGGGTGGGGCCATTGTCCGGGCAACCGGCCTTCCCCTTCGCCAGCAGGCTTTTGATGCGCGGCTGGTCAACGAGGGCGACGAGAACGACGAGTTGCAAACGGTCGACGGCGTTCTGACCTTCCGGCTGTCGGCCGTTCAGTCGCGAACCGCGCCGCAAGGCCCCGAGCGGACCCGCCGTATTCACGTCGCGCGGTTCGTGTCGGACCAGACACTCGCGCAGACGCGTGTCATCCGCGTTGTCGGTGCCCGGAACGAACGCGTCTCGCGGCGCTGAAACGTTCTACAAATCAACTGTCTTGATAGACCCGCCTTTGGCGGCCAGGGCGATTTCACCATCACAAAGGCGCAGTGCGTCTTGTCCGAAGACATCGTTGCGCCAGCCGCGTAAGGCGGGCACATCGCGCAGCCCCGCGGAAAGTGCATCAAGGTCCGCCGCACTGGCGATCAATTTCGAGGCGACGCCAAAGTTCTCTGTCTTGGCCTTGAGCAAAACCCGCAAAAGGTCGGCCAAGGCCGGGTTCACTTGCAGCTTTTCGCGGCTACGATCGGGTTTGGGCAGGTTTTCGGCTGGGCAATTCACCCCGGCGTCAACGGCCTTCAGAATACCATCCGCAATATCGCCCTTGCGCGCCTCGCGCAGAAGCAGGCGCGAGCGTGACAGATCCTTGTGTGACAGGGGTTTGGTTGAGGCCAGTTCGACAAGCGCGTCATCCTTGAACACGCGATTGCGTGGAATATTGCGGGATTGGGCGTAGTCTTCGCGAAAACGGGCCAGCTCACGCACGATCGCCAAGAATTTCGCCGAGGGATTGCGGGTTTTGACGCGCTTCCACGCCTCGTCCGGTTTGACCACGTAGCTGGAGCCGTCCGTGAGGATTTCCAATTCCTCGGCGACCCATGCGGCGCGCCCGGTATCCTCAAGCTTCTTGGCCAGGAATTCATAGATCTGACGCAGGTGCGTGACATCCGCCAAGGCGTACTTCTTTTGCGCCTCGGTAAGGGGGCGGCGCGACCAATCAGTAAAGCGCGAGCTTTTATCAAGCTGTTGCTTCGCGATCTTGCGGACCAGCGTTTCATATCCGGCCTGATCGCCAAAGCCGCAGACCATCGCAGCGACTTGCGTATCAAACAAGGGAGCAGGAATAACGCCGGCATCGACGTAGAAAATCTCGAGGTCTTGGCGTGCGGCGTGGAACACCTTGACCACCGAGGTATCGCGGAAAAGATCGTAGAGCGGCTCCAGCGATAGATTGTTTTCCAGTGGATCGACCAAGACGGCGTTGCTGTCGTCCTTGCCCGGCAGAGCGAGTTGAATAAGGCAAAGCTTGGAATAATAGGTGCGTTCGCGCAGGAACTCGGTATCGACAGTAATGTAATCGTGTTTGGCAGCCTCGGCACAGAAATCGGCAAGCTCTTCGGTGGTTGTCAGGGTTTTCATCTAAGGCATTTCTATTCTTGAATGGGTCGAGGCGGGAAACCGCGCTTCATACCCGTATAGGCAAAGACGCAGGCAATGAAAATGCCCCGCCCTATTTGCCCTTTTGTTAAAGGAAAACCGGGGTTCGGTCGCCTTGCGCGAAGCGGCGCAGGACCGCCGGATAGAGTTTGTGCTCTTGGGTCAGGACACGCGCCGCGAGAGTATCAGGTGTGTCGTCGGGGAAGATGGGCACGCGGGCTTGGCCAAGGATGGGACCATCGTCCAGTTCTGGGGTGACTTCATGCACGGTGCAGCCGGCCTCGGTGTCGCCGGCCTCGATGGCGCGGGCATGGGTGTTGAGGCCGCGATACTTGGGCAGAAGTGAGGGGTGGATATTGAGCATCCTGCCCTTGAAGGCGTCGATGAAGAGAGGTGTCAGGATGCGCATGAACCCGGCGAGGCAGACGATGTCGGGGCGGTGCGGCTCAAGCGCGGAAAAAAGCGCCTTTTCAAAGGCCTCCCGGTCACCCTTAAAGTCACGGTGATCGACAACTTCGGTCGGAATGCCGCGCGACCGGGCCTTTTCCAGCCCGCCCGCTTGATCGCTGTTTGCCAGAACGACCGCGGGCTGCGCCGGGTGATCGCTCGTCATGCTGTCCACCAGCGAGACCATGTTGGACCCGCCGCCGGAAATCAGGATGGCGACCCGTTTGGTCACGCAAGCGCCCCGCTGTAGCGGACGCCTTCGCCCTTGGTGACGGTGCCCAATTTGGAGACGGTTTCACCTTCGACCTCAAGCAGGGTCACAAGGTCTGTCACATGGTCGGGTTTGACCACGAGGATCATGCCGATGCCGCAGTTGAAGGTCTTGAGCATCTCGGATTCGGCCATGCCACCTTCGGCTTGCAACCATTTGAAAACAGGGGGCAATTCCCATGCAGACAGGTCCACATCCGCGCCCAGATCATCGGGCAAGACACGCGGCAGGTTTTCGGTCAGACCGCCGCCGGTGATATGGGCGAGCGCGTGCACGCCCCCGGCCCGGACGGCGGCAAGCGCCTGTTTGACGTAAAGCCGTGTCGGGGTCAGCAGGGCCGCGCCGAGGGTGCCTTCGGACCACGGGCAATCGGCGTCCCAGCCAAGGCCGGACAGCTCGACCAGTTTGCGCACCAGTGAATAACCGTTGGAGTGGATACCGTCGCTGGCCAGCCCCAAAAGGACATCGCCCTCGGCCACGTCCACAGGCAGGTCCGCGCCGCGCTCCATGGCCCCCACGGAGAAGCCTGCGAGGTCAAAATCGCCCTCGGGGTACATGCCCGGCATTTCCGCCGTTTCGCCGCCGATGAGCGCACAGCCCGACAGCTCACAGCCCTCGGCGATGCCTTCGATGATGCGCGCCGCCGTGTCGGTTTCGAGCTTGCCGGTGGCGAAATAATCGAGGAAAAACAAGGGCTCCGCCCCTTGGCAGACCAGATCGTTGACGCACATGGCCACCAGATCGACGCCCACCCCATCGACATTTCCGGTATCAATCGCGATGCGCAGCTTGGTGCCCACGCCATCGGTGGCGGCGACCAGAATGGGGTCGCTATAGCCTGCGGCCTTGAGGTCAAAGAGCGCACCGAAGCCGCCCAGACCGGCCATGACGCCGGGGCGGTTGGTGCGTTTGGCGGCGGGTTTGATCCGGTCGACAAGGGCGTTGCCCGCGTCGATATCCACGCCTGCATCCGAATAGGTGATGCCGTTCTTGCCCTCGGTCATGTCCAAGCCCTTTGCCGTATCCTGTGGGCGCGGGATTAGCCCAAGTGAGGGGCGAAGAAAAGCGCCTTGGCAGCGCCCCTGTCCCGAATCACGGTTAACGCGTTGAAACGCCGCGAAAATGCCCTGTCGGCAGCACGTCGGTAAAACGTCGGTATTGCGTCGGTGAGGACATCGGTGCGGAGGCGGGGTTAACAGGGCGTGCGCTGCTTGCTTGACCGACCTGTCCCATCTGCTAGAGACAGACGCAGGTCGGGCCTGTAGCTCAATTGGTTAGAGCAGAGCGCTCATAACGCTTTGGTTGGGGGTTCGAGTCCCTCCGGGCCTACCATGATTACGAAGCGGGAAGACGTCATGCACAAAACATCCCTGTCCCTTGTCGCGTTCGCCCTGCTATCGGCTTGCGCGGATACGACGCCGGCGGCCATGGTCCAACAAGACCGCCTTGAGGTCTTTGGCGTGGAAGACGGTGATATGCTGAAGCTGCGGGCCGGGCCCGGAACGGGGTTTGACACGATCGTCGGCCTGCCCAATGGTACGATGCTGCGCGTGCGGGACTGTTCGCGAAATGGTGGTACGCGGTGGTGCGAGGCCGCGCTGGACCGGGCGCCGGGGCTGCGCGGCTATGTGTCGGAGACCTATCTGCGAACGCCTGGTTGATTGGTGTCAGGCGTCACCGGCCGATCACGATATCCGCCTGTAGCCCGCCCAAGCGCTGGCTTTCACCAAGCCTCAGTGTCCCACCATGGGCGCGGGCGATGTCGAGGGCGATGGAGAGGCCCAAGCCCACGCCGGTGCCGGTGTTCTGGTTGCGGGCCGGGTCGAGGCGGGCGAAGGGTTTGACCGCCTCCTCGCGTTGATCGGCGGGAATGCCCGGTCCGTCGTCCTCCACACGGATGCGCAGGGTCTTGTCGGTGATCAGCACCGAGACCTCCGCCCGCGTGCCGTAGCGGGTGGCGTTGCCGACGAGATTCTCGACCGCGCGCCGGATACCGCCCGGACGCAAGGCCACCTGCCCTTCGCCTTCGACCAAGGCCAGCGTGACCGGCACCTGCCCGCGTTGGAAATCCTCGATGATCTGGCTGACAAGGGCCACCGGGTCCACCGGTTCGGGTTCGCCTTCCTGTGCGCCGCGCGCGAAGGCGAGGAATTCGTCGAGCAAGCGTTCCATGTCCTCGACGTCTTGTTCGAGTGCGGCGCGCTCCTCGTCTTCCAGCATGCTGAGGCCCAGTTTGAGACGGGTGAGCGGCGTGCGCATGTCGTGGCTGACCCCAGAGAGCATCAGCGTGCGCTGTTCGATCTGGCGTTCGATCCGGGCGCGCATGTCCAAAAAGGCGTTCCCGGCGGCGCGCACCTCGGTCGCACCGGTTGGGCGATAGGCGACGTGGCGCCCCCGGCCAAAGGCCTCGGCGGCGCGCGCCAGCCGGGTGATCGGGCGCAGTTGATTGCGCAGGTAGAAATAGGACACCACGGTCATCAACCCCCCGAAGACCACCATGTTCACCAAGAGTTGGTGGGGATTGGAGGCCGAGACACGGCGGCGGTCGAAGCTGAGTTTCAAGGCGCCGTCCGGGCGCTCGAAAAAGAGATGCACGACATGGTCATCAGGCAGGTCGACGGCCACGAGGCTCGGCAATATCTGCTCGAAGTAGCGGATCACGAAGCGGCCGGTGAAATCGTACCAGCGGCGGCTGTCGCGCCTGGGAAGGGTCTCGGGCGGGATTTGCACCACGTCGATTTCAAGCGTCTCGGCGACGGTTTGCGTGTCTCCGCCCTCTTGCAGGATCAGGCGCACCTCGCGGCTGACCGAGCGGGTCATCTGCTCGGTCACGCCTTCGAAGTGGCGTTGGATGAAGACCACCGAAACCACCAAAAGCACCGTCACCACCGGCAAAAGCAGGATGAGGATCGCCCGGCCAAAGAGATTGCGGGGCAGATAGGGTTTGAGCCAGCGAAACGACATGCGCTAAACCTAGCGGTGAGGCGTGGCAAGAGGAAGACCCATGGCAGAGCAAAGCGCGTTTAACCCGCCGGTGGGCGTGGCCGAGGACTTGGGGCGCGGTGTGCGGCGGATTCTGGCGCCCAATCCCTCGCCGATGACGTTCCGGGGGACCAACACCTATCTGCTGGGGGATCGTGACGTCGCGGTGATTGATCCCGGGCCTTTGAACGAGGCGCATCTGGAGGCGATTCTGGGGTCCGTGGGTCAAGGGCAGCGGATCAGCCATATCTTCGTGACGCATGCGCATCTGGATCACTCCCCCTTGGCCGAGGTTTTGGGCCGTGCCACGGGCGCGCCGGTTCTGGCCTATGGCGGGCCGGACGCCGGGCGCAGCGCGGTGATGGAAACCTTGGCGCAAAGCGGGCTTGCGGGCGGTGGTGAAGGGGTGGATGCCGGGTTTGCCCCGGACCGGACATTGGCGGACGGTGAAGTTGTGGAGGCCGCGGGCTGGCGCCTCAGGGCGCATTGGACGCCGGGACACTTCGGTAACCATATGTGTTTCGAAGTGGACGAGATGCTGTTCACCGGCGATCTGGTGATGGGCTGGGCGAGTTCCATGGTCTCGCCCCCCGATGGCGACCTGACCGACTTCATGGCCTCCTGTCGGCGCTTGCGGAGCCTGGAGGCGAAGGTGATGCATTCGGGGCACGGAGCACCGATCGAAGACCCCGCCCGACGGGTGGATTGGCTGATTGCGCATCGCGAGGGGCGCGAGGCCGACATCCTGCGCGCGCTGGAGGCAGGCGCGGCCACGGCGCAAGAACTGGCCGAGGCGATCTACACCGAAACGCCCCCTGCCCTCATTCCGGCCGCAACCCGCAACGTGCTTGCGCATCTTATTGACTTGGCGAGGAAAAACCGGGTTCATAGCCTTGAAGCTCTAAGTCGCACCAGCCGCTTTTCCCTCGGCTCCGGCGCTGTCTGAGCGCGTAACAACTTTTTGTCAGAAACCCTCTGGACGGGGGGGATTCCTATTGCTATATCCGCCCTCGTGTTCCGGCGTAGCTCAGCGGTAGAGCAGTTGACTGTTAATCAATTGGTCGTAGGTTCGATCCCTACCGCCGGAGCCAAAACTTCCTACAATTTCCTGATTTCATTACAAAATAATGATACCAGTCTTCTGGCGTCAGGGCTATACGGGATGCTGAGGCGATTTCGCATCGGAGGTTTGGGGTCGGCTTCTGTTCAAGTTGAGGCGACCCTTGATTGATGCTGCAGGCGGCGTTCTCGGAAAGTTTGTTTCTTGATCTTCTCTTTCATCTTGCAGAATCATCGCGCCCCGGTCGCGATAGGTGCCGCCGGGTGTCAGGCTTCGTGGACTCACGTCTGAACGGTGGTTTTGGTGGTTGACGGGCAATCTGCTCCCACCGAAACGCAGGATGGTTGAAACGGTCAACACTGGTCAGCAGGAGCCCAAAGCGGCCGACCCATCCGCCAACCTTTTCAAACATTGCGGAGAAGCCGATAACCGCAAAAATCATGATCACGAAGCTGCAGATTGCCGACATCATATTGCACCTTGATCAACGCGAAGCACTCGGATTACGTTCGACCGTAGGATGTGCTCTGCGCTCAAGTACGATATGAGGATTCGTTTATGCCTACTTTTTCAATCTCAGGTTTCCAAGTCACCCGCAACGCAAGTGATCAAATTGTCTCGGTCGATCCTGTTGTTCTGAATGTCATCGCTCCGGTTGGTCAAACAACCTTCACATATATCATAGACGATCCGGCAACTTCCGAGTTTTTGACGGAAGTGGATATTCAGGCAGGCGAGGCATTCGCAACGGTGTCCGGCGCGGGTGTTCCCGGTGCCATCGCCTCCGTTCCCGAGGATGCCATAGCCGCTTTCGGGAATGTCGAGGTCGATAGTGGTGCAAGCAATCACCTGATCCTCGCCTTCGAGGTTCTTGCGGACGACGGAGCGTCGGTGGATTTGATCTTTCAGGTCGGGGGCGACCCACTGACCTATCCGACGACGATCGCCCAAGCCGAAGCCCTCGATGCGTCGATCACCGGATTCAGCGATGCCACTGGCGACTTCGGGCCCAATACCGATATTCCTTTCGCGGATCTTGCGAACACAAGCATCAGTTCCTCGCCCGATAACGTGATCCTCGGCGGAGATTTCAGCGATTCCCTGATCGGCACGGACCAAGATGACTACATCGCAACCGGCGACAACGCTGGTGGCAGCTTTGATAGTGATTACGTTCGGGGCTCCGAAGGCGATGACACGATTGACATGACCGGAATCGAAACCGGATTTGTTATCATTGATTACTCCGCCTTGAACGGCTCCGGCCAGGCGATCACCGCAGATCTTGACGGAACCACGAATTCCGGGTCGGTCGATAAGGGCAGCTTGGGGACCGATCAGATACTTGGTGCTGAAAACGTGCTGGATGCGGGTTGGACGTCAGGGGGGCTGAACCTGGTTGGCACCGAAGGGAATGACAGCTTCAGCTTCACAATTGGTGACGAACAATGGATGAGCGTTGTCGCCAGTGACGGCGTGGATAGCTTCGATGTCAACGGCGCGGGCCTCTTGCGTTTTGATTTCCGCGACGCGGAAGAAGGAGCGAACGTCAATTTCGCCACGAAAACCATCATCAACGACGGTTATGGCAATACCGAGACGATCAGCGGAAACAACACCCTTTGGGAAATGCAAGGCTCGCGGTTCGACGATACCTTCACCGGGTCCGGCAACAACGAATCCTACCGGGCCTGGGGCGGTGACAATACCATCAACGGCGGCGGCGGGTTTGACCGCCTGCGCTATGATCGCGGGATGATCCTTTCGGTCGACGCTGATTTGGAGCGCGGCACGACCGAAGGGCTTTCTGTCGTCGGTGGTTTCGACCATAACGACTTTGCAAGCACTTTTGAAACCTTCAGCGACACGATTTCCGGGATCGAATGGCTGCGCGGCTCGGGCGGGAATGACCGGCTCGCCGGTCAAGCGGGCGTGGACAATCGCTTCGAAGGGGACGGGTCTGGCCCTTATGCCGGTATGGATGTTTTCGTTTATCGCGGCGGCAATGACACCATCACGGACTTTAATCCTCTTCAAGATACCCTTGTCATCGACCTCCCCGGCGTGGACCTTGCCGCTCTCGAAACGATTGAGCCGGTCGAAGTCCAAGGCGGCATTATGGCCGATTTCGGATCGAATAACACTCTGACCCTTCTGGGTGTTTCCATTGATAGCGAGATCAATGTGCAGGTGAATGCCGGTCTGAATGAGATCATGGGCACCGATGGCAACGATACGCTCAACGGAACCGCCGGTGATGACCTGATCAAAACCGGCGATAATGCTGGCGGGTCAACAGGGTATGACAGCGTCGTGGGCTCGGCGGGCGACGATACCATTGATACCACGGGCATCAAAACCGGCTATGTCGTGCTTGACTATGGTGCAGGCGGTGGCAATGGCACTCCGGTCGACGTCGTTATCGACGGGAGCAGCAACACAGGCAGTGTCGACAAGGGTGGACTTGGCATCGATACGCTGCGCGGTATCGTCAACCCGCTTGATGCAGGGGCACGCACCGGCGGTCTGGGCATTCACGGGACGGACGGCAATGACAGCTTCGATATCAGGCTCACATCCTCCTACAACGAGTTCTACTATGGCCAGCAATGGATCAACATTCGGGGCGGCGACGGTGTAGACAGCTACCAGTTGGAAGGGACCGGCACCGTGCGGCTGGATTTCCGCGACGCCACCCAAGGGATCAATATAGACCTGACCCAATCAACCGGCCAGATCTTGGATGACGGCTTCGGCAACACCGAAACGATTGGCGGCATCAATCCTGTGGCGCAAATTCAAGGGTCAAGCCACGATGATACCTTCATGGGCGGCATCAACAGCGAGACCTATCGCGACTTCGGCGGCAACGACGACCTCGATGGTGGTGGTGGTTCAAATGACAGCCTGCGCTATGATCGTGACGTCATTCAATCGGTGAACATCAACGGTGATACCGGCGTGGCGACGGGCACGCTGACGGGTGGCGGGACATTCACCGATACGATCGCGAACTTCGAGGACTTCCGCGGATCTTACGGCAATGACGAGATCAAGCTCGAAGACTTCTCGGCGTTCGGACGACTGAGCGCCGACGGCTCCGACGGTGACGATACCCTGACCGGTTCGAACGGGAGCGATACCCTAACGGGTGGCCGCGGAAACGACGAATTGAACCTCGTCGGCGCGGGTGGTGGCAACGGCGGCGCGGACATGGTTTTCGGGTCGCAGGGGAATGACAGGATTGATTTCTCGGGGTCTGACCTGGACTACGTCACCCTTGACTATTCGGGCATGGAGGATCCGGTCAGCGTGACCCTGAACGGTGACGCCAATACCGGGAGCGTGAACAAGGGCGCGATGGGAACCGATACACTTGTCGGGATCGCCACGCCTCTCAACGCGGGATGGACTGTCGGCGGTCTGGACCTGCGCGGCACTTTTGGTGACGACGACTTCGACCTTACCCTCGCGGACGAGCAATGGATGTCGTTGACCTCTGGGGACGGGACGGACAGCTTCACGATAAATGGCGATGGCTTCGTGCGGCTGAATTTCCGGGATAGCTTCGACGAAGGTATCGAGGTTGACCTTAGCCTTGCCAGCGGTCAGATCATCAATGACGGCTTTGGTAACACCGAAACCATCAGCGGCAGCGGCGCGGTCTGGGAAGTTTACGGCACTTTTGACGATGACCGTTTCACCGGCTCGGATGCGGATGAATCCTGGCGCGATGATGCCGGCAATGACACGCTCGACGGCGGCGGTGGTTTCGACCGGCTGAGATACGACAGCATGGATTACTGGGCCGGTGTCGACATCGATGCCGTAGCAGGGACGGTCACGAACCGCGGCAACACCGACGAGGTTGACCAAATCAGCAACTTCGAGTGGTTCCGCGGTTCCGACAACGATGACCGTATTGCCGGCGATGGCGCTGATAACCGCCTGCAAGGCGGTGGCGGCAACGACACCCTTATCGGTGGCGGCGGCGATGACACCCTCGAGGGTGGTGGCGGCGAAGACGCCTTCGTTATCGGGGCCGGTGTCACCACCATCGAGGATTTCGAACTCGGCATCGACAGTTTCGATGTTGTGATCGAGGGTGTATCCGAGGAAGACAGGGACCAAGCGCTGGCCGGTGCGACGGCTGTGACGGGTGGCGGGGCTGTTGTCGACTTCGGCAATGGCAACACGCTGACCTTCGGCAACCTGACCGAAGCCGAGGTTGCGTCCCTGTCGCCTGCGCCCCCGCCCCCGCCGGTCACGCCAATCGCATGGACGGTGGGTGACCCGCACCTTCTGACGCTTGACGGTGTCGGTTATGACTTCCACGCCATTGGTGAATTCGTCCTGCTCAATGGTATCGCGGGCGGTGCCTTCGAGAATTTCGAGATTCAGTCACGCATGGGGCCGGTCATCGACTCCGATGGCAACACCGTGCCGGGCGTATCGGCCAATGTCGCCGTGGCCGCGCGGCTTGGCGATGGGTCGGCTTTGATGATCGATTCCACCGATTTGGACCCGCTTTCGATTGATGGCACCGTCCAAACCCTTGCCGATGGTGGTGTACTTGAAGTGGGCAATGATCGCATCTTCCGTGAAGGCGATACCTACACGGTCGTCTTTGCCGGGGCCGATGGCACCGTTGGTGAGGGCGACGCCCGGCTTAGTGCGATCGTCCGTGATGGCCGTATGGATATCGGCATCCAGATCAGCGAGGCCATGGCCGGTGAGGTCGAGGGGCTTCTGGGCGATGGCAATGGCAACCCCGATGACGACATCGCGCGTGCCGACGGTACCGTTCTTGAGCGGCCCTTGGCCTATGACGACCTTTATGGTGGCTACCGTGACGACTGGCGCGTGGACAGCGAGGCCGAAAGCCTGTTCACCTACGACGCAGGCGAATCGCTGGCCGGGTTCTATGACCCCGCAGCACCGGCGGATATCCCCGATGTGGGCGATTTTGATCAGGCCGATGTTGATGCCGCGCGCGATGCAGTCACCAATGCAGGCTTGGAACCGGGGACCTTGGCCTTTGAAAACGCCGTTCTCGACTTCCTGCTGACAAATGACGAGGAGTTCATTGAATCCTCATCACAGGAAACCGCCCCGACCGAGGACAATGCCGGATCGGCCGGTACCTTGGAGCAGGGTGAAACGCGGGTCACCATCCATGTCAATCTCGAAGACATGGAAGGCGGGGCGCTCGAAGGTGCCGTTGTCAACTTCTCCGCGGGTGGCGCACCGATTCTTGGCCAGACAGGCAGTGCGGCTGGTGCTTACGAAATCCGGCTCGGCTCGAATTCCGATGCCGGGCGCGTAGACGCGGTGCGAGGTTTCGAAGACGGCGACGCCGAGATCAACGTGCAAGACGCCTTGAACGTTCTGCGCCTCGCCGTGAACCTCGACCCCTCGTTCGGACCGGCCAACGCCGAGAACTTCATCGCCGCCGACATTGACCAAAGCGGCAACGTGAATGTCTCGGATGCATTGGACGTGCTGCGTTTCGCCGTCGGGCTTGAAAGCGAGAATGCCCCGAAATGGGTGTTCCTCGACAAGGATCAGGACCTCTCAAGCATCGACAAGGACAATGTCACCTTCGATTCCGGTATAGACAGCGGGGCAATCTCGGATGGCCTCAGCCTCGATATGGCTGGGATCCTTCTGGGCGACCTCGAGGCGCGGCCCGAGGTCTGAGCCACCGCAACTTGACACCTTGACACGCCCCCCTCGCTTTGGGGGCGTGTCAGCTCGGGGATGGTGCGTCGCCCTCCCCCTCACGAGGCGAAGCTATGCCAACAAGACTACCCAGGATTGTCCAAAGATCGCCGCAGTTCGTCCATAGCCTTCGGTATCAGTACGATTTGAACCACAGGTTGCACCATGCTTACCCAGAACGAACAGCTTTTTCTTGAACTCGTGAACGCAGCGCGGCTTGACCCCAGGGGCGAAGCCGAACGACAAGGTATCGCCCTGAACGAAGGTCTGGACGCAGGCACCATCCCGGATACGCCAGTGCAACCGCTGGCGGCCAATGTCCAAATACAAGAGGCCGCTGCCGGACACAGCCAATGGATGCTTGATACCGATACGTTTTCGCATACGGGCGCAGGCGGCAGCACTCCGGGTGAGCGGATGAGCGCAGCGGGCTACCCGTTCGAGGGGGCTTCCGGATGGGGCGAGAACATCGCGCTTTGGCGCACCACCGGCACGGTCGATTTGCAGGCTGCGATCACCCAGCATCACGACATGCTGTATGAGAGCCCCGGGCACCGTGAAAACCTGTTCAGATCCTATTTCCGGGAAACAGGTATCTCACAGCAAAGGGGGGAGTTCGAACCCGGCTGGGATGCGTCGATGCTGACCCACAAGTTCGGGCTTTCCGGAAGCAAGGTCTTCCTGACCGGAGTGATCTTCGATGACAGCGATGCAAACAATGCCTATTCGATTGGCGAAGGCCTGGGCGATTTCCAGGTCGCTACGGAAAGCACGGCCACAATGACCTGGGCGGCCGGAGGCTACAGCCTTGGCATTGACAGCAACCCGGCAGTGCGTGTGACCTTGGGACAAGGCGAAACCGCGATGGATGTCATCGTCGACCTGTCCGGAGACAACGTCAAGCTGGACCTACTGAATGGCACACGCATCCTGACATCTGGCGACGTCACCCTTGCCGATGGCGCGCGTGACGTCGAAATGCTGGGCGCGGTCGACAACACGATCATCGGCAATGCCTTGGACAATCGCTTCTACATAGGGCACGGAGACAACACCTTGATGGGGGGTAACGGGCTGGATCGCGCCGTTTTCACCGGCCTGCGCTCTGATTATATAATTACCGAAAACCCTAACGGCAGCATGACCGTCGCCGATCAACGTTCAGACCCTGACAGTGACGGAACCAACACGTTGAGCGAAGTCGAATATCTTGTCTTTTCCGACACGATCCTGGATTTGCAAGAGCAACCTGACGGGATCACGATAAGCGGTCAATTGACCTCGACCCACGGCATGAGCATCGGCGACACCGCGCTACGTTTCAGCTTGACCGACGGCACCGAGCGCATGCTTTCAACAGATGAGACAGGCGGTTTTTCACTAATACTTCCAGACGGGCAAGAAGGTCATCTCAGCATGGCCCAAGGTGCGGTTGCCAATAGCCAACCCGGTGTTACCGATGCCCTCGACATCCTGCGCCTCGCGGTTGGTCTCACCCCGAGTTTTGGTCCGGCTACACCTCACGATATGATTGCGGCAGACGTGGATTTTTCGGGGGATATCAAGGTTGATGACGCACTCAACACATTGCGCGCGGCTGTTGGCCTTGAAACCGGCTCTGCGTCTCCCGGGGCCTATGTTCTGCTGGATCCGGAGCAATCGTTGACTACGGTGACTGTCGACAACGTGTCCTACAGCCGGGGTATGAGTGTCACACATGACCACGCGGGCAGCCAGCTTGACCTTGATGTGATTACACTGGGCGATTTGGGTGCCCTGAACGCCGTCTGAATCGCCGGCCATCTCTGCCCCCTGCCTCGGGCAATCTTGGGACATGTCTGCCGATCCCGTTTTGTGTGCAGGCCTAGAACATCTATCGGACCCAAACTCAACTTCAACCAGAGAGCGAACTCCTCTCTTGGCGACTCACATGTTCAACTTCCATGTCATGATGCCACAAAACAGGGAAAATTCGATTTTTCCCTTGCATACTTGCTGCAATGGCAGGCAAATTGCCATCCAAGTGTATCGCCATTAAGTTGAAGAGGCTGCTGTGCAGAAACGTTATTTCCAAACCGATTCCAGTAATTCCAACATCAAGACCGAGGCTGATCGCAGCGCTTATGTCCGAGAATGGATCGCGCGCCGCCTCACGGCGGGCAAGACGGCCAGCGCCGCCTTTGTAGGGACTGTCCTGACGCTTCCGGCCTTGGCCGCTGCGCAAGTCCGTGAAGGGTTTGTCAATGCGTCGGACATTCAAGGTGTCCAAAATGTCGAGGTCTTGGCAGATGGCTCTGCCCAGATGCAAATGGCGAACGGCACCAGCATTGCAGTCCCCGCACAAGAACTTCAAATCGCGGCCAACGGGCAGGTTATGGTCAGTGCGCGTGTCGCTGAGATCGCGGCCGAGGTTATGGCCGCGAGTGCGGGCGGCGCCGGCCTTGGCGCCGGGGCCATCGCGGCTGGTGGTGCGGCCGCAGCCGCGGCGACGGCTGCCGCTTTTGGTGACAGCGGCGACGATGGCGGCACTCCTGCACCCACGATCAACGCTGCGGTTCTTTCGGCAAATGGCGGTCTCACCAATGAGAACACCGGGCTTGATGTGCCCGAAGGCACCTCCAGTATAGACGTCACTGTTACAGACTCGGACGGTGGCGAGACGACCACGACGGTTACGCCTGATGCCGAGGGCAATTGGGTGTTGCCGGAACCAGAGGGCGGCTTTCCGGAAGGTGACGTTTCGATCACTGTGACCACATTTGACGAAGACGGCGAAGAAACCGGAAGTGAAACGGAAGACGTCATCATTGACACCATTCCACCCGCCATTGCGGTCACCGACACGGGCGTCGGCGAAGATGGTGTTCTCAATATCGCCGAACTGAACGAAGGTATCACGATCAGCGGCACGACCGATGCCGAGGACGGGCAGGAAGTGACCGTCAGCGTCAAGAATGCCGACGGGGACGAACATGTCGCCACGGCCACCGCAAGAGGCGGTGAATGGAGCGTCGATATTTCCTCGGATGATCTTGGAGGGGTGGCTGACACCGACGGTCAGACCATCGATATTGAAGCGGATGTTGAGGATGCGGCGGGCAACCCTGCTGAGGCGACCAGCAGCTTCACGACCGACCTTTCCGGGCCGGAGATTACCATCGACACGATTTCCGGCGATGACCAGGTTGGCCTGCTTGATGTGGGCGATAGTGAGGGCCTGACCGTCACCGGCACAACCGACGCCGCCGTTGGTCAAGCCGTGACGCTGACTTTCAATGGTGAGGAGTTCACAGGCGAGGTTGTCAGCAACGGTCTGCCCGGTGGCTTTTCCACTTGGGAAGTCACCGTACCGCAATCGGCTTTGCAGGCCTTGCAGGATGCTGCGGGCGAAGATGAAGTGCTTGAAGGCATCGAAGTCAGCGCAACGGTCAACGACGCGGCTGGCAACCCTGCCCCGACCCCGGCAACCACCACGATTGACGCCGATTTCAGCGGACCGTCCATCGCCATCGACACCATCGCCGGGGATGATGTGATCAACAGCGATGAATCTGGCTCTGATGTCACGATTTCCGGTGTCACGAACAACGTCGGCGAAGGCCAGACCGTCAGCGTCACGGTCAACGGCAGCGCGCTGGCCGAGGTGCAGACCCAAGCCGATGGAAGCTGGGAAGCGACCCTGCCACAGGCCGACGCCGCCGCCTTGCCCGAAGATAGCGAGATCGAGGTAACAGCCGCCGTCAGCGATGCCGACGGCATTCCGGCGAATGCCAGCTCCGAAATCACCGCTGATTTCACGGCCCCCAGTGTCAGCATCGACACAATCTCTGATGACGACATTATCAACATCGCCGACAGCGAACAGGCCCTCACCATCTCCGGCACCTCTACCGGCGCCGAAGAAGGCCAAATGGTTGAAATCGGCCTGCCCGGTCTTGACGCCCAGATGGCCGAGGTCGGCAGCGATGGGACTTGGTCGCTCGAACTAACGCCTGCACAGACCACGCAATTGGTGCAAGGTCAGGATGGGGCAAGCCTCGACATCACGGCCAACCTTGCCGACGCGGCGGGCAACCCCGCTCCCGAGGCCACGCGCAGTGTCGATGTGGATACAACTGCCCCAAGCATTGTGATCACCACACCAGTTGACGCCGACGGAACAATCAACATCTCGGAAAGCGGTTCGGACCTTACGGTCAACGGTACGGCAGACGGTACCGACAGCGTGACTGTCACCGTCAACGGCACGGAAGTGGCCACCGCCACGGTAACCGGCTCCGACTGGTCGGTTGATATCCCCTCGTCCACGCTGCAAGCGGTGAGCGATGGCGACACCATCCAAATCACAGCCGAAGGATCGGACGACGCCGGGAACACCGGCTCTGATGAAGCCACTCTAGACACGGATTACACCGCACCCAGCGTAGCCATCACCGAGGTCTCGACCGAGGACACGCTTACCCTCGATGAATTGGCCGACGGCATGACCATCTCCGGCACCGCCAGCGAGGAAACCGTTGGCAGTAACGTCACGGTCACCCTTGATGGCACGGATTTCACGGCTGAGGTGCAGGACGGCGGAACCTGGACACTCACTTTGGACGACACGGATCTTTCGGGGCTCGCCGACGAGACCGATTTTGACCTGAGCGCGACGGTTAGCGATGACGCCGAAAATACCTCGGCCCCCGCCACCTTTACCATCACCACAGATTTCCGCCCCATCATCACCATCGACCCGATCGGTGTGGACGGCGCGGTGGACCTCTCGGATCTCGGGACGCCGGAGATCACAGGCACAGCTCTCGGGGTTGAGGCCGGGCGGGATGTCACCATTGTGGGCACCGATGCAAGTGGTGAAATCCTGAACGCGACAGCCGAAGTTCAGGCCGATGGCACATGGGCCTTGACCGTGCCGCAAGCCACGCTTGACGCATTGGACGCGGGCGAAACGGTGAGCGTCACGGCCAATGCCAGCAATGCCGCCGGGCGTGATGCGGCGGAGGTTTCGACCGATGTGGAGGTTTACCTTGCCTCGGCCTTCAGCGCGTTTAACGCCGTCGAAGACGGCTCAACCCTGTCGGTTGCCGTGCTTGCAAATGAAAGTCTGGATGCAACGGATGGCGTGCAAACGACGATAACATTTGACCCGGCGCATGCCACCTATGTATCGGGAAGCGACAGCAACGAGCTGGATCTTTTCCTCGTCAATGACACCGATGCAAACACAGGCAGCGTCGTTGTGAGCGGCGGCACTCTCAGCACCCAATTGCCTGAAGGCGAATTGATGTATCAATTCGACATGACCGATCAGGGCTCTGGGCCAATCACGCTGACCTTCACCGATGATGTGCAAGGCGGCCAAACCGAGCTTCAAATCGGGACATCCGGCGCCGACACCCTGACAGCGAGCAACTTTGACTCGGTTCTTCAGGGCAAGGACGGTGACGATACGCTGGATGTGTCCGCAACCGGAGCGAATGTCGTTGTCTTCAATGCCGATCAAGCCACGAATGGCACCGATACAATCACCGGCTTCACCACCGGCGTCACCTTCCAAAGCGATATCATCGCATTTTCCGACCCAGTGGACCTGCGCGGCGAAGGAGACGTGGTGCAAGGGCTTTCCGAAGGCGGTGCGCTTGATGCAGACGCAGGCTTCGTGATCTTCACCACGGCCTTGGACGACACCGACGCGGCGACCCTGGAGGCTGCCTTCGAAGGACTGACGGGCGAAGCCGCGGGCGATATCGTCTACTTCCTCGCGGGCGACGGCGAAGATGCGGCGCTCGTGCGGACCGAAACAAACGGCACCGATGACGCCTCGGTCGAGGTTATGGCACAGTTCGAGGGTATCGGCGATCTTGCCGAGCTTAACCCCGAAAACGTTATCCTGGCCGATCCGGCCATGAACGCGTGATCGTCTTTTGACACGGTCACAAAAGCGCGGGCTGGATGCATATGCACCGGCCCGCAAAACCGTTTGAGCTCAATACTGTCCTAGGTAGCCCTTGAAGACACTTCTCCCGCATGACTGACCCAACATCCCATAAGCTGGTCGCGGTCAGCCCGCAGCGCCATGGCACATGCTACTGGCGGCGCTTTGAGTCATACGGATTCGCACGCGTAATGCACTGCGTTGATATCGTCATGGCCGAAGTCGCCCCGGCGGCAAGTGCCTTTCCCCTGGTATTTCGCAAACGACAGGATGACAGCGGCATTGACCCTGTTGCGCTGCTCAGCTTTGGCAGGTCCGAGCCAACGCCCTTCGTAACAACCGATGGAAATTGGCGGGGGACCTATGTTCCGTCAGCGCTGCGGGCGCATCCTTTTGCGGCGCAGTTCACGGACAAGGCAGGGGAAATGACTCTGCTTGTGGACGAGGCAAGCGGATTGGTGACGAAAGACCCCAATGACCAGCCGTTTTTCGATGCCGAAGGGAAACCGGCAAAGCCGCTTGAAGACGTTATCGAGTTCTTCCGGACGCGGGCCCTGTCCGCACTGCAAACGCAAAAAGCCTGCATGGCATTGCAAGCGGCGGAACTGTTGACCCCTCTGCGTGATTTTGCGGGCATGAATCAGGCTGATCTCGAGAACCTTTACACGATCAACACCGAAAAACTTGATGCCCTAAGCGATGAAAACTTGCCGGACCTTTGGCACAGCGGCGCCCTGCGTCTGGCCGAAGCACAGCGGGTATCGCTGTGTCATGTAGGGTGGATGTTGCGCGCGGAGCGTGAAAGTGCCGGGATTGGCCGAAAAGCCCCCAAGGCGGCGTCGCAATCTGACACGGCGCTTTCGGGGTTTCTGGATGCGCTGTCCGATGCACAAGATCGCGATTGGAGCACCACATCATGAGATTTCGCGCCGCCCACGCTGTCTTGCCTATCCTGCTTGCCACATTGGCAGGCTGTAACGAGCCACCCGATCTCACCCCGGTCTCGGCCAGCTTGGAAATGGGAACCGCAGGGCTTGGGGGATCGCGGGTTTCCAGCAAGGTGGCCCAAAAACCTTTTGGAAAATACATCGCCCGCGCCGTCATGGCCGACCCGGCCATGACCCGAAGCCTGTCGGATACTCGCGCCGCTCGGGCTGAGAAAAAGGCAGCCGACGGGGCCTTCCGCCCCGACCTCAGCGTCGGGGTCAGCGCGGAAACCCGCTATGTCAGCAGTTCAACAACAAGCGACGCCTCGCCCTTCGTTCGTGTCTCGCAACTGGTTTACGATGCCGGGGCCGCGCGCGCCGATCAAACCGCCGCCGAGGCCCGTGTTTTGCAAAGCTGGGCCCGCCAGATTGAGAGTGGTGCCAGTTCGGCGCTCTCGGCGGTCGAAGCCTACAAGCGCCTGATCACGAACCGCAAACTGTTGGCGCTGGCGCAGGAAAACCTTCGTGTGTTGCGCGGCATCGCTGACCAGATTGACGAACGCGCACAACGCGGTGCTGGCTCAAGTGTCGATAACCTGACCGCGCGCAGTCGCGTGGCCGATGCAGAAACCCGCCGTGTCGATGCGCAAGCCGGGCTTGAACGCGCCGAGGCGGCTTTTCGGCGCTATTTTGACGCGATTCCGGCCAAGCTGCCGACTCCGGACAAGGCCCCGGCCTTGCCTGCCGACGAAGGCGACGTTCTGGCCCAAAGCCCGCGCTTGCGCGCGGCAAATGCCAGCCTGAAAGCCGCCGAAGCCGATCTGATCGCGGCGCAGTCGCGGCGCCAACCGGCCGTTGAACTTGGGCTTACCGGGAGCCAAGCCGACTCTGGCGGGGGGGCGGACGTGGGCTTGGACCTGACGCTGAACTACAGCCTCGACACCCGTGGGCAAAGGCGCGCCGCGATTGAAGCAGCAGCGGCCCGTCGCGATGCCTCAAAGGCCGAACGTGATACCTTGTTGCGCGATGTAAGCGAAGCTCTGGCCTTGGTTCGCACCGATCAGGCGGCAGGCGAAGCGCGTGTTGCCGCCGCGCGAGAGGCGGTTCAAACCAATGCCGCCAGCGTGCAGGCCGCGCGTGATCAATTCAGCATTGGCCGCCGTAGCCTTGTTGATCTTCTGGATGCGCAACGCGACTACGTACGCGCCGAAGAAACCTTGATACGCGCGGAACAGGAACGCTTCCTGACCGATTATGCCGCGCTGGCGCTGACGGGCGATATTCTTGACGTTTTTGACATCACTCTTCCCAAGGTGCCGGAATGACGGCTGACCAAGACAAGGATGATCGCCGCGTCGTTCCATTGGACCGCGACAACCGAAGCCGACCCGATGAGACCTCTCCGCTTGAGGCCTGTTTGATACACGCTGCGGCAACGCTTGACCGTCCCATGACGTTGGCCACGCTACATGCCGTGCAATCCTCCGAGGCCGAAGGCACACTGGGCATCCGCGAAGCCATCACCGCCGCTGAACGCGCCGGCATGCAGGCCGCATTTGGGGCCCATCCGCTAAACGACTTCGACTCGATCCTGACACCTGCGATCCTTCTGCTCGAGGGTGACCGCGCCGTCGTGCTGCATGATGTCAAACCCGATGGTTCGCTCGCTATCCATGATCCGACCCTCGGCGAGGGCATCGGTGAAATGACCCGCGATGATCTTGAAAAGGTCTACAGCGGCTACGCCATTTTGCTGCGCCGGGAACACCGCGAAGACATTCTTGCCAGTAGCGAGGGGCGGCGCGGTCACTGGTTCTGGTCGGCACTTGCCGCCAATCGTTGGTCCTACACACAGGTTCTACTGGCGGCGGTCCTCGCGAACTTCCTGTCGCTGACCACCTCGATTTTCATCATGGTGGTTTATGACCGCGTGCTGCCCAACGAAGCCACCGAATCCCTTATTGCCCTGACACTCGGGGTTGGTATCGCCCTGATTTTCGACTTTCTCATCAAGAACCTGCGCGCAGGTTTCATCGACCGGGCCGGACAGCGGGCCGACATGGTCATGGGGCGCCGCATTTTCGACCAGTTACTCGACATGCAGATGCGCGCGCGCAAAGGCTCGACCGGAGCGCTTGCCAGCACACTGCGCGAGTTCGAGACTCTTCGCGATTTCTTCACCTCGGCAACGCTTGTTGCCGTGGTCGACCTGCCATTCATCCTTTTGTTCATCGCGGTGATCTCTCTCATCGGCGGGCCGCTGGCAATTGTACCGGCAATTGCCGTGCCGCTGGTATTGATCGTCGGTCTGGCCGTGCAACCGATCCTCGCGCGCCTTGCCGAACAAAGCTTCAAGGACGGGCAATCGAAACAAAGCGTGCTGGTCGAAACCGTATCGGGGCTGGAAACCATCAAGGCGGTGGGTGCCGCGCGGCGGATGCGCGCCCGCTGGGAAGAGGCCATCGCCCGCCAATCCGATCACGGCGCCCGCGCCCGCGCGGTCACGCAACTGGCCATGAACGCCACCAGTTTCACGCAACAGGCCGCACAGGTCATGATCGTCTTCTACGGCGTTTTCCTGATTACCGCGGGCGAGGTCAGCATGGGGGCCCTGATTGCCAGCGTCATCCTGACGGGGCGCACGCTCGCGCCACTGGCGCAACTGGCCCAAACCCTGACCCGCTTGAATCAGGCGCGCAGTTCCTACCGCAATCTTGATGCCCTCATGCGCGCCGAAAGCGAACGACCTGCCGGGCACCACTGGATCAGCCGCCCCAAACTCGAAGGGCGCATACGCTTTGATGATGTGCATTTCACCTATCCCGATCAGATGCAATCTGCGCTCAACGGCGTCAGTTTTAGTATCGAGCCCGGTGAAAAGGTGGCCATCCTTGGGCGTATCGGCTCGGGCAAAAGTACGGTGGCACGCTTGCTTTTGGGCCTTTACACCCCCGACAAAGGCGCGGTTCTGGTGGATGACACCGACATCCGGCAAATCGACCCCGGCGATCTGCGCCGCAATATCGGCTCGGTGCTGCAAGACGTCTGGCTTTTCTCGGGTACGGTTCGCGAAAACATCGCCATCGGCGCCCGCCGGCCCCGCGATGCCGACATTCTGGACGCCGCACAGATTTCCGGCGTCGAGGATTTCATCGCCCGCCACCCCTCGGGCTATGACATGATGCTGGCCGAGCGCGGCGAGGGCCTGTCGGGTGGGCAAAAACAGGCCATCACACTGGCCCGTGCGCTTGTCGGGCAGCCCCCGGTTTTGCTGCTCGATGAACCCACAAGCGCAATGGACGTCCAAAACGAGCGCGATGTCATCACCCGGCTGAAAGAGGCGGCACAAGATCGGACGATGATCGTGGTCACCCACCGCACCAGCCTTCTGGACCTCGTGGATCGTGTCATCGTGATCGAAAACGGACGCGTCGGCGCGGATGGTGACAAATCCATCCTCGCGCGCAGTGCCCGCCAAGCCGCAGGAGACCGGGATGGCGCGTGACCACGACCTTGACCGTTTGGCCCGGGAAATGCGCGGCCGCTCGCCGCTGCGCGGCTCGATCCTTTTGTTCACAATTCTGGGCTTTCTGCTGACCGCCGTGCTCTGGGCCGCCTATACCGAGATCGACGATGTCACCCGCGCCGATGGCCGGATTGTGCCCTCGGCGTCCCTGCAAGTGATCGAAGCCGCCGAACCCGGCGTGCTGAAAACCCTGCACGTCAAGGAAGGCGAGGTTGTCGAGAAAGGTGACCTTTTGATGGAGCTGGACGGCACCCTGCTTGACAGCCAACTCAATCAGGAACAGCAGCGCGCCTTTGGCCTCATGGCCCGGATCGAACGGCTGCAAGCCGAGATTGACGGGGCCGAACTGCGCTTCAGCCCCGATCTGGTGGCCAAGGCCGCCGATGTGGTCAAATCCGAAACCGCGCTCTATCGCGGACGGCAAGCCGAATTGCAGGCCGAAATCGACATCCTCGAACGCCAGCGGCTACAACGCCAGCAGGAATTCGAGGAAGGCCGCGTCGACCTGCAAACCGCCACCGAAACCCTCGCCGTGCTGGGTGAGGAACGCGAAATCATGGCCCCGCTGGTCGAACGCGGCATGGAACCGGCTACGACCTTGCTTTCGCTGCGCCGGACCGAAGCGGAATGGCGCGGCCGCGAGGTACGCGCACGCGCCTCGCTTGACCGGCTGCAATCCGCCCTTGATGAAATCGACGACCGGATCGCAGCGCAACGCAGCCGCTTTCGCAGTGCCGCGCTGACCGATCTGGCCACCGCAACAGCCGAACTTGCCGCGCTCAAGCCGGCCCTGCCTGCCCTGCAAAGCCGCGCCGACCGCTCACAGCTGCGCGCCCCTGTGCGTGGCGTGGTCAACACCATCCATAGTTCCACCCTGGGCGCCATGGCCCGCGCGGGCGAGGAACTGATCGAAATCGTCCCGCTGGACGATTCCCTACTGGTCGAGGCCTATGTGCGCCCCGCCGACATCGCCTTTCTCTACCCCGGACAGCCCGTCAAGGTGACCATCACCGCCTATGACGCCTCGCGCTACGGCTCGTTGTCGGGGGAGATCTTGCGCATCGGGGCCGATACCATCACCCGCAGCGAACGCAGCGAGGAGGAGGTTTTCGTCGTGGAAATCCGCACCACCGACACCATCCTTGATGCCGACGGTGTCGAGGTGGAAATCATGCCCGGCATGGTCGCACAGGTGGACATCCTCGCCGGCAAGAAAACCGTGCTGGATTACATCCTGAAGCCGGTCGTCCGCGTCAAGGACCGCGCGCTGAGGGAATAACGCACCGGCGCACTGCGACACCAAGACAAGAGGCCCCGAATGACGACAGCCCCTTCCACTGACCTGAGCTAATGGTTTGGTGACGGCGACGACCCGTCCGGCAATCCCATCCCCGACATTGCCGGCTGGGATACCTCCGATGTTACAAGCTTAGGCTACATGTTCTACGGAGCCTCAGGTTTCAACCAAGACATCGGCAACTGGGACACCGGCAGCGTCAACACTATGCGGTACATGTTCTACCGTGCCGAGGCCTTCAATCAGGACATCGGCGACTGGGACACCTCGCAAGTGACCGACATGGCCCGCATGTTCATGGAGGCAAGCGCTTTCAACCAAGATATCGGGCGCTGGGATACGTCAAGCGTGACAACCATGGGGCAGATGTTCAATGACGCTGAAGCCTTCGACCAAGACATCAGCGCATGGGACACATCCGCTGTCACCGACATGGGTTACATGTTCTATTTTGCCAACGCCTTTGACCAAGACCTCTCTGGCCTCGAAATCCAGAATGTCACCGATATGACCGGCATGCTGGATGGCTCAGGGCTTTCGGTCGGCAATTACGACGCCACCCTGATCGGCTGGCATCAGCAGGCCCAGACAACCGGCGTTCAACAGGGCGTCACGCTCGGGGCCGAGGGGTTGGTGTACTCCGAGGCCGCCGAAGCCGCCCGCGCGGCCCTGATCGACGATCACGGTTGGACGATAGAAGGCGATGCGCCCCTGCCCGAGACAACGGCGCTCACCGGCACTGTCACGGGCCCCGATGGCAGCGCCCTGCCCGACACCGTGATCCGCTTTCTTGTCACCGGCACGCAAGAGGCCACCGACACCTCCGACGCCAACGGGACTTTCAGGCTCGACATCCCCCCGCTCACCAATGGCCAACTGACGCTGGACCGCGATGTGACAACCGACGATATCGCCCAGATCGACGTCTCAGACGCGCTCGACGCCCTGCGCCTCGCGGTTGGGCTTGACCCGTCCTGGGGCCCCGCTGACCCGGAACATTTCGTTGCTGCCGACATCGACGGCAACGGCGCGGTCAATGTTTCTGATGCTGTCGACATCCTGCGCATCGCCGTGGGGCTGGACACCGGCGATGCGCAACCACGTTGGGTTTTCGGCGAATTGGAGAGCGCTGAGGCACGCGCCGATGCGGTCCCTGCCCTCACCCCCCAGATTGACATCGCCGCGCTGGTGGCAGATTCGCAGGTCACCGTACAAGGTATCCTTGTCGGGAACATGCAGGAGGTTTTGGAAAGCTCTCCCAGCGGGACAGTGTGAGCCGATTATTTGTTTGCGAAGAATTGGCCGACCCCGATTGCTCCGTTACCTGTTCACTCCGCGTTACCAGACATGAGAGGCCTCATCCCGCTGGCCACGTCCCAGTGCCACCTTTGAAATTATAAAGGGCCTAGCATCGAAACGCTAAGCCCTCTTGGTTGTCTCAAAGTGCTTTCAAAGGCGCATTATTCGCCCTCGGGGGCCTCCCGCTTTGGCGGATCGACATAGACTGACCAGCCGTATTCGCTTTGCGAGGGGGGCAGATCCTTGGCACGCATGTTGGCCTGCATGAAGGTCTTGGCGATGAAATTCGCGCTGATCGGAGCCGTGATAAACAGGAAAAGCGTGATCATCAACTCGTGGAACGAGAACTCGCCCTTGACCAATCCGAAATAGAGCATGGAGGCGATCAGCACGCCACCCACGCCCAATGTCGTGGCCTTGGTGGGGGCATGGAGGCGCTGCATGGTCTCTTGCAGCTTGATCATGCCGAGCGATCCGACAATGCCGAATATTCCGGCTATGACAAGGAAGGCCGAGATCAGGATTTCAACGATCATATCTGTCCCTCCTTACTCGATGATATCGCCGCGCAGCACGAAGCGGCAGTAGGCGACGGTTGAGACAAAGCCCACCATGGCGACGAGCATGGAGGCCTCGTAATATACGGCGGTGCCTTGCCAGATGCCATAGAGGATGAGCAGCGCGATGATGTTGATCACCATGGTATCGAGCGCGAGGATACGGTCGGCGCTGTCCGGTCCGGTGGCGATGCGCCAGAGGTTCAGCAAAAGGCCAAGCCCAAAGCAGCCGAAGGCGAAGATCAGGGCACTGGTGATCATTGGAAAATCTCCTTCAATCGCCATTCGTAGCGCGATTTGATCTGGTCGCGAACCCCGTCAGGATCATCGGTATGCAGGCAGTGGACAAGGATGCTGCGCCCATCGGCCGAAAGCATGGCAGAGACCGTGCCGGGTGTCATGGTGATGGTGCCAGCCAGAACGGTAATCGCCTCGGGAGATGTCAGCTCAAGCGGCACGGTGATCCATTTGGAATGGGTGTTGGCGTTGGATTTGAACAGGATAATCGCGGCCACTTGTACGTTGGCGACGACGATATCCCACAGCACCACGAGGCCGTATTCAATGATTCGCAGGGGTTTGCCCACCTTGGCGCGGCGCGGCCAATAAGGGGCGGTCATCATCGGGACGACGATGGCGAGGATCACGGCCAGAAGGACATTGCCGGATGTCACCTTGTTGACCAGAGCCAGCCAGACGAAGACCAGCGTGAAGCTGAGAAGCGGATGGGGGAAGATGCGCCGGATCATTGCTGTGCCTCCTCACCTTCGGGCAGGACGGCGGAGATATAGCCGCTGCCGTCATAGAGTTGCGCCGAGGCCCCTTCGAGATACTGCATGGCTGGGCCTGCGAAGGCGGCCAAAAGGGCCAGCATTGCGACCGCGGCCATTGTCGGGGCCAGTTCGAGGGCGGTTGCGGGCTTAGGGGCGTTTTCGGCTTGTCTGTCGCCTTCGGGCTCATCCTTGTCTGTTTCGGGTTCATCCTCGTGAAGCGCTTGCGCGGTGGATTTCCAGAACAGGATGCTACCCGCTCGGGCAAAGCCGATAATGGTCAGAAGTGACCCAAGCAGGACCGCCACCCAGCCCAAGGTCATGAAGCTACTGTCGCGGATCGCATCGAGGATCACCAGTTTGCCCAGAAAACCGCTAAGCGGTGGCATACCGGCCATGCCGATGGCCCCGGCAAAGAAGAGTGCCGCGAAGAGGCCGTTTTGCACCGTTGGAAATTGCGCGGTTAACCCATCGCCCGCCGCGCGGCGCGTGACCACCAGATCGGCCAGCAAAAACAAAGCTGCCGCCGAGAAGGTGGAATGCACAAGGTAGTAAAGCGCCGAGCTGGTGGCATAAGGCGTGAAAGCGGCCACGGCCAGCATCATGGTGCCCATGGAGCCCACGACCGAGAAGGAAAGAAGCGGCATCAGGCGGCGTGCGCCCAAGACCCCGACCGCCCCCACGGCCAGTGTCACCACGGCTGCGGGCATCAGCCATTGGGCGATCAACCCTTCGGTTGCGGCCACGTCAGGCCCGAAGGAAATGGTATAGATGCGGATGATGGCGTAGGCACCGACTTTCGTCATGATCGCGAAAAGTGCCGCCACTGGTGCGGGAGCGTTGGAATAGGTGCCGGGCAGCCAGAAGTGTATCGGGAATAGTGCGGCCTTGATGGCAAACACCACAAGCAGCAGGATCGCCGCCACCCGAACGAGCGCCGCATCCTCAACCGGGATTTCGCGGAGTTTTACCGCCATATCAGCGATATTGAGCGTGCCGGTCGAGGCGTAAAGCGTGCCAAGCGCAAAAAGGAAAAGCGTTGAGCCTGCAAGATTCATCACCACGTACTGCAAGCCCGCTTGAAGGCGGACGCGCCCACCGCCATGGATCATCAGGCCATAGGAGGCAATGAGCAGCACCTCGAAGAACACGAAGAGGTTGAATGCGTCACCCGTTAGGAAGGCCCCGGTGATGCCCATCAATTGGAACTGAAAGAGCGCGTGGAAGTGGCGGCCTTTTTCATCCCATCTGGTCGCAATGGCATGGATCAGCACGATCAGCGCCAGCGCCGAGGTCAACAGCACCATGAGCGCCGACAGCCTGTCGAGCACCAAGACAATGCCGAAGGGTGCGGGCCAATCGCCAAGCGTGTAGGCGATGGTATCCCCCTCCATGGCTGTGATTGTAAGGCCTATGGATATCGCCACGAGAGCGAGCGTACCCGCGACCGACGTAGCGCGCGCCAGTGTGTAATCGTGGCGCATCACGAAAGCGATAATGGGTGCCAGCAACGCCGGCAGAATGACGGGAGCAATGATCCAATGTGTCATGCGCCGGTTTCCTTCCGCGCGTCTTTGTCTTCATCTGCGGCCGTCATGTTGATCCGGTCGTCATCTGCTTCAAGAAAGGCCCCAAGGGCAAACATCACCAAGACCGCCGTCATCCCGAAAGAAATCACGATGGCGGTCAGCACAAGCGCCTGTGGCAGAGGGTCGGTATAGCTGGCCTCGCCATATTTTTGCAGGACGGGCGGCATGTTGATTGCCAATCGCCCGGTCGAGAACAAGAAGACGTTCACCGCGTAGGACAGCAAAGCCAGCCCGAGGATCACCGGGAAGGCCCGCAGGCGCAGGATCAGGTAGACCCCTCCGGCGGTCAGGACGCCGACAGATGTGGCAACGACGATTTCCATGTCAGTCGGTCTCCTTCTCGCTGGGTTTGACGTTGAGGGAGGGGTCGTAATCCATCGGCTCCACGTTGACGGTTTCACCGGCATAGCGGGCAATGCGCGACAGGCTGTAGAGCATCAGCATGACAGCGCCCAGCACGGTCAGGAAGACGCCAAGGTCGAACATGAAGGCCGAGCCGAAGCCAAATTTCTCGATCCCCGGAAGCTGGATGTACTCATAAAAGCTGGTCAGGAAGGGGCGGTCAAAGAGCAAGGCCCCTACCCCGGTCAGCCCGGCGATCAGCGCGCCCCACCCGATGAGCGAATGATATTCGATCCGCTTGCGGTTTTGGGTCCATGCAAAGCCCGAGGCCATGTATTGCATCAAAAGCGCAATCGAGATCACAAGCCCCGCCACGAAGCCGCCACCGGGTTGGTTGTGACCACGCAAGAAGATGTAAACGCCGACCATGACTGCAATCGGCAGCATAGCACGTGTTCCAACCACCATCATCAGCGGGTGCCGGTCGCGCGAGCGGTCCGGTGGTATGGGGGCGGCGCGCAGCTTGGCCCCCGCCGGGCCGTTCAAGAGCGACTCCATGAGTGCGTAGATGGTCAGGCCCGCGATGCCCAGAACGATGATCTCGCCATAGGTATCGTAGCCCCGGAAATCCACGAGGATCACGTTGACCACATTGGTGCCGCCGCCGCCGGTGTAGGAGTTGGCGAGGTGGTAGTCGGAAATCGTGCTGAAATCGCGCGTGAGGAAGGCATATGCCAGCCCGGCCACGGCACCACCGGCCGCGATGGCAATCGTGCCGTCGCGCAGTCGCAGGCCAGCGCCGCTTTCACGCGGGGTGCCCTTGGGCATGAAGTAGAGCGCCAGAAGAAGCAGCATGATGGTTACGGTTTCAACCGAAATCTGCGTCAACGCGAGGTCGGGGGCCGAAAGATAGACAAAGCCCGCCGAGATCATCAGGCCAATCACCCCGATCAAAATCAGCGCGCGGAACCGGTTGCGATGGTTCAACACCACAAGCGCCGTGGCCCCCATCAAAAGCACCCAGCCTGCCGCGACCACGGCCGGGATGGGCAAAATCTCACGCGTGGGCGGCGAGAGTGTGCCAGAGCTGAACGCGAGGTAGCCAAGCGCCGTGGTGGCGGCCACGAAGATCGCCAGATAACGGCTGATGGCCCCGTTGTGCAGGGTCTCGGTTGTCGCGCGGGTCAGGCGGACCATGCTGGCCATGAGCGCGTCGAAAATGTTTTTCGCCTCGGGGCGCGGGATGGCGAGCCATGCACGATCCAGCGGTTTGTGCAGCAAAAGCAGGACGATCCCTCCCACGACCGCGATGATCGAGAGGTAAAGCGCCGGGGTCAGCCCATGCCAGAGCTTCAGGTGGGCATGGGTTTCGTGGCCTGTCACAGCACTGGCGGCCATGTTGACCACAGGTTCCGCGAGGAACGGCATGACGCCGATCACAATGACCATGACCGTCAGCAGTGCGGGAGCGGCCCACATTCCGAAGGGCGGGTCATGCGGTTTGGCCGGGTAGTCATCGCGCACAGGTCCGCCGAAGACGTGGAAAATGAAGCGCAAGCTATAGGCCACCGAGAAGACCGCGCCGAGCGTGGCGAGCGCGGGTACGATCCACGGGTTTTCCCACCAGACGGTGTGCACCGCTTCTTCGAGCATTTTTTCTTTGGAGATAAAGCCGTTGAAGGGCGCGATCCCGGCCATCGACAGCGCGGTGATGGTGCCGATCACGGCGGTGATGGGCATGAGTTTTGCCAGCCCGCCAAGGCGTTTGATATCGCGGGTATGCGCCTCGTGATCGACGATCCCGGCGGTCATAAAGAGCGCGGCCTTGAAGGTCAGGTGGTTGATGATGTGGAAGACGGCGGCGATAGCCGCCTTTTCGGTGCCGAAGCCCAGGAGCATGGTCAGAAGGCCAAGGTGCGAGACCGTCGAGAAGGCCAGCAGTGCCTTCAGGTCATCCTTGAAGAGCGCAATCACCGCGCCCAGCACCATGGTAATGAGGCCCACCGTGGCGACGATATAGAACCATTCCGGCGTCCCAGCGAGGGCGGGCCACATGCGCGCCATCAGGAACACGCCCGCCTTCACCATGGTGGCCGAGTGCAGGTAGGCCGAGACCGGCGTCGGCGCGGCCATGGCGTGCGGCAACCAGAAGTGGAAGGGGAACTGCGCGGATTTGGTGAAGGCCCCCAGCAAGATCAGGATCAGCGCAGGCATGTACCATTCAGAGGCTTTGATTTGATCGCCTGCGGCCAAGATATCGGTGAGGTTATAGCTGCCCACGATATTGCCCAGGATCAGCATGCCGCCGATCATCGCCAAGCCCCCGGCCCCGGTCACGGCCAGCGCCATACGCGCGCCTTGGCGGCCTTCGGGCAGGTGCTTCCAATAGCCGATAAGCAGGAAAGACGAGAGCGAGGTCAGCTCCCAAAAGATCAGCAAAAGCAGAATGTTGTCAGAAAGAACGATACCCAGCATCGCGCCCTGGAAGAGCAACAGGTAGGTATAGAACTGCCCCATCGGATCATCGCCCGAGAGGTAGAACCGCGCGTAAAGCGTGATGAGCAGCCCCACCCCAAGGATCATGCCCGCGAAAAGCAGGCCCAAACCGTCAAGGAAAAAGCTGGCCGAGAGGCCAAGTTGCGGCAGCCATGCAATCTCGGCGCGGATCACCTCGCCCTGCATAACAGAGGGCGCAAGGATGCCCAACATGACGATGGCAAGGATCGTTGGCGCGGCGGTGAATGTGGCGCAGGCATTTCGGCCTGCGCGGATCATGATGCCGGGGACAAGTGCGCCCAGAAATGGAAGGATCGCGATGATCGGTAATAGACTGCCGCCGTTGCTCATGTGCCCCCCGTTTACCTTCCCCGAATTCGGCTTCTGACTTTTGTAGCCAGTTGTGTGCGCCTGTTAAAGTCGACTCTTTCACTTTGTTACGGGATAATTGGGTAACCCCTTTGTCCCGCGCAAGATTATTGACGTTGATTTATGAGGGGTGCGGCATTTTTCACCAGCTGCGTGATAGAAAAACGGCGCCCCGGATATGGGGCGCCGTTGGATTTTGGGGGTGGATGGCAGGGGGCATGCCCCTGCCCCGCGCCTTACGCTTCGAGATCGAAGCGGTCGGCGTTCATCACCTTGGTCCAGGCGGCAACGAAATCCTTGACGAATTTCTCTTTGTTGTCGTCCTGTGCGTAGACCTCCGAGTAAGCGCGCAGGATGGAGTTCGAGCCGAACACCAGATCGGCGCGCGTGGCGGTCCATTTCACCGCATCCGTGGCACGATCGCGGATTTCATAGGCGTTTTCGCCAACCGGCTGCCAGCGATAGGCCATGTCGGTCAGGTTCACGAAGAAATCATTGGTCAAGGCACCGACGTTATCGGTGAAGACGCCATGCGCCGTGCCGCCGTGGTTGGTGCCCATGACGCGCATACCGCCGACCAGAACGGTCATCTCAGGCGCGGTGAGGCCCATGAGTTGCGCGCGGTCGAGCATCATTTCCTCGGGGCTGACCACATACTCTTTCTTCTGCCAGTTGCGGAAGCCATCGGCCAGCGGCTCGAGAACGTCGAAGCTGTCGGCGTCGGTCATCTCGTCGGTGGCATCGCCACGGCCCGGTGCGAAGGGGACTTCGATATCGACACCGGCGGCCTTGGCGGCCTGTTCGACGCCGAGGTTACCGGCCAGAACGATTACGTCAGCAATGCTGGCCCCGGTTTCCGCCGCGATGGGTTCGAGGGCTGCCAGAACCTTTTGCAAGCGCGCGGGTTCATTACCTTCCCAGTCCTTTTGCGGGGCAAGACGGATGCGGGCACCATTGGCACCGCCGCGCATGTCCGAGCCGCGATAGGTGCGGGCGCTGTCCCATGCAGTTGCAACCATTTCCGACAGCGACAGGCCGGCATCGGCGATCTTGGCCTTCACGGCCGCAACATCGTAGTCGGTGTTGCCTGCGGGAACCGGATCTTGCCAGATCAGATCTTCCTCGGGCACGTCCGGGCCGAAGTAGCGGGCTTTCGGGCCCATGTCGCGGTGGGTCAGCTTGAACCATGCGCGGGCGAAAGTATCGCGGAAGTAGTCATCGTCTTCCATGAACTTTTCGCAGATGGCGCGATAGGTCGGGTCCATCTTCATGGCCATATCGGCATCGGTCATGATCGGGTTATGGCGCACCGAGGGGTCGGTGGCATCGACGGGCTTGTCTTCTTCCTTGATGTCGATCGGCTCCCACTGGTTGGCACCGGCGGGGGATTTCTTCAGCTCCCAGTCGTAACCGAAGAGCAGACGAAGATAGCCGTTGTCGAATTTGGTGGGTTCGGTCGTCCAAGCGCCTTCGATGCCAGAGGTCACGGCCTTGTTGGCCTTGCCGCCCATGTTGGGGTTGTCCCAGCCAAAGCCCTGTGCCTCGATACCGGCGGCTTCGGGTTCCGGGCCAAGCGCCTCGGCGTCGCCGTTGCCGTGGCATTTGCCGACGGTGTGGCCACCCACGGTCAGGGCTGCGGTTTCTTCGTCGTTCATCGCCATACGCGCGAAGGTCTCGCGCACCTGCTCAGCTGTTTTGAGCGGATCAGGGTTGCCGTTCACGCCTTCTGGGTTCACGTAGATCAGGCCCATCTGCACGGCCGCCAGCGGGTTTTCCATGGTGGCGGGGTTTTCGACGTTGCTGTAGCGTTCGTCGGAGGGCGCAAGCCATTCTTTTTCCGCGCCCCAGTAGGTGTCAATCTCGGGAGCCCAGATATCTTCGCGGCCAAAGCTGAAACCAAAGGTTTTCAGGCCCATGGATTGGTAAGCGATATCGCCGGCCAGGATGAAAAGATCGGCCCAGGAAACCTTGTTGCCGTATTTCTTCTTGATCGGCCAGAGCAGGCG
>NZ_CAJXNN010000026.1 GCF_913057115.1 uncultured Roseovarius sp.
CGGCGCCCGGCGGCTCTATACCGTCATGGAACGGGTGTTCGAAGAACTCAGCTTCACCGCGCCGGACCGCGCCGGCGAAGGCGTGACGGTGGACGCAGGCTTTGTCGAGGAGAACCTGGGCGAGCTGATGAAATCAGCGGATTTGTCGAGGTATGTGCTTTAGTCACAACCGGCCCATTCCTGCCGTTCACGGCGGGGTCAAGATGTTGCAGTCGCAGCCTGCATTGCGGAAATTGGATTCCGACCAACTAAAAGTTGGTGGACGAAGGAATCAGTTTGTTGGTTGCAGGAGCCCTTACGCATCGTAAGAGACGTCAATTCAGGCTACTTGATTAATAATATCCTGATTGGTGTCCCACTGCTGCGACCCCGCGAAGGCTTTCAAGGAGCTTTCGAACCTCCTCCATACTTCTTTTGCGTCTGGTCATTCTGTTGTCAGCTTCGCTGGAAGAAGTATTTATGTTCCGCTTGGGATCATAAAAAACCACGTTGCGAGACGACATGGCCTTAAAAAGTGGTTTATTCAGAAGCTTGTTGTGATCAACCATCCAGCCGTGACGATACGCTTCATATGCCAGCAACCAAGTCCAATCCGACTTCACACTGTCTTCTGAAATCTTGCCTTCCCAGATCTGCGTAGGAAGCTTACCGACACAAAGCCCTTTAGATTTCATATCGAGTAAGATCAGAGCGATAGCCGCAGATTCCATATTAGCAATCAAGTCTTTTAAGGGTCTAATGTCCACGGGACGTTTCAGACCGCGCAAGGTATAAAGCAACCAGATTGCCTCGTAGTGATGTCCTTTTTCCAAAGCTACTTTTACAAGATTGATGAACCTTGAGCCAATACGCTTGGCCGAAAGACCATTGGTCCGGCTCTGTACATCCAATACAACACGACAAATGCGATCCATGGAACTTGGAGCGACCACAGCCGCTTTGATGAGAAACGACTCCACCACGGGAATATCGGCTGCTTCAATTGCAACACCTTCAACAACGGATAGTGCGTAGCTTACCACCGATGCCGTAGGGTTTTGAGATTGGAGTACAAGGGTAAGCTCAAGAAACTCGCGAAGCCGGGAGCCGGCAAGACTACCACTACGGTGAGACAAAAAAGCCTTTATCTCAGAGATCCACGCACTCTCACGTTCACCAACAATTCGATCTATTGAAGTTTTGCTGCCGTTGATATCCAGGCCATATTCTCGGTAGAGCCCACTGATGGCTGAAAGCACTGTTTCTGCTCCCTCAAGGGTGCCTATTCCAACCATCCAATCATCCTGCAAACGGTCGATATTTTCCTTGTTGGAATCTGGAAACCGGGCAGAGTAACTTTGATCTATTCTTGCAGAGATCGTTTCCGCAATAATTCTGGAGGTTTCAGGGCCAACTGGAATTCCAACCGTCTGATTCCGATTACATGAACGAACCAACAGATCGAGACGATCTGCAAATGACCCTTTGTATGCATTCAGGTTTCGTTTCACCCGTTCCTTGCCATAGGCCGCCCAAGCAATTGAATGCGTGTATATGGATGGATAGAAGCGTGTGATGTCTGTGGTTACTACCCAATCAGATGTGGCCTGAAGGTAGGACTTCTTCGCCTCATGAAGAGCAAAGTTTATCCCCTTGATAGCTCGTTCGTAGTCATCGCCGACACGGATTTCATCGACCGAGTACGTTTGCCGAGATAGCCACCTCTGCACTGACCTCCAATGAGTACCAACCTCCCGTGCCAGCAACGCTTGCGGCAGCGGGTGAGTGATGTGTATCTCTCGTCTTTCATACCCACGCTTGGGCTTGGAGAGTCTTTCAGCTTCTGCATCATCAAGCTTGTACGTGTACGCCCCGCTTCGCTTCTTCCCGCCCGGCAATTCGTCCGACAACTTTAACAGCCGGAAAACACCAGCTTTTTCCCAGTCTTGAAGAATGTCATCCACTTGCTCACCGAAGTCTTGGGTAGTGAAGACAGATGGAAGCTCTTTTGGGAAGTATCCTTTAGTCAGGAGTGCTTGATGAATTTTCATTGAACCTAGACTGCCCGGAGAATTCTTAAAGTATTGATGCCAGTGATACCCTTTGCACAACACGTAACGGATGATTGGACAATTATCGAGTCGCCTCTTAACAACGATCCTTTTTGAGGTTCTCGTTGCGGTGCCGTCAGCAGCAGCCGCCGTGCTTGGACAACTCGTGTCTTGAACTTCGCAATCCGCCTTATCGAAACGGGATGGCGTCTTCTGTATAATACTGCTGGGTATTGAAAACGAGAGACAGCCGAGGATCCAGCGAGGTTAATGAAAGTGCGACCCAAAACTGGGGCGCTATGGCGGGTTTGAGCAACGAACATCCGCTATTGGACTAACCATCAAGACTTTCGCGCTTGCGGCGAATTCACACTTTCCGCCCAAATTCCTCCACTCTCCCTACAACCCACAAACACCCCACGAAACCTCCCCATTCCGTCCAAAACCCACGTCTAAACCGGACGGCTCGGACGTGTCTCACCCCCCCAAAGCCCACCGTCGTCATACCGACAAAATACCGACGTGATACCGACAGGGGTTTTTCGGCGTTTCGGGGTGGGGTTGGCCGTGGCGCGCGCTTCCCCTGACATCCTCGGGGTTTCGTACGAAACGGGCGTACGAAACGTACGGGTCGTACGTCTCTCGCCCGCCGCCCCCCTGCGCGCCGATCTGGCTCAGCCGGGGCAAAACTCGACGGGTGCGATCTTGCGGCAAGTCGGGTAAAAGGGGGCGGATGACCAACTTCAAAATCAGGTCAAATTTTGAACACAAGACTATGCTTGAAGTGTTTGAAAGATCATAAAATCGTGGGACACATGCAATGACATGCTTTGAGGGAGCGCTGGCAGACCCTGTTTTCATTGGCACGGCAGGCGTTATTGCGCTGGCCGGGTTGACCTTGGTCTTGATGCTGAGGACCCAGTCATTCAACGGTAAACCCTTCTACGCCCTCACTTTTATCGGCATGATGTGGACATTGTTCACTGTCGGTCTCGAAGCGGCGTCAAGCTCCTTTGCCTGTCAGTTCCAATGGGCGACCTTGGCTTGGCTGGGCAATGGGTTGATCCCGGTTGCCTGGTGTTTCTTTGTTTTCGCCTTCGTGGACAACGCGGCATGGGTGCGGAAACGCCCGGCCCGCGCCGCCCTGATCCTGACGCCCGCCCTGATCTTCGCCTTCGCCGCGACCAACCAATGGCACCATCTTGTCTATGCGGCAAGCTCGGCCATTCCCGACGGAGCCGACCACATAGACTATGTGCATGGCCCCGGCTTTTACGTAATCATCGCAGCGCTTTACATTTACGTCGTTGCCACGCTCGTGTGCCTTGCCAAGGCCTTTGCCCGCGCCAAACGCGCCGCGTGGCCATTGCTGACCATGCTCACGGTGATCACCCTGACGCCCCTCACCATGAACGCGGCCTATGTCGGCCTTGGCTTCACGGTCTTCGGGCTTGACCCTACGGCCTTCATGTTCACGCTTGGAATCCTTGCGTTTTCTTGGCTTCTGGTGACCAACAAAACGATGGATATGGCCTCTGTCGGTCAGTCCGTGTTGTTCAACACGATGAGCGAACCGGTTGTCCTGATCGACAGGCAGGGGAACATCGTCCTCACCAACACCGCCGCCAAATCCCGGGGCCTGAACAATGGCAACGGTCATATCCTCGAAGATCTGTTTGCCAATATCGAGCAGGGTGGCAAGATCGAAAACGGCACCCACCTTCGCATAGGACAACGCGATTATGAACCGCGCATTCAGAAGGTCGAGAACCCACTCAACCCATCCAGCGCCGTTCTGGGCTGGAGCGTAACCTTCGTGGATATCACCGACCGGATCGCCATCCACGCCTCCTTGGAAGAGGCCCTGAAAAAGGCAGATTACGCCAATCGTGCGAAGGATGAATTCGTTTCGGTCATCAGCCACGAAATGCGCACGCCCCTGACCTCGCTCAAAGGCGGCTTGGCGCTTGCGCTCAGCGGTCGCCTTGGCGACCTCAGCGCCCCCATGCAATCCTCGCTCGATATTGCGCATCGCAACGGGGTCCGCCTGTCGCGGCTGATTGACCAGATCTTGTTGGCGCAAAAGATGGACATCGGTGCGTTGTCGCTTGAGAATGAGTCTGTTGATCTTGACAGCCTGCTTCAGGACGGGCTTGACGAGAACCAGATCTTTGCCACCGAACGTGGGGTCCGCCTTGTCAAAACAGAGCCGGAGCATCCTGCGTATGTCGCCGGCGACGCCTTTGCCATCCGTCAGATCATCGACAACCTGCTTTCGAACGCGATAAAGTTCTCCGCTGAAAACAGCGTTGTGGAAGGGATGATCGAGGTTACCGATGACCATGTCAGACTGTCGATCACGGACACCGGCCACGGCATCCCCGAAGGCATGGAAGATCAGGTCTTTGGCCGGTTCGAGCAGGTAACCAACGGCGGAAAGTCCAGCACGCAAGGCTCAGGCCTTGGCCTGCACATTTCACGTCAACTGGCCAAGCAGATGCAGGGGAACATCTACTATGAAAGCCAAATCGGCACCGGTACGACCTTTCACGTCGAATTCTCACGCGTTGAACAATACGCAGAGGACGACACCCGGCTGGCCGGGTGATGACATCGTCGGATTTTTCGGGGTGTATTTTTGAGAATGAACTTTGGGCCTAATGCTTTCGTAGCGCACCATAGATCGCTGAGCGTCAACTTCGTAGACTGATCAGTATCTCAAGTTTCTGCGGACCGGCCCCTTTAGGTGGTATTTTAATTGGCCTCCAACGTCTATTCTCCGCTCAAAAACGGCTTTCCTTCGCGGGCATTTCAGGCGACGAAAGGTGCATGGGACAATTGCTCAATTTCCTGCGTGAAAATGCGCCTTGGTTGTCGGCTGGCGTGCTGCTGACCTTCTTAAGTTCTTTTGGACAAACGTTTTTCATCTCCATCTTCGCCGGAAAGATCATGGGGGATTTTGGGTTGAGTCACGGCCAGTGGGGCGGGATTTATACCTTGGGCACCACGGTCTCGGCGGCGCTGATGGTCTGGGCCGGTGGCTTGACCGATCGTTTTCGCGTCCGCGTTCTGGCCTCTATCATATTGATTTTGTTGGCTTTAGCCTGTGTCTCCATGGCGCTCAACCCCGTCTGGTGGTTGCTTCCAGTGGTAATTTTCGCCCTGCGATTCACCGGCCAGGGCATGACCTCCCACATCGCCGTGGTCGCGATGTCCCGCTGGTTCATCGCCACTCGTGGCAAGGCTTTGTCCGTTGCAACACTGGGCTTTGCGGGCGGTGAGGCCCTGTTGCCACTGATCTTCGTGGCGCTCATGCTGGCGTGGGATTGGCGGGCTTTGTGGGGTCTTGCGGCCGTGATCGCTATTCTTGGTATCCCCCTGATCCTATTGCTATTGCGTGAAGAACGCACGCCTCAGTCCTGGGCAAAATCCGACCAAGCACTTGGCATGTTGGCGCGTCATTGGACACGCCGCCAGACGCTCCATCACTTCCTCTTTTGGTTCATGGTTCCCGCCCTGCTCGGCCCGGCGGCTTTCAATACCGCCTTCTTTTTCCACCAGGTGCATTTCGCCGAAGTTAAGGGCATTGCGCATGTCGAACTTGTCGCCATGTTCCCTCTCTACACCGGTATCAGTATCGCTACGATGGTGTTTTCCGGCTGGGCCTTGGATAGGTGGGGCACCGCCCGCTTGATCCCTTACATGCAGCTTCCGATGGTGGTGGCTTTTGTCCTGTTTTCCATCTCAACCGGCCCACTCACGACACTTTTCGGCTTTGTTTTCCTTGGTATGACGACCGGGGCCAACACCACTCTGCCCAATGCTTTCTGGGCAGAATTCTATGGAACCGGGCATATCGGGTCGATCAAGGCCATGGCCGCGGCCATCATGGTTTTCGGGTCTGCCATCGGCCCCGGCCTGACAGGCGTGGGGATTGATCTGGGCCTTGGAATCGAGGTGCAATACCTTCTGGTTGCGGCCTACTTTGTTTTCACATCCGTGATGATGGGTATCGGCATCACCCGCGCAAGACCCGACCTAACGCGCACGGCGTAAGTAAACGTAATAGGCGCCACCGCCGCCGTGTTTGAGATGCGCTTCGCTAACTTGCAAGACAACCTGGCCCAAGGGCGGAGTCGACAGCCAATGCGGCACGTTATGGCGCAAAACACCCCGCCGTACCGGGATCGGTCCGCCTTCGTCGCGGTCCTTGCCTTTCCCCGTGATGACCAGAACAAGGCGCTTGCCCTGGGCATGCGCCCTGAGAATGAACGCGATCAAGGATGGGTGGGCTTGATCCATGGTCATGCCATGCAGGTCCAACTTGCCTTCGGGGACAATCTTGCCACGTTTCAATCGACCAAAAGTCTTGCGATCCATCTGAACCGGCGTTGCCCTGAGCCTTTCGGCCACGTCGGGTTCGATATCATGGGATGCATTCTTGGGCCTTGCATTCTGGCCCAGGTCAAAGGCTTCCATACGTGCTTTGGGAGTCTTCTTTGGCGTCGGCTTGGGTAGCGGCGTATCTCTTTGCTTGCGGTCTGGATGCAGCTTTTCGGTTGTCTGGGCCACTTTGCGCCACAACTCCAGTTCCTCGGGCTTGAGGCGCCTCCGGCTCATTGGGCAAGGTCCGTCGCCATGGCAAACGCCCTTTGAATCGGCATCAAGACGATCAGGCGCCCAGGGTCGCGCAGACGGCCAGCTGCCCGACCCGCTGCATCGCCCGTGCCAAAGAATATATCAGCCCGCTGCGGTCCCTTGATGGCCGACCCTGTATCCTGCGCCACCATCAATCGGCGCATCGGGGTTTTACCGCCTTTCTCGATCCAGACCGGGGCGCCGAGCGGCGTGAACTTCGGATCGACGGCAATCGTGCGCCCGGCAGTGATCGAACGGTTCATGGCTCCAAGCGGTCCGGCCTCTGCCGGCACGTTATCCAATCGGCGGAAGAACACATAGGACGGGTTGTGAAACAGCAGTTCCCGTCCTTCGACGGGGTTCCGGCGGACCCAGTTTTTGATCACCTCTGCCGAGACTTGATGAACACTGTAAATGCCGCGCCGTACAAGCTCCACACCGATGGATCGGTAATCATGCCCGTTTGATCCGCCGTAACCTACGCGGATCACTTTCCCATTGGGTAGGCGAATACGCCCAGAACCTTGGATCTGCAAAAAAAACAGCTCGACGGGATCGTCGACCCAAGCGATCTCAAGGCCTTTTCCTTGCATGTAATCGCCAGTTTCAATCTCACGCCGGGTCAACCAGGGATTGGACACTTTCGAAACATTTGGCTCGCGATACAGTGGGTAGCGATAGCGGGCCGAAGGGCGAAGCGCACCGTCGAGTTCCGGCTCAAAATAACCCGTGAACAAGGGACGCGATCTGTTATCAATCACCACTGGACGAAAAAACAGTTCGAAAAAGGATTTCGCATCGGGTTCTTGCTGCGCCAAGGCGCAAAGCGCGCGCCAATCAGGGTCGTCCATATCCGCACAAGTGTTTAGAAAGGTCGATAACGCCTTGGCGTGATTATCGCTTTCCCAGCCTTTCAATTCATCGAACGTGAGGACTTTGCGCGTTACTTCCTCTGCCGTGGCGGGTAAAGCCAGCCACGGCAGAGCAAGGAATAAAAGACGCAGCGCGCGGATCATTCGCCCGTGGCAACAAGCCGCCAGTTGGGATCATCTGACCCCATGATGCGCTCGAAGGTCCAACTGTCCTTCTGTCGCTTGGGCTGTCCCGGCTTGCCCTCGATGATCTCACCGTCCTTGTCGCGGACCACCGAGACAAGCTCGCCCACGAAACGCACGCTCAATTCCGCGCGGCGTGTTTCAGGATCGAAACTCGCATTGCTGAGTGATGTCTCGCGGACACCTATGAACTCTGCCTCGACATTGAGGCCTTGTTCCTCTCGGGCATCGACGACTTGGGCAAAAGCCTCAAACACATCTTCCGACAGGAACGGCGCGACATCTTCCAGTTTTCCGTTTTCAAAAGACATCAAGATCATTTCATAGGCACCACGCGCGCCCTGAAGAAAATCCCCTACGCCAAATGACGGTTCGACACGTTTCATTTCGGCCAGGGCTTTGGCGCTATCTGAACCTTCGGGGACGTTGTCGATGATGTCGTAATCGGGTCCACCGTCAATCACTTCAAAGTCCTGGCGGCGGCTATCTGTCGGGCCTTCGCGGCGGCCGTCCTGCATCGATCCCTCGAAGCCATCTCGGCTTCCAAGGACGCTTTTAAGCCTTAGGATCAGAAAAATCGCAATTCCAGCCAAGACCAAAAGCTGAATGATGGGCGAATTCATGGGCACCTCTTTTCGTGCGGGGCATGGTATGAAAACCGTTCCGAACTTATGTAGGTGACTGATAGGCCCAAGTCTACCACAAGGGTCAATTGATAATGGAGTTTCACCAATGTGGCTATTTGCGGCATTCCTTTTGGTTCCGCTGATCGAGATCGCTCTTTTCATCCAAGTGGGCGGTGCGATTGGCCTGTGGCCAACCTTGGGAATCGTGGTTTTGACTGCAATTCTGGGGACATGGCTGGTCCGGACGCAAGGTGCCATGGCCATGGGCAACCTGCGGCGCTCGTTCTCGGACCTCGACGACCCGACAGAACCTTTGGCACACGGGGCGATGATCCTGATCGCCGGGGCGCTTTTGCTGACGCCTGGGTTTTTCACCGACGGCATTGGCTTCGCGCTTTTGGCACCCCCGGTACGCCACGCTGTTTTCAATTATCTACGCAAGCGCGTGCATGTTCAAAGGTTCGAAATGGGGCCGGATAAGCCGCGCCGCCCCCATCAGCCCGATGTGATCGAGACGGAATATCACGAGGTCGGACCAAATGACCAGCAATCCAAAGGCGATTCCGGTTGGACAAGGCATTGAGGCGGCCAACCCTTGCTGCTAAGCCAACTGCCGACAGCTTTGTTCTTTGTGGAGATGAAAAATGGCCGAAGAAAAAACCGGCGTTCAAGACCAGCAACAGATTAAGATGAACGCACTTACACAGTTCGTGCGCGACTTGTCCTTCGAAAACATCCTGTCGCAGCGCGGCAGCGGTGGCGAGGTTCAACCGGACGTGCAGGTGGGGGTAAACCTCGATGCCAAGAAGCGTTCGGCTGAAAACCAGTATGAGGTCATTCTTAAACTGACTGTGAATTCCAAGAACAAGGGCACGGAAGAGCCCCTGTTTCTATTGGAAATGGAGTATGTCGGGGTTTTCGAGGTGGAAGGTGTTCCCGAAGATCAGCTTCACCCCTTCCTTTTGATTGAATGCCCGCGGATGGTATTCCCGTTTGTTCGGCGCATCGTAAGCGATGTTACCCGTGACGGTGGCTTCCCGCCGCTCAATCTTGAGAACATTGACTTCGTGCAGCTTTACCGCAAGGAAATCGCCCGCCGTCAGGCCGCGGCAGAGGCGGAAAAGAAAGACAGGCCTGACGCCTGAGTCAGCCCAGTTTTGTCCAAAGCGCGCCGTCGCCCATCGACTCGATAAATTCGGCATGGGCGGCGGCTTCTTTCTCAGATAGGCGCGACAGCAACGGATTTGGTCTTGGTTGCGGGCGCCAAGCTGTTTCCACGGACCTCGCCGTATCCTGCGCCCCGGATGACGAAACGTTCAAAGCAAAATCGGGCTGCCTGCCGCCGATCAGTTCAAGATAAACTTCCGCCAGGATTTCAGAGTCGAGCAGCGCACCGTGAAGGGTGCGCGACGAGTTGTCGATATTGAACCGACGACAAAGCGCATCCAATGACGCCGGCGAACCCGGGAACTTCTTGCGAGCGATGGCAAGGGTATCCACGGCCTGCTCCCAAGGAAGCTGTTGGAAGTTCAGCCATTTCAGTTCGGCATTCAGGAATTTCATATCGAACGCCGCATTGTGAATGACCAGTTTGGCATCAGCGACGAAATCGACGAACGCCTGCGCCACCTGGTTGAACAAAGGCTTGTCACGCAAGATCACTTCGCCGGGCTTTGGTGGGCGTGGCACATCCAAAAGGTCCGGACCGATGCCGTGAACATCAAAGGCGTCCTGCGGCATGCCGCGCTCAGGGTTTATGTATTCGTGAAAGGTCCGACCGGTCGGCATGTGATTATACAGTTCAATCGCCCCGATTTCGACAATCCGGTCACCCTGTTCGGGGTCAAAGCCTGTGGTTTCGGTATCGAGAACGATCTCACGCATTGGCCAGCCTGCTCTTGATCTGTGCAACGACATCATGGACTTGCTGGCGGGCATGCTCAAGCGTGTCGGTTTCGATCACGAAATCGGAGTGGGCACATTTTTCTTCATTCGGCATTTGTCGTGCCAAAATGGCATTGAATTGAGCTTCGTTCATGGTGCCACGCTCCAAAACCCGCTGTCTTTGAACATCTGCCGGAACGGATACACAAGCCACGGCATCCAATCTTGACTCGAAACCATTCTCAAACAGAAGCGGAATATCCAACACGATAATTTCAGCGTCTGTCTGTGCAATGAAATCCTCACGGTCTTTCGCAACGAGTGGATGAACAACGGCTTCAATGCGCTTGAGTGCCGATGGGTCGCTGTCAATGATTTCCTTCAACTTACTGCGCGATACCACTCGGTTTTCAATGGCTTCAGGGAACATGGTAGCAATTGGTCCGACCGCTGCGCCGCCCTCGGAATAAAGCCGGTGAACAGCAGCATCGGCATCCCAAAGCGCGCAACCCTCCTCGGCAAACATCTTCGCCGTGGTGGATTTGCCCATGCCAATCGAGCCGGTGAGGCCTAGTAGGAAACTCATCTCAAGGCCGCGGCACGCGTGGCTGTATCAACTTCGGGCCGGACGCCGAACCAGCGTTCGAATGCCGGAACAGCCTGATGCAGTAACATTCCAAGGCCATCAACCGTGGTACAGCCGATCTCTTCTGCTTCGGCCAGAAGACGGGTCTTCAAAGGCGCATAAACAAGATCGGTCACCAGTGCCTCTTTACGTAATCCATCAAGGGGAACGCGCAAAGGTGGCTTTCCAAGCATCCCAAGAGAGGTCGTGTTGACGACCGTCACGCAGTCTTCAAGCATGTTGCCGGCTTGTACCCATTCGACAACCTCAATGCGTTTTCCAAATTCAGATTGTAGTGCTTCGGCGCGAATGCGGGTTCTGTTCGACAAATAGATATGCGGCACGCCCGCCTCCAGAAGCGAGGCGATGACCGCCCGGGCCGCACCCCCTGCCCCAAGGATCGCGGCTGGCCCGGATTTTACATTCCATTGGGGTGCATTCTGGCGCAGGTTCTCAATGAATCCATATCCGTCGGTATTGTCAGCGCGCAGTTTGCCATCCTTTTGAAAAGTAAGCGTATTTGCGGCCCCTATCAGAGTTGCACGATCCGTGACCAGATCTGCGAACTCCATAACCTTTTCCTTATGAGGGACAGTGATGTTCACGCCGACAAAACCCATCTTCGGCAAGGTTTCGAGAACCTGCTCAAGATCATCCGCACTCACATCCATGGGCACATAGTAACCCTGTATTCCATAGGTCTTGAGCCAGTGACCATGCAGCTGCGGAGATTTTGAATGAGCAATCGGGGATCCGATCACACCGGCGAGGGGGATACGGGTATCGCTCATTTTGGCAGGTCTCCTCTCACCGTGAGGTAGTTCAATAATTCCAGCAATGGCAGCCCGAGAACTGTAAAGTAATCGCCCTGAACCTGTGTGAAAAGCCGTACGCCTTCTTCTTCAAGTTTATAGCCACCAACTGAGTGTTTGATGCTCTCCCAATTACGATCAACATAATCGACAAGGTAGTCATCCGAGAAATCCCGCATCGCCATCCGGACAAGACCCACATTGCGCCAGATTGGCTCTCCGCCTTCGTAAATAACCACAGCCGACAAAAGTTCATGCCGTCCGCCACGCAATCTTTTGAGCTGATTAATTGCATCATCAGGAGTTTCGGGTTTCGAAAGAAGCTCCTTGCCACAACTCAAGACTTGGTCGCAGCCGATCACAAGCGCGCTTGGGGTCTTGGAGCTGACTTTGCGTGCCTTCGCTTCTGCCAAGGCATCGGCGATATCCCGGGCGGATGCGCCCTCGGACAAAAGGGCATCCCGGACCATATTTTCATCGACGCGAGGCACGACAACGTCAAAACCCACACCGGCATTCCGCAGCATTGCCGCGCGGATATCCGAACCAGAGGCCAGTATGATGTCTTGGGGCATGTGGACAACTCGCTGCATAAACTTGTTAAGGTTCTATGAACCATTGCGTGGAATTTCCAGCTTTCTGAGAACTCCATTTCGTGGATGGGAAAACTCGACCAGTAATCACGGTCTATCCACGCGGGGAAAAGAATAACGGTTTGCGAAGGAAAAACCGGTATTATGGAGTTTCTTTCCCAATTCTATATACATTGGTCCAACACAGATGCATCCTATTAAGTCTTTGATTTATTTATATTAATTATTCTTTCGACGAAAATGTGAAAAATTTACCAACACAGTTGTCAACAATCTCATTAGTTTGTGTAGAACTCAGTACAAAAGCCATTAATCCACAGAAAACCGGCTCCCTTAAACATCATCATCCTTTTTTCTTTTCTTTTTTATTTATAGAGAAGAATGGCAAACCGGGGACAACAATGACCGATATCCTGATCTCGCTTTATCCGTGGAACAAGGCGATCCATATCATGGCCGTGATTTCATGGATGGCGGGTATATTCTATCTTCCCCGGCTATTCGTTTATCACGCGGAACAATCCCAACCGGGCGACAGTCGCGATGAAGTCTTCCAGACGATGGAAGAAAAGCTAATGCGCGTGATAATGAACCCGGCCATGATCGCGACATGGCTGTTTGGCCTGGCACTTGTCTTGACGCCCGGTATTGTCGATTGGGGTGCGATCTGGCCCTATACGAAGGGTGTTTCGATTCTTGCAATGACATGGTTTCACCACTGGCTGGGTTTGCGGCGCAAGGATTTCGCCAGTGCAGAAAACAGCCTGACCGGTCGTCAGTTTCGGATGATGAACGAGGTTCCGACGGTTCTCATGGTGATAATTGTCTTGTCTGTCGTCGTTCGTTTCTGAGCTTGGATTGACTCGATGACATGCGATGCGTATGAAGCGCTCAAGCGCCCGTCCGGGTGACTATCTCTCCTAAGACACATATCGACATGCGCGGCACGCGCACTGTCCAGAGGTACCCCCATGTCCGATGATCATCTGAACCTGTCTGATCTCAAGGCCCATACTGCCAAAGACCTTCTTGCCATGGCCGAAGAGCTTGAGATCGAGAACGCCTCGACCATGCGCAAAGGCGAGATGATGTTCCAGATTCTGCGAGAGCGGGCAGATGAAGGCTGGACCGTATATGGCGATGGCGTTCTTGAGGTTCTTCAGGACGGCTTTGGTTTCCTGCGCTCCTCCGAGGCGAACTATCTGCCCGGTCCTGACGACATCTATGTGTCGCCTGAAACGATCCGTCAGCATTCATTGCGCACTGGCGATACCGTCGAAGGCCAGATCAAGGCACCGGACGATAACGAACGTTATTTCGCGCTCACCTCTGTGACGCAGATCAACTATGAAGATCCTGAGCGCGCTCGCCACAAGATCGCATTTGATAACCTGACCCCGCTCTATCCCGATGAGCGTCTGAAAATGGAAGTGGATGATCCGACCATCAAGGATCGTTCAGCACGCGTTATCGACCTCGTGGCACCGATTGGCAAAGGCCAGCGGTCCTTGATTGTGGCACCGCCGCGGACTGGTAAAACAGTTATCCTGCAAAATATCGCGAGCAGCATCGAGAAGAACCACCCCGAATGCTACCTGATCGTGCTTCTCATTGATGAACGTCCCGAAGAGGTGACGGACATGAAGAGAAGCGTGAAGGGTGAAGTTATCAGCTCTACCTTTGACGAACCGGCTGCACGGCACGTTGCCGTGGCAGAGATGGTCATTGAAAAAGCTAAACGGCTCGTTGAGCATAAACGAGATGTTGTTATTCTCCTCGATTCAATCACAAGACTTGGTAGAGCTTATAACACAACTGTGCCCTCCTCCGGTAAAGTCCTGACTGGTGGTGTGGATGCGAATGCATTGCAACGCCCCAAACGCTTCTTCGGTGCGGCGCGGAACATTGAAGAAGGTGGCTCGCTGACGATCGTGTCGACTGCGTTGATCGACACCGGTAGCCGCATGGACGAGGTGATCTTTGAAGAATTCAAAGGCACGGGCAACTCTGAACTTGTCCTTGACCGCAAGATCGCCGACAAGCGCGTCTTCCCGGCGATTGATATCCTGAAGTCCGGCACCCGGAAAGAAGACCTGTTGATCGACAAACTGGACTTGCAGAAAACCTATGTTCTGCGCCGCATCCTGAACCCGATGGGGACCACCGATGCGATCGAGTTCCTTTTGTCGAAGCTCAAGCAGACCAAGACGAATGCCGAGTTCTTCGATTCAATGAACACCTAAAGGGTTTCGCGCGGGGTCACGCCCATGGATACGATCTATGCGCTTTCGACGGCGCAAGGAAAGGCCGGCGTCGCGGTAATCCGCGTGTCCGGCCCTTTGGCCTTTCACGCCTGCGAGGTTTTGTCAGGTGATGTGCCGATGCGTCGCCGGGCGGTATTGAGAACATTGCGCGATCCAGACGGAATGCACCTGGATGATGCGCTTGTCCTCACCTTTAGCCGCAATGCCAGCTTCACCGGCGAGGATGTCGTCGAATTTCAAATCCACGGCAGTACGGCGATTATTGCATCTATCTTGCGTGTACTTGGAGGAATAGATGGCCTTCGCGCAGCTGAGCCGGGTGAGTTCACACGCCGTGCTCTGGAAAACGGCCAGCTGTCGCTTTCGCAAGTCGAAGGTCTTGCCGACCTCATTGAAGCGGAGACCGAGGCACAGAGGCGGCAGGCTCTGCGGGTGCTATCTGGGGATCTCGGAGACCTCGCTGAAGGCTGGAGGCAAAAACTGATCCGCGCCGCAGCCCTTTTGGAAGCTACGATTGACTTCGCAGATGAGGATGTGCCCGTTGATGTTGGACCAGAGGTCGCAGAGCTTGTGTCCGATGTCCAAGATGGTCTTGAAAGGCAAATCCAGGGTGTTGGCGTATCTGAGCGGATACGAACAGGGTTCGAGGTAGCCATCGTGGGTGCGCCAAATGTCGGAAAGTCGACATTGCTGAATGCGATAGCCGGGCGCGATGCTGCGATCACCTCGGAATACGCCGGTACAACGCGTGATGTGATCGAGGTGCGGATGGACCTTAACGGTCTCCCGGTAACAATCCTTGACACAGCAGGTCTTCGGGAGACGGAGGATTTCGTTGAATCGATCGGGATCGACAGGGCCAAGCAGCGAGCGCAACAAGCAGACCTGAGGGTTTTTTTGGTTGAGAATGATCAGCGACCTGATTTTTCAGTCCAGGTTGATGATATTATCGTTAAGGCGAAGGCCGATCTTCTGGAAACTCCTGACAACGCTGTCTCTGGCCTTTCCGGGCAAGGTGTTGGCGCTTTGATCGAGAAAATCACGTATGCCCTGTCCGAGCGCGCTGCAGATGCGGCAATCGCTACACGGGAACGACACAGGCTGGCGATGGCCAAGGGCTATGGTGCGCTGAACGATGCAAGCGCTCTCTTGCCTCAAGGTGAGAAAACCGCCGATGTGGCAGCCGAAGAGATTAGAACAGCTATTCGCGCGCTTGATTCTTTGGTAGGACGCATAGATGTCGAGAATGTTCTGGATGAAATCTTCAGCAGTTTTTGCCTCGGGAAATGAGGAGTGTTTCACGTGAAACATTTTGATGTCATCGTGATTGGCGGCGGTCACGCAGGTGCTGACGCCGCACATGCAGCGGCGCGCTTTGGTGTAAGAACTGCCCTTGTCACCCTTTCGAGGCGCGACATTGGTGTGATGTCGTGCAACCCCGCCATTGGTGGGCTTGGTAAAGGTCATTTGGTCCGGGAGATTGATGCGCTTGATGGTGTAATGGGGCGCGTGGCGGATCAAGCCGGCATCCAGTTCCGACTGCTCAATCGCCGGAAAGGCCCGGCAGTGCAAGGCCCCCGCGCGCAAGCTGACCGCAAGATCTATCGTGAGGCAATGCTGTCGGAGATTGAGGCGCAACCCAATCTGTCGGTGATCGAAGGCGAAGCCGCAGACTTCATCCTGGAAAATGGCCGAGTTGCCGGTATCACCTTGTTGGATGGATCGGAAGTCAAGGCGGGTGCCGTGGTGCTGACGACCGGAACTTTTCTACGGGGCGTCATCCATATTGGAGATGTATCCCGTGCAGGCGGTCGAATGGGTGACAAGCCTTCGATAAAACTTGCAGAGCGGGTTGATTCCTTCGGCCTTACGCTCGGGCGCTTGAAAACGGGCACCCCACCACGTTTGGATGGCAGTACGATTAATTGGGAGGGTCTGGAGGAGCAGCCCGGTGACGAGGATCCGGTTCTATTCTCCTTTCTCTCCGAGGCCCCGTTTGCGCGGCAGGTGTCCTGCGGGATCACACATACGAATGAAAAAACCCATGAGATCATTCGTAAGAATCTCGATCGATCAGCGATGTATGGTGGCCATATTGATGGCGTCGGTCCTCGTTACTGTCCGTCGATCGAGGACAAGGTTGTCAGGTTTGCTGAAAAGACATCGCATCAAGTGTTTCTTGAGCCTGAAAGCCTGTCTGACAACGTGATCTACCCGAACGGGATTTCCACATCGCTCCCCGAAGAGGTTCAGGAGGACTATGTGCAATCCATTCATGGATTGGAGAACGCTGTCATCCTGCAACCCGGTTACGCCATCGAGTATGATTATGTTGATCCGCGTAATCTTGATGCGACATTGGCGGTCAAGTCTGTGCCCGGCCTCTATCTTGCCGGTCAAATCAACGGAACAACCGGCTATGAAGAAGCGGCGGCTCAAGGCTTGGTTGCGGGGTTGAATGCGGCCCGATCGGTTTCAGGACATGAGCCCGTGTTTTTCAGCAGGTCGGATAGCTACATTGGCGTGATGATTGATGACCTTGTCACGCGTGGCGTGTCTGAGCCATACAGGATGTTTACATCGCGTGCGGAATTCCGATTGTCGCTACGGGCTGATAACGCTGACCAACGACTCACGCCCATCGGATTGGCCGCTGGATGTGTTGGCGAGATGCGCCAGAGGCTATTTGAGGAAAAGATGGAGCGGTTGGATGCCGGGCGGGAGATGCTGAATTCCAAAAGCTACACCCCGAAAGACCTGGCTTCGACAGGCTTGAAGATTAATCAGGATGGGACGAAGCGCACGGCGTTTCAGCTTTTGGCCTTTCCGGACATTGATTTTGAAACCTTGATAACCCTTGATCCGGCATATGAGGAAATTGACGGCGAAACGCGCTCCCAGCTTCAAAAAGATGCTCTATACGCCAACTATATTGCAAGACAAAAGCAAGATGTTGAGATGATGAAGCGTGATGAAGCGCAAGAAATTCCGGATGATTTCTCGTATGAGGGCATAGAGGGGCTTTCAAATGAGCTTAAATCCAAGCTGACTGTGGCGCGCCCGTCGAATTTGGCACAGGCAGCGCGGGTAGATGGCGTGACGCCAGCCGCACTCACCCTGATCCTGGCACGGTTGCGCAAAGAACGCCGGGTGAAATCAGCATGAGTGGACGGCCACCGCTATCTGATGTTTCACGTGAAACATTGGATCGGTTGGAGTGCTTTGCTGACTTGCTTAGAAAGTGGAATCCTCGGATAAATCTTGTTTCAAAGAATACCCTCGATGATCTGTGGACGCGGCACATCATTGATTCAATGCAGATACGCGAACTGGCGCCCGACGATATTGACCATTGGGTTGATCTTGGGTCCGGCGGTGGGTTTCCCGGTTTGGTTATCGCGATCTTGGCCTTGGAAACGGAATCGCCCAAGCGCGTCACTCTGGTAGAAAGCGACGTCAGGAAATGCGCATTTCTGCGAACTGTTCTTCGCGAGACTGGCGCAAATGCGACCGTTCTCAATCAGCGGATTGAAGAGATACCGGGTTTGCACGCAAATGTCTTGTCTGCGCGCGCCTTGGCTGATTTGCCCAAACTTCTTGCATTTACGATACAGCATTTGGCGAAGGATGGCGTTGCGCTTTTTCCCAAAGGCGCTTCGTGGCAGAAAGAGGTTGAAGACGCTCAAAGCCAGTGGAAGTTTGATTATCAGGTTGCTAAAAGCAGAACAGAAGACGGTCCCGCCATTCTTGGAATAACAGGAGTTTCCCGTGTCTGATCCCATTCGTCCCCACGGCCCAAAAATCATTGCCGTTGCCAACCAAAAGGGGGGCGTTGGAAAGACCACCACTACGATCAATCTTGGCGCGGCTTTGGCCGAGGCTGGGCAGCGGGTTATGATTGTCGATTTGGATCCGCAGGGAAATGCATCGACCGGTCTCGGAATCGAACCCGATGAGCGGGAGTTCACCACCTACGAACTGTTACTCGAAGATATTGATCTTTCCGATGTCATTCGCCCAACGCAGGATGACAATTTGATGATCATTCCGGCGACGGTTGACCTGAGTTCTGCGGATATCGAGCTGATTGCCAATGAAAAGCGCAGTTTTTTGCTCCATGACGCTTTGCGCCAACACGCCATGGACGGATATGGCTTCGACTATATCCTTATAGATTGCCCACCGTCCCTTAACCTTTTGACGGTGAACGCGATGGTCGCCTCCCATTCCGTGCTTGTGCCGCTGCAAAGCGAGTTTTTTGCTCTGGAAGGTCTTTCGCAATTGATGCTGACCATTCGGGAAGTGCGCCAGTCTGCCAATCCCGGATTGCGGATCGAAGGCGTTGTGCTGACGATGTATGACGCCCGTAACAACTTGTCTTCCCAAGTCGAGCAAGACGCCCGCGACAATCTTGGCGATCTTGTGTTTCAAACCCGGATTCCCCGGAATGTTCGCGTCAGCGAAGCGCCGTCCTATTCAGTTTCCGTTCTTGACTACGATACAGGCTCCAAAGGTGCGCAGGCCTATCGTGACTTGGCGCAAGAGCTTATGAAAAATCAAACGCGAGCCGCCGCATAACGAAGGGAGCCAGCCATGGCCGATAAAAAAACCAAACAACGCGGCCTCGGTCGTGGGCTCTCCGCACTAATGGCGGATGTTGCCGAGGATAGCGCACAGACTGGTGAGGCCCCCAAAGCGCCTGAGCGCGACATCCCAATCGAGAAAATTTTGCCCAACCCGGACCAACCTCGGCGTAGCTTTGACCCGGAAAAACTTGATGACTTGGCGGCGTCCATCAAGGAAAAGGGTATTATCCAGCCATTGATCGTGCGCCCAAAGCCGGACACGGATGGGGCCTTCGAGATTGTCGCCGGTGAGCGGCGTTGGCGCGCCGCCCAAATGGCGAAATTGCACGAAGTTCCCGTTCTTATCCGGGAATTCGATGATACCGAAGTTCTTGAAGTTGCAATTATTGAGAATATTCAGCGTGCGGATTTGAATCCTGTTGAGGAAGCGGCAGGCTACCAACAGTTGATGGACAAGTTCGGCCATACGCAAGAAAGGCTGGCTGAAGCCCTGGGCAAAAGCCGCAGTCATATCGCGAATTCGATGCGTCTGCTGGGCCTTCCGTCAGAAGTGCAGACCTATCTTGGCGAGGGGCAGCTTTCAGCCGGGCACGCACGAGCCCTCATTACCTCGGATGACCCTGCCAAACTGGCCCGCGAGGTGATCAAGAAAGGGCTTTCAGTTCGTGAGACCGAAAAGCTTGCGAAGAAGCCAATGGGCAACATTTTCTCCGAGGACGGCAATCGCAAGAAGTCGACCGCACCGGCAAAAGATGCAGATACAAAAGCACTTGAGGGCGATCTATCTGCCAATCTTGGTATGAAGGTCTCGTTGAACCACAAGCCGGGACAGGAAAACGGTCAAATCACTATTTCCTATGATACTTTGGATCAGCTCGATGAACTCTGTCGTTTACTAAGCTCAAGCTGATGTCAGCAGACTGTTCAAAACCGAGTTAAGCACAAGGCGGCCGGCTTGGGTTGTGCGCACCCGGTCGCCAGCCTCATTGATCATCCCAAGGTCAAGAAGATCATCCAGCGCCTTGCGCGGCAAAGGTTCTCCGGCAAGGCTTTCATACCGCCGCTTACTAATTCCTTCATTGATGCGAAGGCCCATCAAAAGGAACTCAATTGCCTGTTCTTCCGCTGGAATAGGCTCAAAAACCTTCTCAACTTCAGGCTGCCGCACACTCGCAAGCCACCGCGTTGGATTGGAATAGGCTTCCGTCGCGTATCGGGTTCCCTTCAGTGTAACACGCCCATGCGCCCCGGGGCCAATCCCGACGTAATCGCCATATCTCCAATAGATCAGATTATGACGGGATTCCGCGCCGATTCTCGCATGATTGGAGACCTCGTAAGCCCCCAACCCTTCTGCCTCACACAAATCTTGAGTCAGTTGATACATGTCCGCAGCAAGGTCATCTTTCGGCAATCCTTTCAGGCCGCCTTTGGAAAAACGGTCTCCAAAGGCGGTGCCGGGTTCGATTGTCAGCTGATAAAGTGAGAAATGATCGACGGCCATTTGCAGTGCCTCGGTCAGTTCATTTCGCCATTGCTCAAGCGACTGGTCTTGCCGGGCATAGATCATGTCAAAACTGACACGATCAAAGTTTTTGCGCGCAATATCAAAGGCTTGGCGTGCCTCTGACACGCTGTGAATCCGACCAAGACGCCGAAGATCATCATCATTCAGCGCTTGAATACCCATAGAGATCCTTGAAATACCGCCCTGCGCATATTCACGGAACCGACCAGCTTCGACCGACCCGGGGTTGGCTTCAAGCGTAACCTCAAGATCATTCGCAACTGGCCAGTGCTTTTGCACCCGCTCCAGAATTGCGGCCACGGTGCCCGGATCCATCAAACTGGGTGTGCCACCACCAAAGAAAACAGAATTAAGTACGCGATTAGGTACTAACTCCGCGTAACGGTCCAATTCCGCGAGATAAGCCGCTTTCCAAGCGGCCTGATCAATTTGGCGCGACACATGGGAATTGAAATCGCAATACGGGCACTTAGCCTCACAAAACGGCCAGTGAATATAGAGGGCAAAGCCCCCGTTTTGCCAATCCTCAGCCAAAACAGCCCTTCACAAGTTTTGCGAAGGCATCCGCACGATGGCTGATCTTGTTCTTTTCCCAGCGATCAATTTCCCCGAAGGTCTTATCGTAGCCTTCAGGTTGAAAAATCGGATCGTAGCCATGTCCTTCATGTCCCCGCATGGGCCAGACGATCTGCCCCTCTACCGTGCCGGGGAAGACCTCGTCATGCCCATCCGGCCAAGCCAGCACCAAGGTGCAGCAAAAACGCGCGGTCCATGGTTTGGGTTTTCCGCTTTCCAAAAGCCGATCATGGGCTTTGCCCATGGCCATTGTGAAATCGCGCCCTTTTTCGGTTTCGGCCCAATTTGCCGTGAAAACACCCGGCGCACCGTCCAAAGCATCAATCTCGATACCCGAATCGTCCGACAAGGCCGGCAATCCGGCCGCTTTCGCCGCCGCATGGGCCTTGATCCGTGCGTTACCGACAAAGGTCGTTTCAGTCTCTTCCGGTTCACCGAGGCCTTTTTCAGCCGCACCAACAACCTGCACGCCGAAAGGCTCCAGCAAATTGGCGATCTCTTCCAGCTTCCCGGCATTATGAGTCGCCACCAAAAGCGTGTCGCCGTCGAATTTACGCATCGACTGCTGCCTTTTGTGCCGTGACCAACTCCAAAACCCCCTTCTCCGCCAAATCCAAAAGCTGGTTCATCTGGTCCCGGCTATACGTCGAACCCTCGGCACTCATCTGAACTTCGATCAGTTGCTTTGATCCGGTCATGATGAAATTCCCGTCGACTCCGGCTTCGCTATCTTCGGGATAATCCAGATCCAGAACCGGTTGACCGGCGTAAATCCCGCAGCTCACCGCCGCCACCGGATCAATCATCGGATCGCTCACCACGTCGCCGATCTTCATCAGCTTCTTGACCGCAAGACGAAGCGCCACCCAACCCCCGGTGATCGAGGCACAGCGCGTCCCGCCATCCGCCTGAATCACATCGCAATCCACGGTGATTTGCCGCTCGCCCAAGGCCACGCGGTCAACCCCGGCGCGCAAGGACCTGCCAATAAGCCGCTGAATCTCAACCGTGCGGCCACCTTGTTTCCCAGCAGTCGCCTCACGGCGCATCCGGCTGGTCGTTGACCGCGGCAGCATTCCGTACTCCGCCGTGACCCATCCAAGGCCCGATCCCTTGATGAACGGCGGCACGCGGTCTTCGATCGTGGCGGTGCACAGAACATGGGTATCCCCCATCTTGATCATGCACGAGCCTTCGGCATGTTTTGTAACCTCTGTCTCGATTGAAACAGCACGCATTTCACTTAAATTTCTACCCGACGGACGCATGGTATCTCCCTCAACATGGTTGGTTTGGGGATACATGCGCCGCTGGTCGGATAGCAACCCCGATTGACCTTTTCCGACAAGCATCTTTAATGGCGGATCATACGGGATATATGGGACATATGAGCAACGCCGGTAAAATACTGGAACAGATGAACGACCGCTCGCGCGAGGTGTTCCGCCGCGTGGTCGAATCCTATCTTGCTTCGGGCGATCCCGTCGGCTCCCGCACGCTGACCCGCGACATGAGCGAAAAGGTCTCTGCGGCAACCGTCCGCAACGTGATGCAGGATCTGGAATACCTCGGCTTGCTGGACAGCCCCCATGTCAGCGCGGGCCGCATCCCCACCCAGGAAGGCCTGCGGATGTTCGTAGATGGCCTTCTTGAAGTCGGTGATCTCGAAAACACCGACCGCAAGATGATTGATGCCACCCTTGGATCAAATTCCGATGATGTCACCGGCGCGTTGGATCGCATCGGTTCCGCCCTTTCGGGGGTCACACAGGGCGCCTCTCTGGTTCTTGCGCCAAAGCATGAGGCCCCCATCAAGCATATCGAGTTCGTCAGTCTGTCACATGATCGCGCCTTGGTGGTACTGGTCTTTGCCGATGGTCATGTCGAAAACCGCATCTTCCATCCGCCGCCCGGACAGACGCCAAGCTCCATGCGCGAAGCGGCGAATTTTCTGAACGCCCTGGTCGAAGGCAAAACCATCTCCGATCTGCAAACCGTGATCGCCCGCGAAATCAGCGCGCGACGGCAAGAGATCGACCAATTGGCCCATCAACTTGTAGAAAGCGGTTTGGCGGTCTGGGATGGCGACAGCGACAATTACGAACGCCTCATCGTGCGTGGCCGCGCGAATCTGCTGAACTCGGAAACCGAGGAAGAGGAGTTCGACCGCATTCGCACCCTGTTTGACGATCTCGAACGCAAGCGCGACATCGCCGAATTCCTCGAACTGGCCGATGAAGGCGAAGGCGTGCGCATTTTTATTGGCTCCGAGAACAAACTTTTCTCACTTTCGGGTTCCTCTCTGGTGGTCTCTCCTTATATGAACGCAGACCGAAAGATCATCGGCGCGGTGGGCGTGATTGGCCCGACCCGCCTGAACTATGGACGTATCGTGCCGATTGTGGATTACACGGCGCAACTTGTTGGAAAGCTGATCGCTGACCGCAGCTAAAGGTGAATTATGGCAGAGCCGAAAAACGACGACTTCCTCGACGACCTTGCTCAGGCCGAGGCCGAGGAACAATCTCATCACGCGGATGAAATCGACGACGCAGAGGCCGAGATCGAGGCGCTACGCGCTGAGCGGGATGCCCTTCAGGATAAATTCATGCGCGCCCTGGCCGAGGCCGAAAATGCCCGCAAGCGGAGCGAGAAAGACCGCCGCGAGGCTGAAAACTACGGTGGCTCGAAACTCGCCCGCGACATGCTGCCTGTCTACGACAACATGAAGCGCGCGCTTGAGGCCGCCACCGACGAGCAGAAAGAGGTGTCCGCCGCCCTGATCGAAGGGATTGAGCTGACCATGCGGGAACTCCTCAACGTCTTTTCCAAGCACGGCATCACGCTGATTTCACCCGAAGTTGGCGATAAATTCGACCCCAACCACCACGAAGCAATGTTCGAGGCCCCGCTGCCCGGCACCAAATCAGGCGAGATCATTCAGGTCTCTGCCCAGGGTTTCATGCTGCACGACCGTATCTTGCGCCCCGCGCAGGTGGGCGTGTCGTCCTTCCAAGGCTAACGATAGGCCGGGGTCACCCCGGCTTATCCGCCAACCCCTTCAATTCATAAATCAAATCAAGCGCCTCGCGCGGAGTCAGGTCATCGGGCAGGATCTCGGCCATCCGCTTGTCCAGATCAGACGCGCGCACTGGCGCAGGGGCGGGCGGCGGCGTGGCCGAGAAAAGCGGCAGATCATCAATCAACGCCTTCTGCGCCGTGCCACCTTCCCTCTCGCCTTTCTCCAAGGCATCCAGAACCACGCGCGCCCGTTCCACCACGGTGTGCGGCAACCCGGCCAGCTTGGCCACTTGCACACCATAACTTCGGTCTGCGGCTCCACGCTTCACCTCGTGCAGGAAAATCACCTCGCCCTCGTGTTCCTTCACGCTCACCGTGGCATTATCCACCCGACCCAACTTGTCACTCAGGTTGGTCAACTCGTGGTAATGCGTGGCGAACAAGGCCCGGCAGCCATTCACATCGTGCAAATGTTCCAAAGTGGCCCAGGCAATGCTCAACCCGTCATAGGTTGCCGTCCCGCGCCCGATCTCGTCCAGAATGACGAGCGCATGATTATCCGCTTGGTTCAAAATCGCCGCCGTTTCGACCATCTCAACCATAAAGGTCGACCGCCCGCGCGCCAGATCATCACTCGCTCCAACGCGGCTGAACAATTGGCTGACCAGACCAACATGCGCGCTGGAGGCAGGCACGAAACTCCCCGCCTGCGCCAAAAGCGCGATGAGCGCGTTTTGCCGCAAGAACGTCGATTTACCCGCCATGTTCGGCCCGGTCAGCAGCCAGATATCGCTCTCATCTCCAAGCGCGCAGTCATTGGCGATAAAGGGCTCGCCCGCCTTGCGCAGCGCTTGTTCCACAACCGGATGCCGCCCGCCTTTAATCTCCAGGGCCCTGCTTTCATCCACCTGTGGCCGGCACCAGTTTTCGCCCCGCGCCAAATCCGCCAAACCGGTGGTCAAATCCATTTCCGCCAAAGCGCGCGCCGCCTGCGAAACCTCTGCCGATTTCTCCAAAATCGCCGCTTTCAGGCTGTCATAGAGCCGCTTTTCAATCTCAAGTGCCCGCCCCCCGGCATTCAGAATCTTGGTTTCCATCTCGCTTAGCGGCACGGTGGTAAACCGCACTTGGTTCGCCGTGGTCTGCCGGTGCTTGAAGGTTTCGCTCAGCGGTTCCGACAGCATCTTGTCGGCATGGGTGCTGGTGACTTCGACAAAATAGCCCAGCACATTGTTATGCTTGACCTTCAGGCTCTGAATCCCGGTCAGCTCCTGATATTCGCTCTGCATCGCCGCGATCACGCCGCGCCCTTCATCGCGAAGTTGGCGCACTTCATCCAATTCCGCGTCATATCCGGGCGCGATGAATCCGCCATCCCGCGCCAAAAGCGGTGGTTCGGCAATAAGAGCTTGATCCAGCAAGTCCAAAAGCGCGTCATGCCCGGTCAAATCCCCCGCCGCCTCGGCCAATACCTTGGGTAACTCCAATCCCTCGACCATCCCCGCAATCTCACCGGCCTGCGCCAGACCATTGCGAATGGCCGCCAAGTCCCTTGGCCCGCCCCGATCAAGGCCAAGGCGGCTTAGCGCCCGGTCAAGGTCCGGCACCTTCCGCAGCGCCCCGCGCAAATCTTCGGAAAATCGACCCTGTTCCACCGCAAAAGTCACCGCTTGCAAGCGATCTTGCACCACCTCCAACACCCGGCTGGGGCTGGACAGTCGCCGTTCCAACAAACGGCCACCGCCCGCCGTCACCGTCCGATCAACCGAGGCCAAAAGCGATCCGGCCCGCCCACCGCTCATCGCTTGGGTAATCTCAAGATTGCGCCGCGTGGCGGCATCAATCTGCATCACCCGCGCCTGCGCCTCGCGCTGTGGCACCTGCAACAGGGGCAGTTTGCCCTTTTGCGTGATCTCGAGGTACTCAACGATGGCCCCCATCGCCGCCACTTCGGGCCGGCTGAAGGCCCCGAAAGCCTCCAATGTGCCAACGTCAAACAAGTCACAGAGGCGCTTTTCGCCACCAGTACTGTCAAAAGCCGCGCGACCCAGTTCCGTCACCGAGGCCCCGGATTCAGTGACTATTTCACCCAAATCCGCGTCATCTTCACTGGCAACAATCACTTCAGACGGGGCCAAGCGCGCCAATTCCGGCCCAAGCCTCACCTGCGCTAAGGGCATCACGTGAAACGCGCCCGTCGAAATATCGACCCAGGCCAAGGCCCCCTCGCCCCGCACCTGTGCAAAACTGGCCAGGTAATTGTGCCGCCGCGCCTCAAGCAGGCTTTCTTCGGTCAACGTCCCGGGTGTGACCAGCCGCACGACCCCACGCTTAACCACCGATTTCGAGCCGCGCTTTTTCGCCTCCTCGGGGCTTTCCATCTGCTCACAGACAGCCACGCGAAACCCTTTGCGAATAAGTGTCAAAAGGTAATTCTCAGCGGCATGCACCGGCACCCCGCACATCGGGATATCCTCGCCCAGATGCTTGCCCCGCTTGGTCAGGGCAATATCCAAAGCCTCCGCCGCCGATACGGCATCATCAAAGAACAGCTCGTAAAAATCCCCCATCCGGTAAAACAGCAAAGCCCCCGGATATTCGGCCTTGATCTCAAGGTACTGCGCCATCATCGGCGTCACGGTGGATTTCATGGATGTCACGTCTGCCCCCGGCGTTGATTGCCGCCAACATTACAAAGCCAAGCCCGCGCATGAAACCCGAAAACCCGCTTGCGGTTGAGGCTACCGCCAACCCCCGCTATGGAGTATCGAATCCGACTGATCCTAATAAGGCCGCGACATGTCCAAACCCAAGTTCACCCGTGAAGAGGCGCTTGCCTTCCATCTCGAACCCACCCCCGGCAAGTTCGAGATCACGGCCACCGTCCCGATGACCACGCAACGCGACCTGTCGCTGGCCTATTCCCCCGGTGTCGCCGTCCCCTGTGAGGAGATCGCGGAAAACCCCGGGTTGGCCTATGACTACACCAACAAGGGCAACCTTGTGGCGGTCATCTCCAACGGCACCGCCGTTCTGGGCCTCGGCAACCTCGGTGCGCTGGGCTCCAAACCGGTGATGGAGGGCAAATCGGTCCTCTTCAAACGCTTTGCCGATGTGAACTCCATCGACATCGAACTTGATACCGAAGACCCCGAGGAATTCATCAAGGCGGTCGAACTGATGGGCCCCACCTTCGGTGGGATCAACCTCGAAGACATCAAAGCGCCCGAGTGTTTCATCATCGAACAAACGCTCAAGGAAAAGATGGATATCCCCGTCTTCCACGACGATCAGCACGGCACCGCCGTGATCTGTGCCGCCGGCCTCATCAACGCTCTGCATATCTCAGGCAAGAAGATCGAAGACTGTAAGATCGTGCTCAACGGCGCTGGCGCCGCCGGGATCGCCTGTATCGAATTGCTCAAAGCCATGGGCGCGCGGCACGAAAACTGCATTGTTTGTGACACCAAGGGCGTGATCTATCAGGGCCGCACCGAAGGCATGAACCAATGGAAATCCGCCCATGCCGTCGCCACCGAGCTGCGCACGCTGGATGAGGCGATGAAACAGGCCGATGTGTTCCTTGGTGTCTCGGTCAAAGGGGCCGTGACCCAGGATATGGTTGCCTCCATGGCCGATAACCCGGTGATCTTCGCCATGGCCAACCCCGACCCCGAGATTACGCCAGAAGAAGCGCATGAGGTTCGCCCCGACGCCATCGTCGCCACCGGGCGCAGTGACTATCCGAACCAAGTCAACAACGTGCTCGGCTTCCCCTATCTTTTCCGCGGCGCGCTGGATGTGCACGCCCGCGCCATCAATGATGAGATGAAAATCGCCTGTGCCGAGGCGCTGGCCGAGCTTGCCCGCGCCGATGTGCCGGATGAGGTCGCCATGGCCTATGGCCGCAAGCTCGCCTTTGGCCGCGATTACATCATTCCCACCCCCTTCGATCCGCGCCTCATCCATACCGTGCCGCCCGCCGTCGCCAAGGCCTGCATGGATACCGGCGCGGCGCGCCGCCCCATCGTTGATATGGACGCCTACGAGCAAACCCTCGCCGCCCGGATGGATCCCACCGCCTCCATCCTGCGCTCCATCAACGCGCGCGCCCGCAACGCACAGGCCCGGATGATCTTCGCCGAAGGCGACGATCCCCGCGTCCTCCGCGCCGCCGTACAATATCAGCGTAGCGGGTTGGGCAAGGCCATCGTCGTGGGCCGCGATGATGATGTGAAACAGAAACTCGAGGCCGCAGGCCTTGGCGATGCCGTGCGGGAATTGGAAGTCACCAACGCCGCCAAAACCGACCGTTTGGATGACTACAAGGAATTCCTCTATCAACGCCTGCAACGCAAGGGCCATGACCGGCAGGATATTCACCGCATGGCCGCCCGTGACCGCCACGTTTTCGCGGCTCTCATGCTGGCCCATGGCCATGGCGATGGCCTTGTCACCGGCGCCACCCGCAAATCCGCCCACGTCATGGAGCGGATCAACCACGTCTTCGATGCCAACGCCGAAAACGGCGTGGCCGGTGTCACCGCCCTTTTGCACAAGGGCCGGATCGTTCTGATCACAGATACGCTGGTCCACGAATGGCCCGATGAAGAAGATCTCGCCAATATCGCCACCCGCGCCGCCGGTGTGGCCCGCCACCTTGGCCTTGAGCCGCGCGTCGCTTTCGTCAGTTTCTCAACCTTCGGCTATCCCAAATCCGAGCGGGCCGAGAAAATGCACCTCGCTCCCGAAGTGCTCAAGCGCCGTGGCGCTGATTTCGAATACGAAGGCGAAATGACCGTCGATGTGGCGCTCAACAAACTGGCACAGGAAAGCTACCCGTTCCAACGCCTCACCGGCCCGGCCAATATCCTCGTGGTGCCCGCGCGCCACTCGGCCTCGATCTCGGTGAAGCTGATGCAAGAAATGGCTGGCGCCACGGTCATCGGCCCGATCCTCTCCGGCCTCGACAGCTCGATTCAGATTTGTTCCTCGACCTCCACCGCCAGCGACGTGCTGAACATGGCGGTTCTTGCGGCCTGTAAGGTCGGTTAACCCAAAGAAAGCGGGCCGGCCCTGATGGACCGGCCCAAACTCATTAACGAACCTTATTCAGTTCACAAACGGTGCAGCCCCACCCCAAAGCGCCTTGACCCGCTGATCCCGGCCACAGGCATCGCGATACCGCTTATAAGCCGCCGATTGCTTTTTCGGGCCAAAGCGGGTCAGCACAATATTGTCGCCCTTGTAATAATCCTGGTGATACTCCTCGGCGTCGTAAAACTCCCCGGCCTGCAAGATCGGCGTCACGATCTTCTGGCCCAACGCCTTCTCCGCCTCCGCCTTGGCGGCCTCCGCGGCCTGCTTTTGAGCCGTGTTAGAGACAAAAATCGCCGTGCTATAGCTCATCCCACGATCGCAGAATTGCCCGCCTGCATCCGTTGGGTCGACCGAGCGAAAAAACATATCATAAAGCTGCCGGGCTGAAATCTTGGCCGGGTCATATTTGATCTCGACCGCTTCGTAATGCCCGGTCCCGCCGCGCACCACTTGCTTATAAGTCGGGTTCGCCACGTCCCCGCCGGTATAGCCCGAGACAACCTCGCGCACGCCCTTCACCTTTTCAAAATCCGCTTCGACGCACCAGAAACAGCCCCCGGCGACTGTCACCACCTCGGTGCCCGCCGCGTGTGCCGTTTTCATATGAGCGCCAAAGCCCACGGTGATCAGCACCGCCAAAAGCCCCGCTTTCAGGATTCTTATTTGCTGTTTCATGGCCAAGCCCTCCAATTCGCCGCCCTCACACTGCCTGTCTTATACGCACGGGCCAATTCAACCCGTCGTGATCTCACGCGTCGGTGATCGGAATTTACCGCTTGGCACTTGTGGCCCAGGGTCATAGCCTCGCCTCAAACGTCAAGCAGGGGGCAATATGGCAGATCACCAAACCACCCATCAGGCGCAGGAAGACGCACGAAACGAGACCATCAAGATTTGGCTAAATGGTGACATCGTGCCAAAAGATGAGGCCAAGGTCAGCGTCTATGACAGCGGCTTCATGTTGGGCGATGGGGTTTGGGAGGGCCTGCGCCTTTATAATGGCACATGGGCCTTTGCCGATGAACACCTCGACCGTCTGTTCGAGGCCGCCAAAGCCATTGACCTTGATATCGGCATGACCCGAAACGAGGTGTTTCAGGCCGTGTTAGAGACGCAAAAAGCCAATGACATGCACACAGACGCCCATGCGCGCCTGATGGTCACGCGAGGCGTCAAAACCCGGCCTTTCCAGCATCCCTCGCTGTCGCAACAGGGGCCAACCATGACCATCATCATGGAACACTCCAAGCCCAAGATCGCCCGCCCGATCCGCCTCGCCACCGTGCCGCACCTGCGCGGCCTTCCCATGACGCAAGACCCCAAGTTGAACTCACACTCCAAGCTGAATTGCATTCTCGCCTGTATCGCCGCCGAAAAGGCCGGCGCGGATGAGGCTTTGATGCTTGATGTGCATGGCTTTGTGAACACCACCAACGCCTGCAACTTCTTCATCGTCCGCAAGGGCGAGGTTTGGACCTCGACAGGCGATTACTGCATGAACGGTATCACCCGTCAGAAAGTGATCGACCTCTGCCGCGAGGATGGTATCCCGGTTTACGAGCGGAATTATTCCCTCGTCGATACCTACGGCGCCGATGAAGCGTTCTTGACTGGCACATTCGGCGCACAAACCCCTGTGGGCGAGATTGATGGCCGTCCCATCGGCAGCGGTGAAATGGGCCCCCTCACCACCCGGATCCGAGAGCTGTATAAGTCTCTAATTGAGCGTAACTGCGGTTAAAAAGGAGAGTGCCCATGCGCCTTGCCATGTGGTCCGGCCCCCGCAATCTTTCGACGGCGATGATGTATTCCTTCGGCGCGCGGTCCGATTTCGCCGTCGTCGATGAACCCTTCTATGCTGCTTACCTCACGCTAACCGGCCTTCAGCACCCAATGCGCGATGAGATCATCGCCTCGCAACCGACCGACCCGCAAGAAGTGATTGAGCAGCTATTAGGCTCTATTCCCGCCCAAAAACCGCATTTTTACCAAAAGCACATGGCCCAGCACATGATTGACGGCGTGCCGCGCGATTGGATCACGCAGGTCACAAACGTCTTTCTTATCCGTCATCCTGCCCGCGTCGCTGCCAGCTTTTCGGCGAAATACGACAACCCCACGCTGGCGGACATCGGTTTTGTCCAACAGGCCGAGCTTTATGAGCAGCTCACCGCCCAAGGTCATGCACCGGTGGTGATCGATTCCGCCGACATCCGCCGGGACCCGGAGACCATGCTCAAACGCCTCTGCGCGGCGATTGATCTGCCTTGGGATCCCGCCATGCTCAACTGGCCAAAGGGCGGCCACCCCGATGATGGCGTCTGGGCCGCGCATTGGTACGCCTCGGTGCATGGCTCAACCGGCTTTGCCGCGGCGGAAGGCCCATTGCCCCGCCTCGATGGCCCCCGTGCCGACCTTGCCAAGGCCGCCATGCCGGCCTACGAAAAACTCCGCGCCGTGGCGCTTTGACAAAGAAACCCCCGGCACAAGGACCGGGGGCGTCATCATTCAATGGATCGGTGCCTAGCCTGCGTTTCGCTCTTCGGCCCTGAAGTCCGTGCTGTCAGTCACACAGAACCGCCCACCCTTCAGTTTTTGCAGTTTGCCTTGGCGCAACAGTTGTCCGAAAGACCGCAGTCCATCTTCCCGGCTGAATTCCCGGCCTTCGACCTCTTTCAGCTTGCCCATCAGCATCGGGCGCGAGAACTGTGAGCGGCCTTCAACATCTGACATATATGCCGCCGCTGCCTCTAGCAGTTCAGGCAATCCCTTCGCGCCCATCTCTTCGGCAAAATCGGTAAAGCTGCCATCCACATCAGGCGTCGGTGCCAAGGTCTCCGCCTCCGCCATGCTCGCCTTCGAGATACGGCGCGGACGAACCGGCGTGCTTTCCACATCAACACGTTGCTCGGCCACGAGTTTCAATGGCGCGGGTGAACTGGGTGTGACGCTCGGGCGGCTAGACCGCGGGCGGCCATCACCGGCTTCCGGCCGACGCGGGCGTACGACGTTGGCAAGATCGTCGCGATAGGGCGATTCGTCCACATCCTGCTTGAGCGACGCCCCGGCTTTCTTCTCTGCGCGCGTCGCGGCGACGGCCGCGCGCAGATGCTGGATGGCATTGCGGCGTTGGTTCGACTCCGGCTCGTCAAGCTGCGTATCCGCTTCGTCGAAAATCCGGGCCAGATCGGCCTGTCGCTCGGCGCGTTGCAGCTTGGAAATACCGCGCGGCGACATTGCTTCTTCGAGTTCCGCTTCAGGCTGTTCGCTTTCGGTGCTCGCCTCAGCCGCAGTCTCTTGTTCCGGAGCCTCAAGCGCCTCATCCTCGACACTTTCCTGAACTTGATCCGCTTCGGTCAATTTCAGGGGCGAATCGAAATCCTCTGCAAGGTCTTGATCGGGCTTCTTGAATTCGGCTTCGACCTCGGCCAGTTCGCGTTGCAAATCGGCTTCTTCCTCGGCGCTCAGCCCCGAGTCGTCCCCGAAGAGATTATCGCCAAAATCACTGTCGGCCTCGTCTTCTTGCAGATACCCTTCACTGATCGCAGCCTCGAATTCGCTGCGTTTCATTTTGACGACGCGGGCCATAACAGCGGGCCGTTCTTCGCCGTCGTCTTGGGCATTGGCCTCGTCCGACGCCGGAGCAGTGTCTATATCGGCCGCCTCTTCCGGCATCGCATCGGCCAGAAGCTGCGCCAGTGTATCCTCGGAAATCTCCGGGGCAGCCTCTTGGACTTTCTCGGCGCTGCGGTCCAGCGGGACATCAATGGTTTCACCGGGTTCCGGCTCTTCGTCTTGAGCCTGCGAGTCTTCGTCCGAAGTCCCAAGGATCGACGACAGATCGGGCTCTGCCGTTTCATCTTGTCCTGCTGTTTCCATCGCATCATCAGCACGCAGAGCTTCATCAAGGTCCGCGGCAGTTTCACTCAGGAAATCCTGCGCATGCTCATCTTCCGAATAAATCGAGTCTTGGAAGCCGGCATTGGATTCATCAACCAGCGACCGGATACGCCGCAGGCGATCGGCAACGCTATCGCCGTCTTGATCACCCTCGGATGCGGTCGTGGCCTCTGCCTCTTGCGCGGCGTCAATTTCCGCAGGCTCTGTGAGGTCCGCAATGTCGTCAGCTTCCGCCTCGGGTTCTTCGGTCGGCTCGGCTGTTTGCTCTGGTTGCTCTGGCTCTTCTTCGGCCACGAGGGTGGTAGCAGATTCGGGCTCTGGCTCTGCCAATCCGGCTTCTGTGTCAGGTTGAGGCGTGTCATTACTGTCAAAGGCCGACATCGCAGCGGTGATCGCCGAATCAGACTCTATTTCAGCCGTAGGTTCGGCCAAAGGCATGTCAGCGATTTCCGGTTTGGCTTCCGCTTGGGCATCTTCCGGATCGGTATGCGCCGCTTCGGCAAATTCGTCGGTTGGTTCGGTTGCGGCCTCTGCGGTTTCAGAAGCGGGCTCGCCCTCATCCTGCAAGGTCGGTGCGGCCAGTTCTGCGGCTTGGTTATCTTGCTCTTGTTCCTCCGGCTCTTCGGCCGGGGCGTTCAGCGCGGCATCTTCTGCCGCGCGCAGGACAATCTTGCCTTCTTGTTCGCTTGCGTCCACGCGCCGCGCGATTTCTCGCTCCGCGATCCGGGCCAGCATATCCGCGTCGGGCGTCGGCGGTTCCGCTCCGAAGTAACGGTCATCTGCGGCCAGATCACGGAAGTATTCCGCGATTGCCTTCATCGTATCGAAAGAATCATCGAAACCTTCGAGTGTGCACGAAAAAGTGCCGTATGAGACTGTGAGTATCTTACTTGAACTAACCATTATTTCGCTCGCTCCGCATTAACTGCAAGGAGTAGACATATCACCACAGCCAAGACCAAAGATGCCCGATTCTTAGAATTTTACCGTATCATTTCGTGGTGAGAATGTGATCTGTTTCCGAAATAGGGATTAATCCGGAAATTTGAACATGATTGTAGCCGATGACAAACCCGTAACTTTGATTGGCGGGGCCGAAATCTCGAAAAAGATGCTGAATCGCGCACAATCCCTTGGGCCCTTGGTGGTGGCTGCGGATGGTGGTGCCGATGCCGCTCTTTATAATGGGGTGGTTCCGGACGCGGTGATTGGTGATTTCGACTCGCTCACCGATTGGGCGCGTGAACAACTGCCGCAATCGGCGCTTCACTGTATCCCGGAACAGGAAACCACCGATTTTGATAAATGCCTGCGCAACATTTCCGCGCCACTGGTTGTGGGCGTCGGTTTTTCGGGTAATCGCCTGGATCACCAACTTGCCGCATATAACACCCTTGTGCGTCATCCAAACCGTCCTTGCCTGCTTCTAGGGCTTGAGGAGCTGGTTTTTCTCTGCCCGCCCTCCATCCGTCTCGACTTGAAAAGCGGTACACCCGTTTCGCTTTTTCCCATGGGCGCGGTCGAAGGGCTGTCCGATGGGCTTCGCTTTGCAATTGACGGGGTCAACTTTACCCCCGATGGCCGGGTCGGCACATCCAATACCGCCACTGGCCCGGTTGAGATTTCGGTGACGTCACCCAAGATGCTGGTCATCCTTCCGCAAGAGTCTTTCGAACAGGCCGCCGAGGCCCTGTTGGCCGCGCGGTCCTATTGGCCCGCGCCGTGAGGGATAGTTAAACAGCGAATCCTTGCATTTGAATTAAGGGCGCGCGCGCAAAAGTAAGGCCCGGCGCTGGGCCGGGCCTTTTCGATTCGAATCGTACGACTTGTACGAAAGGTTTCTGGAACCCCCGGATTTTCGTACGAAACTCGGGGGGTAAGCGTACGACTCGTACGTTTATCCCTTCAATCGCCGCTCCCGCGCCGCCAACAGCTTCAGGCGCAGCGCGTTGAGTTGGATAAACCCGGCCGCATCCTTCTGATCGTAAGCCCCCGCATCGTCCTCGAATGTCACATGCGCTTCCGAATACAGGCTATGATCCGACCAGCGGCCCACCGTGCGAACCGACCCTTTGTAAAGCTTCAGTTTCACGGTCCCGGTCACATGATGTTGTGATGCGTCAATCGCCGCCTGCAACATCTCGCGTTCGGGGCTGTACCAGAACCCATTGTAAATCAGCTCCGCATAACGCGGCATAAGCTCGTCTTTCAGGTGCGCGGCGCCCCGGTCCAGCGTGATCTGCTCAATCCCGCGATGCGCTTCCAGAAGGATCGTGCCACCGGGGGTCTCATAAATCCCGCGGCTCTTCATCCCAACAAAGCGGCCTTCCACCAGATCAAGCCGCCCAATACCATGCTTGCCACCCATTTCATTCAGCTTTGTCAACAGGTTAGCAGGGCTAAGCGCCTCGCCGTTGATGCTAACAGCATCGCCTTTTTCAAAGCCAACTTCGATGATTTCCGGCTCATTCGGCGCATCCTCGGGGTGCACTGTCCGCTGATACACGTAATCCGGCGCCATCTCTGCGGGGTCTTCCAAAACCTTGCCCTCGCTTGAGGTATGCAGCAGGTTGGCATCCACCGAAAACGGCGCTTCGCCGCGTTTGTCCTTGGCAATCGGAATTTGATTTTTCTCAGCAAAATCAAGAAGTTTCGTGCGGCTGGACAGGTCCCATTCCCGCCACGGCGCGATCACCTTGATATCCGGGTTCAACGCATAGGCAGCCAGTTCGAACCGCACCTGATCGTTGCCCTTGCCGGTCGCGCCATGCGACACCGCATCGGCCCCGGTCTCTTCCGCGATCTCCACAAGACGCTTTGAAATCAACGGCCTAGCGATCGAGGTGCCCAGAAGGTACAGCCCTTCGTACACCGCATTGGCCCGGAACATCGGGAAGACGAAATCGCGCACGAACTCTTCGCGGATGTCCTCGATAAAGATGTTTTCTGGTTTGATTCCAAGAAGTTCCGCCTTCTGGCGCGCGGGTTCCAACTCCTCGCCCTGGCCCAGATCGGCGGTAAAGGTCACCACCTCGCAGCCATACTCGGTTTGCAACCATTTCAGAATGATCGAGGTATCAAGCCCCCCGGAATAGGCCAGCACGACTTTCTTGGGCGCGGACATCACTTTTCCCTCTCTACGGATATGCGCCCGGCGCTTATCGGGTTTTCGCGTCAGGGGCAAGATACCAAGGCTTCCGCGGTATTCTTATGTATGCTTTGCGCCCACCCCTTGCCCCGGCTGAAACATTCCGCCAATCAAGGGGTTATGAGTGATTTTCGCCCCCTTGCCCAAGCCGCCGAAGCCGCGATGCGCGATGTGTTTGACCCAACACCGTTGCAACGCAATGAGCATCTGTCCGACCGCTATCACGCCGATATCTGGCTCAAGCGTGAAGACCTGTCGCCGGTGCGGTCCTACAAACTGCGCGGGGCCTTCAACGCCATGCGTAAGGTCTTGGAAAACAACCCTGAATCGACACGGTTTGTTTGCGCCAGTGCCGGAAACCACGCCCAGGGCGTGGCCTTCATGTGCCGTCATTTTGGGGTTAAAGGCGTGATCTTCATGCCGGTCACCACACCCCAGCAGAAGATCGGCAAGACCGAAAAGTTTGGCGGTGACGCGGTGTCAATTCGACTGACAGGGGACTACTTCGACGACACGCTTGCCGCGGCACAGGCCTACTGCACTGAAATAAATGGGCATTTTCTGTCACCCTTCGACGATGAGGATGTCATCGAAGGGCAGGCCTCGGTTGGCGTTGAGATCGAAAAACAGATGGAACAGATGCCCGACAGGATCATCATGCCCGTTGGTGGCGGTGGCCTGTCTTCCGGTGTGTGCAGCTATTTGGGCGATCGTACTGCGTTCACACTTGTTGAGCCGGAAGGCGGCGCCTGCCTGGCGGCGGCTTTGAAAGCGGGTCGGCCTACCCGCTTGAATCATATAGATAATTTCGCCGATGGTGCCGCCGTGGCACAGATCGGGGCCAAGACTTTTGCCCGCCTTTCGCATATTGATCCATCCACCATGCTTGCGATTGACGAAGATCGGCTTTGCACCACGATGCTTGAAATGCTCAATGTCGAAGGCATCGTGCTTGAACCGGCCGGCGCGCTCGCGGTGGATGCCCTCAAGGATATGGCGCAAGAAATTCGCGGCAAAACAGTCGTTTGCGTGACATCCGGCGGAAATTTCGATTTTGAACGCTTGCCTGAAGTCAAAGAGCGCGCGCAGCGATATTCAGGGGTGAAAAAATACTTCATCCTGCGTATGCCGCAACGTCCAGGTGCCTTGAAGGATTTCCTGAACATCCTTGGCCCGGAAGACGATATCGCGCGGTTTGAATACCTCAAGAAGTCCGCCCGCAACTTTGGGTCTGTCCTGATCGGTATCGAAACCAGCAAGCCCGAAAATTTCGTGCATATCCAAACCAAGCTCCAAGCCGCCGGCTTTGACTATCGCGACATAACGAATGATGAGGTTCTCGCGGAGTTCTTGATCTAGGCAGCGGAAAGTGTCTCTAATTCAGCCAGAAACACGGTTTTCGAAGCATCGTAACTGGCCAGGATGTCCGTCACGTCAACGGCACCCCCAGCCCCATTTGCGGCCGCTGTTTCGCCTGTTTGGCACTTTTTTGCAAACTCCGAAAATCCGAGATTCAGCGCGCTACCCTTCAGGAAGTGCAAGCGCGACTCAAGGTCATCCGTGGCCAAACTCTCGCGCAATATGGCTATTTCTGCTTCGACCTCTTCAAGAAAGAGATCCACCACCTCACCGAAGCTGTCGGCGCCGATCTCATCGCGCAACTCTCTTACTCTGGCCCAGTCGATCATGTTTCATCGTCCCGCTTTAGCCCCACGAAGACTGGCATCCGCAGGTTAATGAAACCTGAGTTCAAGCAATTGGAAATAATAAACTTTTAGGTTTCATTGCAGGTTAATCACCATACGCCATCACTCGGGTATCCCGGTGTAAATGGATGGTATGAGTGAGCAGTTTAACCGCAGAGGACATTGCGACACCGCATAAGAATTCGGCAATCCGAAGTGTTCTGGTCGTCGACGATAGCCGAGCCCAGAGGCGGATTCTATGTGCTTGCCTGCAACGCTGGGGCTTCGCGGTGCGGGAGGCTGAATCAGGCATCGAAGCCTTGGAGATTTGCCGCGACCACCCCCCGGACCTGGTGTTGAGCGATTGGATGATGCCTGGAATGGATGGTTTGGATTTCTGTCGGGAGTTTCGGGCTACGCCGCGCGACAGCTATGGCTATTTTATTCTGCTAACCTCCAAGAGCGGGAAAGAAGAGATCGCCCACGGTCTTGACGCCGGGGCCGATGACTTTCTGACCAAGCCGGTGAATGCATCGGAACTGCGTGCGCGCATCGCCGCCGGTGATCGCATTCTTCGAATGGAAAGGGAGGTGAATGAAAAGAACCGTTTGGTGAAGTCAACGCTGGATGAGCTTCAATCGCTCTACGACGCGCTCGATAGTGACTTGATCGAAGCAAAGAAACTCCAACAGTCTTTGGTAAGCGATCGCTATCGCGATTTCGGGCCTGCTGACGTTTCATTGCTGTTGAGGTCCAGTGGTCATGTTGGCGGTGACTTGGTCGGGTTCTTTCCAATCGGCGCCACGCGCGTTGGCTTGTATGGCATAGATGTCTCTGGCCACGGCATCAGTTCAGCCCTGATGACTGCCCGGTTGGCCGGTTACCTGTCAGCCGTAACGCCCGACCAGAATCTGGCACTACGACGCATGCCGGACGGGTCTTTCGTATCCAAACCCCCAAGTGAAACGCTTGCTGCCCTGAATCAGTTGATCCTCAACGAGATGGAGACCGAGCATTATTTCACGATGCTTTTGGCCGATGTCGATCTTGCCTCGGGCAAGGTCATCATGGCGCAAGCTGGCCACCCTTACCCGGCAATTCAGCGCGCAAATGGACAAGTTGAATTCATTGGTGATGGGGGTTTGCCTGTCGGATTGATTGATGGTGCCGAATATCGGGATTTCGAGGTATCCATGGCCCCGGGAGATCGCTTGATGATTCATTCAGATGGCGTCGTGGAATGTGCTGCGCCGGATGCGACCCTTTTGGACGACCAAGGACTTGCGCAAATCCTACGAGAGTTGCGCCAGACAAGGGGTATGGCATGCCTTGAGTCATTGATCTGGAAGCTGGTGGAATTTGCACAAACCGATGATCTTGCAGATGACGTTTCGGCGGTTCTGCTTGAGTTCAAACCAAGCCCCATAGTTGGCTGACAAAGTGCCGATCACCCGAGTTCCCGAGTTCGCGCACCGCAACATTCGGCCATGTCCAAACAGCCCTATGACCGTCCTCGGACGGCGGCCCTAGTGACCGAACAGGCCGCGCAACATAAATCATGCAGAGTTTTTCAGCCCAAAGGTCATATTCCGGCATATAGGTAAAGCGCCTGAAGGCTCCCAAACGCCGCGCTGCACCGATTTTCCAACCGGTTTCTTCAAAAACTTCGCGGTGAAGCGCTTGTATCGGTCCTTCCCCAGGATCAATGCCCCCTCCGGGAAGTTGTAATTCAGGTATGGGCTCGGATTGATGCGTCACGAGAAGCCGCCCACCACGCGGAAGGATCGCGTAAACGCCGGGACGGCGCGTATATCGTACATCTGCGCGCGGTGCTTCGCCAAAGCGCCGTATCATGCCACACCTCCCCCTTGGACCTTGCCTTGATGGTCATATATAGACGCGATATGCCAACTTCCGGCAGACAAGGAAACCCCATGACTCTCGGACAAAAAATCGCTTGGGACGACACGATCCTGCCGTTCCAGCTGGACAATGCGGATATTCGTGGCCGCGTCGCGCGTTTGGATGGCGTGCTTGACGGCATCCTGAAGCAACACGACTATCCTGCCCCGGTCGAGGCGCTAGTGGCTGAAATGGCCCTGCTGACAGCGTTGATCGGTCAAACGATCAAACTGCGTTGGAAGCTGTCGTTGCAGGTCCAATCCAAAGGCCCGGTGCGGATGATTGCCACCGATTACTACGCCCCCGAAGCCGAAGGGGAGCCCGCCCGCATCCGCGCCTATGCCAGTTTTGATCGTGACCGCGTGACTGGCGCACCTTTCAATCAGGTGGGGGACGGGTATTTTGCCGTCATGATAGACCAAGGCCAAGGCACGACTCCTTATCAAGGCATCACGCCCCTTACAGCCGATGGCTTGAGCGCCTGTGCCGAAGCGTATTTTGCTCAATCTGAACAGTTGCCGACGCGGTTCTCGCTGTCTTTTGGTAAATCGACTGAAGCTGGCGGTATTGAACATTGGCGCGCTGGTGGCCTGATGCTCCAGCATATGCCCAAGGCGTCACCCTTCGCCCAAGGCGGCGGCTCCGGAGAAGAGGGGCTTTTGACCGCGCAGGACGTGGTTGATGGCGAAGATGCCGAAAACTGGAACCGTGCAAACATGCTATTGGATACCGTGGATGATCTCGAACTGATCGGCCCATCCGTTGCGCCCACGGACCTCCTGGTACGTCTTTTCCATGAGGAAGCGCCGCGCGTCTTCGACATACAGGCCGTGCGTTTCGGGTGTACCTGTTCCGAGGAGCGGGTGCGCAATAGCATGTCGATCTATTCGGCCAAGGACATCGAAAAGATGACCACCGACGAGGGCGTTCTGACTGCTGATTGCCAATTCTGCGGCGCCCATTATCGAATGGACCCAACCACCTTGGGATTCGATGCCGAAAACCCGCCGGACGATGATGGCTGATCCTTTCGCACATGTAACGCGCGCCTTGGCCAAGGCGCGTCTGGATACCTCGGATTACGATCTGAACCCTGATATCGTGCTACCAGCGGGTCGGACCCTGCGGCCTGCGGGAGTTCTGGTCGCGATTGCCGAAACCAGCTTGGGTGCTCAGGTTTATCTGACCAAGCGGTCCTCTGCACTCAAGCATCACCCTGGACAGATTGCTTTTCCCGGTGGCAAGCAGGACGAAGGCGACGCAGATGTAACCGCCGCAGCCCTACGAGAGGCATGGGAAGAAATCGGGTTGGCGCCCGAAAATGTTGACGTACTGGGGTCCTTGCCAAGCCATGAAACAGTAACCAGCTTTACCGTCACACCTGTCGTCGCGCGTGTTCGTGAACCCTTTTCGCCGATTGCCGAACCCGGTGAGGTCGAGGAGGTCTTCACCGCCCCGCTCGCGCATCTGCTTGAACCAAGCAACTTCAAGGTCGAAGCCCGCCGTTGGCGTGGGCGTCAGCGGCGTTACTACACGGTGCCCTTTGGTCCGTACTATATCTGGGGGGCGACCGCGCGTATTCTGCGCTCGCTGGCGGATGCAGCAGGGAAGCCATGAAGATTACGGGTGATTGGATTTCGGCAAAACCCACCCAAGCGGTGTGCAGGATGCTTGAAGAGGCTGGCTATCAGGCTCTTTTTGTTGGCGGTTGCGTCCGAAATGCGCTTCTTGGTGCTCCGGTATCGGATATCGACATTGCCACCGATGGGCGGCCCGAGGCAGTTGTCGAGCTGTCGAACAAGGCTGGCCTAAAACCTGTGCCCACAGGGATCGAGCACGGCACGATCACTGTTGTCTCCGATGGCGTGCCGCATGAAGTCACCACCTTCCGCGAAGATGTCGAGACCTTCGGCCGCCATGCAACGGTCGCGTTCTCTAGGGATGTCGTACAAGACGCCCGCCGCCGCGATTTCACGATGAACGCGCTTTATGCCAAGTCTGACGGCACGCTGATCGACCCCCTGAACGGTTTGCCCGATCTTGAAGCCCGGCGCATACGTTTCATCGAAGACCCGGCGCAGCGGATTCGGGAAGACTATTTGCGAATCCTGCGATTCTTTCGGTTTCATGCCTGGTACGGTGACCCGGAGGGCGGCTTGGACCCGGACGGGTTGGCGGCCATTGCAAATCATGTCGATGGCTTGTCCGGCCTCTCGTGTGAACGGGTCGGGGCTGAAATGATTAAACTTCTTTCTGCGCCCGATCCTGCCCCGTCGGTTGCGACGATGCGTTCCAGTGGTGTTCTGCTGGCCGTCCTTCCCGGTGCCGATGACCGCGCGCTCGCGCCACTTGTGCACCTGGAGTCCGAGGTTGGCGTACCTCCTGACGGGATACGGCGGTTGGCAGCTTTGGGGGGTGACGACCTGCCAGATCGCCTTCGCCTGAGCAAAGCACAGGCAAAACGCCTCACGAAAATGCAGTCCGAAGTGTCGGCCATGCGTGACCCGTCAGAATTGGGGTATCGGTACGGTGAGAAGGATGGGCAGGATATTCTCCTCCTGCGCGCCGCGCTATTGGAGCAGCCGTGGAATCCTGCCGATCTTGACCGGCTGTGCCAAGGCGCCAAGGCGCGGTTCCCGATCAAGGCCGCCGATCTAATGCCGGAATACGAAGGTCCAAGGCTTGGAAAGAAGCTCAGTGCCTTGGAGCAACGCTGGATCGACTCGGGTTTCACGCTCACACGTACAGACCTACTGGCGGAGTAAGGTAATGGACGAATTCCGCATTACGCGCTTGGGTCATTTGGGGGACGGTATTGCCGAAGGGCCGTATTTTGCCCCGTTGACCCTTCCGGGTGAGGTCATCACGGCACAACGCGACGGTGATAGACTGAAAGACGTGAAAATCGTCACTCCCTCCTCTGACCGCGTCGCGCCGCCTTGTCGGCACTTCAAATCCTGTGGCGGTTGCCAGTTGCAGCATGCCTCGGATGACTTCATGGCCGAATGGAAGATCGACGTGGTTCGTATGGCGCTTTCGGCACAGGGAATCGAAGCGGATTTTGCGCCGATTTCCACATCGCCTCCATTTTCGCGCCGCAGGGCCACTTTCGCCGCGCGCCGCACGAAAAAGGGGGCCATGGCGGGTTTTCACGCCAAGGCGTCGGAGGTGATTGTAGAGATTCCCGGCTGTCAGCTGCTTGAGCCTGAATTGCTTGCCGCGCGGCCAGTTGCCGAAGCATTGGCCATGGCTGGTGCAAGCCGGAAAAGCAGTCTTGATGTGGCGGTGACCTTGTCTCTGAACGGGTTGGACATTCTTGTGCGTAACGGCAAGCCCTTGGATGGGCCGTTGCGGATGCAATTGGCACAATTGGCCGAGGCACATGATCTTGCCCGCCTGACATGGGAGGACGAGGTGATCGTCACCCGCCTGCCCCCCGAGCAGCAATTCGATGGCGTTATTGTCGTTCCTCCACCCGGGGCCTTCCTGCAAGCGACCAAATCTGGAGAAGCCAAGCTGTGCCAAGAAGTGGCGCGCATCACTCAAGGCGCAAAACGTGTCGTCGATCTTTTTGCGGGATGCGGTACTTTTACCCTACCGCTTGCCAAGAACGCCGAGGTTCATGCCGTCGAAGGCGAAACCGCCATGACAAAAGCCCTTGATGCCGGGTGGCGGCACGGGCAAGGCCACGGCCTGAAGGCGGTGACGCATGAAGCACGCGATTTGTTTCGCAGGCCGCTGATGCCGGATGAGCTTGCTACATTCGACGCCGCTGTCATTGATCCGCCACGCGCCGGTGCCGAGGCACAGATCCAACACCTTGCCGAATCGGACATTCAGGTGATTGCGCATGTCTCTTGCAGCCCGGCAAGTTTTGCACGTGACGCCCGGACCCTGTTGTCAGCCGGGTATGCCATGGGGCCGGTCCATGTCGTAGATCAATTCCGGTGGTCCACGCATGTCGAATTGGTAGCAGGATTTACGCGGTCCTAGCACCCAAAGGGGATTCATTCCCTTTGTATTTGTGGTAAGCTCTTTAAAAAAGAGGCGGATTGAGACAGTGAGTTTAAGGATATGCGCATGCTGAGATTGGCTTTGGTTGGGCTTTTGTGCCTTGGGCTGGCAGCCTGCAGTTCAAAGTTCAAAACTTACAACGGGCCCGAAGTAACACATGTGGTCGTCAACAAAGGCGATCGCCAGATGTTTTTGCTGCACCACAACCAAGTGCTGAAGAACTACCGCATTGATCTTGGGTTCGCGCCCTCCGGCCACAAACAGTACGAAGGTGACGGTAAGACGCCCGAGGGCACCTATGTGATTGACCGGCGCAACCCGAACAGCGATTTTCACCTTTCGGTGGGTATTTCCTACCCGAACCGTGAAGATATTGCCTTTGCGACGTCACAAGGCAAAAGCCCGGGTGGCGATATCTTCATTCATGGGCAACCGAATGCGAAAAGCATCTTCAAACGCACCGGCCCGGATTGGACAGCAGGTTGCATTTCGGTCAAGAATCGCGAGATCGAAGACATCTATGCCATGGTCAAGAACGGGACGCCGATTACGATTAATCCATAGGCACTGGCCCTATTGTCCCAGGACCATCGTCCACCAGATTTTACCGTTGTCCTCCTGAAGCCAGGAGAAGCCCATTTCGCGGGCCTCCGGTGACAGGATAACCTTGCGCGTGGCCGGCTCTTCCATCCATGCCGCCAGCGTTTCGGTTTCCGTCTCGTAGGTTTCCGAGATCGTCTCGCCCACAAGCTGCCCGTCATAGCCAACCCGGCGCACCCGGTCGATCGGCGAGGATCCGTCCGAGCCGAAATGCCAAGGCCGGTTCTGAATCGACATGTCCCGCGAGTGCGTGGCGGCTGCGGCTGTCAGTTGCGAGTTCAATTGTACAGCCGGCACGCCCGCGGCTTCGCGCAATGCATTGACCGAGTCCAGCATGCGATATTGGATCGTCGCAGTTTCACCTGCCCGGATGCGGTACACTTTTGGCAGTGGTTTACCATCCGGGCCGAGTGTGGGCTCGGGTGGTGTGGTCGCACAGGCCGAAAGAACCATCAAAGCCGATAATAGAAGTGCCAATATGCGTGTCATGTGTGCCTGCCACCCGTGCTGTTGCTTGGAGTAAGCAGTAACGAAAGCGTGGTTGCGATTCAAACCCACATATGCGTGACTTTGCCGATTAACGTTTCTTTGAATTGCGACTGCGACTTTCGCGCCATATATTACGGCCCAAGTCAGATAGTCGAGATTGGAGTCCGAGCATGGCCATCAAGTCCTCAAACGGCATGAGCCGACGCGCTTTCATGGCGGCAACAGCGGCTGCCGTCGGGTCACCCGCTTTTGCGCAAAGTGTTACGGGCGACGAAACGGTCGAGATGGAACGCGATGTCACAACTTCGGTACGCCGTAACATTTCAAGTTTCCGCACACTGGATTGGAAACCATATTTCTCCAATCTGAAGAACGGCGCGATCCTGGTTGATATCGATTCACGCGCGCTGCACTACTGGTCGGAAGACGGTAATACCTACAAGTTGTACCCTTCCAGTGTGCCGCTGACCGAAGACCTGACGCGCCGCGGTCGAACCCGCGTTATTCGCAAGGTTGAAGGGCCCGATTGGCGCCCGACCCCGTCGATGCTGAAGCGGAATCCCGATTGGCCGCCGTATGTCCCGCCCGGCCCGGATAACCCGCTCGGAACCCACGCGCTTTACCTGAGCTGGACCTATTATCGGATCCACGGCACACATGACACCCGCAAAATCGGGCGCCGGTCGTCGAATGGTTGCATCGGGCTTTACAACGAACACATCTCCGAGCTTTTCGCGATGACCAAAGTTGGTACTCAAGTGTTGCTAATTTGACGAAACTTCAATGCATCTTGCGGTCTTAGCCACAAGATGCATTTGCAATCCCTACAGATTGCTGCTTAGAAAAATCCACGAGGTAAGTCTTGGGTGCCTGCCGTGTTGCTACGCGGTAGGCCAATATCTGGAGGATAATATGAAAAAACTCGTTCTCGCCGCTGCTCTGACTGGCGCTGCAACCTTTGCTTCTGCTGGCACCATGGAAGAGCCGATGATGGAAGCTCCCGTCGTTGTTGAAGAAACCACCGCAAGCTCGTCGGCAGCTGGCGTTTGGGTTCCGCTGGTTCTGCTCGCCATCGTGGCCGCAGTTGTTGCTGCTGACTAATCAGTCGCACAAAGACCAATTGAAAAAGGCAGTGGTACACCACTGCCTTTTTTACTTCTGACCGATTGCCTTATTCAATCCAGCCAGCCCTTTAAGTTCTCTTCGACAATTCCGGCAAGCGCTTTCATGTGGGCGTCGTCGTCGTTGAGACAGGGGATATAGGTAAACTCCTCACCGCCCGCTTCTTCAAAACTTTCGCGGATTTCCTCGTTGATCTCTTCCAGGGTTTCGATGCAATCCGCCGAAAAGGCAGGTGCCATGACGGCAATCTTTTTCTTTCCTTCACGCGCCAGATCGGCCACGTGATCCACCGTATATGGTTTGAGCCACTCTTCCGGGCCAAAAACGGATTGGAATGTCGTGGTGATCTGCGTGTCGTCCCACCCCAAACGCTCTTTCAAAAGGCGCGTAGTTTTCTGACATTGGCAATGATACGGATCGCCCTGCATCAAGTACCGCTTGGGCATTCCATGATAGCTGACCACAAGGATATCGGGGCGCTCCTTTGCCTCGGCATAGGCCTTCTCAACCGACTGCGCGAGCGCTTCAATATAGTCGGGGTTTTCGAAATAGGGCTCGACGACACGCGCGATCGGTTGCCAGGTTTCGTCCATCAAGGCGCGAAAAAACTGATCGTTCGCCGTGGCCGAGGTTGCGCCCGCGTAATGTGGATAGAGTGGAAAGAACAGGATACGCGTGCACCCCGCCTCGACCATCTTACGCACTTTGGACTTGGTCGAAGGATTACCATAGCGCATGCAGAAATCCACCATGACCTGATCGCCGAAACGCTCGTGCATAAGCTCGGCCATCTTGGCGGTCTGATCCCGCGTGATGGTCATCAAGGGGCTTTCGTTCTTGTCCTCGTTCCAGATGGATTTATAGGCCTCGCCACTGGAAAAGGGCCGCTTGGTCAGGATGATCAACTGCAAAAGCGGCTGCCATTTCCAAGGGCTGTAATCAATCACCCGACGGTCTGACAGAAATTCGTTCAGGTACCGGCGCATCGGCCAATAGCTATAGTGATCCGGCGTGCCGAGATTGGCCAGAAGAACCCCGGTTTTCGCCTTGGGAATGGCGGGGTGATCGGCATTGGCGTGCTCGGGAACCTTGGCAGTCGTGCTAGCGTCAAGCATGGGCAATCTCGTCATTATATTCATGTTTCATTGTGTGAAATAACGGCTCTGTCCCTGCCGTCAATCTTTCAAAGGGCTTTCTTGCGTCCCAAGCGCATCCGCAAGCCGCGCCGTGGCCGAGCCGGGGCGCAGGGGTTGGGGTTGGCTTTCATCCGGGGCCCAGCCTGTCAGAACCATCAAATCGAACGTGGCCGGCACCCGCCCATCCGGGCTGGCAAAAGTTTCTGCATAAAGCTCACAAGCGCGCAGCATGACGCTTCGCCGGGTGGCATGCCTTGGGCGCGCGGCAAGGGCCGAGGTTTCCCCCATGCCCCGCAACTCCCGCATCAGGTGCAGGGGCGATTCGTAGCTGGCTTTCAAAGGCAGGTAATCGGCCACCGGAAGGGCAAAACCGGCCCGCTGCAAAAGCGCACCCAAGTCACGGATTTCGCCCATCGGGGCTACGCGTGGCGACAATCCCCCGGTCAAATCCGCTTCGGCCTGCGCCAAAGAGGCGCGCAATTCATGCAGGGTTTCCCCGCCAAAGAAGATGCCAAGAAACAGGCCATCGGGTTTCAAGGCACGGCGTGCCTGAATCAACTGTCCGACCGGATCATTGGCCCAATGTAGGCACATAGCGTGAACCACCAGGTCATGCGCGCTTTCTTCAAGCTCAAGGGTGTCTTCATCCACAATGCATGTCGCATCGGGGAACCAATCCTGCCACGCTTTCGGAAATCCGCTCACCACGGCAGGGGCGTTAAAGGATTTATTAACCATCCCCAGCCGATCCTTGATCTCACCCGCTGCGGACTCGTGCAGGAACAACGCCGGCGCCGTCATGGCGCGGGCGCGGTTGCGAAGCAGGGCAGGGCGGTCGGTCAGGGGTTGCTGCATGAGGGGAACAATAGGGTGAGCACGCGGGCTTTTCAAACGGCGTTGCGTCTGGTCTATCCGCCGCGCTGCACCCTTTGTGGCGAGCAGGTCGATAGTGATTTCGGCCTCTGCGGTCCGTGTTGGCGGGAAACGCCCTTTATTTCCGGGCTGTGCTGCGACGCCTGCGGCGTGCCGCTGCCCGGTGATGACCGGGGTGAACCCGAGTACTGCGATGATTGTATGCGGATGGCCCGGCCATGGCAAAAAGGCCGCTCGAGTCTTTTGTACAAGGATCAAGGCCGTAGGCTGGTTCTATCGCTCAAATACAGCGACAGGCAGGACATCGTGCGCCCGGCGGCGCTTTGGATGGCGCGCGCGGCCGTGCCCTTGATTGATCGGCGCATGGTGGTTGCCCCCGTGCCGCTTCACTGGACACGCATGCTCAAACGCCGATTCAATCAAGCGGCACTCTTGGCCGAGGCTGTCGCCCGAGAACTCGGCCTCGACTATTGCCCCGATCTGTTGATCCGCCGTCACCGTACCCGAAGCCTTGGCGGTCTGGGGTTCGATGCGCGTCATGCAACTGTCGGTCAGGCCATCGTGCCCCATCCCCGGCGCGGCCACCGTATGGCGGCGCGCAAGGTTCTTATCGTGGATGACGTCATGACCTCCGGTGCCACCTTGTCCGCCGCGACACAGGCTTGTTTTTCCGGCGGTGCCGCCTCTGTGAACGTACTGACACTGGCACGCGCGGCCAAGGACGCCTAAGTTCCCTGCAAAGAGTTAAGGGAACGAAAGAATGCAACCTGTCGAGATCTACACCTCGCCGCTTTGCGGTTTTTGTCATGCTGCCAAACGCTTGTTGAAGCAAAAGGGCGTCAATTTTTCGGAAATCGACGTGCTGGTTGATCCAGGCCGCAAGCCTGAGATGATCCAACGGGCCAACGGCGGCCGCACGGTGCCGCAAATCTTCATCGGTGACACCCATGTTGGCGGCTGTGATGAGCTTCACGCGCTTGAACGGGCCGGCAAGCTGGACCCGCTTTTGCAAGGCTAAACCCCGATGAAAGCGGCCCTGATCCAATTGAACAGCAGCGATGACCCGGTAGAGAACCTGCCGGTCACCTGCGATTATGTGGATCAGGCCGCCAAGGGCGGCGCGAAGTTCATCCTTTCCCCCGAAGTGACCAATTGTGTTTCGGCCAGCCGCACGCGGCAAAAAGAAGTGCTCCGACACGAGGCCGATGATCCGACACTTGCCGGGTTGCGCGACTCCGCCCAAAAAAATGGCGTGTGGCTCCTGATCGGCTCGCTCGCCTTGAAAACCGATGATTCCGACGGGCGCTTTGCCAATCGGTCCTTCCTGATTGACCCAAAGGGTAAGATCACCGCGCGATACGACAAAATCCATATGTTCGACGTGCAGGTGTCCGAGGCCGAAACCTACCGCGAATCCGCTGGTTACAGGCCCGGTGAGGCTGCGACATTGGCCGATATCGGCCTTGCCAAACTCGGCATGACCGTCTGTTACGACATCCGTTTTCCCTACCTCTACCGGGCTCTTGCCCAAGCCGGGGCTGACATCCTTACCGTGCCGTCCGCCTTTTCACAGGTAACGGGGGCGGCCCATTGGGAGGTTCTGCTGCGCGCCCGCGCAATTGAAACCGGGTCTTACGTCTTGGCCCCGGCGCAAACCGGTACGCATAAGGCCACGCGTGGAAAGACCCGCAAAACTTATGGGCATTCTCTGGCCGTGGCACCCTGGGGTGAGGTGATTGCCGATGGTGGCACCGATCCCGGTGTCATTTACGTTGATCTTGACCTTGGTAAAGTGTCACAAGCCCGACAACGTATCCCGTCGCTGCATCAAGCGCCGCAATTCCATGGTCCGTGAATGAGTGAATTTTCGATCAATTCCCTTGCCGTCGCCTTGTTCAGTGAAATACTGGCGGATGAGCAATTGATCCGGAACCGGCTGAGCCGTGTTTTGCCAAAGGGCATGGAAATCTCGCATTTCTCGGTTCTCAACCATTTGGCCCGCGCCGGAGGCGAGCGCAGCCCGGCGCAATTGGCGAAGAGTTTTCATGTCACCCGAGGGGCGATGACCAACACCCTGAACAAACTGGAATGGGCGGGCTACGTGCATATACGCCCCGACTGGGATGATGCCCGCCGTAAAATGGTGGCCATCAGCCCCGCAGGCAGGCAGGCGCGCGATGCGGCGATTGCGGCGATCACACCGATGATAACCGAACTGGTCCGCGAAGTGGGCGAAGACAAGGTGCGTACCACGCTGCCCGTCCTACGCGAATTGCGCGCAAAACTGGAAACCGATTAAGCCGGTTTCACGCTGGCGGTGACGTAGTTCACGCTCAGGTCCTTGGACGATAGCGACCATTGCCAAGTGATCGGGTTAAAGACGAACCCCTTGCGATCCACCGGCGTCAGCCCTGCGTTTTCGATCAATGAATAAAGCTCATCCGGGGTGATGAACTTGTTCCATTCATGCGTGCCCTTGGGCAGCCACCGCATGACGTATTCGGCCCCCACAATCGCCATGGCAAAGCTTTTGGCGTTGCGGTTGATGGTGGAACAAATGTGCAGGCCGCCGGGCTTCAAAAGCGTCTGACAAGCGGTCAGATAGGCCAGCGGGTCGGCCACGTGCTCTACAACTTCCATGTTCAGAACGACGTCAAACTGCTCACCCGCCTCGGCCATGGCCTCGGCCGTGGTGTGGCGATAGTCGATGGTCAGGCCGGATTGTTCGGCGTGCACTTGGGCGACTGGAATATTGCGCTCGGCGGCATCGGCGCCCACCACCTCGGCCCCCAGCCGCGCCATGGGTTCCGACAGCAGCCCACCGCCACAACCGATGTCGAGAATCCGCAGGCCCGAGAACGGTTTTTCGCCGTTCAGGTCACGCTCGAACTCGGCAGCGATCTGTGATGTGATATAGTCCAATCGACAGGGGTTGAGCATGTGCAACGGCTTGAATTTGCCGTTCGGGTCCCACCATTCGGCGGCCATGGCCTCGAACTTGGCAACCTCGGCTGGATCGATCGTGCTTTGAGCGGCTTGCATTCTGCTCTCCATATGCTCATGTGGTCCGGCCTTTCTATATAGGACGGTCATGGATAAATTCTCAGGCCAAAAGAGCGCAGTCCAGTATCTTTACCCGCCGATCGAACCTTTTGATCGGTGCATGATGGATGTGGGCGATGGTCATGAGATTTATGTTGAGCAATCCGGTAGCAAGGATGGCATGCCGGTGGTTGTGCTACACGGCGGGCCGGGTGGCGGATGCAGCCCGGCGATGCGGCGCTATTTTGATCCCAACGTCTATCGAATCATCCTGTTCGATCAACGCGGCTGCGGCCGATCAAAGCCGCATGCCAGTGTGGACGCGAATACCACATGGGATTTGGTCGCGGATATCGAGCGTATTCGAAAAACCCTGAAGATTGAGGAATGGATCGTGTTCGGCGGCAGTTGGGGCGCGACGCTGGCCCTGATCTATGCGCAAGCACACCCCCGCCCGGTGCGGCATCTGGTGCTGCGCGGGGTCTTTACCATGACGCGTGCCGAACTGGATTGGTTCTATGGCGGCGGCGCTGGGCGGTTCTGGCCCGAGACATGGGCGCGGTTTTGCGAGTTGATCCCCGAGGACGAGCGCGACGATATGATCGCGGCCTATCACCGGCGGCTGTTTTCCGGCAATCGCGCCGAAGAAATCCGCCATGCAAAGGCTTGGTCTGCTTGGGAAAATGCGCTGGCCACGGTACATTCCAGCGGCGCGACCCTCGAAAGCCCGGCGGAGTATGCCCATGCCTTTGCGCGGCTGGAGAACCATTACTTCATCAACGGTGGCTTCCTTGAGCGCGATGGCCAAATCCTCCACGATATCCCCAAGATCGCCGATATCCCCGGCACAATCGTGCAAGGCCGCTACGATATGATCTGCCCACCGCAAGCCGCGTGGAACCTGACGCAGAACTGGCCCAAGGCCAGCCTGCGGATGATCCCCGTCGCCGGGCACGCCCTGTCCGAGCCGGGAATCAGCGCCGAACTGGTGAAGATCATGGATCGTCTGGGGCGTGGGGCTTAAACTCCTGAAAACGCGCAGAAATCACTGTCTGTAAAACGTCGGTATTCTGTCGGTGCCGTTTTCGGCCCTGCAAGCCCCTTGCAGACTCACCCGGCAAAGCGTATATCCCCTTTCAACAGCGGCGCGTTGGGGTCCAAACCTGACGCTCCACCGGGAAATATCGACGGGCCGCGCGCCCGTTTTTTTGTGTTTGAAAGTCAGATGAGCAACGACCTGATCGCCAAGACAGCCATTGATCGCCGCATGGCCGAGATCATCACCCCCGTCATCGAGGACATGGGGTTTGAACTGGTGCGCGTGCGTCTGATGGGTGGCAAGACCAACACGCTTCAGATCATGGCCGAAACGCCTGAGGGCGGTATCGAAGTGGACCAATGCGCCGATATCTCGAACGCCGTGAGCGCGGTTCTGGATGTCGAAGACCCGCTGACCGATGCCTATACGCTGGAGGTCTCCAGCCCCGGGATTGACCGGCCCCTGACCCGCCTCAAGGATTTCGAGGAGTTCGAAGGCTACGAGGCCAAGCTGGAAACATCCGAGATGATCGACGGGCGCAAGCGCTTCAAGGGCGTTCTGGCCGGGGTCGAAGACAATGACGTGTTGATCAACATCGAAGAAGGCACCGTTGGCCTGCAGTTCGATTGGCTGGCCGATGCCAAGCTGGTGCTGACCGATGAGCTGATCAAGGACATGCTGAAGGCCCGCAAGGATGCGGGCACCCTGAAAGAAGACCAATTTGACGAGATCGAGACCGCAGGGTCCGAGTCTGAGGAGGACTGAAAATGGCAATTACCTCTGCAAACCAGCTTGAGCTGTTGCAAACCGCCGAGGCCGTGGCCCGCGAAAAGATGATCGACCCGTCGCTCGTCATTGAAGCGATGGAAGAAAGCCTCGCCCGTGCCGCCAAAAGCCGCTACGGCGCCGAGATGGACATTCACGTCAGCATTGACCGTAAGACAGGCCGCGCCACCTTTACCCGCGTGCGCACCGTGGTCGAAGATGACGAGGTTGAAAACTATCAGGCCGAGATGACCGTTGAACAGGCCAAGCAGTATCTCGACGATCCCAAGGTCGGTGACCAGTTCATCGAAGAAGTGCCGCCCGTCGATATGGGCCGGATCGCCGCGCAATCGGCCAAGCAGGTGATCCTGCAAAAGGTCCGCGAGGCCGAGCGTGACCGTCAGTTCGAAGAATTCCAGGATCGTGTCGGCACCATCATCAACGGTCAGGTCAAGCGCGAGGAATACGGCAACGTCATCGTCGATGTAGGCCGTGGCGAAGCCATCCTGCGCCGCAACGAAAAGATCGGCCGCGAAAGCTATCGCCCGAATGACCGTATCCGCTGCTACATCAAGGATGTGCGCCGCGAGGCCCGAGGCCCACAGATTTTCCTGAGCCGCACCGCGCCGGAGTTCATGGCGGAACTCTTCAAGATGGAAGTGCCGGAAATCTATGACGGCATCATCGACATCAAGGCCGTGGCCCGTGA
>NZ_CAJXNN010000027.1 GCF_913057115.1 uncultured Roseovarius sp.
CAAGCCAGCGTTGGATCGCCGCGCCGCGGCCCGTCGCTGTCGCGGCTTGTCACGCTTGATGAACGTCCACTCCGTCCGCACTTCGGTCACGCGACTTGCCATGCGCGAAGGGCCGCTCCAACCAATCGGCCCACAGGGCGCTTTCTACGGGTCGGGCCTGACAGCAGTCATTGCTTGCGCGGGAGACCACGACCTCGCCCTCCCGCATCACTGACCTTCACACAGATACCCTCCGCGAAGAAGCCCGTCAGGGCTGATGAGCACGCACCGCCGGACCGTACGAAACTCACGTAGGTTTCGTACGTTTCTCACCGCGCGCTCTGTTAACCTGCGGGGTCGCAGAGAAAAATACCGACGCGATACCGACGTTATGCCGACGTGATGCAGTCCGGGGTTTTTATCGTTAACCCAAGGGCTTACCCCCGATTCGCAGCTCCCGGCTTGCCGCCATCCAGAACCTTCGTTTAGATACCCCAGAACAGCACCCCGAGGTCCCCATGGCACACCCGCAAAACATCGTCGTCATAGGCGCAGGCATCTGTGGGCTCAGTTCCGCCATCTGGCTGCGCCGCGCGGGTCATGAGGTCACGCTGGTTGACCGCGACCACCCCGGCGCCGGGGCCTCCTTCGGCAACGCGGGGCTTTTGGCGCAATGGGCCGTGGTGCCGGTCAACACGCCCGATATCATCACTACCGGCTTGAAATACCTCGCAAATCCCGGCTCACCGCTTTTCATGCAATGGTCCTACCTGCCGCGCATGTTGCCGTGGCTGGCACGCTTTGCCGCCCAATCGCGCAACTGCGATCACATGGTCGAAAGCCTGATTCCGCTTCTCACCGATAGCCTCGACCAACACCGTGCCCTGACGCGCGGCACCCGCGCCGAACGCTGGATCGCCAGCAGCGATTTCAGCTATGCCTATGAATCCAAAGCAGATTTTGAGGCCGATAAGCTCAGTTGGGATTATAAGCGCGAGGCCGGGTTCATCCCAGAAGTGCATGAAGGCCCCGCCGTACAAGAGGTCGAACCGATCCTGGGTCCAACTATCCAATGCCTCGCCACCCTCAAAGGCCACGGCCATATCCTCAATCCCGGCGCCTACATGGAGGATCTGGCGCGCGTTCTGGAGGACGAGGGTGGCACATACGCCCGCTCCGAAGTCACTGATATCACTTTGGAAAATGGCCGCGTGACGCAAGTGGAAACCGATACCGGCCCGCTGCCCTGCGACGCCGCCGTGATGGCCGCTGGCATCTGGTCCAAACCCCTCCTGCGCAAGCTGGGCCTCAAGGTGCCGCTTGAGGCCGAGCGCGGCTATCACCTGCATTTTTCCAACCCCTCGCAAATGGTCCGTAACCCGATGATGGTGGCCAAGGGAAAATTCGCCGTGAACCCCATGGAAAACGGGTTGCGCTGCGCCGGAACGGTGGAACTGGGCGGGATCGAAAAAGGCCCCTCCAAGGCCCCCCTCGCCCTTATTCACAAGCACGCCAAACGCGTCTTCCCAAACCTCACCTACAGCCATACCGAGGAATGGATGGGCTTTCGCCCCTCCACCCCCGACAGCCTGCCCTTGATCGGGGAAATCGGCCAAACCGGGGTCCACGCCGCCTTCGGCCATCAGCATATCGGCCTCACGGCTGGCCCCAAAACGGGCCGCCTTCTGGCCGACCGCCTTAGCGGTCGACACCCCAATATCGACATGACGCCCTACGAAGCCAACCGTTTCTAATTAAACGTTTTTCCGGCTCAGTCGTAGCTGCGCTGATCCTCGATCACCTTGCCGTCATTGGGCAAGCTCCCGGGGGCCACGACCTCGATCTTGCCTTTCAGCTTCAGGGCATCGGCCACCGACCCGGCATAGCCATCGGCATCGCCGCCCTCGGCCTCGATCTGCACGGTCATGACGTCCATCTCGCCCTCGCGGCTGGCAATGACCCGCGCCTTGGCAATCTCGGCATGCTTGGCGACAAGCGCCGCCACCTGCTCGGGTCGCACGAACATGCCCTTGATCTTGGTGGTCTGATCCGCCCGGCCCATCCAACCCTTGATGCGGGTATTGGTCCGTCCACAGGGGCTTTCGCCCTCCATGATCGCGCTCAGATCACCCGTGGCAAAGCGGATAAGCGGATAGTCGGGGTTCAACGTGGTCACAACCACCTCGCCCACCTCGCCGGGGGCCACAGGGTCACCGGTGCCGGGCGTCACGATCTCAACGATCACCCCCTCGTCGATGATCAACCCCTCCTGCGCCTCGCTTTCATAGGCGATATTGCCCAAATCGGCGGTGGCATAGCACTGCAAACAGGCGATTCCCCTGTCTGCATATTCCTGCCTGAGCGACGGGAACAGCGCCCCACCGCCCACAGCGGCCTTGGTAATTCCAAGCGAAAGGCCCATCTCGTCGGCCTTATCCAGAATGATCTTCAGGTAATCCGGCGTCCCGGCATAGGCGGTCACGCCAATATCATGTGCCGCCCGCGCCTGAAGCTCGGTCTGGCCCGTCCCGGCGGGCAAAACAGCCGCGCCAACCGCCCGCGCACCATTCTCGAAAATCATCCCCGCCGGCGTCAGGTGATAGCCAAAACAGTTCTGCACAATATCGCCCTTGCCGACGCCGCAGGCATGCAAAAACCGGCCCATGCGCCACCAGTCATGGCTATCGCCGCCCGGTTCGTAAATCGGGCCAGGCGATTGGAAAACATGCGCAAATTGCGAAGCCGCCCGCGTGGTCAGCCCACCGAAGGGGGCCGATGCCCCCTGCGCTTGGCCAAGGTCGGATTTGCGCAGCACCGGAAGCGCCGCCAAGTCCGCCACGGTTTTCACATCCGCCGCATCAACCGCCTTCAAACGATCACCATAACCGGCCAGACCCTTGGCGCGTTCGATTTGCTCAGGCAACGCTTTGCCGATACCCGCGGCACGCTCATCCGCGCTCCGATTTTCCAGATTGTCGAAGTACTTGCTCATACCTTCATCCCCCAAGCGCCACTCTGCTTTACGTTGCGACAGCTTGACCAGTTGCTGTGAGGCGCCGAATAGGCGCATGTTCTGTGAACTTTTGTATACCGCCTTGCGCGCAGCGGTTGGCCAAGGAGGTGCCCACCATGACACAAACGCAGACAGCTATTTCCGATACCGATCTTGACGCTCGCATATCTTTTCACGACGCCGACCAGATCATGGAAGCCAACTTTTCCAACTTCCACTTTCACGACACACAGACCGTCAACCGCTTTTACGATCGCCTTGAAGACCGCATTGCGCAAACCGGCGAAGACCTCTGGTTTTTTCTGGTAAACCTCAACGGCACCCGCATCGACCCCGAGGCCTGGACCGCCTACTCGCGGCGAGGGCGTGCGCTCAACCTGTCTCACTCCATGGGCTCGGTCCGCTTTGACGCCTCCGAAGAAACCCGCCGCCAGATCGAACGCGCCGCCAACACCGAAGCGTTTGACCCCAACCTCTTCTCGGATCGTGACAGCGCCCTCGCGCGGCTGCGCGACTTGCCCAGCAAACGGCGCAAGCGCATCGTGCATGACCCCAATTACGTCACCGCCGATTTCGTCCGCCGCCTGTCGTTTGATGAAGATACTCTCATCATGGAGGTGGACTTCTCGCATTTCACCTTCCACCACAGCCGCGATGTCGATGACTTTTATGACTTCATCCAAGACAGGATCATTGCGACGGATCGCAAGTGGTTCTTCCTCGTCAACCTCAACGGCTGCGAAATCCTGCCCGGAGCCTGGGTCCAATACGCCCTGCGCGGCAAGCGGCTGAACGAGGCCGCCTCGCTTGGGACCGCCCGCTTCGCCGCCGGTTCGGAAACCGAGGCCGACATTCGCCTGCGCGCCGAAACCCAAGGCTTCCGCCCCAACATCCGCAACACGCGGGACGAGGCGATCGCCCTGATCGGTGAAATGAGAAAAGACCTGACCCAAGGGTGAAATCCTCAGCTCAGCCACCGCTTGCGGCGGCGATAGCTACGAACGTCGCGGAATGATTTCCGGCCCTCCTCCGAGACACCCAGGTAGAATTCCTTCACATCCGGGTTCTCGCGCAAGTCCTTGGCCGGACCATCCATCACCACGCGGCCCGATTCAAGGATATAGCCGTAGTGCGCAAAGCGCAGGGCGACATTGGTGTTCTGCTCGGCCAGCAGGAAGGTATAGCCCTCCTCCTCGTTGAGCGATTTGACGATATTGAAGATTTGCTCCACCAACTGAGGCGCAAGCCCCATGCTGGGTTCGTCCAGAAGGATCGTCTCGGGACGGCTCATCAGTGCGCGGCCAATCGCGACCATTTGCTGTTCCCCGCCCGAGGTATAGCCCGCCTGTGATTTGCGGCGCTCCTTGAGACGCGGGAAATAGTCGTAAACCATGTTCAGGTCGGCATCGATCTCGCCGCGGCTCGACCCGCGGGTATAGGCACCCGTCAACAGGTTTTCCTCGACAGTCAGGTGTTCGAAGCAATGCCGCCCTTCCATCACCTGGATGACGCCCTTTTTCACCAGATCAGACGGAACCAAGTCCTGAATCCGCTCACCGCGATAAGTGATCGAGCCTTTCGTCACCTCGCCGCGTTCCGATTTCAGAAGGTTGGAAATCGACTTGAGTGTCGTCGTCTTGCCCGCGCCATTACCGCCCAATAGCGCGGTGATCCCGCCCTTGGGCACGCTCAGGCTGACGCCCTTCAGCACAAGGATCACGTGGTTATAGATCACCTCGATATTGTTGATCTCCAGCAGCTTCTCTTCGGTGCGTCCTGCGTCGAGCATGGGAATTCTCCGTCACGGTCCCGGATATCGGGGCCCTCGTGTGTCTGTGATGGGCGCGGCAGCCATCCCGCCGCGCCCGGTGTCGTCGCAATCAAATCAATTGCAACGCATTTCGATGTCGTTTTCCTCGGCAAACGCCTGGCTATCCGCAGCGATAAGCGGCTGAAGGATTTCCTGATCAGACTGGAAATACTCGGTGATCAGCTTGAACTCGCCAGCCTCCGCATCCCACTGCGACACGGCACCAAAGCCGTTTCCGCCGTGGTTCTCGCAGGTCACCTTGAACTCGGGGCCAAAGTTCGGAAGGCCAAGCGCGGCCATCTTCTCTTCGGTGATCTCAAGGTTTTCCATGCCGTCCCGCATCTGGGCCGAGGTAATGGCCGCGGTACCGTGGATTTCCTGCGCAGTCTTGATCGCTTCGGCAGCCAGCATCGCGGCATACATGCCACGGTTATAAAGCACCGTGCCGATCTGATCACCCGCACCGGCGGCATTGCCGGTCTCGACAACATGCGTCTGGATGTCGTCATAGATCGGGTAATCGCTGCCGATGTTGTGGAAGGTCAGCGCCTTGTAGCCATCGGCACGGTCGCCCGCCGCTTTCACGTCGTTCTCCGAACCCGACCACCAGACACCGATGAAATTCTCCATCGGGTAACGGATGTTCACAGCTTCCTGGATGGCCACCTGGTTCATCACACCCCAGCCCCACATAATCACGTTGTCGGGCTTCTCACGACGGATTTGCAGCCACTGCGATTTTTGCTCCTGACCGGGGTGATCGACGGGCAGCAGGGTCAGGTCAAACCCGTGCTTTTCCGCCAGACCTTCGAGGGTCCGGATCGGCTCCTTGCCGTAGGCAGAGTTGTGATAGACAAGCGCGATGGTCTTCCCGCTGATGTCACCATCGTTCTGGTCCAGAATGTGGGTGATGGCGTGGCTCGCCCCGTCCCAGTAGTTGGCGGGATAGTTGAAGACCCACTCGAAGACCTTACCGTTCTTGGCCGAAGTCCGGCCATAACCCATGGTGTGAAGCGGGATACCATCAGCCGTCGCTTTCGGGATCAGCTGATAGGTGATGCCGGTCGACAGCGGCTGATACACAAGTGCGCCTTCGCCCTTGGTCGACTCGTAGCATTCCACACCCTTCTCGGTGTTATAGCCGGTCTCGCATTCCACGAGGTTGATCATCTCACCGCCGATGCCGCCATCGCGTTCATTCAGCAGGGTGAAGTAATCCTGATAGCCGTCCGAGAACGGGATCCCGTTCGCGGCATAAGGCCCGGTGCGATAGCTGGTATCGACGATCGTCAGATCCGCCAGCGCCGGGGCTGCGGCCATCACGGCCGCCACGGCTGCGCCAAAGATTGTCTTTTTCATCGGTTCATTTCCTCCCTTGGTGTTGTTCCGATGTTGCGATGCGCCGGGGGTTACGCGCCCCCGATCCATTCTCTCCTCTCAGGCCCGCCCCTAGTGCGGGAAGGGCCAAAGCCTCAGTTTTTCCTTCGCCACGCGCCAAAGCTGCGCAAGGCCATGCGGTTCGGCGATCAGGAAGACAATGATCAAGCCCCCCACGATCACGAATTCGAGGTGCGCGGCCAGATCGGTGGGCCAGCCAAGCGTGCCCACCAGCACGTTCTTCAACAGAACCGGCAACAGCACGAGGAAGGCCGCCCCGGCAAAGCTACCAAATATCGAGCCAAGCCCGCCGATGATGACCATGAACAAGACAAGGAATGACTTGTTGATGCCAAAGACCTCCCCAACCTCGACAGCGCCAAGGTACACCGCGAAAAACAATGCCCCGGCGATGCCGACGAAAAAGCCCGAAATCATGAAGGCCGTCAGCTTCGCGCGCAGCGGGTTCACACCGATGATCTCGGCGGCGATGTCCATGTCACGAATGGCCATCCACTTGCGGCCCGCCATGCCCCGCGTCAGGTTCCGCGCAAGGATCGCGCAGGCCACGGTAAAGACCAGGCAGAACAGGTACGCGGCCCAGGGCGCTGTTTCCGCACCGGTCACCGGGACGCCAAAGACGGTCCGCTCAGGTGCGTTGATCTGCCCCGAGGCCGAGTAGTTGTAAAACCACCCCACGCGGTTGAACAACCACACCAGAAAGAACTGTGCCGCCAAGGTGGCAACGGCAAGGTAAAACCCCTTGATCCGCAAACTGGGCAGGCCAAAGAGCACACAGACCGCCGCCGTCACGCCGCCCGACAGGATGACGTGGAACAGGATGTTCACATCGGGAAAGGCGGTCATCAGCTTGTAACAGGCATAAGCCCCGACAGCCATGAAGCCACCGGTGCCAAGCGACACCTGCCCACAGTAGCCCACAAGGATATTCAGGCCAATCGCCGCGATCGAGTAGATCAGGAACGGCAGAAAGACGGCGTTCACCCAGTAATCATTGATGATAAAGGGCACCACGGCAAAAGCCGCGATGAGAACCGCGTAATACCGGTAGCGGTCGAACTTGATCGGGAAGGTCTGGCCGTCCTCGACATAGGAGGTCTTGAAATCCCCCGCCTCACGATAGAACATTACAGAACCTCCCCATGAATTTCGTCTTCCTCGCGCTTTTCCGCGCGGTTTGCGGGCTTGGCATATCCCGTTTCCTCCGAATGGCGCACCAGCCAGAAGTAGGCCAGCATTCCCACCCCACCGCCGAGCGCGGCGAGAATGGCGGCGGTGACCATCTGCCCGGTCTGGTCCACCCCCGCCGTAAGAGCGAGGTAACCAAAGGCCCAGAAGCCCGACCAGGCGATGACATTGGCAATGGCAATCAGCTTATGCATCGCTACACCCTCTCGATGATCTTCTCACCGAACAGGCCCTGCGGCCGGAACACGAGGACGATCAGCGCCAGAACATAGGCAAACCAGTTTTCGGTCGCGCCACCCATCATTCCGCCGAAGGTGAATTCGAACAGCTTTTCCCCCACCCCGATGATCAGGCCGCCCACGATGGCCCCGGGGATCGAGGTGAAGCCGCCAAGCATCAGGACCGGCAATGCCTTGAGCGCGATAAGCGACAGCGAGAATTGCACACCCGATTTGGTGCCCCACATGATACCGGCCACGATGGCAACGAACCCGGCCAGCGACCACACCATCACCCAGATGAAGTTGAGCGAGATACCCACCGAAAGCGCCGCCTGGTGGTCGTCGGCCACCGCCCGCATGGCACGGCCATGTTTCGAATACTGCGCGAACAGCACCAGGCCGATAACCAGCAGGATCGCGATGAAGGTCGCCCAGAGGTCCAGATTGTCGATGAAAAAGCCATAACCGAACAGGTTGTACGTGACCTCGTCGATCGTGCCGTTGATGCCCTGTGGCAGGCCGACATCCAGCTTCTTGATATCAGCACCCCACATGATGTCGCCAAATCCTTCCAGGAAATAGGCCAGCCCGATTGTGGCCATAAAGAGAATGATCGGCTCCTGGTTCACGAGATGTCGGAAAATGAAGTGGTTCACCAGCCAGGCCAGCAAAACCATGACCACCATGGTCAACAAGATCGCGGCCAGCGCCGGGACATGCCAGCCGAAATGGTGGATTTCCGTACCGAACACCGCGTTGATCAGGTGGCTGAACGGCACCTGCCCCTCCATGATGCCCACCAGCGTCAGCGCCGCGAAGAGCGCCATCACGCCCTGACTGAAATTGAAGATCCCCGAGGCCTTGAAAATCAGGACGAAGCCCAGCGCAACCAGCGCATACAGAACCCCAGCCATGAGGCCGTTCAGGAAGACCTCCATTCCCCAAAGTAGCTGTTCAGGCATGATGCGCCTCCTTTTGCGTCCCCACGCTCCGGGCCTGACCCGGAGCCTCTCGCCAGTTGAGGTCCCGGGACAGGCCCGGGACGGGTGTTTGGAAATCAGTCATGCGCCACCCCCAGATAGGCGTCGATCACCGCCTGATTGCTGCGCACTTCGTCCGGTGTGCCGTCACCGATCTTCTTGCCATAATCCATCACGACCACCCGGTCGGACAGGTCCATGACCACGCCCATGTCGTGCTCAATCAGGGCAATCGTGGTGCCGAACTCGTCGTTCACGTCTAGAATAAAGCGGCTCATGTCCTCTTTTTCCTCGACGTTCATCCCCGCCATCGGCTCATCCAGCAGCAGGATCGACGGCTCGGCGGCAAGCGCCCGGGCGAGCTCCACCCGTTTTTTCAAACCATAGGGCAAGCGGCCAACCGGGGTCTTTCGGATGTGCTGAATCTCAAGGAAATCAATAATCTTTTCAACGGCCTCGCGGTTTTCCACTTCTTCGCGCTCGGCCTTGCCCTTCCAAATGGCCTGCGCGAAAAGTCCCGCCTCCATCTGCCGAATGCGGCCGGTCATGATGTTGTCCAGCACCGACATGCCATCGAACAAGGCAATATTCTGGAAGGTCCGTGCGATCCCTTGGCGTGCCACCTGATAGGGCTTCATCGGCGGGCGCAGGTCCCCCTTGTAGAAAACCTGCCCCTCCTGCGGGTTATAAAATCCGCTGATGACGTTCAGCATCGAGGATTTCCCGGCCCCGTTCGGGCCAATGATGGCGCGGATTTCGCCCTCGCGAATATCAAAACTGATATCCTTGATCGCCACCACCCCGCCAAAGCGCAGCGTGATGTTTTTCATCTCCATCACCACCCCGCCGATCTTGCGGCCATCCTCGGTGGTATACCCTTCTGAGGCATCAAGCATCTGTTCTCTCCTTCAGCCGGGGTGCGTTCATCAAGGCCCATGGGCCTTTCTTCACGAAGAAGGCCGTCAGGCCTGATGAGTGTTGCGCGCGTGATTCCATCATTCCGCCGCCACCTTGCCCGGGGCCTCCACCGGCACCACCTTTGCGTCGACGATCTGCAACGTCGCACTGATGCTGCCCTTGCGGCCATCCTCATAGGTCACTTCGGTCGTGGTGTAGATTTCGCCTGACCCGTCATAAAGCGCGCCCAGCAGGTCCTCGAACTTCTCGGCAATCACACCACGGCGCACCTTGCGGGTGCGGGTCATTTCGCCATCGTCGGCGTCCAGTTCCTTGTGCAGCACAAGGAAACGATGCACCTGGCAATGGGCCAGCATAGGGTCCTCGGCAAGGCTGCGGTTCACCTCTTCGACATGCTCTTTGATGGTTTCAAGAACGCGCGGATGCCCGGCCAATTCCTGATACGAGGCATAGCCGATGTTGTTGCGCTCGGCCCAGTTGCCCACTGCCGTCAGGTCGATGTTGATAAAGGCCGTGCATTGCTCGCGCTGGTTGCCGAACACCACGGCTTCCAGGATGTTCGGGAAGAACTTGAGCTTGTTTTCCACATACTTGGGCGCAAACATCCGTCCATCGGCCATCTTGCCCACATCCTTGGCACGGTCGATGATCCGCAGGTGGCCGGTGCCTTCCTCGAAGAACCCCGCATCACCGGTGGCGACCCAGCCTTCCGGGTCCTTGGTCTTCTTGGTGCTTTCCTCGTTCTTGTAATAATACTCGAACGTCCCCGCACTCCGATAGAAGACCTCGCCCGACTCGTCGATCCTGATCTCGACACCGGGGGCCGGAACACCCACCGTATCGTTGCGCACCTCGCCATCCGGCTGCACGGTGATGAAAACGCTGGCCTCGGTCTGGCCATAAAGCTGCTTCAGGTTGATGCCGAGCGACCGGTAGAATTCGAAAATCTCGGGCCCGATCGCTTCACCAGCCGTGTAACCAACCCGCACGTTGCCAAACCCAAGCGTGTCCTTGAGCGGGCCATAAACGAACATATTGCCCAAAGCATACTTGAACCGGTCCCAGCCCCCCACGGGCTTGCCATCAAGAATGGCCGGCCCAACCTTGCGGGCATGCGCCATGAAATGATCGAACAGCCATTTCTTGAAACGGCCCGCATCCTCCATCCGGATCATCACGTTGGTCAGCTGAGTCTCGAACACCCGCGGCGGGGCAAAGTAATAGGTCGGCCCGATCTCGCGCAGATCGGTCTGCATCGTGTCGGCGCTTTCCGGGCAGTTCACGCAAAAGCCCGTCCAATAGGCCTGCCCGATCGAGAAGATGAAATCGCCCACCCATGCCATCGGCAGATAGGCCAGAACTTCGTCATCCTTGTTCAGGTTGTCGAACTCGGCCGAGGATTTCGACGCCTCGATGATATTGCGGTTCGACAGGACGACGCCCTTGGGCTTGCCCGTCGTCCCCGAGGTGTAAAGCATCACGCAAATGCTGTCGTAAGTCAGCTTCTCACGCCGCGCCTTGAGGTCCTCGATAAACTCCCAATAGGCCGCGCGCCCCTGCTCCTGAATGCCGGTGAAGGTGTGCAACTTGTGGTGATCGTATTTCCGAAGGCCCCGAGGGTCGACGTAGATCATGTGCTCGAACTGATGCAGGTCGTCCTGAATCTCGATCAGCTTATCAACCTGCTCCTGGTCCTCGACAATCGCAAACCGCGCGCCGCAGTGGTCCATCACATAGGCCATCTCTTCGGCAGCCGCGTCTTGATACAGCGGCACCGGGATTGCCCCAACCGACTGCGCGGCGACCATCGACCAATAGAAATGCGGTCGGTTGCGCCCGATCACGGCGACGAAATCGCCCTCCTTGATACCAAGATTGATGAAGCCAAGCGCAAGCGCCTCGATCTCTTTCTCGGTTTCCGCCCAGGTCCAGCACTGCCAGATGCCGTATTCTTTTTCGCGATACGCCATTTTCGACGCAAATTGCGTGGCGTTGCGTTGCAATAGCGCCGGAATGGACGCAAGCCCTTCCGCCGCCTGAGACGACTGTACCAAGTTTTCTCCTCCCATTGTCCGCCGAGCGAACCATGCGCCCTTGAGCAAGGCGATTCTTGTGCCCCCTAAGGGTGCTGGACAAAATCTCGCCGTCAACTTTTTCCTGATGTTTTCGCAAACCTTTCGAATTGTAACAGCGTAGCCCCGGCGCTTGACACTCTGCCCGGCGGACCGGAAACCTGTCATACCCACTCCGCAATCCGAGGCGCGCATGACCCGGCCAAAGCTCGAATTCTGGTTCGACTTCGCATCAACCTATTCGTACCTCAGCGCGATGCGCTTGCCCGGCCTTGCGCAGAAGGCCGGCGTCGATGTGGTCTGGCGCCCGTTCCTTTTGGGGCCAATCTTTGCCGCACAGGGCTGGACCACCTCGCCGTTCCTCATCTACCCGGCCAAGGGCAAATACATGTGGCGCGACATGGAGCGTCGCACGCAGGCGCTCGGCCTGCCATTGGTGTGGTCCGACAGCTTCCCGCAAAACAGCGTGCTGGCGGCACGCGTGGCGCAATTGGCCTTGCAAACCAGTCAGGGGGTCGCTTTCTGCCAGGCGGTCTTTTCCGCCGAATTCGGTCAGGGCCACGACATCTCGCAAACCGCCGTCATAACGGATTGCCTGGCGCAATCCGGCCTGCCCGACGGCCTCATTGACGGCGCCGTCGAGGACGACAACAAACTGGCCCTGCGCCATACCACCGAAGAGGCCAGCGCCCGCGGCCTCTTCGGGGCCCCGAGTTTCACGGTTGCCTCCGAACTCTTCTGGGGCGACGACCGGCTGGAAGAGGCAATCCATTGGGCCATCCATCATGGCGAAGCGGGCCGAGGCCGTGACCATGGATAGCATCGACCGCACCCGGCAAGAGATGACCAGTGCAGGCCTGAACCTGATTCAGCAGGCCATTTCGATCTATGACGCGAACCTGCAACTGGCCGTCTGCAATCACCGCTTCCAGGAAATGTTCGATCTCCCCGACCACCTTGTAACGCCGGGGGCCTCCTTCGCCGATACCATCCGGTTTCTGGCCGAACGCGGCGATTATGGCGAGGTGACCGACTTCGACGACTTCGTGCGTACCCGAGTCGAACAGGCCCGCGCGTTCGAACCGCACTACATGGAACGCACCCGCGCCAACGGCCACATCATCAGCGTCGAAGGCACGCCCCTTCCGCAAGGCGGCTGGGTCACCGTTTATACCGACATCACCCGCACCAAGCGGCAAGAGAGCCTGCTGCGCGCCCGGTCCGAGGAACTCTCGGGCCAACTCCTCACCTATTCCGAGGAACTGGCCGCCACCAACCGCGAGCTTTCGGCCACCATCACCGCGCTGGAAGAAACCAAGCGACAGCTCACCGCCTCCGAGGCCCGCACCCGCCTGACAACCGAAATGATGCCCGCGCATATCGCGCACGTCGGCGCCGACCGGCGCTATACCTATTCCAACCGGCGGCTCAGCGCGGTCATGCCCGGCAGCAAATCGGACATCATCGGGGTTCCCATCGACGAGGCACTGGGGCCGAAACCCTATGCCGCGATCGAACCCTATCTCGAAGATGCCTTCCGCGGCAAAGCATCGGTTTTTGAGTTCACGCATGAACCAAGCTCGCGCCGCATTCGCGTGGCCTTCACCCCCGAAGACACCCAGGGCGGCGTCTATATCCTTTCGATGGATATCACCGAAGAGGCGCAAACCCGCTCGGTCCTGCAACAAACCCGCCGCCGGGAAATGGCCGCGCAACTGACCAGCGGTCTGGCACATGATTTCTCCAACCTGCTCACCATCATCCTCGGCATGCAGTCGAAATTGCAACGCATGGATCTGGGCGAAGAGGCCGATACCCTGATCACCGCCACCCTCGGCGCGGCGCGGCGCGGCGGTGGTTTGCTCAACCGGATCGCCGATATGACCGGCCCGCGCGAACACACGCCCGCCGCCACCGATCTGCGCGCCTTTTTGGCAGACCTCGAAACCTTGGCCCGTTCCACCCTGCCCGAACAGGTGCATTTCACCATCAACAACCTCGCGCATCCCGGACGGTATCTTCTGGATGCGGGCATGTTGCAGGATTCGCTGCTGAACCTCGTGATCAACGCCCGCGACGCGGTAGGCCCACAGGGTGCGATCACCTTGACCACCGCCTGCCTGCAAGACACCTGGATCGAGTTCACCGTCACCGATACCGGGCCGGGGTTTTCCAAATCAGCCCTGAGTCATGCGCTTGATCCCTTCTACACCACCAAGGGCGGCGAAGGCTCCGGGCTTGGCCTGTCGATGGTCTACGACATGACCAAACTCGCCGGTGGCCGCGTGAAACTCTCGAATACCGACACCGGCGGGCGTGTCTCGCTTCGCTTACCCATGCGTCTGGCCGGCACGGTGGACACCACTGGCATGGTATTGCTCGTGGAAGACAGCCCCGATTTGCGCGACACCATCCGCGACATGCTCCGCAACCGCGGCCATACGGTGATCGAAGCCAGCTCGGCGGATGAGGCGCTGGCCCTGCTTGACGATTTACCCCAGATTTCCGCACTCCTGTCCGATATCTCGCTGGAAGGCGACAAGACCGGCCTCGACCTGATCCAATCCCTGCCCAAGGGGCATTGCCCGGCGTACCTGATGACCTCGTTACCACCTGGCGACCCGCTTTATGACGCAGCCTGCAAATCCGCACCGGTGCTGCGAAAACCATTCGATGCCACACGCCTCGATGCCTTCCTCAACCCGGATGCCACGCCATGACACAGCCGCTTGTCACAATCCTAGACGATGAACCCGCCATCCGCACGATGCTGGCCGACGCGCTGGAGGAAGCCGGTTTTCAAACCATGGCCTTCGGCCGCGCGACCGAATTCGAAGCCGCCCTGCGCAACGCCGCCCCCGATGTCTGCCTTGTGGACCTGTCGCTGCCCGACCGGGACGGGCTGACGCTGGTTCATCGGCTGGCGCTTGAACAGGGGGCCACCGTTATCATCATCTCGGGCCGCGCCGAGGTGCAGGACAAGATCACCGGGCTGGAACTTGGGGCCGATGACTACATCATCAAACCTTTTGATCCAGCCGAGGTGGTGGCCCGCATCCGCGCCCGCCTGCGCCGCGAAAGTGCCACACCCCAAACCGGCGAAACCGCCCGCTTCAACGGCTGGACCGCCCATTTCGACCGTTATGTGCTTGAGGATGACACCGGTGCCGAAACGCCCTTTTCCCACGCCGAAGGCGAAGTGTTGCGCCTGTTTCTCGAACGCCCCAAGCGCCTGATCTCGCGAAACGCCATGCAAGAGGCGCTTGGCGGCGCGGCGGGCGAGAGTTTTGACAGGGCCATGGACGTGCGCATCTCGCGCCTGCGCACCAAACTACGCGAAGACCCGAAAAACCCGCGTCTGATCAAAACGATCTACGGCGCGGGCTATATTTTTCTGGGCGATGTGAACTGGACCTGACGGGTGTTGCGCGCCCTGCGGCGCGCCCGGGTTGGGGGCGCTGCCCCCGCCGCCCTGCGGGCGACTCCCCCGGAGTATTTTCAGAAAGATGAAGTCTAAAGGCAAAACCTCTTCATCTTTCCCCAAATACTCCCGCCGGAGGCATCCGACAGTGGCCAAAAGCGCCAAGCGGCAGGTTATTCCGCCGCCACTTGCCCGTCTGCCGCCTCAACCCGGACCGCCGAGTATTTGAACTCGGGGATCTTGCCATAGGGATCCAGCGCTGGATTGGTCAGGATATTGGCCGCCGCCTCCACGTAGGCAAAGGGCAGGAAAACCATATCCGGCGCAATGGCCCGGTCGGCGCGGGCCATGACATTGACGCTCCCGCGCTTGGTGGTCAGGCGCACCATACCGCCCGGCTCCACGCCCAGTTTGCGCAGGGTCGAAGGGTGCAACGAACAGTTCGCTTCGGGCTCCACCGCATCCAAGACACTGGCGCGCCGCGTCATCGACCCGGTGTGCCAATGCTCCAATTGCCGCCCCGTGGTCAGAACCATCGGGTAATCGGCATCGGGCAGGTCATCGGGCGGGATGACGCTGGCGGGTGTAAACCGCGCGCGCCCTTCGGGCCGCGGGAAGCCATCGCCAAAGACCACCGGCTCGCCGGGGCCTTCCGGATCATGGCAGGGGTAAGTTACGGCGTTTTCACGCTCCAACCGGTCCCACGAGATGTTGTTGAGCGATTTCATGTTCAGCTTCATCTCGGCAAAGACATCCGCCGGGCTGTCATAGCCCCATTGCAGGCCCATCCGATTGGCCAGCTCCACCGTGATCGCCCAATCCTCACGTGCCTCACCCGGGGGGGTGACCGCCGGGCGTCCCATCTGCACCTGACGGTTGGTATTGGTCACCGTGCCGGATTTTTCATAGAAGGCCGAGGCGGGCAGGATCACATCGGCATAATTCGCCGTTTCGGTGATGAAGATATCCTGCACCACCAGATGCTCCAGCTTGGCCAGCGCATCACGCGCATGCTCCACATCCGGGTCCGACATCGCCGGGTTTTCGCCAAGGATATACATCCCCTTGATCTGATCATCGTGCACCGCATCCATGATCTCGGTCACCGTCAGGCCCTTCTCATCCGAGAAGTCGCCCGAGTTCCAGACCTCGGTAAAGGCATTGCGCACGCCATCGTCGGTCACCGATTGGTAATCGGGCAGGAACATCGGGATAAGCCCCGCGTCCGAGGCGCCTTGCACGTTGTTCTGACCCCGCAGCGGGTGCAGGCCCGCACCCGGGCGGCCCACCTGCCCCGTCATCAGCGCCAGCGAAATCAGGCAGCGCGAGTTATCGGTGCCGTGGATGTGCTGGCTCACGCCCATCCCCCAGAAGATCATCGCGGCCTTGGCACCTGCAAAATCGCGCGCCACCTGCCGCAGGGTCTCGGCGGGGATGCCACACAACTCTTGCATCTTTTCAGGCGGGAACTGCGCCAGATGCTCTTTCTCGGCCTCCCAGTTCTCGGTGAAGGCCTCGATATATTGCTGGTCGTAGAGCCCCTCTTCGACGATCACATGCATGATCGCGTTGAGCATCGAAACATCCGCCCCCGGCTTGAACTGCAACATATGCGTCGCGAACCGGCGCAAGCCCACACCCCGCGGGTCCATGACAATCAGCTTGCCACCACGCTTGGTGAACTGCTTGAAATAGGTCGCGGCGACGGGGTGGTTTTCAATCGGGTTGGCCCCGATCACGATCGCCACATCGGCGTTCTCAATCTCGTTGAAGGTGGCCGTCACAGCGCCCGAGCCGACGTTCTCCATCAGCGCGGCAACCGACGACGCATGGCACAGCCGCGTGCAGTGATCGACGTTGTTGTGGCCAAAGCCCTGCCGGATGAATTTCTGGAAGAGGTACGCCTCTTCGTTGGTGCATTTGGCACTGCCGAAGCCCGCCACCGACTTGCCGCCATGCTCATCCTTCAGGCGTTTCAGCCCACCGGCGGCCAGATCCAGCGCCTCGTCCCACTCCGCCTCGCGGAAGAACTGCTGCCAGTTGCCCGGGTCCACGTTCAGCCCCTTGTCCGGCGCATCCTCGCGCCGAATGAGCGGCTTGGTCAGGCGGTGATCGTGGTGGATGTAGTCAAAGCCAAAGCGCCCCTTCACACAAAGGCGGCCTTCGTTCGCGGGGCCATTGATCCCCTCGACGTATTTCACCTTACCGTCCTTGACCTTGAGGCTCACCTGACAACCCACGCCACAGAACGGACAAACACTATCGACTTCGCTGTCATAATCGGCGCTGTCGCCGACTTGCGCCTCATCCACCACCGTGGCGGGCATCAAGGCCCCGGTCGGGCAGGCCTGCACACATTCGCCACAGGCGACACAGGTGCTGGCGCCCATCGGATCGTCGAAATCGAAGACCGGATAGGCATCATGCCCCCGGCCCGCCATGCCGATCACGTCGTTGACCTGCACATCGCGGCAGGCGCGCACGCAAAGATTACACTGAATGCAGGCGTCCAGATTGACACGCATCGCCACATGGCTGTCATCCAGAAGCGGCACGCGGTCCTGTTCCAGCTTGGGAAAGCGGCTTTCCGTGACACCGTTCAGCTCGGCCATATCCCACAGGTGGCTCGATTGGTCATGCGAGGTATCGCGCTCGGGCTGGTCGGCCAGCAAAAGCTCCATCACCATCTTGCGCGAGGTTTCGGCACGCGCCGAATCCGTGGTCACCACCATGCCATCGGCGGCCTCGCGAATGCAGGAGGCCACAAGCGTGCGCTCGCCTTCCACCTCGACCATGCAGGCCCGGCAGTTTCCGTCCGGCTTGTACCCCGGCGCAGGCTTGTGACACAGGTGCGGAATCGTCAGACCCCGGCCATTGGCCACTTCCCAAAGGGTCATGCCTTTCTCGGCTTCAACTTCCTTGCCGTTCAGGGTCAGTTTGATGGTCTCGGACATGGCGCGCCTCCTTGCTGATGCATGGTAAAGCACGTGCGACAAATTGGGAGTCTTACAATCCCGACACCTCGCCGCGAATTTGCGCCGTGAAAGGCGCGTAAGTTTCCGATCCGCAACAGATTGCGCCTTGGGAAAAATCCCGCGCGCCGCCTTCCAAGTCCAGCCGCGCTATCCTATGCATGGGCGTCGGAGGGAAACGCATGACCGAAATCACACTGGTTCGGCACGGACAGGCCAATGCGGCGGCCAAGGACCCGGACAGTTACGATTACCTGTCCGATCTGGGCCATGATCAGGCTCGGTGGCTGGGCGACTATATCGCGCCCTTGGGCCAATATGACCGCGTGATCTCCGGCACCCTGCGCCGCCAGTTGGGCACCGCCGAAGGGGCCAACCCCACCGGCCTGCCCCATACCCACGATGCCCGCCTCAATGAACTGGATTACTACGGCCTCGCCCATTCCCTGCGCGACAGCCACGGCATCCCCTTCCCCGACAGCCCCGAAGGTTTCGCCGCCCATGTGCCGCATGTTCTCGATGTCTGGCGCTCGGGCGGCATGTCGCCCGATCTGGAAAGCTACGAGGCGTTTCGCACGCGCATCACCGAGTCGCTAAACGAAATCGCCAAGGATGGTCCCGGCGCGCTCGTCGTCACCTCCACCGGTGTCATCGCCACGCTGACGGCCATTGCCCTTGGGCTGGACACCTCGGCGAAAACCAAGATGTTCCTGACCGTGGCCCATACCTCCATGCATAAATTCGAACTGCGCCGCGATGGGGTTTACCTCACCCAATACGGGGCGACACCACACCTCGATGCGCCCGACCGGGCCTTTGCCCGCACTTTCGTCTGAAAGGCCTGACCCTATGAAGTTCTACTACGCCCCCAAAACCATTTCCGTCGCCACCGCCGTGATGCTCGAAGAAACCGGCCTGCCCTACGAAGGCATCCGCGTCGATTTCGCCGCTGGCGAACAAACCAGCCCCGAATACCTTGCCATCAACCCCAAGGGCCGGGTGCCCGCCCTCGTGACCGACGCGGGTATCCTGACCGAGACCGGCGCGATCCTCGAATACCTCGCCACCCAAGCCCCCGACAAGGTGACCCTGCCCAGCGACCCGTGGCAGGCCGCGCAACTGCGCAGCGTGATGTATTACCTCGCCTCGACCTTCCACGTGAACCACGCCCACCTGCGGCGCGGCCACCGCTGGGCGAACGAGGAAAGCTCCCTGCGCGACATGACCGCCAAGGTGCCCGAAACCATGGCCGCCTCCGCACGCTTCATCGAGGAAAACTGCGCCCTTACACCCTTCGTCATGGGTAAGGCTATCACCCCCGCCGACCCTTGGCTTTTCGCCATTTGCACATGGCTTGAAGGCGATGGCGTGGACATCACCAAAACCCCGAAACTCGCCGCGCATTTCGCGATGATGAACGCCCGCCCATCCGTCGCCGCCGTGCGCAAGATGGGCCTTCTGGACTAAGGATAACAGGCATGACACACCTCTGGGTCCGATCCGAGCAACGCCCCAACGAAGACCGCACCGGCCTGACCCCCGAAGGCGCGGAAAAACTCATCGCCAAGGGCCTGCGCGTCACGGTCGAAGAAAGCAGCAGCCGCATCATCCCGATTGACGGCTACCGCGAGGCGGGATGCGAGATTGCGCCGGAAAATTCATGGCCCGATGCCCCCCGAGATGCCATCATCTTCGGCCTCAAGGAGCTGCCCGACGATGGCACCCCCCTGCCGCATCGCCACATCATGTTCGGCCATGCCTTCAAGGGCCAGCACTCGGGCCGCCGCCTTCTGGAACGCTTCAAGGCCGGGGGCGGCACGCTTTACGATCTGGAATACCTCGTCGATGAAAAAGGCCGCCGCGTCGCCGCTTTCGGCTATTGGGCGGGCTACGCGGGCGCGGCGGTCAGCCTCATGGCATGGGCGGCGCAAAAATCCGGCGGCCTCTGCGGCCCGGTCTCGGCCTACCCCGACAAAGACGCGATGCTGGCCGATCTGGCGCAACAACTCGACGCCACCAGCCTGCCCCGCCCCTCAGCTATCGTCATCGGCGCGTTGGGGCGCGTCGGCACGGGCGCCGCCGACCTCTGCACCGCCATGGATGTCACCCCCACCCGCTGGGATATGCAGGAAACCGCCCACGGCGGCCCCTTCCCCGAAATCCTCGCGCATGACATCTTCCTGAACTGCATCTTCGCACGCCCCGGCACGCCCGTGTTCGTCCCGAAAGACGCGCTCACGGCGGATCGCGCCCTCTCGGTCATCGGCGATGTCGCCTGCGACCCGGATAGCGATTACAACCCTGTGCCGGTCTATAGGCAGGCCACCACTTGGGATGCCCCGGCCACCCGCGTGCACGACACACCGCCGCTGGACGTCATGGCAATCGACAACCTGCCCTCCCTCCTGCCGCTGGAATCGTCGCAGGACTACGCCGAACAACTCTTGCCTTCGCTCCTGACCCTCGACACCCTGACCGAAGGTGTCTGGGCACGGGCCGAGGCCACATTCAACGACAACATGAAAGGTATCTGAGCGATGACAATTCACTGGTGCGGCACTGGCCTTTCGGCCATCCCCGGGCTCCGTCGCCTGATCAAGGCGGGCCACGACATCTGCGTCTGGAACCGCTCGACCGACAAGGCACAAGCCGCCGTGGGCGACCTCACGGACAAGATCAAAGCCTTCGATTTCGACACCCTCTCGGGCGAGGTCTCCGAGGGCGATCTGGTGGTCTCCATGCTGCCCGGCGACTGGCATGTGCCGCTGGCCGAAATGTGCATCAACAAGGGCGCGCATTTCGTCTCAAGCTCCTACATCGCACCGGAAATGCGCGCGCTACATGCCAAGGCTGTCGTGCGCGGTATCTGTGCCGTCAATGAAATCGGGCTTGATCCGGGCATCGACCACCTGATGGCGCATCACCTCGTGGCCGACTACAAAGCCTCCGACGCTTACGATCCTGAAAATGACCTCAGCTTCATTTCCTACTGCGGCGGCATCCCGAAAACCCCCAACCCCTTCCGGTACAAGTTCAGCTGGTCGCCCTTGGGCGTGCTCAAGGCGCTGCGCTCCCCCTCGCGCTCCATCCGCGACTTCGAGGAACTCAACGTCGCTCGCCCATGGGACGCGATCAGCAGCTACACCGCGCCGCTGCCCGAGGCGGAAACATTCGAGGTCTACCCCAACCGCGATTCCATTCCCTTCATGGAGGATTACCAATTCGCCCCCGACTGGCGGGTCAAACAATTCGTCCGCGGCACCCTGCGCCTGAATGGCTGGACCGAGGCTTGGGCCGATGTCTTCCGCGAAATCGAAACGCTGGAAGGCGAAGCCGGTGAGGCCCGCCTCAAGGAAATGTCCGATCAGTTCTGGCGCGAGAACGCCTATGACGAAGGCGAGCCTGACCGGGTGGTGCTCTGCGTCTCGCTCAAAGCCGAACGCGACGGTAAAACCGTCTGGCACAAGACATACGTGATGGACGCATGGGGCGATGAGGATGGCACCGCCATGGCGCGGCTCGTCTCGATCCCCCTGTCGCTGGCCATCGAATCCGTCTTGGGTGGCGAGATCGAACCGGGCGTCTCCCCCGCCCCGAACGACCCCGCCTTGGTGGAACGCTACTTGGGCGAAGTGAGCAAACTCGCCCAACACCTCGCCGTGGTCGACCACCTCGCCTAAGGTACAACACCCGTAGGGTGCGCAGTCTCTGCGCACCCAAACCGATTTCTTCAAAAGAAATCGGTCCGAAATCTTTTAAAGATTTCGGCCTCAAACCGGCAGCGCGGTGGTCTCTTTCAAATCCTCCATAACGAAGCTGGCCGAGACATCGGCGATCTGCACCTTCTCGATCAGGCGCTGATAAAACCGGTCATAGGCCACCATATCGGCCACCCTGACCCGCAGCACGTAATCCAAATCCCCGCTCATCCGCTGCGCCGACATGATCTCGGGCATCTCGCGCACGGCCCGGCGAAAGGCCTCCAGCCATTTGGCGCTATGGTCATTGGTTCGGATCAGAACAAGCGCCTGCAAGGCCAGCCCAAGCGCCTGAGGGTCCACGATGGCCACCCGCTTTTGAATGATCCCATCCGCTTCAAGCCGCTTCACCCGCCGCCAACAGGCATTACGCGACAGATTCACATTCTCGGCAAGCTGATCCACGCTCAGCGAGGCGTCACGCTGAAGCAGGTTGAGGATTTTTCGATCAATATCGTCGATCATTTGAACCATAAACGGGATATTATCTCAACTTAACCCGAACTGAAAATGCAATTTGGGACACTTGCTTAGACGCCATCGCATAAATTACCCCAAACACCGCGAACAGGAGGCCAAAACATGACCCGCACATTCCAGCGTATCTTTGTCGAACACCCGCAATCCGTCGATGAAACCTATTTTCAACACATGCGCTTTGCCGGATGGTTCGCCGCGCAACTTCTGGGCGCAGGCTTTGCCGCCCTCGTACACGCGGTCATTCCCTGCCTCTTTGAAAAAACCGCCAGCCGCATGATCCAAAACATGCACGCCCGGCTGACCAATCGGCGCTGACACGCTGGTAGCAAAACGTACGAAACGCGCGTACGTTTTGTACGTTTCTCACCGCGCGCCCTGTTAATTCCGGGGGGTGCGGTAAAAAATACCGACGCAATACCGACGTGAAACCGACGCGATGCAGACAGGGGTTTTTGTCGTTAATACAGTGGCTTAGGCCCGATTCGCGGGTCTTAGGTCGGATCGCGCCACCGGTTAACAATCGGATACCGCCGATCCAACCAGAACGCCCGCTTGGAAAGCCGCGTGCCCGGGGCTGACTGGAACCGTTTGTATTCCGAGATATAAAGCAGGTGCTCCACGCGCTTTGCCTCGTCGCGGTCATACCCTGCGGCCACGCAATCGGCGATGCTGCCGTCCTGATCCACAAGGATATCAAGGATACCATCCAGCACCGCGTATTCCGGTAAGCTGTCCTCGTCCTTCTGATCGGGGGCCAGTTCGGCACTGGGCGGGCGGTCGATGATCCGCTGCGGGATAACCACTCCACCGGGGCCTTGCATCCAGTCACGATGCTCCTCATTGCGCCAGCGGCAAGTCTCAAAGACACGAGTTTTATACATGTCTTTCAACGGGTTATATCCACCGGACATATCGCCATAAATGGTCGCATAGCCCACGGCGACCTCGGATTTATTGCCTGTCGTCAACAGCATTTCACCGAACTTGTTGCTGATCGCCATCAACAACAATCCCCGCAACCGCGACTGGATATTCTCCTCGGTCACATTGGGTTCTGTGCCCTCGAATAGCGGGGCCAGCGTGTTGGTGATCGCCTCCCGCCCCTCTGCAATCGGAACAAAATCATACCGGCAGCCAAGGTTTTCCGCCAGCGCTTTGGCATCCTCAAGCGAGATGTCGGCGGTGTATTCAGAAGGCAGCATCACGCAGCGCACGTTTTCCGGGCCGAGCGCATCCACGGCCACCGTCGCCACCAAGGCCGAGTCGATTCCACCCGATAAGCCCAACAAAACCTTGGAAAATCCCGTTTTGCGCATGTAATCCCGCAAGGCCAGAACCATGGCATGATAGTCCTGCTCATGCGCCTTTGGGATTGGTGCAAGACCGCCCTTCTCGATACGCCAGCCATCAGGCCCGCGCACCATATCCACATGCGCGATCCCCTCTTGCATCAGTGGCATTTGCAGCGCCAGTTCACCACCGGGGTTCAAGGCGAATGTGCCGCCATCAAACACCTGATCGTCCTGCGCGCCCACGAGGTTAAGGTATATCAGCGGCAATCCCGTCTCGACCACGCGCGACACCATAAGCTGATGCCGAACCGCCAATTTGTCGCGGTAATAGGGCGAACCGTTTGGAACCAAAAGGAATTCTGCCCCCGTTTCGGCCAGCGTTTCGGCCACATCTTCGTACCAGCTATCCTCGCAAATGGGCGAGCCGATCCGAACACCGTCTACAGCGTAAGGCCCATTGACCGCACCCGAAGCATAGAGCCGCTCTTCATCGAAGACGGTTTCATTCGGCAAATGATGCTTAAGCACACAGGCCGTGATCCGCCCGCCTGACAGAATGTAATACGCATTGAAAAGGCTTGCCCCTTCAAGTGCCGGACCACCGATACCAAGCGCGGGACCATCCGCACATTCCTGCGCCAAAACCTCAATCGCGGCAATTGCGGCTTGATGGAAAACTGGTTTCATTACAAGGTCTTGGGTATTGTAACCCGTGATGAACATCTCCGGCAGCGCGACCAGATTTGCGCCTGCCTGCTTGCCTGCCTCCCAAGCTGCACGCGCTTGGGTGGCATTGCCGTCAATATCACCCACGGTCGGGTTCAGCTGCGCCAATGTCAGGCGAAAGCGATCAGACATGCATTTACCCCCGGGCTTGCATTCTGCGCCAGATTTAGCAGATCGTCGCGCAAGGGAAAGCCGATTTGGGCAAAAGCCGTTGTCAGCCCTGCGCGCCTCCTCTAAATTTCCCCAAAGCCGCTACACTGTGGCGTGCCGGGGCATTGGGGGCAGTCTATGACGAAATCGCTGATTACATCCGTTTTGTTTGGGGTCACGCTCGCCAGCTTTGCCTATGCGCAGGACGGCGAAGTTCAAACCAAGCAATACGACGATGGAGGGGTCTACGAAGGCACTTTCAAGAACGGGCTGCAACACGGGACTGGCACCTACACCCTTCCTAACGGGTATGAGTATGTCGGCGAATGGGTCGATGGGGAAATCAAGGGCCAAGGCGTTGCACGGTTTCCCAATGGCTCGGTCTATGAAGGTGAGTTCGAGAAAGGCAAACCCCACGGTGTCGGAAAGATCGTCTTCACCGACGGGGGCACCTATGAAGGCACTTGGTCGGAAGGGAAAATCACCGGTCAGGGCCTTGCGGTCTATGCCAATGGCACCCGATACGAAGGCGGCTTTCGCAACGCCATGCACCATGGCCGCGGCCGCATGGAAAGCCCGGGCGGATACGTCTACGAAGGCGATTGGGTGAATGGCGTCAAGGAAGGGCAGGCCTCGATCACCTATCCGGACGGTGCCGTCTATGAAGGCGCTGTTCAGCGCGGAGCCCGGCATGGCGAAGGTAAGCTGACCATGCCGGACGGCCTGATCTACGAAGGCCTTTGGAAAGAGGGCCAGATTGATGGTGAAGGCCGTTTGATCCAGCCGAATGGGGATGTCTACGAGGGGCAACTCGTCAGCGGACGGCGTGAAGGCAAGGGCAAAGTCACCTATGAGAATGGGGACATCTACGAAGGGGATTTCGCCGATGATCGTCGCCATGGTCAGGGTGTTTTCACCGGGACCGACGGATACCGCTATGAAGGCTCTTGGGTTGCCGGAAAAATCTCAGGCCAAGGTAAGGTGACTTATCCCGATGGCTCTGTCTATGAAGGCGAGTTCCGCGACGATCTGGCGAATGGGCAAGGCAAGATTGTTTATCCCGATGGTTCGACCTACGAGGGCGAATGGCGTGGCGGTGTGATTGACGGACAAGGCACGGCCACCTATCCCAACGGGCTTGTCTACGAAGGTGAATTTGAAAACGCCAAGAACGATGGCTATGGCGTGATGACCTATGCCGACGGCTATCGCTACGAAGGCGAATGGCAAGATGGTCAACGCCACGGTGAAGGCACGGCGACCTACCCTGACGGCACGATCTATGAAGGCGAGTTCGCCAATGGCCAGCGGCACGGTCAAGGCAAAATCACGATGCCTGATGGGTTCACCTATGAAGGTGAATGGAAAGAAGGCGAAATTTCCGGGCAGGGGGTCGCCACATATGTCAACGGGGACGTCTATGAAGGGACATTCCTGGACGGCAAGCGCCAAGGCGAAGGCACGATGCGCTATGCCACGGGCGAAGAGGCGACCGGCCAATGGCAAGACGGCGCCTTAACCGAGGCCACGACCACCACGACGGAAGACACCGAGGCAACCTCGGAAGATCCACAAAACGACACATCCACCGAATAAGCTCATACCGCCGTATGGAGTGAAGAGGGCCGGTCAACGACCGGCCCATTGTTTGTGTGGACGTTTGTAAGGACACTGAATTCAAGTTTCCGTTTCGGCATCCTCTAGCCATTCCCAAGGCCGCACGAATTGTCCCAGAACATCGGCGATGGCAGCCTCATCGACGTCGCCGGTTTTCTCAATTTGCGCAACCAGGCCGCGCTTTTTCGAATCAACGACGCTCACCACGCGCGCATCGACGCCGGCCTCCTCAAGGGCGGCGTTATAGACCCGCGTGATGGCACGCTTGCGAAGATCCGGCTTGAAGACCTTGCCGACAGCGGTTTTCGGAAGTTCATCCAGAACTTCGACATATTTCGGAACCGCGGCGCGTTCGTGAACATGGACCTTGCAGTGTTCACGCAGATCCTCTCCGGTAGCCGAACCGCCTTCGACCAGCTCTACGTAGGCACAGGGAATTTCCCCCGAATGTGCGTCAGGTTGCCCGATGGCCCCGGCCATTCCCACGTCATGGTGCGCCATCAATGCTTCTTCGATGTCAGCAGGGTCAATGTTGTGTCCGCCACGGATGATCAGGTCCTTTGCTCGCCCGGTGATCCAAACGTATCCGTCCGGGTCGATGCGGCCCAAATCACCCGTCCGCAGGTGCGTCCCATAGTGATACAGGTCTTTGTTCTTCGCTGCCTCGGTATAGGTGTTGCCTGCGTAGACGCCGGGGCTTGATATACAGATTTCACCAACCTCGTCGGCGGCGCATTCGAGCGGTTCGCCATCTGAACCGACATTGATGATACGGACGTCAGTGTAGGGGAACGCCACGCCAACCGAACCAACCTTCTTTTCACCGGTCGGCGGGTTGCAGGACACAAGACAGGTTGCCTCGGTCAGGCCATATCCCTCGATTACGGTCATACCAGTCGCCGACTCGAAGCGCTTGAAGAGTTCGAGCGGCATCGGGGCCGAACCGGAGAACGCGTTTTTCACCGTCGAGATATCCGCATCAACCGGACGCTGCATCAAAGCCGATACAGCAGTCGGCACGGTAATCACGAAGGTCGTCTTCCAGCGCTCCAAGAGCTTCCAGAAGTTGTCGAAAACGCCATCACCGCGATAACCGGCCGGTGTCGGAAACACCACATGCGCCCCGGATTTAATCATCGCCATCAGAATCACGTGACAGGCGAAGACATGGAACAACGGCAGTGGACACATCACGCTGTCTTCTTCGGTAAACAACAGACGATGACCAAGCCAACCGTTGTAGACCATTCCGGAATAGCGATGCTGCGCAACCTTTGGCATGCCGGTTGTACCACCCGTGTGGAAATAGGCAGCCACCCGATCCCCGGCGCTGTCATCGAAGGACAACGTGTTCGGGTATTTTGCCATTTCCTTTGCAAAGCACTTCACATCCGCATGGTGATTGCCCGGGTTCTTCGGCCGCACCAAAGGCACGATCCAACTTTTGGGCGGACTGAGGTATCGGTTCAGATCGATCTCGAGCACAGTATGGACCGCAGGCGCGTGGCGCACCGCTTCGGCGGTTTTCTGTGCGATATCCGTCTTGGGAAAGGCCTTTAGCGTCACAACGACCTTGGCATTGGTTTCGCGAAGGATTGCACCGATTTGCTCAGGTTCAAGCAACGGGTTGATCGGATTCACGATACCCGCAACGGCACCTCCAATCGTGGCGACTGCGGTTTCCAAAGAGTTCGGCAGCACAAGCGCCACGACATCCGATTCGCCGATCTTGAGATCGCGAAACAGGTTTGCCGCGCGGCAAACCTGATCGTGGAACTGTTGCCACGTCATTGTCTGCGCCTTGTCGGTCGGACCGGACAGAAGCTGGTAGCTTATCGCCGGACGGTCGGGGAATGCATCCACCGAGTCGCGCAGCATGGAATACAGCGTTGCTGGCCGGTCACGCTTTTCCCATGGCATTTCATTTTGAATATCAATCGCATCCTGCCGCGAGGCAAAACTCATCTTCGATCCTCCCCGAAACACGCCATTTTTCTTGGCGCGGTTTTCTTCCCTGCGTGTCAGCATGGTCAGCTTTGGCCGCCCACGCAAGTTTTACGCTACGTTTCGGGAGTTTTCAGCTATCACACGCACGGCAGGCCATCCGTTGTCAGATCGCAGCATTTGGTTTTAACCCTCCGCGGACGACGTGGCGCCATGGGCACTTTGCTCGAAGTATCACCCCATTAGGCCACGGCGGATCAGATTACCCCCGGCGAGGAGCAAAACCAGAAGAGTCAGGCGTCTGAAGGCGGTTTGGTTTATCCGATCCTGTATCGCAAAGCCAAAGCCGATCCCGATCACGGCGGGCACAACCAATAATGCGGAAAACGGTGCTGTTTCATGGCGGAAAACGCCAGAGGCCATATGCGCGAACATCAGGGCAACCGCACCCAGCCCAAAGATCACTCCCTGAATGCGCATCTGCTCGTTCTTGTTGATGTGCTGCGCCGTCAGCATCGCAACCGTGGTCGCTCCCCAAACACCCGACACACCGCCAAAGAAGCCCGTCAGACCGCCAATAAGCCCTTCGGCGAATGGACTTGGGTTCGGCGGAAAGCGCAAGGGTCGCCCCAAGAGGGATGATAGCGCGAATAGCAGAATGGGCACACCAATGATCAACAGGACAATATTCTGCGGAAGAATCGCCACTAGCTGCGCGGCAAAGATCAAAACGGCCACCCCAGCCAGCAGGAAAACCCGAAAGCGTATGATCGCAGTCCATGCCGCTCTCGGGCCTTGCCGCAGGGCTTGCCAGAGATTTGTCACGAGCGCGGGCAAAATCATCCCCGCAATCGCCATTTCAGCCGAAACGACGGACCCAAGCCCCGAGACCATGACCATCGGCATTGAAAACCCGACAACGCCCTTAACGAGGCCGGCGAAAAACGCGACGCAAAGCATGATAATCCATGCGGAAGGCGAGGCGATCTGCACTACATAATCCATTCACACCTCTTAGCAGCTTGGGCTAGCGCTGTAGCGCAAAAATTCAAGGCGCAACTTTTGAACAATAATGACGCAGTTTTGGCATAATAGTTGCGCTGCACCTGCGAAATAGCTAGGTAAGGACAACTCGGAAAAGGATATGATTCATGGCACATGACGGACAAGACATCGCAATGGCAGAGTCGATCATTCTGGATGACCTGCTTGACCTGACGGGCAAAGCCGTTGCCCCTGCTGAATCAGTGCTGGATCAGGCCCGAGACAAGCTGCGCGAGCAGGTGGTCTCCGATGGTCGTGTTTCAGGCGGCTTGGTTGAGGAAAACCAAACCGCGGCACATGGGCTTGCTTGGCTTGCCACTTACGTCGAGTCCCTGCGTCAGATGCAGAACTGGGCCACAGGCCTGAACAGCGAGGGCAAATTCGGCGAAGTCGAACAATTGATTCATCAAATTGCCTTCGGGGAGTATCTCCAACAGATCGCTGGCGGTATTCCGATGAACCAAGGTGAAATCGTGCGGGTGCAAGACCTTGGCCTTGGCTGGGACGCGCTTAAAGGTTTCCAGGCCCCCGAAGTGCAAACGCTTATTGCAAAGGGCAATACGCAGGCCGCGCGCACCCGTCTGGTGCAATTGATGCAAGAGCGCAGCGCCGAAGTAACCGTTGGCAACAGCGGCCTGGATGACGAACTCGAAATGATCCGCGAACAGTTTCGCCGTTTCGCCATCGACAAAGTAGAGCCATACGCCCACGAGTGGCACCTCAAAGACGAACTGATCCCGATGGAGATCATCGAAGAGCTGGCCGAGATGGGTGTTTTCGGCCTGACCATCCCAGAAGAATATGGCGGGCTTGGCCTTTCGAAAGCCTCCATGTGTGTGGTCTCGGAAGAACTCAGCCGTGGGTACATTGGCGTTGGCAGCCTTGGCACCCGCTCGGAAATCGCTGCGGAACTCATCATTGCGGGCGGAACCGAAGAGCAGAAGCAAAAATGGCTGCCCCGTCTGGCCAGTGCCGAAACCCTACCGACTGCCGTTTTCACCGAACCCAACACCGGCTCGGACCTTGGCAGCCTGCGCACCCGTGCGGTGCAGGACGAAAACGGCGATTGGAAGGTCACCGGCAACAAAACCTGGATCACCCACGCGGCCCGGACCCATGTGATGACGCTTCTGGCGCGGACCAAGCCCGACACCACCGATCATCGGGGCCTGTCGATGTTCCTGGCCGAAAAAACCCCGGGCACCGACGAAAACCCCTTCCCCACCGAGGGTATGACCGGCGGCGAGATCGAGGTGTTGGGTTATCGCGGGATGAAGGAGTACGAACTGGGCTTTGATAACTTCCATGTGAAGGGCGAAAACCTTCTGGGCGGCGAAGAGGGCAAAGGCTTCAAGCAGTTGATGGAGACTTTTGAATCCGCGCGCATCCAAACCGCGGCTCGGGCAATTGGTGTGGCACAGTCGGCCCTAGATATCGGCATGCAGTATGCGCAGGACCGCAAGCAATTCGGCAAATCCCTGATCGAATTTCCGCGCGTCAGCGGGAAATTGGCGATGATGGCGGTTGAGATCATGGTCGCCCGCCAGCTGACATATTTCAGCGCATGGGAAAAGGACAACGGCCACCGTTGCGACCTGGAGGCTGGCATGGCGAAACTGCTTGGTGCGCGTGTGGCTTGGGCCGCCGCGGACAACGGCCTGCAAATCCATGGTGGTAACGGATTCGCCATGGAATATGCCATCAGCAGGGTGCTGTGTGATGCTCGGATCCTGAACATTTTCGAAGGAGCGGCCGAGATTCAGGCGCAGGTGATCGCGCGCCGGTTGCTCGGCTAATCACCAGCTAGAACAGACGAGAAGGGCCGCCGAATGGCGGCCCTTGCTGTTTCTGGCGTCACATGGTTCAGAAGCTGAGAACGGTTGTGTTGTCCGCGATCAAGGCTGCCGCCATGGCCGGTGGCTTCGCCGCGGTCACCCCATCCAACAGGGCCGAAGCATCGACGCCTTTGTTTGGAAGATAGATTGCGCAGACTTCGACCTTGGTGTCAGTTTTATCCATGATCATTTTCATCAGACCCTGGGGGCTCATGTCCTTGGGTTTCTGTGGTGCAGTTGCGCTTTCAGGTGCGTCCTTCAGCGCCATGTCAGCGGCGGGACCGCACAACAAGATTTGCGCCTTGGCACCCTGCTGCACCGATTGCATGGTCAGCACCATCGACATGAGTTGTGTCTGCGCGTCGGGCGAGGTGACGACCGTCACCAAGTTCTTTGCTTCTTCTGCCTGAACAGGTGCAGAGATAGCAGTCGCCGCCGCGAGGGTTAGGGAAGCCAGCGTTTTACGCATTGGAAGTCCTTTTCAAGTTGGAGTGAGAAACATATGCCGTTCATTCAGGTTGGAAGACCGCGCCAGACGTCACGGCACGAAACGTACGAAGCAAAAGCGCGGCAAGGGTGACAGACAGGATCAACAGGAGGCCAATTCCGATGACGCGATGCGCATCAGAGCCGGTCGCTTCAGCATAATGCAAACTCGCGATTGTCAGCGCCGCAATAGGAAAACTGAGCGCCCAAAATGACATCGCGAAGGGCAGGCGCAGGATGCGCGGGATTTGAACCGCAATGATCAGAGCGAACAAATACGCGCTATTGAGCAGAATGCGCGCGAAATGATCGATCTCGCCAGTCAAGGTGATCCACGCCAAAAAGCCAACTGCGGGCGGGGCAATAAGGATCACCAAGGTTGGCTGCAAACGCTCCGGTAGAGGATCGTGGAAGACGAGCCGGTTCACAACCAAGGTCAAAAGAACAATCCAAAACACCAAGCCCGCGGATAGAAAAAACCAACTGAGCTCGACATATCCCAAAGGAGCACCTGCAATCGGTACAATCACGTTGCCAACGGCCGGAATGAACCACGCAGGCGACAAATGTCCGTGCAGGAAAGACCGCGCGCCGATCCAACCCGAGATCACGGCAAGCGTCAAAACGCCTTGCCCCATAGCACCCGCCACCCACATCACATGAGCTGTGGGGACGGAGATTGGCAAAGTTGCCGCCGCCAACAGAAGCAGACCGATTGATATGGCAGGAAAGAACGCAAGCTTAACCGGATGCGCCCATTCGGCGCGTACGGCCTGTGGAAATCGAATTGCCTTTGCGACATAGCCGCTGGCGATCAGGGCGAAAAGCACAAGAGTCAGCAGGTAAGTCGCACTGGACGCCAAATGCCTGAAGCCAAGGCTAAGCTCTCCCGCGCGCAAGGCAAGGGCTAGTCCCGCCATACCCATCACAATGGTGAAAAGGGTCACTGGATAGTTCTCTAGTGCCGAGTGGTCTTCGCCATGCATGGAATGCCTCCCAAAAGATACATTCCATATTCAGCATATAAATGAAGATGTCTCGTTGATCCAGATCAACCCGGAAATGGAATAATGCGCCGCAACATCACGCGCGCCTAATTCACTCGCATTGTCCTATTGAAACACTGACCGATTGTAGCCCGTCGACCTCTCCCAACAAGGTACTTCCAGGCGCGATTGCCCCCACACCCGCCGGCGTTCCTGTATAGATCAAATCACCGGGCAGAAGGTGGTAGTACTGCGACAAATGCGCAATCAACTCAGGCACGGACCAGACCATATCGGACAACTGAGCATCCTGCACCACGATGCCGTTGTGGCTCAGCGCGATGCGCTGTGATTCGGGTTGCCCGAACTTGTCGGCTCTCGTGATCGGCGCGATGACAGCTGCATTCTCAAAATCCTTGCCAAGATCCCAAGGGCGGCGCTTTTCCTTGGCGGCAGCCTGCAAATCCCTGCGTGTCAGGTCGATACCACAAGCGTATCCATATACGGCTTCAAGGGCTGTTTCTTGGCGCGCCCGGAATGCTTCTTCGCCAATTGCCACGACAAATTCCATCTCATAGTGGCAATCCTCGGTCGCAAGCGGAAAAGAAATTTCTGAACCGGAAAGGCATAAGGCATGAGCTGATTTCGTAAAATAGAACGGGGCCTCGCGATCCACTTCATTGCCCATCTCGGCCGCATGAGCCGCGTAATTGCGTCCAACACAGAATATTCTGCGAACAGGAAACTTGCGCTCCTCCCCGTCTATGGGGATGGCGGGCGGCAGCGGTGCGTCAAAAAGCAGATCGTTGATCATGTCTTGCTTATGCGGGCAGAAACATGCGCTGTCAAAAGGTCATGCAACTCGCGCGCCCTTGGACCAGACCGACCGCAAGGCTGGCGCACCTCCGCGCATCGCAAAGTGGATCAAATCCGCACGTTTGCCTATGGCAATCTCACCGCGATCATCCAAGCCAACCGCATGCGCAGGATTGCATGTCACCGTCGCCAACCCCTTGGCCCAATCATCCCATTGCTCTGAAAGACGCACGGCCGCCAGCAAGAGAGCGGCGGGCACATAATCGGAGGATAGAATATCCAAATACCCGGCCTCGGCTAGTTCATGCGCTGCGACATTGCCGGAATGCGATCCACCGCGAATAAGGTTCGGAGCCCCCATGATCACGGGAATATCATGTGCGTGACAGGCCCTTGCGGCCTCCAACGTCGTTGGAAACTCGGCCATGCTGATACCATACCCGGCTGACACCTTCACCTGCCCTTCGGTGGTATCATCATGGCTGGCTAAAACCGCACCATACCGCTTTGCAGCGGCCACTGCTTCGGTTTCGTGATGGTCACCATGTGTTTCACGCAGTGCCTTCAACTGGGCGACATGATTGGTGAACTCCTCATCCGACATAGAAAGCTTACCTTTCACATAGGCTTCCAGTTTCGAGATATCTCGAAACTGCCTTTGACCTGGCGTGTGGTCCATGAGGCTGACGATCCCCACACGGTCTTCGGGGCCAAATTCTTCCATTTCCTCAACCAGAGTTTCAGAACAAACCTCGGCGCGCAGGTGCAAGAAATGACTGATTTTCAAGGCATCATCGGCGCGCAGCGCCAAAAGCTCACTTGCCAATTCCCGCGCATATTTAAGGTATCGCCCCTTTCCTGAAGGGATCGACCCCACGCGCATCGCATCGAATACTGTCGTGATCCCGGTGCTGGCCAGTTCCGCGTCATGCGCGAGGATCGCGGCGTTGTGAGGCCAGTCGACCTTTGGTCGCGGCTGAATATGACGTTCCAGATTGTCGGTGTGCAACTCGATCAATCCCGGTGCCACGATATCGCCACCACAATCAATCGCACCTCTGGGCACATTGGGCCCGGTCGCGATATCCATGATTACCCCATCTTTTATCACAAGGGAGCCGGTCAAGGATTCTTCCGGCAAAACGAGGCTGGCATTGGCGAGAATGAAGTCTTGTGTCATGGGAAGGTTACACTGTCTTGGCATGCGGTCATGCGGTTTCGGAGGCATCCATGGAATTCAAAAGATACGCGATCTATTTCACGCCCGCGCCGGGGCTCTTGGCCGATTTCGGAGCGGCGTGGCTGGGGTGGGATCCTGTTCAAGGTGTGGCCGTGGCGCACCCGGAGATTGACGGCCTGCCGCGACCCATTGCGGAGGTCACGGAAACACCTCGCAAGTACGGGCTGCACGCCACGATCAAACCACCTTTTCGACCGAATGCCGCGGCCACCGAAAGCGCGCTTTGCGCGGTGCTTGAGGCGTTTTGCGCCGATCAGCCAGTTATCACATTGGACGGCCTCAACGTCGCACAGCTTGGCCGATTTCTGGCGCTGCGGCCCGTTGGGGATGAGGTCAAGCTCAACAGCATGGCCAACAACGCGGTACGCGCCTTCGATCCATTCCGCGCCCCACTTACCGAGGACGAACTGGCCAAGCGCCGCGCCGGGGGCCTGACAGCGGCTCAGGATGCATTGCTGCAATCTTGGGGCTACCCCTACGTGATGGAAGAATTCCGCTTTCACATCACCCTGACAGGTAAAATGCCCAAGACTGAAGGCAAAGTACTTGTTCCCCGACTGGAAACCCTGATGCAACCCCTTTTGCCACGGCCATTTCTTATCGATGGGTTGGCCTTGATGGGCGAAGATTTGACAGGAAGATTCCATCAGATCACACGGCTTTCTTTTTCCGGGTAGAGCGCGGCAAGCACCAAGTTTGCTGTATCCTCAAGTTGCCCGTCGTTACGGATTCCGATAACTGCGTCCAGCCCTTGAGGAAGTGCGAAATCCCTGCGCGCCAATCGTCCCTCGACCTCGGACTGGCTTTCGCGCCCACGCTCAATCAACCTTTGGCGTAGGATCTCCTCCGATGCCCTCAAAACCAGCGTCGTGAAGCCAGGAAACTGCGCTTGCGCATGCCCTAAGACCGATCTCGACAGGTTGACCAGCAGGTCATGCCCCTCGGCCAATTGACTTTCAATGTCCCGAGGCACGCCATAGCTCATGCCATGGGCTTGCCAATGCAGGGCAAACGCCCCGGCCTCGCACCTCGTCTCAAACTCTCGCTCGGTGACGACATCGCAGTCTTCGCCCACAGCGCCCCCTGTGCGGGTGATCACCCGTCGTACTAGACGCAGTCCGGGATGCGCCTCTGACAAGGCCCGCATTACGGTGTCCTTGCCCACACCCGAGGGTCCTACAACCCCGATAAGGCGCCCTTGTCCCGTCATGCTGCCACCGGCGTAAAGGCGGTTACGTCAATCTCGCGGTCGCAAACCCTCTGGCGCGCGGCCTCGTCATGGAAAATCCCCACTATGGCCGCCCCGCGCTCCTTGGCCTCTTCAACCAATGACAAAACCGTGTCTCGGTTTTGGGCATCAAGGCTTGCCGTAGGTTCGTCCAACAATAGCGCGGGATAGGCATGGGCAAATCCCCGGGCGATATTGACCCGCTGTTGCTCGCCCCCGGAAAAGGTCGTGGGGCTGAGGCCCCAGAGCCGTTCGGGGATATTGAGGCGGGTCAGCAACTCACCGGCACGGGCAAGCGAAGCCTGGCGCGGCTCCCCCACCATCAAGAGCGGCTCGGCCACCACCTCAAGAGTCGGTACACGCGGCACCACCCGCAAGAACTGGCTGACGTAACCAAGTGTATGGCGGCGCAGGGTCAGGATTTCGCGGGGTGCGGCTTGGGCCACGTCGACCTCGCCCACCACGATACGCCCAGAGGCCGCAAGGTAATTACCGTAGATCATCCGCATCAGGGTGGATTTGCCCGCTCCCGAGGCGCCGATCAAAGCCACACATTCACCTGGCTGGACACTCAGCTTCGCCCCCTCCATCACCGGGATAACGGCGCTACCCTGATTATGCAGCGTGAAGGTTTTGCTGACGTTCTCGATCTCGATCATTTCATCAATCCCCCGTCACACCTGCAACACGCTGGAAACCAGAAGCTGCGTATAGCCATGCTGCGGGTCGTCCAGCACCTGATCGGTGAGGCCGGTTTCCACCACATGGCCGTCTTTCATCACCATAAGTCGATCCGCCAACAGGCGCACCACGGCCAAGTCATGCGTCACGATGATCGCCGAAAGGCCCATCTCGCGCACCAGCCCACGCAGCAGATCCAAAAGCCTTGCTTGCACGCTGACATCCAGCCCCCCTGTCGGTTCATCCATGAACACCAACCGCGGTCCCGTCACCAGATTCCGGGCAATCTGCAACCGCTGCTGCATCCCTCCGGAAAAGGCTGTGGGCTTGTCATCCACCCGATCTTCGGAAATCTCGACTCGCCCCAGCCAGTCAATCGCTTGGTCACGAATATCGCCGTAGTGCCGCGCGCCCACGGCCATCAGGCGCTCACCAACATTCCCGCCAGCACTTACCCCCATTCGAAGGCCTTCCCGTGCGTGTTGATGGACAAAGGCCCAATCGGTCCGCGCCAGCATCCGGCGCTCAGGTTCGGACATCTTCAGCGTATCGCGCGGCCCTTCGCCGCGCGTGTCGAACAAAACCTCGCCGGTATCAGGAGCTAACTGACCGGCGAGGCAGCCGAGAAGAGTGGATTTCCCCGAGCCACTCTCCCCGACAATCCCCATGACCTCTCCGGGGTAAAGGTCAAAGCCCACATCGCGACACCCAAGCCGCGCACCATAGAACTTCGAAATATCACGGACCTGCAAAAGCGGTTTCATGCACCTGCCCCCTCTTTCATAGCGGGTGCTTGCGCCCCGACATGCCCCGCCTCTCGCCGCGCCCGGCAATAATCCGTGTCCGAGCAGACAAACATGCGGCCGCCCGCGTCATCCGTGATGACCTCATCAAGGTAGCTGTCCTCAGCCCCGCAAAGATCACAGGGGTGATCGGCTTTGCTGGGATCAAAGGGATGATCTTCGAAATCCAGGCTGACCACTCGGCTGTAAGGCGGCAGGGCGTAAATCCTTTGCTCCCGGCCCGCCCCGAACAGTTGGATCGCCGGGCAATCGGCCATTTTCGGGTTGTCAAATTTCGGGATCGGGGACGGGTCCATCACATAGCGGCCTTCCACCTTCACCGGATAGGCGTAAGAGGTGGCAATCGCACCATGCTGACTGATGTCTTCATAGAGCTTCACATGCATCAGCCCATATTCCTCAAGGCTGTGCATCTTGCGTGTCTCGGTCTCGCGAGGCTCCAGAAAGCGCAGCGGTTCAGGGATCGGCACTTGGTAGACAAGCACCTGATCTTCGTGCAGCGGGGTTTCCGGGATCCGGTGCCGGGTCTGGATGACCGTTGCCTTCTCGGTTTCCTCGGTGGTCGCCACCCCCGCCGTTTTCTCAAAGAACTTGCGGATCGAAACCGCATTCGTCGTGTCATCGGCCCCTTGGTCGATCACCTTGAAGGTATCATCGGGCATCAGGGTGGCGGCACTGACCTGCACGCCGCCGGTGCCCCAACCATAGGGCATCGGCATCTCGCGACTGGCGAAAGGCACCTGATAACCGGGAATGGCAAGCCCCTTGAGAATCGCGCGGCGGATCATCCGTTTGGTCTGTTCGTCCAGATAGGCAAAGTTATAGGATTGGTCAGTCATTCCGCAGCCTCCGGCATGGATGTAGCTTGTGCTTCGCGCCGCAGTTTGCGCACCAGTTCCAACTCGGATTGAAAATCAACGTAATGGGGCAGCTTGATGTGCTCCAAAAAGCCCGTTGCCTGAATATTGTCGGCGTGCATCAAGACAAACTCTTCGTCCTGCGCCGGGGCACCCTGGTCTTCCTCGCCCAACTCTTTCCACCGCAACGCGCGATCGACAAGCGCCATGGAAATCGCCTTGCGCTCGGTCTGTCCGAAGACAAGGCCATAGCCGCGCGTGAACTGCGCCGGTTCGGTTTTGGAGCCGGTGAACTGGTTTACCGTTTCGCATTCCGTCAGGGTGATCTCGCCAATCTCGATGGCGAATCCCAATTCAGGCACCTCCATCTCGACCGCCACGGCACCGATGCGCAATTCCCCCACAAAGGCATGGTTGCGGGCATATCCGCGTTGCGTGGAATAGGCCATCGACAGGATGAATCCCTCATCCCCCCGGCTTAGCGATTGCAGGCGCAAGGATCGGTTCGCCGGAAGCTCCATCGGCTCGCGCGTCAGATCAGGCGGGATCTCATCGCCCTCAGGCTCGGACTGGATCACCCCCTCACGGTTTAAAAACCCGGTGATGTGCGGCGTCGGCCCTCCTGCCGGTTCGGCCTCTGGCGCTTGCGGTGTCTCCCCTTCGGCAGCCAACTTGAAATCAAGCAAGCGGTGCGTATAGTCGAACGTCGGCCCCAGAACCTGCCCACCCGGCGCATCCTTGAAGGTGGCCGAAATCCTGCGGTCACAAGCCATCTTGGCGGTCTCCACAGGCTCCGATGCACCCAACCGGGGCAGCGTGGTGCGATAGGCCCGGATCAGGAAGATTGCCTCGATCAAATCACCCCGCGCTTGTTTGATCGCAAGCGCCGCGAGGTCAGGATCGTAAAGCGACCCCTCTGCCATGACCCGGTTCACGGCCAGAGCCAACTGTTCGCGAATTTGCGAGGTCGAGAGCTCGGCCACTGACGTGTCTCCACGACGCTCTTCGGCCAGCCAAGCGTGGGCATTGTCGATGGCACGCTCGCCACCTTTGACTGCAACATACATCAGGTACTCTCCACCTTGGTTGAACGTGGCAACGCGGCGGCTTCGGACCCGCAGGTAAAAAAGAAATCCAACCCCAAAGGATAGAGAGCTGCGTTTGCTTGAAAAGACGCCACTTCGGGCAAGGCAAATCCGGTCACATCCTTGACGCCCGGCCCTGATAGCCTCGCACCGGTGGCGCTCAGTTCCGGCATTTCGACAATCAGGGTTGCCGACCGATCAGGGTAGTCAGGCGTGCCTTTGGGGAATCGTGAAATCGGATGAAGCGACGGCCAGTTGCCAAGAACAAAACTTGCGGATTCCGGCTCTGCGATCGGTGCTCCGGTATGGAAGGCAATCCAGGCTCTTACATCCGGGCAATCATGCATACCCGCAAGGTGGATCGGAGTTTCCGGATCGCACAGTGTCAGGATCAACGCACCCGCCGCACGCGACATCGGGGCCGGGGGCCGGGCACCATCCAAGAGTTCGATCCGTCCGGGGCGCGCCATGGCGTTCATGGCGGCACGAAACGCCTTCGCCGACTGGACGGAGGCGTCGGCGAAGCCTCCTTTCAATGTATCCGCCTGCATCAGTCTTCCCCCCGTGCCATGGTAAAGAAATCAACCTTCGTAGCGGCGGCGCGGGCAGCACGCGCGGCGCGCGCCTGCTCAAGGTCTTCACGTAGAGGATCAAGGATATGCTCACGCAGTGTATCAGCCTTGCCGGTCTGCATAAGCGCATCGATAACCGCGGCCTGGGTGGCATGTGTTTTGTCACGACCTTGGACATAAGCGTGGCCGATTTCGCCGCCCTCAAGCTGCACCGAACAGCGCGCAACTGTCATCTCGCCAAGATTAAACGGGGCACCCGTTGCTCCCGCCCTGCCACGAACCATGACAGCCCCGACTTCGGGCACGCGGAGAAAGCTGAACTGCACGTCCATCGACACTTTGGCCCAAAGACGCGCAAGATCTTGGGGGGCGGCCTTTGCAAGCAGGCCCATCCAGTGTTTTCGCGATGCATCATCCGTCATCTAGACACCTTGCAGATTTGTCTATTTTCCTATACAACTAGACAAATAGTTACCCGATTCCCGCTGATCCAACAATCCCCAATGACGTGAAGTTTTCGTGACATGAACAAGAAGACACCAGTTTGGAAGTCCATTCACAGTAGCCTGAGCACGGATATCGCCGAGGGGCGGTATCATCCCGGAGACAAGCTGCCGACGGAGGCGGCTTTGTCGAAACGCTTTGGCGTGAACCGGCATACGGTCAGGCGCGCGTTGGGACAGTTGGCCGAGGATGGAATTGTGCATGCCAGGCGGGGGGCCGGAGTGTTTGTGGCGATGTCGCCGGCAGAGTATCCGATTGGCCGCAGGGTTCGATTTCACCAAAACCTCGAAGCGGCGGGGCGGATGCCCGCGAAGGAAATACTGTCGATCGAAACCCGTTCTTGCGACACGCGAGAGGCGGAGGCGCTCAATCTGCACATGGGCGATCTCGTGCATGTCTATTATGGCCTGTCACTCGCGGATGGACAGCCTATCGCCCTGTTTCGCAGCGTCTTTCCAGCCCAGAGGTTCCCCGATCTGCCGCAACTTTTGGAGCAAAAGCGCTCGGTGACCGCAGCCCTTAAACATATGGGAGTAAAGGATTATACCCGCTTTTCAACGCAGCTTACCGCAAAGCTGGCCAGTGCCGCTCAGGCGCTTCACCTGCGGGTCACAGAGGGTGCCCCAATTCTGCGGTCGGTGGGTGTCAATGTGGATGAGGACGGAGCACCCATAGAATACGGGCGCACATGGTTTGCTGGTGATCGGGTGACACTGACCCTGAACGAAGATGACATGACATGACATGAAGTCGTTACAGATTCGAGATAACATTCTGCATATTCTTTGTCCCCATTATTTGAGCACCTAACCGGGGGTGACCCCAGGGTCGCCCCCTTTTCGCCTGCGTACGACTCGTACGTTTTGCATGCGAGTTTCGTACAAAAACAGGGTGTTCGGCCAAGGCCTCGTACGGGTCGTACGAAAGTCTGGCCCCAAACGTCAAACAAAGCACAATTGCCGAGACCAATCAGCGTCAGGTGGAGGTATCCGCGCGCGATGCCTCAATCGCGTGGTTCGCCAAACTTCGTCCCGCTTCGCGCATGGTCAAGTAAGTTCGGCTGGCACCAGCTTCCTGGATCATTCCAACATGTTCTTCGTGCAAGGCATGGCTTACGATTGGCCCGGCGAACCCCTTGGATCGTAGTGTCCGCGTCGCAATGAGTTTGGCCTCCAAATCATCCATGGCCAGAACCGCCGCCTTGATGCCATCAAGGGTGACACCGTTCCAGAAATTGCTGTCTTCGGCATCGGCAAAGACCACATTGCGCCCTGCATCGGCATGGGCGCTTGCCTTGTAGGTATCCGCATCCAGCCCAACGGGACGAAGGCCGCTTCCGGACAAGGCCTCATAGGCTGCGGACCCGGTTCGCCCCATCCCGAAGATCAAGACATTCGCGTCCCCTAAATCGGTGGGCTGCTCGTCGGGATGCCGGGTCTTGCGCTCGAAACGCTGAAGCTGTGTCTCGAAGCGTTCAAAGAGCGGATGGGCCATACGGTTGAGAGGCGCGCCGATCAGGAAGGACACCGAAACCGCGATGGCCAGCGGCACAAGAAACGGCTCCGCCGCCGGAATGCCCGCCGCCACGATGAGCCCGAATTCGCTGTAGACCCCCAAGGCCAGCGACGTCAGGAAGGCTGTTCGGGCGCGCAGGCGGAAGGCCACGAGCAAGAAGAAAAACGCGATCGCCTTGAGTGGCAACAGCACGCCCATTGCCACCGCGAATACAATCGCATTCCAGTCCGGTAGGCCCGACATTCCGATCGACAGGAAGAAGCCGACAAGGAAAAGCTCTTTCAGGGACCAGAGTGACTTGGACAATTCGCTGGCCCGGGGGTGGTTGGACAGCATCAGCCCCATGACAAGTGCGCCGATCTCGCCCTTCAAGCCGATGACCTCGAAACCATACCCCCCGATCACAAGCGCCAGTGCCATCCCGGCAAGGATCAGAACTTCGTCATGCCCCGCGAGATCAAGGAGCTTGTAAAGCATGGGCCGCAGCAAGGGCACGGCAAAGATCAACAGCGCCCAAGGCCCCGGCACCTTGCCCGAGAAGATCGCAAGCACCACGAGCGCGATGATATCCTGCACAATCAGGATGCCGATGGCCGCGCGGCCGTGGAAATTGCCCATTTCGCGCTTGGCTTCCAGCATTTTGGCCGCAAGCACGGTGGACGAAAATGCCAACCCGATCCCCACGAGCAACGCGACCGTCCAGTCTGACGTAAAAAACAACCGCGCGATTGGTGTGAACAGCACCACGGAGAGCGCGAAATGCAAAAGCGATACCCCGATCACATGCGGTTCACCAATCTGCCGAAGTTTGAGCTTCAGCCCGACGGTGAACAACAGGATCAAAACGCCAAGATTGGCGATATAATCGAGGATCGGCCCAGTTTCTGATGGCATGCCAAAGCGTGGGCCAATTGCATTTATGAAAAACCCGGCGGCGAGAAACCCGACAAGTGGCGGCAGGCCAAGCGGCCGAACAGCCAAGCCAAAAACAAACGCCGCGCCGATGGCAAAAACCTCAAAGACCATGTGAATATCCCAATGATACTGTTCGTGTCGTGGTTTCAAATGACTGCAATGCGTAGGGACGCAGTATTTGATTTTGCAAATAAAGACGCGTTGCGGCAACACAAACATGCCGAGTGCCATTGCTTGAGCGCTGAATGCTTACTCAGAAACTCATTCAAAGGGCGTTTTCACCAGTGATCGGCGCGCAAAGTCGATCAGCGCCCCCACTTGCAAAGGCGAGCGGTGTATACTCGACTTACTTCGGGGTCGGTGGTCACCCCCCATGTTTCTCCAAGAATGCCTCGACCGAGAAACTACGGAAGTCTTCAAGCGCGGCGCGCAACTGGTCATGGCTCCAATCCCACCAAGCAAGCGCAATGAGGCGCTCGGAGATGGCGGGCGGGAAGCGATCACGAACGGGTTTCGCGGGAAGGCCCGCAACGATGGTATAGGGGGCCACATCGCGCGTGACCACGGCCCCGGAGGCAACGACAGCGCCATGGCCGATGGTCACCTCGGGTTTGATTTGCGCATTATGCCCGATCCAGGTGTCATGGCCGATATAGGACAGCCGACTGCGGCGATGATCGAACCAATCGGTATCGTCTTGGGCGTCATCCCAATAGCTGGCGGAACGATACATGAAGTGGTGCAGGCTTGCGCGATCAAGCGGGTGATCGGTGGCGCCGATGCGCGTGAAGCTGGCGATATTGGCAAACTTGCCGATGCGGGCATTGGCGATGTCGCAATAACGGTCGCAATAGGAGTAATCGCCCACCACGGAATGCGCTACGCGGCTGCCCCGACCGATTTCGGTATAGGCCCCGAAGCTGGTATCGGTGATCTCGCATTCAGGGTGAATGGCGGGCGTTGTGGCGGAAAGTTTGGGCATTGGGATTGGTCCTTTTTCCGCCGCCGTAGCCCGCCAATATGACAGTTTCTTGATGCGCAACAAAAAAACCCCCGCAGGTGGCCTGCGGGGGTCATTCAGCTTGATATCCTGGCGAAAACTCAGCTGGTTTTCTTGCCCTTGATCGGCGCCCAGATACGCTTGTTCGTGAGATAGAGCAGCACGGTCAGAACGGTGAGGAAGATCACACCGGTCAGGCCAGCCTGTTTGCGCGCCATCATCTTGGGCTCAGCCGCCCACATCAGGAAGGCGGCGACGTCCTCGGCCTCGTGTTTGAGGCTGTTGGAATGGCCATCGGCATACTCGACATCCTCACCATAAAGCGCGGGAGCCATCGAAATCCAGCCGCCGGGGAAGGCGGTGTTTTCGTAAAGGGTCACGCCCGCTTGGGTCTTGGTCTCGCCCGTATAGCCTTCGAGCAGCGACACGATGTATTCCGGTCCGCCCATACCTTTGAACAATTGGTTCAGACCGGTGCCATAGGGCCCGCTGAACCCGGCGCGGGCTTTGGCCATCAGGCTGAGGTCCGGCGCGGTTTCCATATTCGACTCGGGGAAGTGATCGGTGGGCTTGGCGGTGCGGAACTCATCAAGCTCCTCGTCGTAGACTTCGAATTGAGCCGCGTAGGCGCGCATCTGATCTTCGGGCAGATGTGGGCCGCCCTCGTCCGAGAGCGTGCGCAGCGGCACGTATTTCAGGCCGTGGCAAGCCGCGCAGACCTCGGTGTACACCTGAAGGCCGCGTTGCAGCTGGTTCTGATCGAAGGACCCGAAGGGCCCTTCGAAAGAGAAGTCGACGTCTTTGACTTTACCGGCACCACCCGCCGCAACCGCGGCCCCCGTCGAAAGGGTCAGGGCGGCAACTGCGGAAATCGCGAGTTTCTTAAACATTATCCCGTTTCCTTTCTTATTCAGCCGGCGTGCCGGATTTCGGGTAGTGCGATGCGAAGTCGTCTTCGATCGTTTCGGGCTGGGCTTGCGGCTTCTCGATCACGCCAAGCAGCGGCAGAATCACGAGGAAGTAGGCAAACCAGTAGGTCGAACCGATGAGCGAGATCGTCGAATAAGGTGGTTCCGCGGGCATGGCCCCGGCCCACATCAGCACCATGAAGTCCACGACCAGCAGCGCAAACCACCACTTGAACATAGGGCGATAACGCCCCGAGCGGACCGACGAGGTATCGAGCCAAGGTGCCAGCGCCATCACGATGATCGCGCCGAACATCGCCAGAACGCCGAAGAACTTGGCGTCGATGATGCCGCCGGTGATCCAGCTTGCGAACATCACAACCCAGACATCCGAGGTGAAGGCGCGCAGGATCGCGTAGAACGGCAGGAAGTACCATTCGGGCACGATGTGTGCGGGGGTCACCAGCGGGTTGGCCTCGATGTAGTTGTCGGGGTGGCCCAGGTAGTTGGGCATGAAGCCGACGACGGCAAAGAAGATCACCATGATCAGGGCGAGTGCGAAGAGGTCCTTGATCACGAAGTAGGGCCAGAAGGGTACGGTATCTTTCTCGGCCTCGGCCTTGGAGCCGCGGCGCACTTCGACACCGGTGGGGTTGTTGTTGCCCGTGGTGTGGAAGGCCCAGATGTGCACGGCGACAAGCGCCGCGATCACGAAGGGCAGCAGGTAGTGCAGCGAGAAGAAGCGGTTCAGCGTGGCGTTATCCACCGCCGGTCCGCCCAGAAGCCACGTCTGGATCGGTTCACCGATGAAGGGGATCGCGCCGAAGAGGCCGGTAATCACCGTGGCGCCCCAGAAGGACATCTGACCCCAGGGCAGCACGTAGCCCATGAAGGCGGTGCCCATCATCATCAGGTAGATCAGCATGCCGATGATCCACGTCACCTCGCGCGGGGCCTTGTAGGAGCCATAGTAGAGGCCGCGGAAGATGTGCAGGTAAACGGCAAGGAAGAAGAGCGATGCCCCGTTCATATGCAGGTAGCGGATCATATGGCCGCCGTTCACGTTGCGCATGATGTGTTCGACGCTGGCGAAGGCCAGATCGACATGCGGCGTGTAGTGCATCACCAGGATGATGCCGGTGATGATCTGCAAGGCAAGGCAGAAAGTGAGGACGATCCCCCAGATCCACATCCAGTTGAGGTTCTTGGGTGTGGGGATCATGATGGTGTCATAGAGCAGCCCGACGATGGGCAGGCGCGAATGAAGCCATTTCTCGCCGCCCGTTTTGGGCTCGTAATGATCGTGCGGAATTCCGGACATTTGCGCGTTTCCTTATCCCAGTTTGATCGTCGATTCGTCGACGAATTCGGCCACCGGTACCGGCAGGTTTTCCGGCGCGGGCCCTTTGCGGATGCGGCCCGAACTGTCGTAGTGCGAGCCGTGGCAGGGGCAGAACCAGCCGCCGACGCCCTCGGGGCCGACGTAATCGCCCGCGTCGTTGAGCGGAACGCAGCCAAGGTGGGTGCAAACGCCCATCTGGACCAGCCATTCACCGCTTTCATCGAGGGCACGGTTTTCATCGGTGGCGGGAACTTCGCCGTCGATATTGTTGTTACGCGCGATGGGGTCGGGCAGATCATCGAGTGCGACAGAACGCGCCTCCTCGATCTCGGCGGGGGTGCGGCGGCGGATGAACACCGGCTTGCCCAGCCATTTGACCGTGATTTGGGTTCCTTCCGAGATGCTCGCGACATCAACCCGGATCGAGCTGAGCGCCTGAACGTCTGCGGAGGGGTTCATCTGGTCCACAAGCGGCCAAACGGCGGCCCCTGCGGTTACGGCACCTGCACCGGCGGTAGCGTAGTAGAGGAAATCCCTACGGGTGCCTTCGTGATCTTCTGCGTGGGACACGAGGTTTTCTCCATTCTCAAAGCCGGGACCGGCCACATACGGATTCGCAGGCCGTCCAAATTTGAAAAGCCTTCTGGCGCGCTATTTAGCCGGGGTTTGAAGGGCAGTCCAGTGTGCAATGCGCCCGAAATGAAGGTGGTGCGGATGTGTCGCGCTTGCGACACCGCGCACGCGTGCCCACGTGTCGCGCTTGTGGCACCGCCATGGCGGGTGTAAGCAGACGCCGAGATAACCGTTCAACTGGAAGGTCCAGCCGATGAAACGCCTTGCAAAAACCGCGATTGCTGCCAGCGTGGCGGCGATGATTGCCGCCCCCGCCGCGGCGGAAATGGAATTGAGCCTCTATCTGGGTGTGCAAAGCGTACAGGACAGCACGGCCTCTGGGACGGTCCCGGGCGCCGGAGCTGTCAGCCAATCAGTCGACTGGGAAGGCAAGCCGCTTGAGAATCCTTTTTACTATGGTGCGCGCGCAACATGGTGGACAGCCAACAACCTTGGCTTTAGCGTGGAACTGACCCATGCCAAGGCCTATGCCGACGCGGCATCCCAAGCCGCACTTGGCCTGAACCGCCTTGAGCTATCGGATGGGCACAACATCATCACTGCCAACGTGATGAAACGCTGGCCCGGGGCTTTCCCGAAAACCCCGAAATTCACGCCTTACGTTGGTGCGGGCCTTGGTTTTGCCATGCCGCATGTCGATGCACAGCCCACTGCGGGCGGTGCGGTTCGGACCTTCGGATATGAAGTGACAGGCCCCGCCGCGCGCGGGATTGCGGGCCTGAAATACGACCTAAACCAGGATTGGGCCTTGTTCGGCGAATACCAGGTGACATGGTCGGACAACGACCTGACCATTGATGGCACCCCGGCGGGCAAGCTGAGCACCGAGATCGTGACTCATGCGGTCAATTTCGGCGTCAGCTACAGTTTCTGAGGTCACTTGACCTGAGGTGCCGCAGCCAAGACCCGGCGTTTCAGGCCAACCGCGAAAACGGGGCGTTCGCGCCCCGTTTTTCATGCGTGGTTACGAGCGGGGCAGTTCAGGCGTCAGCGGGGATACAAGGTTCGCGGCGCCCCATGCGTCTCGGCCAGCAAACGTCAAACCGACATAAAAAAACCGCCGTCCCTGAGTCCCTATGGGATCACCATGAGCTTGGTAGCTTCCAGCAAAAGCTGTGAATTTGCGCGGCGTCCGCCGTAAGGCGAAGAAACCGCTCGGTTCGGTGCTTGTTACAAACTGCACGCTAGCATGCCGCTCGCACCTTACTCACAATTGTCTCCAGAACATCATCAAGTAGACCCAAGTTCTCGGCCTCGGCCATGACACGGATCAATGGTTCCGTCCCCGACTTCCTGATCAGCAACCGCCCCGACCGACCAAGTCGTTCTTCGGCCTGTTTGATGGCCGCCTGGACAGCATCCTCCTCCAAAGGGGCTTTGTGTTCCGCATACCTCAGGTTGATAAGCTTTTGTGGGACCGGCGTGAAAACACGTGTAAGGCTGCTGGCTTTGTCGCCGGTTTCGACCATGGCCGACAGGAATTGCAACGCGCCGATCAACCCGTCGCCGGTGGTGGCATAATCTGTCATAACGATATGGCCTGATTGCTCGCCACCCAGATTAAATCCACCCTCGCGCATACGCTCCACCACATAGCGATCACCGACTTTAGTCCGCTCTAGCGCGATACCTTTATCTTCTAGGAAACGTTCCAGCCCGAGATTGGACATAACCGTCGCCACGAGCGCATCGCCAGCCAACCGACCCTGCGCCGCCCATCGTTCGGCGATCAGGCCCATGATCTGGTCCCCGTCGGCAATATCCCCTTGCTCGTCAATCAGGATCACTCGGTCAGCATCCCCATCCAGACAAATGCCGAGATCAGCGCGCGTTTCACAGACCCGCTGCGCTGCAACCTGCGGATGGGTCGATCCGCATTTCTCGTTTATATTGAACCCGTCCGGTGACACTCCAATCGGGATCACCTCAGCGCCCAGTTCCCAAAGAACTTTGGGCGCAGCGTTATAGGCAGCACCATTGGCGCAATCTAAGACAATACGCAGACCGTCCAGCCTTTGCCGTCTCGGAAAGGTTGTTTTGGCATATTCAATATAGCGCCCTCTCGCATCCTCAAGACGACGGGCACGACCGATCGCATCAGGTTTCGCAGGAGAAACGCCTTTGTTAAAAAGCCGCATGATCTCCGCCTCAGCCTCATCCGAGAGCTTGAAGCCATCGGGCCCAAAAAACTTGATACCGTTGTCGGCAGCCGGATTGTGACTAGCAGATATCATGACGCCAACATCCGCCCTTAGGGAATGCGTCAAATACCCTATCGCTGGTGTCGGAACCGGGCCTAACAGAAAAACATTCATACCAGTTGAAGTGAAGCCTGCAGTCAGAGCATTCTCGATCATGTAACCCGAAAGTCGCGTATCTTTTCCGATCACAACGCGGTGCTCTTGCTGGTCGCGGCGGAAATAGCGCCCTGCCGCAGCGGCAAGATTCATAGCCACTTCTGCCGTCATTGGCCATGAATTTGCTTCGCCACGCACTCCATCGGTACCAAACAACGTCTTTTGGCTCATTTCAAAATTCCCTCACAACAGTTTGAGTGCTGAGCACGCATGTCTTAAAGGAAGCAACGCGCGGCAACAACATCCCCTTATACCCCTGCAGCGCGTTTTGGCCTCAATAACGTACCGCTTGAGCTTGAAACGCATGAAGCCCCCATAAAGGGTATAAACCCCAGTAGCAAAAAGTGAGCCGCTTTTGGGTTCTGACCTGCCCCCGAAACTTCCCTCGTTGTGATGTAGAGTTTGCTCGACCTTTCGAAGGAGCAAACGAATGCGAAAGAGCCGTTTCAGTGAAGCTCAAAGCATCGGGATGATCAAAGAACAGGAAGCCGGAATGCCGACGGCGGAGGTGTGCCGCAAGCACGGCCTCAGCCAAGGCACCTTTTACAAATATAAATCGAAATATGGCGGCATGGAGGTGTCCGACGTCGCGAAGCTGAGAGCAATGGAAGACGAGAACGCCCGGCTTAAACGTCTGCTCGCTGACACGATGCTGGACAATGCTGTTCTGAAGGATCTGCTGGGAAAGAACTGACGACACCGATTGAGCGGCGAGAGGCAGCGCTCAGGGCGATGCGGGATCATGACATCTCGCAGCGCCGGGCCTGCCGACTTGTCCATTGCCCGGCAGGGCATTGCGAAGCAATGTCCCGAGAGGGGGGTGTCGATCCAAAGACGGTACGGCGTGAACGCCCGCCGGATAACCCTGAGATACGCAAGGAGATGAAAACCGTCGCGGCCAAGCGCCGCCGGTTCGGCTACCGGCGGATCGGGGTGATGTTGGAACGCAAAGGGATGATCAGGAACCACAAGAAGCTCTATCGGCTTTACACCGACGAGAAGCTGGGCGTCAGGCGACGACGAGGCCGGAAACAGACCCGTGGCTCTCGGACACCGATGTTAGAGGCGCTGAGGCCGGGCGAACGCTGGTCGTTGGGCTTTCTGTCCGACACCTTCGGGGCCTCGCGTCGGTTCCGCATCCTGGCGGTGAACGATGATTGCTGCCGCGAGAACCTGTGCCTGATGGCGGATACCAGCATCTCGGGTGCCCGGGTTGCGCGGGAGTTGGATGCACTGGTCCGGGTCTATGGCAAGCCCGCCAGTATTGTCAGCGACAACGGGACCGAGTTCACCAGACGGGCGATCCTGAAATGGGCTAACGGCAACAGTGTCCAGTGGCATTGCATCGACCCGGGCAAGCCGCAGCAGAATGCCTTCATCGCGTCATTCAACGGAAGCCTGCGCGATGCGCTTCTGAACGAGGAGATGTTCGACAACCTGGATGATGCACGTCGAAAGCTGGCGCTTTGGCGCTACGACTACAACAATGTCAGACCACACTCATCGATCGGAAATCAAACGCCCGCAGAAGCGCGTCGGACGCTTGAGCAATTTGAGGGCTCCGCGCCCGGCGCGCTTGCCCAAACTGACGACGAAGAATATGAAAACCAGAC
>NZ_CAJXNN010000028.1 GCF_913057115.1 uncultured Roseovarius sp.
GCGCGGGTATGGTGAAAAGGTATCACGCGAGCTTCCCAAGCTTAAGTTACGGGTTCGATTCCCGTTACCCGCTCCAAGAATTTTTCTGACAGTATGAATTTGGGGCGCTGCCCCGTCGCCCTTCGGGCGACTCCCCGGGATATTTTGGAACAGAAGAAGAGATGCGCCCTGCTTGAGGGTTTTGCGCGCTTGCTCTAGTCCTTCTTGGCAGATCAAGGGGTGAGACATGGCATTTACCATTGCAATCGACGGGCCCGCGGCGGCGGGCAAGGGGACGGTGTCAAAGGCGGTGGCGGCGCATTTCGGCTTTGCGCATCTGGACACGGGGCTGTTGTATCGCGCCACGGGGCGGCGGACATTGGATGGCACTGATCCGGTAGAGGCCGCGCAGTCTTTGCAGGCCGAAGATCTGGAGGCGGGCGATCTGCGCACCCCTGAAGTGGCACAGGCGGCAAGCCGCGTGGCGGCTGATCCGGAAGTACGGCAGGCCTTGGTGGATTTTCAGCGCGCTTTTGCCCGGCGGGCCGGGGGCGCGGTTCTGGACGGGCGCGACATCGGCACGGTGATCTGCCCAGAGGCCGAGGTGAAGCTCTTCGTCACCGCCTCTGACGACATCCGGGCCGAACGGCGGTTCAAGGAACTCACCGAAGGGGGGCACGATGTGACCTATGACGAGGTGCTGGCCGATTTGCGCGCCCGGGACGAACGCGACAGCGCCCGCGCCGCGGCCCCCTTGAAGCCTGCCGAAGATGCGGTGATGCTCGACACCTCGCGGATGAGCATTGATGAGGCCGTGGCGGCGGCGATCTCGGAGGTGGAGGCGCGGCGCGGCTGATCCGTCTGATGTCAGGCGGGTGGGATCGATCCACGTTCCCCCAAGAGCCAACGCGCGACGTCAATGTAATCAAACACGAGCGATATGATGATTGTGATCAGATACGTCCAGCTTGCCAAGCGTGGCAGGCGCGGCATCCGGTGATTGCGCAACATCAGCATCATATAGACGGCCAAGGGCGTCCAGATCAGCAGATGCGGCAACCCCAAAAGCCGCACGAATCCCATTTGTCCGTAGAGCCACATCATGAGGGAGATATTCGCGATTGCAGCGGCCAGCAGAACCGCGCCCTCGCGCCGACAGGTTTTATGGATCAAGAGCAGGAGCGGCGTTCCGACCATGAGCAGGGTCATCCACCCGACCCAGAGTCGCAGCAGCGGGCCTTGGGTTGCGACGGCTTCGGAAAAGCTCATGTTCGAGCCTCCTGCTTGGCGGTGACCGGTTGGACGGCTAACAGCGGGTCTTTGCCCGGTCAACCGTTGTGGCCGGATAAGACTTGCAATCAAGGGGCCAAGCGGCTAAACGCCCCCTGTCGACAAGGCGGAAACCGCCACAGATCAAAGACATCGAGCAGGGTCGGGATACCGGCCCTCTTTGTTTTGTGGTTTGCCGGGTTGATAAAGCCGCTCTTCTTCGGAAGGGCAAAACAGCTCTGCCCTCAAGTAGCGAAGCGGTAGGGCTTTCATCAAAGACCGGCGGAGACAACCGCGCGGCCCGTAAAATGCACTTGTAAAGGAAAACGACGCCACATGGCTCAGAACGCATCAATGGAGGAATTCGAGGCCCTCCTTAACGAAAGCCTCGAAATGGACACGCCCAACGAGGGCTCTGTTGTCAAAGGCAAGGTCATCGCGATCGAAGCGGGCCAAGCCATCATCGACGTCGGCTACAAAATGGAAGGCCGTGTCGAACTCAAGGAATTCGCAAACCCCGGTGAAGCGCCCGAAATCGAAGTCGGCGACGAAGTCGAGGTTTACCTGCGCGCGGCGGAAAACGCCCGTGGCGAAGCGGTTATCAGCCGCGAGATGGCCCGCCGCGAAGAAGCCTGGGATCGTCTGGAAAAAGCCTATGCCGACGACCAGCGTGTCGAAGGCGCGATCTTTGGCCGTGTCAAAGGCGGCTTTACCGTCGATCTGGGCGGTGCAGTGGCCTTCTTGCCCGGCAGCCAGGTTGACGTGCGCCCCGTGCGCGACGCGGGCCCGCTGATGGGTCTCAAGCAGCCCTTCCAAATCCTCAAGATGGACCGTCGCCGTGGCAACATCGTTGTCTCGCGCCGTGCGATCCTCGAAGAAAGCCGCGCCGAACAGCGCGCCGAGGTCATCGCCAAGCTGGCCGAAGGGGACACCGTGGAAGGCGTCGTCAAGAACATCACCGAATACGGGGCCTTCGTGGACCTGGGCGGTGTCGACGGTCTGCTGCACGTCACCGACATGGCATGGCGCCGTGTGAACCACCCGTCGGAGATCCTGTCGATTGGCGAAACCGTCAACGTGCAGGTCATCAAGATCAACAAAGACACCCACCGCATCAGCCTTGGCATGAAGCAGCTGCAGGAAGATCCCTGGGATCTGGTTGCCGCCAAGTACCCGCTGAGCTCGGTGCACACTGGTCGCGTGACCAACATCACCGACTACGGTGCATTCGTTGAGCTGGAGCCGGGTGTCGAAGGTCTGGTTCACGTCTCGGAAATGTCCTGGACCAAGAAGAACGTGCACCCCGGCAAGATCGTTTCGACCTCTCAGGAAGTCGAAGTCATGGTGCTGGAGATCGACCCCAGCAAACGCCGTGTCTCGCTTGGCCTCAAGCAGACGCAGCGCAACCCATGGGAAGTCTTCGCCGAAACCCACCCCGTCGGCACCGAAGTCGAAGGCGAGGTCAAGAACATCACCGAATTCGGCCTGTTCATCGGCCTGCCCGGCGAGATCGACGGCATGGTTCACCTTTCGGACCTGTCGTGGGACGAGCGTGGCGAGGACGCGATCCAGAACTACAAGAAGGGCGACATGGTTAAGGCCGTCGTCTCGGAAGTGGATGTCGAGAAAGAGCGCATTTCGCTCTCGATCAAGGCGCTGGATGGCGACCCCTTCGCCGATGCCGTTGGCGGCGTGAAGCGTGGCTCGATCATCACCGTCGAAGTGACCGCGATCGAAGATGGCGGCATCGAGGTGGAATACGAAGGCATGAAGAGCTTCATCCGCCGCTCCGACCTGTCGCGTGACCGTGCCGAACAACGCCCCGAGCGTTTCTCGGTCGGTGACAAGATCGACGTCCGCGTCACCAACATCGACAGCAAATCGCGCCGTCTTGGTCTTTCGATCAAGGCCCGCGAGATCGCCGAAGAAAAAGAAGCCGTCGAACAGTTCGGCAGCTCGGATTCGGGTGCGTCGCTGGGCGATATTCTTGGCGCCGCGCTTAAACGCGACGACGACTGAGATCAGCCGATCAAGAAAGTTCAAAACGCCCCGGGCCTGTCCCGGGGCGTTTTTTTGTGCGCGATGCCCGGTGCCGAATCGTAACGCCATGGGCAGGCGCCAAGGCCAAGCGGATGGCCCGGAGTGGTGCCAATATCCCCATGGCAAGTGAGGAAATTGCCCCCAAGTGGCGAATTTCTGGGAATTTTCCTGCTGTTCCGGCCCGCCTTTCTGTTTCGGTTTTTCAACTTTCTATCTATAGTCGTGACGTTAAATGACGGGCGCGACCAAAAAAGATCCGTGGGAGGACCCCGATGATCAGATCGGAATTGATTCAAAAGATTGCTGACGAAAACCCGCACTTGTACCAGCGGGATGTGGAGCGGATCGTGAACACGATCTTCAACGAAATCACCAATGCCATGGCCGAGGGAAACCGCGTGGAACTGCGCGGTTTCGGCGCGTTTTCGGTCAAGAAACGTGACGCCCGAACCGGCCGCAACCCGCGCACCGGTGAAACGGTGAGCGTGGAAGAAAAACACGTGCCGTTCTTCAAGACCGGCAAATTGCTGCGAGATCGACTGAACGGGAAATCCTGATGCGCTACGTTCGCTATGCCTCGATCGCCATCTTCGCGCTGGCGCTCATCCTGATTGCACTGGCCAACCGCGGGATGGTGTCGGTCAAGGTCTGGCCCGATGAACTGGCCGGTATGGCCGCGCTCAACCCCAGCTATGAAGTGCCGCTGTTCGTGGTGATTTTCGGCGGTGTTTTCACCGGGTTCATCGTCGGGTTGATCTGGGAATGGATTCGCGAGCACGGGGAGCGGGCCGAGGCCGCGCGCAAGGCGCGGGAACTCAGCGCCCTGCGCGCCGAAGTGCGGCGCCTGAAGGGCGAAAAGCACCAAGGCAAGGACGAGGTGCTGGCACTTCTGGACGAGGCCGGTTAAACCCCGGCCATGGCCAAGGACACACGCGTCAAAATCTGTGGTTTGACGGAAACCGCCGACATCCCCGCCGCGATCGTGGCGGGCGCCTCCTACGTGGGCTTTGTCTTTTTCCCCAAATCCCCCCGCCACCTTGAGCTTGAAGCGGCCCGTTTCATGGCCACCTCGGTGCCTGAAGGTATCGTGAAGGTAGCGCTGACCGTCGATGCCGATGATGCCATGCTCGATGAGCTGACAGCCGAGGTGCCGCTGGACATGTTGCAGCTTCACGGCAAGGAAAGCCCCGCTCGCGTGTCGGAAGTGAAATCGCGGTACGGGTTGCCGGTGATGAAGGCCATCGGCATCGAGACGAAAACCGACCTGACGCAGATCGACTTTTATTCCAAGGTCGCCGATCAATTGCTGATCGACGCCAAGCCGCCGAAAGAGGCAGAACGCCCCGGCGGCAATGCCGTGGCCTTTGACTGGTCGCTGGTGGCGGGGCGACGTTGGCCGGTGCCTTGGATGCTGGCAGGTGGTCTCAACCCCGAAAACGTGGGCGACGCCGTGCGCGCGACCGGTGCGCGGCAAGTCGATGTTTCCTCCGGTGTGGAAAGCGCGCCGGGGCTCAAGGACGCCCAGAAGATGGCCGATTTCGTGGCTGCCGCTCGAGCATGATTTGCTTTCGTGCCGCCACGCGCGGCAGGATGCCGGTTGATTCAATTGACGATGAACGCCGCCGGCAGCGACAGCCGCAGGTTTTATGAAGGTTTGGGGTTTGAGGCCTCGCATGTGGGGTTCAAGCGGTATCTGGACTAAGCTGCCCAGACCAAAAGGAGCGGCTTCGCCGCGCTGGTTAAGCGTGCTTCGCACGCCGATAGGGGGCTTTGCCCCCGACGTTGAAAATCGAAAGATTTTCAACGCCTCCCCCAGGATATTTTTGAACAGAAGAAAGGGATTGTTTTTCGCTTCGGGGGCTTTGATAGTTTGAACGATGGGAGTATGCGCATGAGCGGGCACAAAGAGATACTTGAAAGCGTCTATGGGGCGCAATCGCCCGAGGAATCGCGCGCGGCTTATGACCAGTGGTCGGCCAGCTATGATGCCGATAATCTGGCCAAGGGCTTTCGCTTGCCGGGATTGGGCGCGGGGATGTTGGCACGTCATCTTGGAGTGACCGAGGGGCCCGTTCTTGATGCAGGCTGTGGGACCGGATTGGTCGGCGACAGCCTCGCCACGCTGGGGTATGCGCCGATCATCGGCTGTGATCTGTCTTCCGAGATGATCGCGGCGGCGCGAAAGACGGCGGCCTATGCCGGCTTTGAGCAGGCCAATATGGCCGAGGGTTTACCCTTTGAGGACGATCTTTTCGCCGGTTTCACCTGTATCGGGTCTTTCGGGCCGGGCCATGCGCCACCCGAGAGCCTTTACGAATTGGCACGGGTCACCCGGCCCGGTGGGGTGGGCGTGTTCAACCTGTTGACCGCCACATGGGGAGAGCAGGGCTTTCCAAAGGTGATTGATGATTTGCTGGCCAAGGGTACATGGGAGGAGATCGAGGTCAGCCGCCCCTTCCGGCCCTATCTGCTGGCCGAGCCGGATCTGTGGGCGCGCCTGCACGTCATGCGGATGCTTTAGGTTTTCGCTGGAAAATCCCGCCGGTGTCCCATATTGAACAGCAGGATCAAACGGCCCAGACGGGAAGGCAGACAGCGATGAACGATCTTTTCAATTCCTTCATGACCGGACCTGACGAAAAGGGCCGGTTCGGTGACTTCGGCGGGCGCTTCGTGTCCGAAACCCTGATGCCGCTGATCCTCGAATTGGAAGAGCAATACGAGAATGCCAAGACCGACCAGAGTTTCTGGGACGAGATGCATCATCTTTGGACCCATTACGTCGGCCGCCCCAGCCCGCTGTATTTCGCCGAGCGGATGACCGAGGCGCTGGGCGGGGCCAAGATTTACCTCAAGCGCGATGAGTTGAACCACACCGGCGCGCATAAGATCAACAATGTGCTGGGCCAGATCATCCTTGCCCGCCGCATGGGCAAGACCCGGATCATCGCCGAAACCGGCGCCGGGCAACACGGCGTGGCCACCGCCACCGTCTGTGCCAAGTTCGGCTTGAAATGCGTGGTCTACATGGGCGCGCATGATGTTGAACGCCAAGCGCCCAACGTTTTCCGCATGCGCCTTTTGGGGGCCGAGGTGGTACCGGTGACCTCTGGTCGTGGCACGCTCAAGGATGCGATGAACGATGCGCTGCGCGATTGGGTGACCAATGTGCGCGATACCTTCTACTGCATCGGTACCGTCGCCGGGCCGCACCCGTACCCCGCCATGGTCCGCGATTTCCAGTCGATCATCGGCAAGGAAGCCAAGGAGCAGATGCAAGCCGCCGAAGGCCGTCTGCCCGATACGATCATCGCCGCCATCGGTGGTGGATCGAACGCCATGGGCCTGTTTTTCCCCTTCCTTGACGACAAGGAGGTGGGCATCATCGGGGTCGAGGCCGGCGGCAAAGGCGTGAATGAGAAGATGGAGCATTGCGCCTCGCTCACCGGTGGCCGCCCGGGCGTCTTGCACGGCAACCGCACCTATCTTTTGCAAGACGACGATGGCCAGATCCTCGAAGGCTATTCCATTTCGGCGGGTCTGGATTACCCCGGCATCGGCCCCGAACACAGCTGGCTGCACGAGATTGGCCGCGCGCAATATGTTTCCATCACAGATAAAGAAGCCCTGGAAGCCTTCCAGTTCTGCTGCGCACAAGAGGGGATCATCCCCGCGCTGGAACCCAGCCATGCCATGGCGCATGTGATGAAAATCGCGCCCGAGCTGCCCAAAGATCACATCATCTGCATGAACATGTGTGGCCGGGGCGACAAGGATATCTTCACCGTCGCCAAGCACCTTGGCTTTGACATGGGCGATACCGAAGGCCGCGACGCGGACTAAACTTCGGTTTATACCGCCTGAAATAAACCCCCGGTGCCTGTCGCCGGGGGTTTTTTCGTGCCAGATTGGGGTAATAAGGCCTGCCCCATCGTATAGGATCCCCAGATGCTCCGCCGTTCGCTTCTCATTGCCTGCCTGTCGCTGGCCCCGCTGGCCGGGGTGGCGCAGGCCCAGACCGCCCAGGACCGGATCGTGCAACAATTGCGCGACCAAGGGTTTGACGAGATCGAGGTGACGCGCACATGGCTGGGCCGGGTGCGAATCGTCGCCGAGGAAGACGATACGCTGCGCGAGATCATCCTCAACCCCAACACCGGCCATATCCTGCGCGACTATTGGGTCGAACTGGATGACGACGACGATGATGACGATCGCGACGACGACGATGATGACCGGGACGATGACGACGATTACCACGATGATGATGACGATGACCGCGACCGCCGCCGTGGCGTGCTCGACAACGATCACGACGCGGATGACGACTGATGAAGCGCCCCTTGCCGCATATCATCCTGTTTGCCGTGCAAATCGCCTGCGCGGGGGTTTTTCTTTATGACATCACGGTCACGCTTCTGGGCCTGCGGGCCGCGCCTATTTCCTGGCAGCTTTACGAGATGATCGAGATCGGCGCGGCCGTCGGCCTGCTACTGGGCGTGCTGGCCACCGGCGTCTTGTTGCGCCACTCCATCGGCCGCCAACAGCGCGCCGAAGAGGGGCTGCGCCTTGCCTCGGGCGCTTTCGCCCAGGTGCTGGAAGAGCGTTTTGACACTTGGGGCCTGACGCCGGCTGAACGTGACGTGGCGCTGTTTTCCATCAAGGGGCTGTCACTGTCGGATATCGCCGCGTTGCGCCAGACCTCCGAAGGGACCGTCAAGGCGCAAAGCAATGCCATCTACCGCAAGGCCGGGGTCAGCAGCCGCGCCCAGTTGCTCAGCCTCTTCATCGACGATCTGATGGAAGATAACGGCCTGCCGGGGGTAGAGCCCCCAATGGATCAGGATACGCCCAAGAAAAGCGCCTGAGCCCGTGGCGCGGCCTTAAGCCTCCGCATGCGCCTGCAAAACCTCCAGCGGCACGATCTCCAACGCCCGCTGATGCGTCGCCGCCAGCCGCACCTTGGGGGCACAGCCCTCGTCATGCGCCTGCAAGAACCGCGCGGCACACAGGCACCATTGATCGCCGGGTTTCAACCCGTCGAAGCCGAACTCCGGGCGCGGGGTCGAAAGATCATTGCCCACGTATTTCGAATAGGCCAGAAACTCGGCGGTCATCAGGGCGCACACCGTGTGGCTGCCCTGATCCTCGTCGCAGGTGTTGCAATGCCCATCCCGGAAAAACCCGGTCAAAGGGTCGTCCGAGCATTTCTCCAAACGCCCGCCCAGAGCATTCACCGCTTCGTCTTTGCCGATCATCGCGCAACCTCCATTACCATATGACCGCGCTCATGCCTCATGCAGCACGGTTTCGAACCCCTCGAACTGCGGCGGGCCAAGCATCGCGTCCTGGGTTTTCGATGCCCCCGCATCCTTATGGGCGGCGCGAAACTGCGCCGATTTGGTCCAGGCCTCGAAATCCGCCCGGCTCTCCCAAACCGCGTGGCTGATATACAGGGTCACACCATCGCCCTGTGGCCCCTTCAACAGCCGGAACTCGCGAAAGCCGGGGGTCTCTTTCAGGTGGCTTTCGCGTTCCGCCCACATCCGCTCGAACCCCTCTTCATGGCCCTCGCGGATCTCAAACCGGTTCATCGCAACAAACTGCATCACTTCCCCTTCGTTCAAAGCGCCTCGGCGATCCGGCGCAGCATGGCGACATTGGCCTCATGCACACCGTCCTCGCGAAACTGCCGGTCGGCTCCTGTCACCACGATCACCGTATCACGCGCCTGATCAATGTAGATGTACTGCCCGTAAATGCCACGTGCGAAAAAGACGCCCTCGGGCGCACCCACCGGATTCCACCACTGGTAGCCATAGCCGGTCTCGCCGGGCAGGGTTGGCGCGCTGGCGCGGGTCGAGGCGCGCACCCAATCGGCGGGCACCACCTGTTGGCCTGCGATCCGCCCGCCTTGCTCGTACATCAGGCCAAACCGCGCATAGTCGCGGCTGCGCAGGTTCAGCCCGCCCAGAACAAAGGCCACCCCCTCGCCATCGCTCAGGTAATAGGGGGCGGCCTCAAGCCCCAAGGGCGCGATCACCTTCTCGCTCATCAACTCCGGAATATCGCGCCCCGTGGCCCCGCGAATGACCATGCCAAGCGCATGGGTGTCTATCGAAACATACTCCCAAACCGCCCCCGGCGCGGCGGCCCGCGCGGTCAAACCGGCGGCAAACCCATCCATCGTGCCACCAAGCGCCAGAACCCGGCCCATGCGGTTGATGTCTGAATCATAGTCCAGATAATCCTCGTCAAATTCCAGCCCGGAGGTCATTTGCAGGACATGCCGGATGCTCACCCCGTCATAGGCGCTGCCGGCAAGTTGCGGGGCGTATTTCGTCACCGGATCGTCAAGCGAGTCGATCGCGCCCTCCGCCTCGATGATCCCAAAAAGAGCCGACAGGAAACTCTTGGCCATCGACCAACTGATCCGCCGGTCCTCCGGCCCGGTGCCGAGGTGATAGCTTTCATGCACGATCTGGCCTGCATCCAGCACCAGAAGCGAGGTCACGCTGCGCGCCTCGATCCATTCCGCCGCCCCCTCGGGCAAGACCATCGCCGGGCCTTGCGGCAGGGGTGTCACAGGGCCATCCCCGCGTGACAAGGGCACCGTCAGAAAGGCGCGCTCCATGTTCGAGAAATTCTCGACGATCTTACCCTCGTCAAAAAGCGTGTTGACCGCCCAAAGCCGCTTGATTTCCTCCCGCTTCAAAATGCCGACCGCGAGGGCCGCCAAAAGCGCCATGAGGGCAATCCGCCCGCCCCATTTGAAAATCGTACGCATGTTCGCTTCCCCTGTCACTTCGGGCAGAAAAGCAGCAAGACATCAGGACACGATACGTGGACATGCTGCAAACCCGTTCGAAAATCTGTGACCACTTCACTGCACCATGGAAAGGTCCACAACACCAAATGTTGGACGAACCGCCGCAATCCTTTCAACGACTACTACGCCAATCGCAACCTTGGGGCGCAGTTTTTCGTGCCCTGTGCTGCCGGAATGATCTGCGCGATACAGGCGTTTAACAGGCAAATAGCATTTGTTTTTCCGCCCTCGTTGGGCGATGCTGCGCTCGGATGAGATCTCTCTACGGAATTTTGGTAAACAAGTATGAAAAAGCGAACGGCTCACCACAAGTATTCTTGGTTTCCCGCTCCTCCCCTCGATATCAACGAACCCTATAAACTCGGCAATTATGCCGTGAATGATGTCAGTGGTGCCATTGCAAAAAAATACCTCGATCGCGCAGCCAATCTGAAAAGAAGCTGGACCCGCATTTGCACGCATCTGCCGGAAACCGTGGACACGACCGAAAAGTTGCAAATTCTGGAATTTTCAACGGCCCACGGCGCGATGCTCGAAATCTGGAATGCACTCGGGCATGATGCGCAGGGAACAGATTATGCCGTGCCCGAGGGATACCGAAAAACATACAGGAAAATCGCCTCGGACGATCAGGTTTTCCAGTCGCTCCACGGCAATCCCGTGGGAAAGGTGCAAAGCGGCTGGATTTATCAACCGATCATCGAATCAATCGGCGCCCGGGTGCATTTGTTCGACGCCGGGAAGGTGCCCTATGACTTCGAGGACAAGTCGTTCGATTACATCTGCTGCTATCAGGCGATAGAGGCCTACGCCGTGCCAGCCGAGTGGGACAAGATCGTTGACGAGTTCTGCCGCATTGCCCGTCGCGGGGTTGTCATCGGGTTCAACCCGCCACCGCTACGCGCAGATGACTCATCGGGTTGGGACGCCACGAAAATCGCGTGGGAAAAACTTCGGACATACAAGAAGAACGGTTTCACAAATCTGTTCTTCGAGTTCGACGAAACAAATCGCGGGTTCCACCCGTCATGTTGCAAGCTGGTCGCGGACAGCATTTAGTAAACCGTCAAAAAAAGGGAGCAGTCGATATGGGTAAATCCGGAGCCAAAGGCGATTCATATTATGGAAAAGTTGCCGCTAACTATGAAAAGCGCCGCAGCAAACAGGGCTGGTGGCAGGTAGAGCAAGAGCAGATGCAATCTTTGCTGGAAACTCTGCCGGAAGGATTGTCCGTGCTGGACGTTCCGTTTGGCACGGGTCGTTTTGTTCCCTATTACGTCGACCGTGGCTTTACCATTCATGGGCTCGATGCCTCCATCGAGATGCTCGCCGCAGCGCGGGAGAGTCTCGGCGACAACTTCAACAAGTGTAAAGTTGCCGTAGGTAGCGCAATGGAGATGGATTTTGACGACAACCAATTCGATTTGCTGGTAAGTACGCGTTTCCTGCGCGATATCATCGTGGCCAAGGATGCGAAAAAGGCCTTGTCCGAATTCGCAAGGGTCACAAAACAATATGCGATCATCCAACTGGGCGAGAATACTCAGGACGAAAGCGCAGAAATTGATCCGGAAGTCATTTTGGAAAGCAAACTGTCCGCCGAGGGAAACGCGGAGCTGCTTGGCGAGGCCGGCTTGGAAGTGGTCGAAAAACGATTGGTAAAATCGGATCCGGACGTAAACTCCAACATCTACCACGTTCTGTGCAGGAAGGCGGCGAATGCTGATTGAACTCGCTGGTTTGCCGGGGTCCGGAAAAACGACACTTCTGAAAGAATTGAAACGAGAGTTTGAAAAGCGGGATGTGTCTTTCACGGATGCAAACACGATCGCTCAAAAGCGTACGGACGACAAGAATGTCCCCCGGTTCGTCAGGAACAAGCCTCACAGGAACCTGCTGTTCCGGCTCACTCGGTTTTCAGCCAAGAACCCAGAGTTCTTTTCGAAAGCCGAGCAGTCATTCGAGGAGGCAACAACCAAGAAATTCCTGTTCTTTCTTTTCGGGGCCCATTTTCAAATGGCGCAGGATCTTCAGCGGCCTGACGAGATGGTGTTTCTGGATGAGGGGTTTTTGAACCACTGCGTGACAATTTACCCTGAGAAGAACCAGCGTTTGGATTTTCTTCAACTGATAAATTCTGCGCCAAAATGTGATGTGTTGATATTTTTGGACATCGCGGCGGAGGTCGCTTTCAACCGGGCTGTCCAGCGCCAGAGCGGCATTGACAACGCGCGCGAACGTATCATCGAGAAATTCGGTGACATTGATGCTTTCGAGGAACGTCGCGGCAATTTTTTGGCGGCGGTAGACCTCTATAAAGATCAAAACGCAACAGTATTGCTGGTCGAACCGGAGGACAGCCCTGATCAGGCAGCGACAAGGCTTGCCGATCAACTTGTCGCTCTGAAAGGGTGAAGGACAACGTCCCGGTATTTCCGCAACGGGCGCACCAACGCGCCCGCCGCGCCAATCCTAGCGAAACTTGTCCACCAGTTTCTGCAAGGGCGACCGCTCATCCTGTGGCGCAGGCTCTTCTGCTTTCATGGGCTTTTTTGCCTCCACCTTCGGCGCGGGCTTTTCCGGCTTCGCAGGGGCCATCCGCCGCGCCACGGCGTTCTGAAACTTGTCCGCGTGACCCGCCGCCAGCTCTGGCGCACCATCGGAAATCCCGCGCATCAGGTCGTCCAGCCAATCCCCATCCGCCTTGGCGAAATCCTGTAGCACATACTGCGCCACCATCTCCTTGCGGCCCGGATGCCCCACGCCCAAGCGCACGCGGGTATAGTCGGCCCCGATATGCGCATGGATTGACCGCAAGCCATTATGCCCCGCGTGGCCGCCGCCCCGCTTCACCCGGCATTTGCCCGGCACAAGGTCCAACTCGTCGTGAAAGACGGTCACATCGCCCGGCTCCAGCTTGTAGAACCGCATCGCCTCGCCCACGGACTGTCCGCTGAGGTTCATGAAGGTCTTGGGCTTGAGCAGCAGCACCTTCTCAGCACCCAAACGCCCCTCGCAAATCTCGCCCTGAAATTTTGCCCGCCACGGGGCAAAGCCATGATCCTCGGCAATCCGCTCCACGGCCATGAACCCGATGTTGTGCCGGTTGGCTGCGTATTTCGGCCCCGGATTGCCCAATCCCACGAAAAGCTGCATCGCCTCTACCTCGTCTGTCTCAAACCTGTCCTACGCGCCCCCCGGCACCAAATCAACGCAAGGTAAAGAAAAACGCGGAAAGCCCGGGCTTTCCGCGTTTCCATGTCCTTGGATCGAAGGGCAGGGGCTTATTCTTCGCCGCCTTCGGCCTCTTCTTCGTCGCCGACGGTCGGCACTTCATCCGCATCGGCTTCATCTTCCTCGTCATCCGCATCCGATTTCAGCGCCGAAGGTGCCGAAATATTGGCGATCACGAAGTCACGGTCGATGGTCGGCTTGGCGCCGCTCGGCAGATCAATGCTCGAAATGGTGATGGTGTCGCCAATGTTCTCGACACCCGACAGATCGACGACCAGCTTCTCGGGGATGTCCCCGGCGGTCACGATCAGTTCCACCTCGTTACGCACGATGGTCAGAACGCCACCCTTGCGCAGGGCGGGGCACTCTTCTTCGCCGATGAATTCAACGGGGATGAAAAGGTTGATCTTGGTGGTGCGACGCAGGCGCATCAGGTCAAAGTGGGTCGGCAGGTCTTGCACGATGTCGCGCTGTACATCCCGGCAGATCACCCGCACGTCGTCGTGACCGTCAACCTTGAGGTTGAACAGGGTCGACTTGAAGCGGCCATCCTTCAGCTTCTTGATCAGGATGTTGTAAGGGATTTGGATCGGCAGCGGATCGACGTCGCCACCAAATACGATACCCGGAACCATGAATGCACGACGTGCTGCACGAGCGGCGCCCTTGCCCGTCCCCGTGCGTTCCTGGGCGTGAAGATCAGGAATTTCTCCAGCCATGTTAATTCTCCATAGGTTAGGGCGGGGTTCCTCCAAGGCTGTAACCCCGCGTGAAGCCGCGCGTATAGACCGGATTGCCCTGCTTGGAAAGGGGGATTCTGGGCCGCAAGCCCAATAAAAAAGCCCGGGCGCGAACGCCCGGGCAAGTGTCTCAAAGGGTAACCCGGAAGGAGGTCATTACCCTTTCGAGAATTCAGGATAGGCTTCCATGCCCAGCTCGGTCATATCCAAGCCGCTGATCTCTTCTTCTTCACCCACACGGATGCCGATGACAGCCTTGAGGATGAACCAGACCACGAGGCTGGCAACGAAGGTGAAGACACCGTAGGCGATGATGCCGGTCAGCTGCGTCATCAGGTTTGCATCGCTGTTGTAGAAGACCACCGCGATGGTGCCCCAGATACCGGCAAAGAGGTGCACCGGGATCGCGCCGACAACGTCGTCGATCTTGAACTTGTCCAGCATCGGCACGGTCAGCACCACGATGATACCACCCACGGCCCCGATCCAGAGCGCCCCGAAGAGGGTGGGCGCCAGCGGCTCGGCGGTGATCGACACAAGACCGGCCAGCGCACCGTTCAGGACCATGGTCAGGTCCGGCTTCTTGTACATCACCTGCGTCAGGATCAGCGCGGTCACGGCACCGGCAGCGGCGGCCATGTTGGTGTTGGCGAAGATGCGGCTTACGTCCGAAACATCACCCACGGTTCCCATGGCCAGCTGCGAGCCGCCATTGAAGCCGAACCAACCGAGCCACAGGATGAACGTGCCCAAAGTGGCCAAAGCGAGGTTCGAACCGGGGATCGGGTTCACTTTGCCGTCCTTGCCATACTTGCCCAGACGCGGGCCCAGCACGATGGCACCGGCCAGAGCGGCCCAGCCACCCACGGAGTGCACGACGGTCGAGCCAGCGAAGTCCGAGAAGCCAGCTTCAGACAACCAGCCGCCGCCCCACTGCCACGAGCCCGAGATCGGGTACATGACACCGGTCAGCAGCACCACGAAGATCAGGAAGGGCCACAGCTTGATCCGCTCGGCCAAAGCGCCCGACACGATCGAGGCCGTGGCGGCCACAAAGACCAACTGGAAGAAGAAGTCCGACCCGACCGAGGCATAATCAAGCGCCGCATCGGCCGCGGCCACACCCACCGGGTCCAGCACGGTCGGCCCGCCGATGGCGAAGAAACCGTTGAAATCACCGGGGTACATGGTGTTGAAGCCGATCATCCAATACATGATCGCGGCAATCGAATAGAGCGCGATGTTCTTGGTCATCTGCATGGTCACGTTCTTGGACCGCACCAAACCACCTTCCAGCATGGCGAACCCGGCGGCCATGAAGAACACAAGGAAACCTGCCATGCAGAACAGCAGGGTCGTCATGATATACGGGCCGATCTCGTCAAAGCCCGGGGCGGCGTCCTGCGCCAAGGCCATCTGCGGCGCCGCGATCAGCGCGGCGGCGGCCAAGCCCTTGAGTGTAAAGCGTTTCATATCCATTGTCCTTTCCCCCTGACGGCTCAAAGCGCGTCGTCGTTGGTTTCGCCGGTGCGCACGCGCACGGCCTGTTGGATGTCGAGCACGAAAATCTTGCCGTCCCCGATCTTGCCGGTGCGCGCCGTGTTGGTGATGGTTTCCACCACCTGATCGGCCATCGCCGCCGACACGGCGATCTCCAGCTTGATCTTGGGCACGAAGTTCACGGCGTATTCCGCGCCGCGATAAATTTCCGTGTGTCCTGATTGAGAGCCGAAGCCCTTGATTTCCGTCACCATCATGCCGCGCACGCCGATCTCGGTCAGCGCTTCGCGGACCTCCTCCAGCTTGAACGGTTTGATTGTCGCTATGATGAGTTTCACTGGTGTCCCTTTCGGTTGCGTCACCTGACGTTTGCAGGTGCAGAAAACCCAAGGTGCCCCCGGATTCGGAAGATGAATCCACGCAATCAGGCCGAAATCTCCGGATCATATGCACAAAAATTGCGCATAAAATCCGAAACGACTAAGAAATGTGCAAAATAAAAAGGAAAGGCACCCCAACCCCGGGGGTCTACATTTCCAAACCGGGGCTGTAGACTGCGCAAAACAGATTGGTCCCGGGCAGGACAAGCATGAGCAATTCAGGCCGCAAGACACCGCGCCTCGTCGCGGACAAGCGCACACCGAAATCCAAGAAAAAGAAACCCGCGCCCAAGCGCCGCAAAACCCCTGCGCGGCGCAAACGCACGCCCTCGCGCAACCCGATTGTGCGCCTCCTGCGCGGTATCTTCGGTTGGACCTTCCGCATCCTCTGGGGCATCGGCTGGCGCGTGACCGCCGTCGTGGCCCTGGTCGTCGGCGTCGCTGTCGCCTATACCTACACCACCCTGCCGCCGGTGAATGAACTGCTTGATGGCCGCGCCCGCGGCTCGGTCACCCTGCTGGACCGTGAGGGCGAGGTTTACGCATGGCGCGGCGATACCTTTGGCGGCGTCGTCACCGCTGAAACCGTCAGCCCGCATTTGAAAAACGCCGTCATCGCCACCGAGGACAAGCGCTTTTACATGCACCCGGGGCTTGACCCCATCGGCATCGCCAGCGCCATCCGCATCAACCTCAGCGAAGGGCGCGGGCCGCTCTCGGGCCACGGTGGCTCCACCCTCACCCAGCAAACCGCAAAACTGCTGTGCCTTGGCGTCGAATACGACAAATCCGAATGGGAATCCGAGGCCGACTACGTTGCCGACTGTCGCCGTGGCTCCCTTGCCCGCAAGGCCAAGGAAGCCATCTTTGCCATGGCGATGGAGGCGAAATACTCCAAACAGCAAATCCTCTCGATCTACCTCAACCGCGCCTATATGGGCGGCGGTGCCTATGGGGCCGAGGCCGCCGCACAACGCTATTTCGGCAAATCGGCGGGCAAACTCAGCCCACAGGAATCCGCCATGCTGGCCGGGCTTCTCACCGCGCCTACACGGCTTGCCCCCACCTCCAGCCTCAAACGCTCGCAGGATCGCGCCGCCACCGTGCTGCGCCTGATGAACGAACAGGGCTATCTTTCTGATACCGAAACCGCCGCCGCACAGGCCAACCCCGCCACCCTCTCCGAGGCGGCCCAAGCCCAGACCGGCGGCTATTTCGCCGATTGGGTGATGGATTCCGGGCCCGAGTTCTTCACCCGCGACACCACCGAGGATGTGATCATCAAAACCACCCTCGACCAGCGCATGCAAACCGCCGCCGAAGAGGCCCTGAAATACATCTTCGAGAACAAGGTGCGCGAAGGCTCCGAGGCGCAGGCCGCCATTGTGGTCATGTCCGCCGATGGCGCGGTGCGCGCCATGGTGGGCGGGCGCCAAAGCAAGGTCACCGGCGCCTTCAACCGCGCAACCATGGCCCGCCGCCAAACCGGTTCGGCCTTCAAACCCTTTGTCTATGCCACGGCGCTGGAACTGGGCTACACCCATGACGCCACTGTGGTCGATGAACCCTACTGCCTCGACATTCCCGGCTCGGGCCGCTGGTGCCCGGAAAACTACACCCGCAAACATTATGGCCGCGTCACGCTGGCCCGCGCCCTGCGCGACTCGCTCAACATCCCCGCCGTGAAGGTCTCCGAAAGCGTGGGCCGCGATCTTGTCCGCAAGGTGGCCAGCGATTTCGGCATCGAAAGCGATCTGGCCGATGGCCCGGCGTTGGCCCTCGGTGCCTCGGAAAGCACGCTTCTGGAAATGACCGGGGCCTATGCCGGTATTCTCAACGGCGGCTCTTCGGTCACACCCTATGGCTTGGTCGAACTCAAACTGCTGGGTGACGACGCGCCGCTCATGGGCACCGGCGGCGGCATCGGCGAGCGCGTGATCCGTGAGGAAGCGGCGCGCGAGTTGATCTACATGATGCACCAGGTTGTCCACGGCGGCACCGGCGGGCGCGCCCAATTGCCCGACCGCGAGGCGGCGGGCAAAACCGGCACCACCCAAGCCGCCCGCGATGCGTGGTTCCTTGGCTTCACCGCCGACTACGTGGCCGGGGTCTGGATGGGCTATGACGACAACACGCCCCTGACGGGCGTGACGGGCGGCGGCCTTCCCGCCGAGATCTGGCACGAAACCATGGTCCGGGTGCACGAGGGGATCGACCCCAAACCCCTGCCAATGATCCGCCCGCAACCCAAACCGCAGGTCCAGCAAGAACCGCTCCGCCGCCAACAACGCCGCACGCAGCCCAACCGGGGCAACCCGATCGAAAACATCCTGCGCGGTATCCTGGGAATAGATTGAGGCCCGCGGTTTGGGGGTGGTTGCGGGATGAAGCGATTGTTGGACGGTAGCAAGAAGGGCCGCGCCCGACCCTGGGAGGGCTTCACAACCGCAATTCTCAACGTGACCTCATCACTCTTAAACCTGTGGTTCGGTGCATACCGCCACCCATGCGCCCTCCCGGGGGGAGGGTCGGGCGCGGCCCGGGGCAAGCCCGGGCGAAACGGTGAATGAATGTCGAGAAAAGCCTCCCAGCCCCCATTTTCCGCACCGCAGAACCGTGTTGCATCCACAGCCCAGAATATCGCCCCCTCACCGCAACTGCCCCAGTTTCGTACGACTCGTACGGTCCACAAAAAAGCCCCCCGAAGTTTCGTACGAAACCGGGGGGTCATGCGTACGACTCGTACGAAAATCAGTCGCCCGAATACAGCACGTCCATCTTGCGCGCCAGTTTCACGTCCAGCGAACTCAGGCCGCCCACGTCATGCGTGCTCAGCGTGACCTCCAAGGTCTTGTAAACATTGAACCATTCGGGGTGGTGGTTCCATTTCTCGGCCCAGATCGCCACCCGCGTCATATAGCCAAAGGCATCCACGAAGTTCTTGAATTCAAAGGTTTTTTTGATAGCGTCACGCCCCTCGACCATCTCCCAGCCGTCATTTAACAGCGGTTCAAGCGTGGTTTCCCGTGCGGTGTCGCTCAGTTTCTCGGTCATTGGTGGTCCTCCATGTCCGTTTTCTTGAATGGGCCGAATTTCGTAAGAATTTCAATGTCTTCCTCAACAGCGGCCCGCTCTGCCTCAAGGTATTGCGCGACCGCCTCGGCAAAGCCCGCATCGCGCATCCAGTGCAGCGAATGGGTGCTCACCGGCAAATACCCGCGTGCCAGTTTGTGTTCCCCCTGCGCCCCGGCCTCCACCGTGGCCAACCCCTGCGCAATCGAAAAATCCATTGCCTGATAATAACATAGCTCGAAATGCAGGCAGGGGTGGTGCTCGATGCAACCCCAGTATCGCCCATAAAGCGCATCACGTCCAATCAGGTTCATCGCCCCGGCAATGCACTGCCCATCGCGTTCGGCCAGCACCAAAAGGATGTCATCGCGCAAGGTTTCATGAGCGATTTCAAAGAATTGCCGGGTGAGGTAGGGCATCCCCCACTTTCGCGCGCCGGTGTCTTGATAGAACTCCCAAATCGAATCCCAGTGATGCGGTTGGATGGCATCGCCGGTCAACTGCTTGATTTCCCCGCCAAATTCCTGCGCCTGCCTGCGCTCTTTGCGGATCGTTTTGCGCTTGCGCGAACTCAGATCGGCCAGAAAATCGTCAAAACCCTGGTAGTCGCGATTTTCCCAATGATACTGCTGACTGGCCCGCGCCATCATCCCCATCTGCGCGCCGGCCTCGGCCTCTTCGCCGGTGCAAAATGTTACGTGAACCGAGGAAAGCCCATTGTTTTCCGCCACTTGCACCGCCCCTTGGATCAACCCCGCGCGGCCCGCGCCCTCATGCCCCGGCTTCACCAAGAACCGCCGCCCAGTGACCGGCGTGAAGGGAACCGCGATTTGCAATTTGGGATAATACCGCCCGCCTGCGCGCTCATAGGCATGCGCCCAGTTGTGATCGAAGATATATTCACCCTGACTATGGGACTTCAGGTAAAGCGGCGCACAGGCGATCACCTCGCCGCCCATCTCCACCATCATGTAATGCGGGGTCCAACCCGTCCCGGTGCCGACCGAGCGGCTGTCTTCCAAGGCCTTCAGAAACCGGTAGGTGGTGAACGGATCATGAGGCCGCCCACCGTTCCCCGCCTCAGGGCAGGCGCAAGCATCCCAATCCGCCGCGCCGATGCGCGACAGGCTCTCGTGCAGGGTTATGGAAAGCTCTTGTTCGGCCATGCGGCTAAGGTGTGGCCTCCAGCCACGGAATCAAGCCGGAAATTCAGGCAGATAGCCTTCGAAGGTTATATTGCAGGCAACACGGCGCGCGGCCTGTTCCTGTGCCTGTGATTTCACCGTCCAGCATAGAATATCCGCGCCTTGCGCCTTCAATGCGGCCACACGTGGACTATCCAGATCATTCACGTCGTGGCTAATAAAGGACGCGCCCACCCGCATATAGTCCGGGATCGTGCGCAGCCGGTCGCGCACCTGCGGTTTCAAAAGCGGCCAATTCTCAGGGCTAAAGGCCGCCGTGGTCAGGCCGCGCGGCACATCCGCGGCCAGTGCCGCCAGTCGCGCCACCATTTCGGGGTTGAACGACATCACGGCGACCGGCCCGGCATAGCCTTGCAACTCGTTGACCACCGCGGCCTCCAACTGGCCATCGGTTGGGCCCATTTGGCCATGCTGATCCTTCAACTCGATCAACAAAGGCACCGTTCCACTGACCAACTTCAGCACCTCGCCAAGCGTCGGAATGCCCTCATCGCCGCCCAGCAATGCGACCTGCCCAAGATCCTCGGCCTGACGCTGCTGAATCGCCCCGTGCTGCCCGGTCAGCCGTTTCAGATCGTAGTCGTGAAACACCATCGCACAGCCGTCTTTCGATGGCTGCACGTCAATCTCGACCCCGTATCCCTTTGATAGCGCGGCCTTGACCGCCGCGCGCGAGTTCTCAACCCGCCCCGCAGCCTTGTCGTGCAAGGCCCGGTGCGCCATGGGGATACGCCGAAAGGCGTCGGGCAGGGGGCGGGTCATCCGATCTGAAAAATCCCTTCGATCTCGACCGCGACGCCAAAAGGAAGGGCCGCCGCAGAGACCGCCGAGCGCGAATGCTTGCCTGCATCGCCAAGCGCCTCGCCGATGAAATCCGAGGCCCCGTTCACCACATGCGGCTGCTCGCCAAAATCAGCGGTCGAATTCACGAAGCCGGTCAGCTTCACCACCCGCTTGAGCCGGTCCAGATCCCCACCGCAGGCTGCTTTCACCTGCGCCAGAAGCGCAATCGCGCAAACCTTGGCCGCTTCCGCTCCCTGCGCGGTTTCCATATCATCGCCCAGCTTCCCAGTGATCAGTGTATCGCCATCCTTGGAAATCTGGCCCGAGACATACAGCATGTCGCCCACCTGCACGTAAGGCACGTAATTCGCCGCCGGGGCCGGGGCGTCGGGCAGGGTTACACCCATTTCGGCCAGTTTCGCTTCGTACTTTCCCATGATCCGTCCTCCCTCATGGATTGCGTTGCGCGGACGCTAGCGCCCCGCCCGCGCAAACGAAACCCAAAACGCGGTCAGTTTTGGCGGTTTTGCGGCTATTCTCGGAACGCCCATGCGAAACAACAAAAAAATGGGCTCCAGCAGATAGGCGATCGACCCTTGTGCTTGGGTGCGGATGAAGGCGTCCACCGGCATGCCGGACAGCACGGCGTTCACCTTTGACGGCGCGCTGCGCACAATGCCTGTGCCTGATCTGCCACAGACAGGCGCTTGTCTATCCCGTGCTTCTGGGCAATGTTTTGTGATAGTCTATGTAGAACGTCTGCACATCAATTTCGGGACCGGTTGCTGCCAATGTTTCTTGCTTCGTTTGTTTCAGGCCTTCGCGGCCTTGCAGCCATCGCGTGTTTTGGCGTTTTGGCGGCCTGCGCCAACCCCGGGCCCTCGCACCCGGCGGGTGAGCCATTCGATCCCTACGAAGCGCAGAATCGCAAGGTGCATGAATTCAACCGAAGCCTTGACCGCGCCATTATCCGTCCCGCGGGGCGCGGCTACAGCAACTTTTTGCCGGATGACATCGAAACGGTTATCGGGCGGTTCGCTTTCAACCTGTCGATCCCCGGTGCCATCGTGAACAACGTGCTGCAAGGCAACGGACGTGGCGCAAGTCAGGATCTCTATCGCTTCGCGATCAATTCAACCGTCGGACTGGGAGGTTTCTTCGATCCGGCCAGCGAAATGGGCATGCCCGCCCCGACCGATGCCGATTTTGGCCAAACGCTGCATGTCTGGGGCGCGCGTGAGGGGGCCTATGTCGAACTGCCGCTCCTTGGGCCGTCCACCGAACGCGATACATGGGGCAAGGTGGTCGATGTTTTCACCAACCCGCTGACCTATGTTATCGACGACCCCGAGAACTACTACGGCACTGCGGCATCGGTTTCATCGCGACTGAGCGACCGCGGTCGGTATTCCGATACAATCGATTCCATACTCTACGAAAGCGCCGATAGCTATGCGCAGGCGCGATCACTTTATCTTCAAAATCGCCGATTTGAACTGGGCGGCACTGGCGGGGAAAGCTATGTCGACCCATATGATGACCCGTATGAGGACCCTTATGAAAACTGATTTCTCGCGCAGACAATTGATTGCCGCAGGGGCTGCCGCAGCCGCTTTGGGGACGACGCCGACCCTGTCTTTCGCCCTCACCGATTCATCGGCCAAGGCTTTGGTCGACCGCATCGTGAAGGAAATCAACCGCGTCATTGCATCCGGCAAACCCGTCTCCTCGATGATTCGCGATTTCGAGAGCATCTTTGCGCGCTACGCCGATGTGAATATCATCGCGCGCTCAACGCTGGGCGCGGATTCGCGCCGCGCCACGGCCGCGCAAATGCGCGCCTTCACCGATGCCTTCCGCAGCTATATCGCGCGCAAATACGGCAAGCGTTTCAATGAATTCGTCGGCGGCAAGATCGAGGTCAAAGGCGTGCGCCGCGTGAAATCCTGGCACGAGGTCCGCTCCACCGTCTACCTACGCGGTGAATCGCCCTTCGAAGTGCTGTTCCTCGTGTCCGACCGCTCGGGCAAGGACCTGTTTTTTGACATGGTGATCGAAGGCGTCAGCCTGCGCCTGACCGAACGCACCGAGATCGGGGCCATGCTGGACCGCCGCCAAGGAAACATCGACGCGATGATCCAAGATCTGCGCAAGGCCGGCTGACCCAAGCGATGGTTCACGAAAAAGCCCCGGTCGCGCCAAAGACCGGGGCTTTTCGCTTTTGAATTCAGGTGCGGCGCAAACCCGTCGCACCCCGGGTCAAGCCCGGGACAGGGCCTCGCAGGCAAGCTCGGCTCGTCTTATACCGCCTCAAGCAGCGCCTCACCCGCCGACACCTCGCAGGCACCGGGGTTTTCTTCCTCGTGCAGAGCGGCCACCACGCCATCTTCGACCACCATGGCATAGCGCTTGGAGCGGGCAATCAGCCCCACCGGCGGCGCGGTGAAATCCATTCCAATCGCCTTCGTGAAAGCCGATTCGGGATCGCCCAGCATGGTGATCCCGGCGGCAGCGGCCCCTGTGGCCTCACCCCAAGCGCCCATCACGAAGGGATCGTTGACCGAGACACAGATGACCTCATCCACGCCCTTGGCATCGAATTGATCCTTGGTGCGGATGAAACTCGGCACATGCGCCGAATGACACGTCGGCGTATAGGCCCCCGGCACGGCGAAAATTACCACCTTGCGGCCCTTCACCTTATCGGCCAGTGCCACCTCTTCTGGCCCCTCGGCCCCCATCTGAACCAATGTCGCGTCGGGAAGTTTGTCGCCTTTTGAAATGCTCATTGTCGCTCCCTGTCTATCAATTGCGTTTCCAGTATGGGTAGATATAGGGACACCTAAAGGGTGTGACCATGAAAAAGGAAGGGAACAGGATGACCGGGATAGTCGTGATCGGGGCAGGGCAGGCGGGGTCGTCCTGCGTGGCCAAACTGCGCAGCCTCGGGTACGAGGGCAGGATCACCTTGATCGGCGAAGAACCCGTGCCGCCCTACCAACGCCCGCCGCTCTCCAAGAAATACCTGCTGGGCGAAATGGAGCTTGAACGCCTCTTCCTGCGCCCCGAAAGCTATTATGGCGAAAACGGGATCGACCTGCATCTAAACGAAACGGTCACCGCAATCGACCGCGCCGATAAATGCGTCATCGCCGGTGGCCATACCATCCCCTATGATCATCTGGTGCTCACCACCGGCTCGGTTCCCCGCCGGCTTCCCGGCAGCATCGGGGGGGAATTGCAGGGCGTCTACACCGTCCGCGATTTGAAAGACGCCGACACCATGGCGCCCGAGTTTACCGAAGGCCGCCATGTCCTGATCGTCGGCGGTGGCTACATCGGGCTTGAGGCCGCCGCCGTCGCCGCCTCCAAGGGCCTCAAGGTCACGCTTGTGGAAATGGCCGACCGTATCCTGCAACGGGTGGCCGCCCCCGAAACCTCGGATTACTTCCGCGCGCTGCACACCTCGCACGGCGTCGACATCCGCGAAGGCATCGGCCTTGAAACCCTGCTGGGCGAGACCCGCGTCACCGGTGCCCGCCTCAGCGACGGCAGCGAACTCAGCATTGATTTCGTCATCGTCGGCGTCGGCATCACCCCCGCCACCACCTTGGCCGAGCTTTCGGGCGTGCTCATCGACAATGGCATCAAATGCGATGACCAAGGCCGCACCAGCGACCCGGCCATCTGGGCCGCGGGCGATTGCGCCTCCTTCCCATGGAACGGCACGCGCATCCGCCTTGAATCGGTCCCCAACGCCATCGACATGGCCGAATGCGTGGCCGAAAACATCATGGGCGCGGGCAAGACATACGTCCCGCAACCGTGGTTCTGGTCCGACCAATACGATGTGAAACTGCAAATCGCAGGCCTCAACACCGGCTATGACCACATCGTCACCCGCCCCGGCGATGCCGACGGGCATGTCTCGTTTTGGTACTTCAAGGGCGATCAACTCCTCGCCGTGGACGCCATGAACGACGCGCGCGCCTACATGGTCGGCAAACGCCTGATCGACGCGGGCAAAACCGCCGACCCTGCGGCCATCGCCAACCCCGAGACTGACCTCAAAACCCTCCTGCGGGCGTGAGGATCATCGGCGGAGATTTCGGCGGCCGTCGTCTGGCTTCTGTCGGCAAGGGGGATGCAGGGGCGCACCTGCGCCCTACCGCCGACCGCGTGCGCGAAAGCCTCTTCAACATGCTGGCGGGTGGCTTTGGTGACCCCTGCGATGGGGCCACCGTGCTGGACCTCTTCGCAGGCACCGGCGCGCTTGGGCTTGAGGCGCTGTCGCGCGGGGCCGAAGGTGTGACCTTCGTCGAAAACGGCCGGACCTCGCTCAAGCTCCTTCGGCAAAACATCGGCATCTGCCGGGCCGAGGATGACACCCGCATCCTGCAACGCGACGCCCGCAAACTGGGCGATTGCCCCAGCACGCCCGCAACCCTCGTCTTTCTTGACCCGCCTTATGGCAAACAGATGGGCGAGGCGGCCCTCACCGCCGCCCTCGCGGGCGGCTGGATCGCCGATGAGGCCCTGATCGTCTGGGAAGAAAGCGCCGAGATCACCCCACCCGAGGGGCTGACCCTGCTCGATGAACGCCGCTATGGCGACACGATGATCCGGGTGCTGGAACGCGGGTAGCGGCCCGAACCCGCAAGCGATTTCGAAATCGCTTGTGCAAGGATTTTCGAAAATCCTTGCCCGCCGCTCAACCCTTCATCAAATCGGGCAAATCCCCGGTCAGGCCCGCCGCCTCGCGGATAAAGGCCCGGCGCAGCTTCGGCATGGCATTGATCGCCCCCATCCCCAGATCACGGCCAAAGCGCAAGATCGGATTGTCGTTTGAAAACAGCTTGTTGGTGGCATCCGTCACCAGCGCCAGAGTGGCCGTATCAAACCGCCGCCACTGCTGATACCGCGCCAGAACGTCAGGCGCGGCAATATCCTCACCGCGCTTCTGTGCCTCGTCCAAGACCTGCGCCAAGGCCGCCACATCCCTTAACCCGGCATTCAATCCCTGCCCGGCAATCGGGTGCATCCCATGCGCCGCATCGCCAATCAGTGCCACGCGCGACGCCACGAAATGGTTGGCAATGGTCAGGTTCAAAGGATAGGTGAACCGCTTGCCCTTGAGCTTGATATCACCCAGAAAATCGCCAAACCGGGGGCGCAGAACCTCCATGAATTCCGCATCCGACAACGCCGCGAACCGCGCCGCCGTTTCATCGGTTTCGCTCCAGACGATTGAGCTGACATTCCCCGGCAGCGGCAAGATCGCCAAAGGCCCCGGTGGCATGAAAAACTGATGCGCCACGCCATTATGCGGCGCCTCATGTTCAATCGCCGCCACAAGCGCCGTCTGCCCATAGCCCCAGCCGCTGCGCTTGATCCCGGCCCGCTGCGCGGTGCCGGATGCGCGCCCGTCCGACCCCACAAGCAATTGACATAAAAGGGTTTTGCCGGATTCCAAGGTCACGCGCATACCGCCGGTTTCCACCTCCTGCGCGACAACCGTATCGCGCAACTGGGTGATGTTCGGCTCTTCCTTCATCGCTTCCAGAAAAGCCCGCCGCAGGTACCGATCTTCCAGCATATGGCCCATCGGCCCTTCTTCGATCTCGGCATGATCGAAATGCATGAAAAACGGCGATGGCCCTTCGCCCGCGCGCCCGTCGCTCACCTTGATTTCCAGCATCGGCTGGCTGTTGTCCTCAACCCGGCTCCACACCCCGATGGCCCGCAACAGGCGCACCGACGCCATAGCCAGCGCATAGGCCCGCCCGTCAAACGCCGCGTTCTTGCGCACCGTTTCCGACAGGCTGTCGATCACGGTCACGCGAAAGCCTTTTTGGGCAAGGGCGATGGCAAGGGCCGGGCCGTTCAGCCCGCCGCCGACGATGGCAATATCGGTATCATGTTCCATGGCCCGCAATATGGACGTTCTCGCGGGATTGTCCATGCGCCCCGCTGCCGCTACCGTGTCTTTCGACATCTTTAGGAAGGGGCAGGGCATGCGCGACTGGCTGACCATGACAGCGGCGGATTTGGGCAAGGGCATTGGCAAGGGTGAGATTGACCCTGTGGAGCTGACCGAAACCTATCTCGACGCGATTGAAACGCATGAGGCCCGCGACCGCATCTATTCCGCCGTGACGCACGAGCGCGCCCGCGCCGAGGCCCAAGCGGCTTCCGAGCGCGCCAAGGCCAAGCTGCGCCTTGGCCCCCTCGATGGTGTGCCGATCAGCTGGAAAGATCTTTTTGATACAGCAGGTTGCACAACCGAGGCCGGCAGCGCCCTGCTGGAAGGCCGGGTGCCCGACACCGACGCCCGCGTGCTGCGCAACGCCTCGCAAGCGGGGCTTGTCTGCCTCGGCAAAACCCACATGAGCGAACTGGCCTTCTCGGGCCTCGGCCTCAACCCGATCACCGCGACACCGCCCAACATCAACGACGCAGGTGCCGTTCCCGGCGGCTCCAGCTCCGGTGCCGCGGCTTCCGTCGCTTTCGGCCTTGCCGCCTGTGGGATCGGCAGCGATACGGGCGGCTCGGTGCGTATCCCCTCCGCGTGGAACGATCTTGTGGGCCTCAAAACCACCTCGGGCCGGCTCTCGCTCGAAGGGGTCGTGCCGCTGGCCGCGAAGTTCGACAGCGTCGGCCCGCTGGCCCGCACGGTCGAAGACGCCACCCTCATGCTCGCCGCCCTCGAAGGCACCAAGCCCGCCGACCTGCGCGGGGCCTCCCTCAAGGGTAAGCGCCTTGCCATTCTCGACACCGTGGTTTTCGACGATATCCGTGAGGCTCCGCTCAAAGCCTTCAACGAAACTGTCCAGCGCCTGCAAGACGCAGGGGCGGTGATCGAGCGCATCACCTCCCCCGAGGTCTCCGAGGCCATGCCCATGTCCGGCATCCTCTACACCTCTGAGGCCTACGGCACTTGGTCTAGCATCATCGAAGCCGCCCCGGATAAGATGTTCCCCGCCATCCTCGACCGTTTCCGCAGCGGCAAAGACTTCAAAGCCTCCGACTATGTCGCCGCATGGCAAAAGCTGGACAACCTGCGTGCCGCCTACAACGCCCGCACCGCGGGCTTTGACGCGGTGATCATGCCCGCCGCCCCCAACATGCCGCCCAATGCCGAAAAACTCATGTCGGATGATGAGTATTACGTCACCGAAAACCTGCTCACCCTGCGCAATACGCGAGTCGGCAACCTGATGGGCGGTTGCGGCGTGACCCTGCCCACCGGAACGCCCGGTTGCGGCCTCCTCCTCTGTGGCGCGCCGAACGCAGAAGAACGGCTCCTGCGCCTTGCCAAATCCGCCGAGGCCGCGCTTAACCCGTAACTCCCACTGCGAAAATGCCACAATATACCTGTCAAGACATTGGTTTTGCTGGACCTATGCCAATCGCTTGAGTAGATTCACCCTCAAACGGGGCGATAACGATCCCGAACTTTGAGGCAGTATTGATGTTTCCCGAGCGGTTTTCGAACCTACCGGCCTATGCGTTTCCGCGCCTGCGGAGCCTGTTGGACGCCCATGCGCCCGGCGGCGAGGTGATGCATATGACCATTGGAGAGCCCAAACACGCCTTCCCGGCGTGGGTGGGGGATATCATCGCCGAAAACACCGCCGAGTTTGGCCGCTACCCTGTCAACGAAGGCACGATTGAACTGAGGCAGGCGGTTTGCGATTGGGTGCAGCGCCGCTATGGCGTGGCGCTTGATCCCGAGCGTCACGTCATGGCCCTCAATGGCACGCGCGAAGGGCTTTACAACGCCATGATGGCGCTTTGCCCCGAAACCAAGGGCGGCCAGCCCGTGGTCCTTCTGCCCAACCCCTTCTATCAGGTCTACATGGTTGCCGCGATCAGCGTCGGCGCGGAACCTGTCCTCCTGCCCGCCACGGCTGAGACCGGCCACTTGCCCGATTTCACACAGGTGTCGCCCGAAATCCTTGACCGAACCGCCGTTGTCTACCTCTGCTCACCCTCCAACCCGCAAGGGGCGGTGGCCAGCTATGACTATTGGCGCGACCTCATAGCCCTTGGCGAAAAACACGATTTCCAGATTTTCGCCGACGAATGCTATTCCGAGATTTACCGGGGCGAGGCCCCCGCCGGGGCTCTGCAAGTGGCCCAAGACATCGGCGCAAGCCTTGAACGCGTGGTCATCTTCCACAGCCTGTCCAAACGCTCCAACCTGCCGGGGTTGCGCAGCGGCTTCGTGGCTGGTGGGCCGGAGACCATCGCCCGCCTGAAACAGCTTCGCAACTACGCCGGTGCGCCGCTTCCCATGCCCCTGCAACGGGTGGCCGAAAAGGTTTGGGCCGACGAGGCGCATGTTGAGGAAAACCGCGCGCTCTACGCCGAAAAATACGCGCTGGCCGATGACCTCTTGGGCGAGATACCGGGCTATCAAAGCCCCGAGGCGGGGTTTTTCCTCTGGCTTCCGGTCGAGGATGGCGAAGACGCGGCGCTGAAACTTTGGAAAGACACCGGCGTGCGGGTTCTGCCCGGCGCCTACCTAAGCCGCGAGGTCGGGGGCACAAACCCCGGCCAAGGATATATCCGGGTCGCCATGGTGGCCCCAAAAGACGAGATGGCGCAGGGCCTTACCCGCCTTCGCGACTGTCTCTACCGATAAATTGAGGACGAGGGACAAGATGGCATATCAGACACGCGGGCGCGACCCGCTGCTTGACAGCACCATGGCCGAGGCAATCGAAAAGCGCGGCAAGGAGTTGATCGGCATCGCACTTATCGTGCTTGGGGCCGTGGCCGCCGCAATGATCGCCTCTTACCACCCCGACGATCCCAGCTGGATGTCGGCCACCGATGCGCCGGTGCAAAACTGGATGGGCCGGTTTGGCGCCTCCATTGCCGCACCGCTTTTCATGATCGTGGGCTGGGGCGCTTGGGGGCTGGCCATCGTTCTGGGCGCTTGGGGTTTGCGTTTCGCCCTGCACCGTGGTGAAGACCGCGCCTTTGGCCGGTTGATCTTCGCCCCCATCTGGATCGCGGTCCTGTCGCTTTATGCTTCCTCGCTTGCCCCCGGCGAGACATGGGCCGCGACCCATAGCTTCGGCTTGGGCGGGCTTTTCGGCGATACAGTGCTCGGCTCGCTTCTGGGCATACTGCCCCTCAGTGCAAGCCTTGGCCTCAAGCTCGTATCGCTGGCGCTGGGTGTTGGAATGCTGGCGATGGGTGCCTTCGTTCTGGGCTTCACCCGGCCAGAGCTGGCGCGCCTTGGCCGCTTCCTTCTGGTCGGTATTATTATGACCTATGCCTGGATCATGGCGCTTTTGGGCCGTGGGGCCACCGGGGCCGTCCATGCCGCCCAAGGTGTGCAAGCCAAGGCCGCTGACGCCCGTGCCCGCCGCGCCGCCGCGCGCGCCGAAGCCGAGGAATACGCCCGCGCCGAGGCCGCCATGCCAGCGCAACCCGTCGTGCGCCGCGCGCCCATTCCCACCGCTCCGAACCCCGCTGCGCCCGAGATGGCCGAGGAAGAGCACTCCGGCGGCTTCCTGTCGCGCATGCCGTCGCTCATGCGCCGTCCCGAACCAGACCCCGAACCCGAGTTGATCGAAACACCCGTGATGACGGCTGATGTCGATGCCCCCGGAGAAGACCGCGTGCGCGCCCGCATCGCCGATGTGATCAAGTCACGCGTGCGTCAGAACCCCGCCGTGCAGGCCGAAAGCGTGGCCCCCCTGACCAAGGGCCGGGGCCGTGGCCCCGACCCGCTGATCCTCAACACCGGGGCAGGGCAGGGCCTTCCGCCAGAGCCGCCGCTGACCGCGGCGCAGCAACAGCCGATGATGCCAGCCGAGCCGCCGCTGAGCGCATCCCAGCCACAGGCCGAACCGCATGTGGCGATGGACGCGCCGATGCCCGAGGCACAGCCCGAGGCGCAGCCTGTTCAAGCGCAAGTGGCTCAGCCCCGCATTCCTGCGGCCGAACCCAAGAAGGTCGTGCAGCACAACACCCGCAAGGCGCCGCAACCCTCGACCCGCGCCATGGCCGAGGCACAGCCGACCCTGCAATTCGAAGAGGCTCCCCAACCGGAATACGACCTGCCGCCGCTCAACCTGCTGACCAACCCCGACAACATCACGCGGCATCACCTCTCTGATGAGGCGTTGGAAGAAAACGCGCGCATGTTGGAAAACGTGCTGGATGACTACGGCGTGAAGGGCGAAATCGTTTCGGTCCGCCCCGGCCCCGTTGTCACCATGTACGAGTTGGAACCGGCCCCCGGCCTCAAGGCCAGCCGCGTCATTGGCCTTGCCGATGATATCGCGCGTTCCATGTCGGCGCTCTCGGCACGGGTCAGCACCGTGCCGGGCCGGTCGGTCATCGGCATCGAGCTTCCCAACGACAACCGCGAGATGGTCAGCTTCCGCGAGATTCTGTCCAGCCGCGATTACGGCGACGGCAACCAGAAACTGCCGCTGGCACTGGGCAAGGATATCGGCGGCGATCCGATGGTCTCCAACCTCGCCAAGATGCCTCACCTGCTGATTGCCGGGACCACCGGCTCGGGTAAATCCGTGGCGATCAACACCATGATCCTGTCGCTGCTTTACAAGCTCACGCCCGAAGACCTGCGCCTTGTGATGATCGACCCCAAGATGCTGGAACTTTCGGTCTATGACGGCATCCCGCATCTTCTGTCGCCCGTCGTGACCGACCCCAAAAAGGCGGTCGTGGCCCTCAAATGGGTCGTGGCGGAAATGGAAGACCGCTACCGCAAGATGTCCAAGATGGGCGTGCGCAATATCGACGGCTACAACGGTCGCGTCCAAGAGGCGCTCTCCAAGGGCGAAATGTTCTCGCGCACCGTGCAAACCGGCTTTGACGACGACACGGGCGAGCCGGTGTTCGAAACGGAAGAATTCGCGCCCGAGAAAATGCCCTACATCGTCGTCATCGTCGACGAGATGGCCGACCTGATGATGGTCGCCGGCAAGGAAATCGAGGCCTGCATCCAGCGGCTTGCGCAGATGGCCCGCGCTTCGGGCATCCACCTCATCATGGCAACACAACGCCCCTCGGTCGATGTGATCACCGGCACCATCAAGGCCAACTTCCCCACCCGGATTTCCTTCCAGGTGACCTCCAAGGTCGACAGCCGCACCATCCTTGGCGAAATGGGGGCCGAGCAACTGCTTGGTATGGGCGATATGCTTTACATGGCAGGCGGCGGCAAAATCACCCGTTGCCACGGGCCCTTCGTCTCGGACGAAGAAGTCGAAGAGGTCGTCACCCATCTCAAGGCCTACGGTCCGCCCTCCTACGTAAGCGGTGTCCAAGACGGCCCCGAAGACGAGAAAGCCGATAGCATCGACCAGGTGCTTGGCCTTTCGACGGGGGGCAACACCGATGGCGAAGATGCGCTTTACGATCAGGCCGTCGCCATCGCCATCAAGGATCGCAAATGCTCCACCTCCTATATCCAGCGCAAGCTGGCCATCGGCTATAACAAGGCCGCGCGGCTCGTGGAGCAGATGGAGGAAGAAGGCGTCGTGAGTGCCGCCAACCACGTCGGCAAACGCGAGATTCTGGTGCCAGAGCAGTAATGGACGCTGCCACCCGGGCCGAACTTGTGACAGCAATAGCTGTGGCGTCCGAGGCCGATGCCAAGACGCGACGCAAATTGGCCCGGGGATTGGGGCATATGGCGATGCAGCTTGAGCAGGCAGGCGCGCTGGAGGGTGTGGACGACATGGATCTCGCCTTGCGTGCGCTGGCAATGGGTGCGGCGGCGCATAGCTACCCGCAACGGTATCTCATGTCGCGCGCACGCCTGATGCAGAGGCGTCGTGCGGCTTTGGGATTGCCCGAACCAAGCGTTGCCGAAGAGCAGGCGAAGGCCTTGGATATCGAGGCCGGCGCGCTGTTCCTGGCCGATGCGGATATCTCTCCCTCGCAGTTCATTGCCGATGAACCAACGCATGTGACGATGCAGCGGCTTGGCTTTTTCTGTGTGGCGCTTGGTCGTGACGGTATTGTGAAGGCCCGTCTGCGGGTGCACGAACATGGTCCGTGCGAGCCGCAGACCTCCGAGTTTCGCCGCCTGCGCGAGGCAACATCCGTCGGGCGGGTCCTGTGCAAAAGCGGGCGCGTCAAAGTCACGGGCTGTGGCGCGAAATCCATCGTGCTTCCGGCGCGGGCGATTGACTATGACATTGCTGCCTTTGGGCTCGGTGCCGGACGCAGTTGCGAATGCTTGTTGGTATTGTCGCCGGCAGATGGTGTGGCGTCCCCGGTCCTGACCGGAACCCCCGAACTCCTGTTGTGAACTCGGGAAAACCCGATGACGCAGCACGGGTTTCAGTTTTGTTTTGAGCTTGCCGTAGTGAAACATTCGCCAATGCTGCGCGTTGGCAGGGTGTTGCGAACCGACGCGTGTGGAGTGAATGAATGGCTGGGAACGCCGAAAACCTGCTGGATGAAATAAAAGAGTTGGCCGAGCAGGAAGAAGACGTGTCCGTTGGCGACGTTGTCGAGGCCATCGGCGATCGCGGTTTCGGGCCGCTCATATTCGTAACGGCCCTGTTGGGCGCGTCGCCGCTTGGAGGTATCCCGGGCGTTCCAACCTTCTTTGCGATCATCCTGATCCTGATTACCGTCCAGATCCTATTCGGGCGGTGGCATTTCTGGTTGCCCAGCTTCCTCGAAAACCGGCAGGTCACCGCCGAAAATTTGCACCGTGCCACCCGAAAAGCCCGCCCTGTGGCCCGCCGGATGGACCGCTGGCTGGGTCATCGCTTGGCAAACCTGGTGACGCGTCCGGCCAAAATCTTTGCCGCCCTGTGTGTGATTGCCCTGTGCCTGCTAGTGCCACCGCTTGAAATCATCCCTTTTGCCGCCGCATTGCCAATGCTTGCGATCGCGCTGATCGGCCTGGCCTTCACCGCCCGCGACGGTATCTTGATGCTTGTCGGGCTATGCCTTGCCGCTGTGGCCTTGATTACCGGCGCGGGGATGCTGATATCGCAATAAGGCGGTTTGATATCGCATAACAGCGCCCACTATTGCTAAATGGCGCGACACGACACGAGGTAAGGAGCATGGCCAACATGCGTATCAAAAGTATTTTTCCTGCGGCGGCGCTTTGCCTTGCCACGGCACTCCCCGCTGCGGCGGAGAAACTGTCGTTGGGGCAAATTTCCAGCTATCTGAACTCGTTTTCGACCGCCTCGGGCGAATTCACCCAGATCAACGATGACGGAACGATCAGCACCGGTGAAATCTACATAAAACGTCCGGGCCGCGTGCGTTTCGAATACGCCCCACCCGAACGCACCTTGGTGATTGCAGACGGCGATACCGTGGGCATTGTCGATCCCAAGTCGAACACCGACCCCGAGGCCTATCCGCTGCACCGCACGCCGCTCAAGATCATTCTGGCGCGGAATGTGGATCTGACCCGCGAACGCATGGTCACAGGCCACGCCAGCGATGGCAAAACCACCACGATCCGCGCGCAAGACCCCAAGAATCCCGAATACGGCAGCATCGAACTGGTTTTCACGGCCAATCCCGTCGAACTGCGCCAATGGGTCATTACCGATGACACGGGAGGCCGGACAACGGTGGTCCTGGGTGATCTCGAAACCGGGGTGCGTCTGGCGAACAAACAGTTCGTTATTCCCAACCGGCGCAACGTCGGGCAGCCGCCGGACTAAAACGAAACGGCAGTATACCGATTACTCAAGGGCGCGATTGTTCCATCGCGCCCTTGGTCTTCAGAACAGACCGCGCCGTCCGCCACAACTGCGCAACTGCGCCTCGTACATCCGTGCGCGCTCTTCCACCTTGGCTGAAACCCGCAAAAGCCAGGGTTTCGCGTTGTAAGACCCGCGTGAATACCCGGTGCGACCCTCGTGATAGGCAAGGTACTGATTGCGCGCGTCGCTCATGGAAATCCCGAGGCTCTCGTTCGACTTCGCCATGTACCAGCCCATGAAATCGGTGGCATCGTGGATGTCGTTGCGCCGCGCCGTGAAGCGACGGGTTTCCTCGAGATACTCGTCCCAAGTCCCGTCCAGCGCCTGACTATAGCCATAGGCCGAGCTCTGCCGCCCCATGGGGATCACCCCCAAGGTCCAGCGGAACGGCGTTCGCGCGTCGCCATCGAATTTCGATTCCTGGTGAATGGTTGCCATCTGCACATGCACCGGCACGCCCCAACGGCGTTCGGTCGCGCGGAAAGCACGAAGGTATTGCGGGCGCTCTGAGACAATCGCACAGGCATCATCCAAATTCCGGGGTGGCGGTCCGCTATCGCGTCCACCCCCACAGGATGCCACCAGCATCACGATCATCATGGCGCGAAGAGTTCTGCTCATACTGCCTCTCGCTTTTGTCTTTTTTTCTTATTCTACCGCAAAGCGACACAGGTTCAAATCACGAATTCGCCCAGAGTGCCCGCTCAGAGAAGAAATGCCAGCAAAACGGGCAGGGCCACCACCGCCATCAAGGTCGAGACCACCACCAATCCGGCCACGGCCTGCGCATCCGCGCCGTATTTTTCCGCCAAAAGGTAGGATGTCACCGCCACCGGCGTCGACACCTGCAAAACCAGCACCGCCAAGGCCGTGTCGTCCAACCCGAACCACAACCCCACGGTCCAGCCGATCGCGGCACAAAGCACCACCTTGAGGGCAGACAGTACCGTGGCCAGTTTGACCCGCCCCGGGGTCAGCCGCGCCACCGCCACCCCCAGCGTGATCAGCATCAGCGGGATCGCCATTTGGCCTACTAGGTCAAGTGCATTTGTCACGAAGATGGGTGTCTCCCAGCCTTGCCACAGGAACACGCCGCCCAGCACGGTGGCCGCCACCAGCGGCTCCTTCACCACCTTCAAGACCGACCCGCCCCCCGAGACCAGCCAGATTCCATAGGTGAATGACCAGATCGCCATGATCGCAAAGACCACCACCGCATAGCCAAGCCCGGTTTCGCCAAAGGCAAATAGGGCCAGCGGCAGGCCAAGGTTGCCGGTATTGCCGAAAATCATCGGCGCTGAATAGGTCCGCTGCTCCAAACCGCCCGCGCGCATCAAGACCTGCATCGCCACGGTCAGCACGCCATAAGCCACGACCGCGGCCAGCGACAGCGTGGTCAGGGCCGCAGGGTCGATCTCGGTCTGCATGAGAGAGACAAAGATCAGGCAAGGCACTGACAGGGTCATCGCCATTCGGGTGACGAACTCCACGTTATAGTCGAATCCGAGCTTCACCCATGCGAACCCTATGGCCGCCAGCATGAAAACCGGGGCCACGATCTCAAGCACTGTCAAAGCAAGGTTCACAGACTGTTTCCCATCCAAATTGCCCCCGGTATTAGACAAACCGGCCTTGAAACCTTTAAGATGCGAGGATAGGGGCTGCAATATGATGCTAAAGACACGAGCGAAATATCATCTGGGCCAAGTGGTCCGTCACAAGAAGCACCCGTTCCGGGGTGTTGTCTTTGACGTGGACCCCGAGTTCTCCAATACCGAGGAATGGTATCACTCGATCCCCGAGGATAGCCGCCCCGCGAAGGAACAACCCTTCTATCACCTTCTGGCCGAGAACGATCAAAGCTACTACGTGGCCTATGTTTCGGAACAGAACCTCGTGGCCGATTATTCCGGGGAACCCGTGGATCACCCCGATATCCCCGATCTTTTCGGCCCGTTTCAGGACGGTGCCTATCCGCTGCATTTCCAACTGAACTAACGCTGTTGCAGGCGGCTATGCCGTAGGGTGCGCATTCATTGCGCACCATGACGTGACCCGTGAGCGCTCATCGCTCCGCTCTTCGCGAAGAAGCCCGCAAGGGCTGATGAGCGCGCTGGCCAAAGCGTACGAAACTCACGTAGGTTTCGTACGAAACACACCGCGCGCCCTGTTAACCCGCCGGGCGTCGGTCAAAAATACCGACGCGATACCGACGTCATACCGATGCGATGCCGACAGGGGGTTTTCTTGTTAACTCAAGAGCTTAGACCCGATTCGCTCAGTACCCCAGCGCACAGCCATCCTTGCGCGCATCACTGGCTCCCTCCAACACCCCATCGGGCCGGATCAGGATCGCCTGCGCCCCGCCAATGGCCTCCTCCGGTGTGCTCACCTTATGGCCCATATCGGCCAATTCCTGTTTCACACTGTCGGCGTAGCCGCGCTCGACCTTCATCTCGCCGTTGTCCGAAAAGCTCCGCGGCGCGTCGATCGCGGCCTGCGGGTCCATGTTGAAGTCCGTGATATTGCTGACAAATCTCGCGTGTCCATTGGGCTGATAGGCCCCACCCATCACGCCAAAAGGCATGGTGACGCCACTCTCGTCGGCCAGCATCCCGGGAATGATCGTATGCATGGGCCGCTTGCCACCCGCCATCTCGTTCGGGTGACCGGGTGTCAGGGTGAATCCCGCGCCGCGGTTCTGCAGCAAGATCCCGAACTTCTCCGATGCGATGCCAGAGCCAAACCCATGAAAAATAGAGTAAATCAGCGATACCGCCATCCGGTCCTTGTCCACCACCGTGATATAAATGGTGTCTTTATGCACCGCCTCCGTTAAGGGTGCTGCGGCCGGCATGGCGTTCTGCGGATCAATCAACGCGGCCAGTTTCGCCGCCGTGTCAGGCGACAGCATATGCTCCAAACGCGCCGTATAATCGGGGTCCGCGATGATCCGATTCCGCGCGTCATAGGCCAGTTTCGTCGCCTCCGCCTCGATATGAGCACGCTGTGCGCCAAGCGGGTCCATTCTTGAAATGTCAAATTGTTTCAGGATGTTAAGCATCAAGATGGCCGTCGCGCCCTGACCATTGGGCGGATGTTCCACCAAATCGACACCGCCATATTGCCCGCGCACGGGCGTGGTGTAGTCGCAGGACGCGACCGCGAAATCCTCTGGGCTGTGAACGCCGCCCATGCCGTTCAGAGTGGCCAGCATATCCTCGGCCACTTCGCCCGTGTAAAAGGCGTCGCGCCCATGTTTGGCGATCCGGCGCAGCACCTCGGCTTGCCCCGGAGCGCGGAAGACCTCGCCTGTGGAATACGGTTGTCCCGCCTTGGAGTAATGCGTAACGCCATGACCTTGCAGCGCTTTTCCAGAGGTCGGCCAGTCGAAAGCCACACGTGGCGCAACCGGAACCCCTGCCTCGGCATAGTGGATCGAGGGAGCCAAAAGGGCATCAAGGCCCAGCTTTCCATGCTCATCGCTCAATCGGCAAAAGGCATCTATGGCGCAGGGGATGGTGACCGCCTCTGGCCCATTGAGCGGTACGGTTTCATGCCCTTTGGCACGCAAATCCGCGGCACTGGCCGCCGCCGGCGCACGGCCCGATCCGTTCAGCGCCTTGACCTCGGCGATGCCCGGTTCGCTGAACAACACAAAGCAATCGCCGCCTATGCCAGTCATCTGCGGTTCGCAAATCCCCAGCAAAACAGCTCCGGCAATCGCCGCGTCCATGGCGTTGCCGCCGCGTTCAAGAATGTCGATGGCCGTTTTCGCCGCCAAAGGATGCGACGTGGCGCATAGGCCATTGGTGGCGAAGCAGGCCGAACGGCCGGGCAAATGGAAATCGCGCATTGGTCCTCCTGTGGTGTCCACAAGAAGACCATAAAGCGTTACGGAGAAACACAAAATCAAAATGTAAGTAAATGAGGGGTCGTTGTCTGCGAGGCGCCGGGCCGAGAAGGTTCGCGATGGCTGGAACGCCACTGCCGCGTCTTGGGCGGAACGTGTGTTGCGGGAAGAAGAAACCTCGACGCCGCGCACTGGGTGGGGGCTGTTAATAGCACGGCGCCGAGGGAAGCCTTATGCAGCTACTCGTTCTTTTTGACCGACTATTCGGGCGGTTCTGCGCACAGATTGTGACAAGAATGCGGTTTTGCGCGCGGTTGTTCGACTAGGCCGTGTGTTCCTTTGGGTGAATGATAAGCGATAGCTGGTTTTCACCATTCTGACGCTGATAGATCACGCTCTCACAGAGGTCGTTGATCAAGAACCATCCGAATCCACCCTCTGGAAGGCTTTCTACCGGGCAGGCCGATTCGGGCAGTTGCGCCACGGGTACCTCCAAACCCGGCAACGGCCTGCCACGGTCGCGGATTCTTGCCGATACGCCGAATTCCTCGATAGCCACATCAATATGCACTTTGCCGGGCTCGAGCCCCGCATAGGCGTGTTCGGCAATGTTGTTGAGTGCCTCGGCCCAAACCAGTTCGATGGTGCCAAGCCAGGAGGCCGGCACATGCGCCGCCACAAGCCGCGCACGCCCCTTTGACAAGAGCCTGCGCACACCGCTTTCCGTGGCTGTCTCACTCAGGGAAAACCGGTGTGCCATGGGCGGGGCCTTTCCAGCATGGGAATTTTTACTGCGCAAGAAGGGGGGCAGCCTTATCCGGCGGCCTGCCGTGTCATGCTTTCTATGCTGTCATGAATCACGAAAACCGAATCCATGCGCGTCAGGCGGAAGACTTTCGCCACGTCCGGGGTCAGGCCGGCCAAATCAAGTTGTTGACCCGACCGTAGTTGTTTCATCGATGCGACAATCGCGCCAAGGCCACTCGAGTCAACAAAGGTCACCTGTGACAAATCCAGCACCGCTTTCGCCGGGCCGCTTTCCGTCAAGGCGCGCATGCTGTCCTTGAAGCGAATGGCAGCGCTGGCGTCGATGCGCGCCTCATTGACGGTGATGATAAGTGTATTGTTGGTTTCTGTGCTTTGCAGGTCCATGATGCCTCCGGGCGGTAGGTAGTAATACGGCCGAGGCTAGACCCCATTCCTTACCATTCGGTATTCATGGGCACGAAAGAGGAGGAATAAGCGATGAAGGAAGTTGTCATCGCGGGCGCCGCCCGCACGCCCATGGGCGGTTTCCAGGGGGATTTCGACGGGGTCGAGGCCCCGGTTCTAGGCGGGGCGGCGATTCGCGCGGCTCTGGCAGATGCGCGGTCCGAGACCGTGGACGAGGTTCTTATGGGCTGCGTTCTGCCCGCGGGCCAAGGCCAAGCCCCTGCGCGGCAGGCCGGGTTTGCCGGGGGTCTGGGCGAAGAGGTGCCCGCCACCACCCTCAACAAAATGTGCGGTTCTGGCATGAAGGCGGCGATGATCGGCTTTGATCAGATCGCATTGGGCCATACCGACACGATGATCACGGGCGGCATGGAGTCGATGTCCTGTGCGCCTTACCTTTTGCCCAAGATGCGCGGCGGCGCGCGCCTTGGCCACGCGCAGGTGCAGGATCATATGTTCCTTGATGGGCTCGAAGATGCCTATGACAAGGGTCGCCTGATGGGCACCTTTGCCGAAGATTGCGCCGAAACTTTCCAATTCACTCGCGAGGCGCAGGATGCCTATGCCATCGGCTCCCTCGAAGGGGCGCTGGCGGCACAGAAATCCGGCGCGTTTGAGGGCGAGATTGCCCCCGTCACCCTGCACACCCGCAAGGGCGAGGTGACGATTTCCGAAGACGAACAACCCGCCAAGGCCCGGCCCGACAAGATCCCACAGCTTAAACCGGCCTTCCGCAAGGATGGCACGGTGACGCCGGCCAACTCCTCGTCGATCAGCGATGGCGCGGCAGCGCTTCTGCTCGCTTCGCGCGACGTGGCCGAGGCCAGGGGCCTGAATATCCGTGCGCGGATCATGGGCCATGCCAGCCACGCGCAAGCGCCGGGGTGGTTCACCACGGCCCCCGTACCAGCGGCACAGAAACTCCTGCAAAAACTGGGCTGGTCCAAGGATGACGTGGATCTGTGGGAAGTGAACGAGGCCTTCGCCGTGGTCCCCATGGCCTTCATGCATGAAATGGGCCTGCCGCGCGACAAGGTGAACGTGAACGGCGGGGCCTGTGCGCTGGGCCACCCCATCGGGGCCAGCGGTGCGCGCATCATGGTCACGCTGCTGAATGCCTTGGAAAAGCGGGACCTCAAGCGCGGTGTTGCGGCGATCTGCATTGGTGGCGGCGAAGGCACGGCCATTGCCATCGAACGCGTCTGAGCCCCGCGCACAAGACCCTTGCCCATTGTGGCCCATGTCCCGGATGTGATTAAACAGCCGGGACATGCTACCGCGGGGCCAAGATGCAGATCGACTACGCCGAAATCTCCAAGACTATCGCCGCCCTGACCGAGGGCGAAACGGATGATGTGGCCCTTATGGCCACGGTCGTGTGTGAAGTGCACCATGCAGATGACCGTTTTGACTGGACCGGGTTCTACCGCGTGACTGGCCCCGAAATGCTCAAAGTTGGTCCTTACCAAGGCGGCCACGGGTGCCTCACCATCCCGTTTTCACGTGGTGTTTGCGGCGCGGCGGCACGCACGGGATCTGTCCAGCTGGTGGCCGATGTCGAGGCCTTCCCGGGGCATATCGCCTGTTCCAGTTCGACGCGCTCCGAGATCGTCTTGCCAGTCTTTAACGGAGCGTGGGAACTGCTTGGTGTGCTTGACATCGACAGCGACCAGCCACACGCCTTTGACCAAAACGATGCCAATGGACTGCAAAAGATCCTCAGCGATGTCTTTGGCAGGCTTTAGGAGGGCACCAAATGAGAATTGCCACAGCCGCATACCCGCTCGATCAGTTCAATCTGTGGTCTGACTACGCCCAAAAGCTTGAGGCTTGGGTCGCCGAGGCCGTGGGGCAGGGGGCCGAATTGCTGGTATTCCCCGAGTACGGCGCGATGGAATTGGCCACACTCGACGGGTTGCACGTGGCCGCTGACCTTCCCGCGTCCTTGCGCGCCATCTCGGATAAGATGCCACAGGTCGATGCGCTCCATGCAGAACTTGCCGCAAGGTTCAATGTCTATATCTGCGCGGCCTCGGCACCGGTTTTCGACGACGTTATCGGACCAAACCCCGTCAACCGGGCTCGATTTTTCGGCCCAAGCGGCGAAGTGGGCATTCAAGACAAACAGATCATGACCCGCTGGGAACGTGCGCCCATGGGGGTCGTGCCCGGCGGTCCGCTCACGTTGTTTGATACCGCTTTGGGCAAAATCGGCATCCTCATCTGCTATGACGCTGAATTCCCGCTTCTTGCGCGTGCGCTGCAAGAGGCAGACATTCTGCTTGTTCCGTCTTGCACAGAGGCGCTCGAAGGCTATTGGCGTGTCCGCATCGGTGCGATGGCCCGCGCGCTCGAGGCGCAATGCGTCTCCGTCATGGCATCCACCGTGGGCGATGCGCGATGGAACAATGTGGCTGACCTGAACACTGGCACCGGAGGCGTCTTTGGCCCACCCGACGCAGGCTTCCCGCCCACCGGTGTTTTGGCCGAAGGTCTGCTCAACACCCCCGGCTGGACCGTGGCTGATGTGGATATCGACGCCATTGCGCGGGTTCGCGCCGATGGCAATGTGCTCAATGCAACGCATTGGAACGAGCAGCCCGCCCGCGTCAAGGATGTCACACAGCACCGGCTGAGGTGATTATGGCCTTGAAAAACACGGCGAATAGGCCCATTTAATGCGCGTTCCGCAAATCTGGCGGATTATGCAATGAAGGAGAGACCATGGCCAAGGAAGATACGCTCGAATTTCCCGGTGTCGTGAAGGAACTCCTGCCGAATGCGACGTTCCGGGTCGAGCTTGAAAACGGCCATGAGATCATCGCCCACACGGCAGGCAAGATGCGCAAGAACCGCATCCGTGTTCTGGCAGGCGACAAGGTGCAAGTCGAAATGACGCCTTATGATCTGACCAAAGGTCGGATCAACTATCGATTCAAGTAACGCAAGGCTTCGGGCCTCGCGACAGTGCGGGTAAGCGTGTAGCGCTGCAAAACGTGGCCGGCGCCCGGCTGCAAATCTGGGCGCTGACATGACGCAACCCCCCAAACTTATCCTCGGATCGGGCAGCCCGCGCAGGCGGGACTTGCTGGCACAAATCGGGGTGGCGGCGGATGATATCCGCCCGCCCGACATCGACGAAACCCCCGAAAAGTCCGAATTGCCGCGCCCCTATTGCATCCGCATGGCGCGGCAAAAGGCATGGGCGGTTGAGGCCGGGCCGGATGATATTGTCCTGTCCGCCGATACCACCGTCGCCCTTGGCCGCCGCATCATGGGCAAGCCGGAAAATGCCGGTGAAGCCGCGCAATTCCTGCTGGCCATGTCGGGCCGCCGCCACAAAGTGATCACCGCCGTTGCCATCCGGCGCGGGGATCGGCTCTGGCAGCGTGACGTTGTCACCACCGTCAAGATGAAGCGCCTCTCGGATGAGGACCTCAACGCCTATCTCGCCACCGGCGATTGGCAGGGCAAGGCCGGCGGCTATGGCATCCAAGGCCCCGCCGGTGTCCTGATCCCGTGGATCCAAGGCTCCTTCACCGCCGTTGTCGGCCTGCCACTGGCCGAAACCGCCACCCTCCTGCGCGCCGCAGGCTACCCAATCTACAAGGATACGCCATGAAAGGCCGCCTGATCGCCCTCGACCACATCAACGACACCGAGGCCGCGGCCCTCATGGTCGATGGTCGCCTCGAAGACCTGTTTCTTGACGCGGACGGCCCGCGCCCCGGCGCCATCTACCGCGCCATTGCCGACCGCCCGATGAAAGGGCAGGGGGGGATGTTCCTGCGCACCCCCGATGGCACCGTCTTTCTGCGGCAGGTCAAGGGCCTCAGCCCCGGACAGCCGCTCTTGGTGCAGGTCACCGGCCATGCCGAGCCGGGCAAGGCCCTGCCGGTCACCTCGAAACTTCTGTTCAAAAGCCGCTATGCCATCGTCACCCCCGAGGCTCCGGGCCTCAACATCTCGCGGCAAATCCGCGATGATGAACGCCGCGATGAATTGCTCGCCATCGCCCACGCTGAAATGGACGGGGTCGAAATGGGCCTGATCCTGCGCTCCTCCTGCCTTGACGCGGGTGACGACGAGATCGCCGAGGATATCCGCGCCATGGTCGATCTGGCCACTGCCGTTCTGGGCGATGCCGAGGGGGGCGAGCCGGAAAAACTCACCGAAGGCGACGGGCCGCATACGCTGGCCTGGCGCGAGTGGACCGACCCGGCGGATGTCGCTGCCAATGAAGGCTCCTTTGCCGATCACGGCGTGCTTGATGCGTTGGATGAGGCGCAAGAGGCCCGCGTGCCGCTCTCCGGTGGGGCCTCGATGTTCATTGAACCCACCCGCGCGCTTGTGGCCGTCGATGTGAACACCGGCAATGATACCTCGCCTGCTGCGGGCATGAAGGCCAACATGGCCGCCGCCCGCGATCTGCCGCGCCAATTGCGCCTGCGTGGCTTGGGCGGACAGATCGTCCTTGACCTCGCCCCGATGCCCAAGAAAGACCGTCGCCAGTTCGAAACCACCCTGCGCGCCGCCTTCCGCGCTTGCACGGTGGAAACCACCCTTGTCGGCTGGACGGGCCTCGGCCACTATGAATTGCAACGCAAACGCGACCGCGTCGCACTCTGCGAGGTGATGTGATGAGCTGCCCAATCTGCGGCAAAAAGAGCGATCCCAAAACGCGCCCCTTCTGCTCCAAACGCTGCGCCGATGTAGACCTTGGCAAATGGCTGGGCGGGGACTATTCCGTACCCTCCCGCGACCCCGAGGATATGGAGCGCGCCTGGGAAGAGGCCGAGGCGCAAAAGGCCCGCGACAAACCGCACTAATCCCCGTCATCCCGCATTTGGCAACTGCGTTCCGCCCAACCCAACATACCTGCCCAATGGCGCGCGCAGGCGGGCTTCTTGTGATAAAGGCAGAGCCTTGAAAAAAGTGACAAAGCCCTCTGGACACCCCGCCCAACCTGACCTAGAACGCCTCCACCCGAAGGCAGCCGCCTTCCCCGTGCCCGGGTAGCTCAGGGGTAGAGCAGTGGATTGAAAATCCTCGTGTCGGTGGTTCGATTCCGCCCCCGGGCA
>NZ_CAJXNN010000029.1 GCF_913057115.1 uncultured Roseovarius sp.
CCCCCGACCCCCTGATTCGTAGTCAGGTACTCTATCCAGCTGAGCTATCGGTCCGTGAGGGCGGGATTTAGACCTTGCGGGCGGGTAGCGCAAGGGGGGCTTTGCAAAAAATCACGCTTTTTCAACGCCACCTCTTGGAAGTTCGATCCGGAAGCTGGTGCCGCTGTCATCACTGTCGTCCAGCGTCAGCGTGCCGCCATGACCGCGCACCAATTCGGCGGCGATGGTCAGGCCAAGACCGGTGCCGCCTTTGGTGGCGCCGCCCTGGAACGGCTGAAAGAGGTGTTGCCGGGCCTTTTCGGGCAGGCCGGGGCCGGTATCGGTGACATTGATGATCCATTGATGATCGGTCTCGTAAGCGGACACCGCGATTTCACCCGGTTGGCCGGTGTTGACGATGGCTTGACGTGCGTTGCGCACGAGGTTCGACAGGACGCGGTACATCTGTTCGGAATCGGCACGGATCATCAGTTGATCGGGGATATCCTCGGCAAAGCTGATCTCGGCATCGCCAACGGCAAGGCGTTCGCTTTCGATGACGTCACCCACCACCTCGGCCAGTCGCAGGCGGGTCAGGGTCGGGCCGGGCTCTTCGGCCTTGCCATAGGCGAGGGTGGCTTCGCACAGGTGGACGGCGCGGGTGATCGAATTCACCAGTTTCGGGGCCATGCGTTTCACGGCCGGGTCTTCGCTCATTTCGATGCGGTCGGTGAAGAGCTGAGCCGAGGTGAGGATATTGCGCAAATCGTGGCTGACCTTGGCGACAGCGCCGCCAAGTTGCGCCAGCCGTTCCTTTTGCTTGAGCGAGCCGGTCAATTGGGTCTGCATGAGTTGCAGGGTTTCTTCGGCTTCGCGCAGTTCAAGGATACTGGCTGACGGGCGGATCACGCGGTTGGCATCCTCGGGGGCGGCGGCATAGGATTGCATATGGCCCACGACACGTTTGATCGGTTTGACGAGCGACCAGCGCACGGCCAGAAACAAAAGGCCGGCGGTGACCAGCGAGATCACCAGCGATAGCCAGAGGATACGCAGGCCATAGTCGATCATGGCGGCGCGTAATTCATTGGTATCGAGGGTGATTTCGATCAAGAGCCCGGCGCGGCGTACCGGGTCGCCGATCACGCGGATGACCTCGTTCTCGGTGTTGATCAGGCGGGCCATCGCATCGGCTATCAGGGTGAAGGCGCTTGGATCGCGCAAATCGTAGGTGGCCGAGATGGGTTTGGGCATGGGGGACGACAGCACGAGCTGGCGGGCTTCGTCACGGCGCAGAACCACGTTGTGGGCCCCGGCGTTTTCCAAAAGCTCGACTTCGAGGTCGGGGGTGATGTTTTCATTGACCAGAAGCGCCAGTGAGGCGATTTGCGCCCGTTCCAGCCGTGAAATGAGGAAGTCTTCACGGTAGCGGGCGACCGAGGGCACGAAAATCAGGACTTCGGCCAGCATCACGAAAATCGCTGTCAGAAGCAGAAATCGCCCGGAGAGGGTGTTCAGAAACCGCATGTCATGCCCTAATCACGGAAGCCAGCGTTGCACCAGCCCCACAACTCTTTTGAGCATAGGATTATCAAACAGCCTAGGGGAGAAATAGGCCCCTGCAACGCGCTTGTTGATTTCGGCGATTGTCGGGTAGGGGGCAACCATGGCAGCCACATGTTTCATCTTGAAGCCATTGGCGATGACCATGGACCATAGGGAGATGAGTTCGCCGGCTTGGTGACCTGCAATTGAGACACCCACGGGGCGGCCCTTGACCACCATGAGTTTGATCAAGCCTGTGGTCTGGCGTTCGGCGATGGCGCGGTCATTTTCGGCATAGGTGAAGCGCGCGACCTCAAGGGTGTCGCCGTGAATGTCGCGGGCCTTGGCCTCGGTCAGGCCGACTTGGGCCAGTTCCGGGGCGGTATAGGTGGCCCATGGAATATGCGCGGTTTTCGCCGTGGCGGGCAGAGAGAGCAGGGCTGAGCGGATGACGATGCCTGCGTGATAGCCCGCAACATGGGTGAATTGCAGGCCGCCCGCCACATCGCCAATGGCGTAGACGCGGCGGTTTGTGGTGCGCAGCCCGTCGTCGACCTTGATGCCTGTCTTGGTGGTCTGGATGCCTGCGGCGTCGAGGTTCAGCTTGTCGATATTGGGTTTGCGCCCCACGGCCATCAGAAGGTGGGAGCCAGTGAAGCTGCGGCCATCCTTGCAGGTGACGGTGATATTGCCCGCCTCGCCGGAAATCGTATCGGCAAGCGCGTCTTCGGCCAGGTCCAGACCTTCGGATTTCAGGGCGTCGAGCACCACGGCGGCGCATTCCGGATCGTCGCGGCCAAAGGCCTTGGCGCCTTCGATCACCGTGACCTTCGAGCCAAGGCGCAGGTGGGCTTGGGCCATTTCCATACCGATGGGGCCGCCGCCGATGATCAGCAGGTGATCGGGCTTCTCGCGGAGGTCGAAAAGCGTTTCATTGGTCTCATACGGAACGGTTTCAAGGCCGGGGATTGGCGGTACGAAGGGGGAGGAGCCGGTGGCGATGACGATTCGGCGGGCGGTGATTTCGTGATCACCGGCCCTGACGGTTTTGGCGTCGATGAATTCACCGTATTCGGTGATGACGCGGACGCCGAGGCGCTCGAAGCGTTCAACACTGTCGTGGGGCGCAATGGTGCCGATGACGTCATGGACGTGGTCCTTGGCGGCGGCGTAATCCACCTGCGGTGAGCTGTCGGCGATGCCGAAGTCGTGGGTGTGGTTGGCCTTGTGGGCGGCCTTGCCACTGGCCAGCAGGGCCTTGGAGGGCACGCAGCCGTAGTTCAGGCAATCGCCGCCCATTTTGTGGCCTTCAAGAAGGGTCACATCGGCCCCCATTTGCACTGCCCCAGCGGCGACGGACAAGCCGCCAGAGCCCGCCCCGATGACCAGCAGGTCGGTATCAATCTTGCTCATGTCAGATGTCCTTTTTGCCGCGCAGGGTCTTGATCACGATGGGGAGCGCCGCGAGGGCGCAAAGGCCAAGGATCGGGCCGATGACTTGCGGCTCCCACAGAAGGGAGAGGTCGGGCGATTCACCGCGATCGAAGACCTCACCCAGGCCAACGCCGATCCATGTGAAGACAATGGCCCCGGGAATGATGCCCAAAACGGTGGTGAAGGCAAAGTTGAAGAATTTGACGCCTACGAGTGCGGGCAAGAGATTGGCCACGAAGAAAGGTACAGCAGGCACAAGCCGCATTAGGAAAAGCACGCTGATTTCATGCTCTTGCAGGCCGTTTTTGATCCGCTTCAGGGTGCCTTCGGATGTCTCCATTCGGGCCGCGAGCGTTCGGCCTAGGCCCCAACGCGCGGCCAGAAAGATTGCGAAGGCCCCGAGCGAGGCGGCTGCGACATTGAAGGTGGTGCCAAGGGCAAGCCCGAAGAGGAAACCGCCGGTCACGGAGGCGACAGCGGCCCCGGGCAGGGAAAAGGCCACGATCACGACGTAGACGGCGATAAAGACCGCCACCATCGAAAGATAGTGCGTATCCCTGAAGGCGAGCAACGCCTCGCGATTTTCGCGCAGCGTTTCGAAGGACAGATAGTCGCGCAGGGTAAAAAAGCCGATGATCGCCCCGAGGAGGATCAGGATCAGGGGGGCGTGGCGCCATGGGGTGGCTTTATTGGTTCGGGTCATATCGTTCATGGCTTCGGTCCGTTGGGTTCTGTTGCAACCAAGATGACCATGTAGAACGGTGGTGGCTATAGGCCTCACGCGGGGGTGATGGTTGGTGATGGATTTGCCGCCAAAAAGAGCCTGTTTTACAGCTTTGTAACAGGAATGCTGCGGAATGGTGGGGTTTTTGTTGCAAAAGCCCCGGGCTGGGTTTGACTTGGGGCTTTCGGGCCTCTATAGACCGATTTCGAAATGAATTCGGGCTGGCCGCGATTCCAATGCGTCTGCCCGCCCAAAGACCGGAGACGGAGCGATGAAACGCACCTACCAACCCTCGAACCTGGTTCGCAAGCGCCGCCACGGCTTCCGTGCGCGTATGGCCACAAAAGCAGGCCGCAAGATCCTGAACGCGCGTCGTGCGCGTGGCCGCAAGTCGCTGAGCGCCTGAAGCCTCAAATACAGGATTTACGGATCATGACACCGCCGGAGGCCCCCGACAGAGATGCGGGGAGAACGCCCCCGGCGGTTTCCGTTTGTCTTAAGGTCTTGAAAAATCGCAGTGATTTCCTGTTAGCGGCGCGGGCGCGACGGCAGGGGACCAAGGCGATGATGGTGCAGGGGCGGGACCGGCGTGATGGCGACCCGGCCATTCGGGTGGGCTTTACCTGTTCCAAGAAGGTGGGCAATGCGGTGGCGCGCAACCGGGCCAAGCGGCGGCTGCGCGAGGTGGCGCGGATGGTGCTGCCCGGCAAAGGTAAACCGGGTTGGGATTACGTGCTGATCGGGCGCAAGGATGCGACCGCCGAGCGAGCCTTCGAGGATTTGAAGGGTGATTTACGATTTGCCCTCAAACGATTGCATTCCAACGAAAGATGACCCCCTTGGCGCATATCCTGTCATGGCCGGTAAAAGCCTATCGGCTGATTTTTTCGCCTTGGGTGGGGTTCAATTGCCGGTATCAGCCGACTTGTAGCCAATATGCTTTGGAGGCTTTGGAAAAGCATGGTGGGATCAAGGGCGGGTGGCTGGCCCTCAAGCGGATCGTGCGCTGCAACCCTTGGGGGCAATGCGGCTATGATCCGGTGCCGGAAAAGCGCGAAAAGTAACGTTCAAATGCCTGTCTGTATCGCGTCGGTAAGACGTCGGTATTCTATCGGTGCCTCCGGCGGGAGTATTTTGGGAAAGATGAAGGGGCTTAGGGCTTTTCACGATCCTGCCGGTTGCGTATGACGCGGCAGGAATTGGAGACCCATGATGCCCTCAGACACCCCGCAACCCGCTTTCGTGCTTGTGCGCCCGCAAATGGGCGAGAACATCGGCGCCGCCGCGCGGGCGATGTGGAACTTCGGGTTGGACCGGATGCGGGTGGTGGCGCCGCGCGATGGCTGGCCGAACTCGAAGGCCGTGGCCATGGCCAGCGGCGCGGGGCGGCTTTTGGACGAAGCGCAGATTGTCGGCGATGTGGCCGAGGCGGTGGGCGATTGCCATTTCGTCTTTGCCACCACGGCGCGGGCGCGGGGACTGACCAAGCCGGTTTATAGCCCTGAGGGCGCGATGAGCGAGGCCGCCGAGCGGATTGCGCGGGGCGAAAAGGTGGCCGTCCTGTTTGGCCCGGAGCGCGCGGGGCTTGAGAATGAGGATGTGGCAAAGGCCAACGCCATCATCAATGTACCGGTGAACCCGGAATTTCCCAGCCTGAACCTTGCGCAATGTGTGCTTCTGACGGGTTATGAGTGGCGGCGGGCGCAGGGCAATATCGAAGCGCGACGGGTGGATATGGCCAAGGCCGATTGGGCCGAGCAGATCGAGATTGAAAAGCTGTCGGATCATTACGAAGCGCGTTTGGGCGAGGCCGGGTTTTTCTTTCCCGAGCACAAGGCCGAGGGCATGAAGATCAACCTGCGCAACATGTGGTCGCGGATGCCTTTGACGCGGGCCGATGTGCAGATGTTGCATGGGGTGCTGCGGCAGATGGTCCGTTGGAAAGAGCGCGGCGACTGAGCGCGCTTGAAGGGGCATACAGTGCGCACTACTGTTGCCAGCGCAAAAGGGTAGAGGGCGAGCATGTCAGGCAAACGCAGCATTTTCGAAGAGGTTGGCGAGGCTGAGGCCAAGCGCGAGGCGCCCAAGGGGGGCATGATCGACGCGGGCCGTCGGGGCGCGCGGGGCGCGATCCGGGTTTGGTTGATGATCCTCTTTGCCTTGGTGGTGGTGATGATCGCCGTGGGTGGGCTGACCCGGTTGACCGACAGTGGCTTGAGCATCACCGAATGGAAGCCGGTGACCGGTGCCCTCCCACCGATGAGCGCCGAGGTTTGGGAAGAGGAATTCGACAAGTACCGCGCCATTCCCGAGTACCAATTGCAGAACAAGGGGATGAGCCTGTCGGAGTTCAAGGTCATTTACTGGTGGGAATGGGGCCACCGGCAATTGGGCCGGGTGATTGGCCTTGTCTGGGCCTTCGGCTTCTTCGGGTTTTTGGTGACGCGGAAGATTCCGCCCGGTTGGACCGGACGGTTGTTTTTCCTTGGGGTTCTGGGCGGTGCGCAGGGCGCGATTGGCTGGTGGATGGTCTCCTCCGGGCTGGAAGGCGAGATGCTGGATGTGGCGAGCTATCGGCTTGCCACGCATCTGGGTTTGGCCTTTGTGATCCTTGGCTTCATCGCGTGGTATGCCATGCTCTTGGGCCGCGAGGAACGCGAGTTGATGCAGGCGCGGCGGGCGCGGGAGGCCAAGCTGTTCGGGCTGGGCACTGGCCTGTTGCATTTCGCTTTCCTGCAAATCCTGATTGGCGCGCTGGTGGCCGGGATCGACGCCGGGCGCAGCTATACCGATTGGCCGCTGATGGCCGGAGGCGTTTTGCCCCCCGATTTCTGGATTGCGGAACTGGGCCTTCGGAACTTCTTTGAAAACCCCGGATTGGTACAGTTTATCCACCGGGTGACCGGCTATCTGCTGTTGGTTTTCGGGATCATGGTTTGGCTGAAGGGGCGGCGCAGCACTCATGCTGCCACGCGCGCCGCTTTTAACGCAGCCTTCATCGCGCTTGGTGCACAAGTGGTCTTGGGCATTGTGACGGTGCTTTACGTTGCGGCGTGGCAGGTGGCGATCGTGCATCAGGTTTTGGCCGTGGTGTTGTGGGTGTTGATCCTGCGGGCGCGGTTCCTCGCGCAATATCCGCGCGCCCAATCGGTAAGAGGGTAAGGCAGTGACAGCATATGACGCATTGATGGCGTATGAGCGCGAAACACAGGCCTTGGGCCGGGTGGCGGGGCGCTTGTCCTGGGATCAGGAAACCATGATGCCGCGCGGCGCGGTGGAACAGCGCGCCGAGGAGATGGGCGCGATGCAGGCGATGATGCACGCCCGCAAGACCGACCCGCGGATCGGCGAGTGGCTGGAGGATGCGCGCGCACCGGACGAGGCGGGGGCGGCGCAACTGCGCTTGATTGCGCATCAGTTCGAGCGGCTGACACGGGTGCCTTCGGACCTGACCCGCGCCTTGGCCAGTCTGACAAGCCGGTCGCAGTCGCAATGGGCGGCGGCCCGCGCCGAGGATGACTTCGCCAGTTTTGCGCCGACTTTGGAAGAGGTGGTGCGCCTCAAACGGGAGGAGGGCGCGGCGCTGGCCGATGGCGGTGACGTTTATGACGCGTTGATCGACGATTATGAGCCGGGGGCGAGTGCGGCTCATCTGGCGGCGATTTTTGACGAGATGCGCCCCGGTTTGGTGAAATTGCGGGCGAGTGCCTTGCAGGGCATCGAGCGCGCGCCGGTGTCAGGGCAATTCGCGCCCGAAGTGCAGGTTGCCTTGGCGCGCGAACTGGCCGAGCGGTTTGGCTATGACCTGAATCGCGGTCGGATCGACATGGCGGTGCATCCCTTCAGCTCGGGCTCTGGCGATGATGTGCGGATCACCACGCGGGTGAGTGAGGATGATCCGTTCAATTGCCTTTATTCAACCATCCACGAGGTGGGCCATGCCTGTTACGAGCAGGGGGTCGACCCAGCCTATCACATGACGCCGGTGGGGCAGGGCGTGTCAATGGGTGTGCATGAAAGCCAGAGCCGGATTTACGAGAATCAATTGGGCCGGAGCCGCGCGTTTTGCCATTTCCTGTATGGGCGGATGCGCGATGCCTTTGGCGATATCGGGGTTGCGGATGAGGAGGCGTTTTACGCCACGGTGAACCGTTTGCATCGCGGCTATATCCGGACGGAAGCCGATGAGGTGCAGTATAACCTGCATATCATGCTGCGGTTCGAGTTGGAGCGGGCGTTGATCGCCGGTGACTTGCAGGTGCGCGATTTGGAGGCGGCGTGGAATGACCGGTTCAAGGCCGATTTCGGCTATGATGTGGACCGGGCGTCGAACGGGGTGTTGCAGGATGTACACTGGTCTGTCGGGCTGTTTGGGTATTTCCCGACCTATAGTCTGGGGAATGTTTACGCCGGCTGTCTGCATGCCGCTTTGCGCAAGGACCTGCCGGATTTGGATGACCATCTGGCCGAAGGCGACCCGAGCGCGGCCACTGCGTGGCTACGTGAGAACGTACAGCGCCATGGTGGGCTTTATGAGCCGCGCGAGGTGATCGCGCGGGCCTGTGGGCAAGAGCCTTCGGCCGGGCCCTTGATGACCTATCTGGTGGAAAAATTCGGTGCGCTTTACCCGGCCTGACCTATTCGTTGACAGACACCGGTGCCGGGCTTTCGCTGGGTTCGATCCAATTCATCAGGGTGGTGTCGAGCAACTCGACATTCCGGGTTTCGATGGCTTGCCGAATGGCATTCAGGACGGTGGCCGTTTCGATTTCCGATAGATGGCTTTCCTGCGCGCGCAGGATCTTGGGGTGCGGCGTGGTCAACATGTCGGAGCCGATAAGCAGTTCTTCGTGCAATTTCTCGCCGGGGCGCAAACCGGTGATCTTGATCTCGATATCGCCTTGAGGGTTGTGAGCATTGCGCACCGTTTTCCCGGCCTGTTCGATCATCCGCATGGCAAGATCGCGGATCGGAACCGGCTTGCCCATGTCCAGCACGAAGACATCGCCGCCGCGTGCGAAGGAGCCGGTGATAAGCACGAGGCGGACCGCCTCGGGGATCGTCATGAAATAGCGGGTCACGTCAGAATGGGTGAGAGTCACCGGACCACCTCGCCGGATCTGGTCGGCGAACAGGGGGATCACCGAGCCAGAGGAGCCGAGGACGTTGCCGAAGCGAACCATGGAAAACCGGGTTGAGTTGGAGCGTGAGGCAATGTCTTGGATGACCAATTCGGCGATGCGCTTGGAGGCCCCCATCATCGACGAGGGGCGCACAGCCTTGTCGGTGGAGATGAGGATGAAACGTTCGACTCCCGCGTGCCTTGCCGCATCGGCAACGGTCTTTGTGCCGAAGACGTTGTTGCGCATGCCTTCGAGTTCGTTTCTTTCGACCATCGGTACGTGTTTGTACGCAGCCGCGTGCAGTACGATTTCCACCCCGTGACGGCTCATAACTTCGGCCATGAGTGCAGCATCGCAAACCGATCCGAGAATGCAGACGATATCCAGCGACGGGGCGAGCGCCTTGAGTTCCCGTTCAGCCTTGAAAAGCGAGAGTTCGCAGTGATCCAGAAGGATCAGTTTTTCAGGATCGCAGGCGATGAGCTGCCGGCAAAGTTCGGAGCCGATGGTTCCGCCCGCACCCGTGACCAATACACTGCGAGTACGGTAAGTTTCGGAAACGCCGGGCAGTTCATCCTCCATGATATCGCGTTCCATCAGGTCATGGGGATCGACCGGTTGAGTGTCGCCGATGTCGCGATCGGTATTGGCAACCAGATCAGCGAAGGAGGGGATCATGTGCACCTCGCATCCGGTGGCGCGCATGTGGCGCGCGAGCGCCTGTTGCACGGCGGGCCGCTGGGAGGGCATGGCGAGAACGATGCGCTGGATCTCGTGACACTCGATGAGATCGAGGATGTCCCCCGGGGCATGTACGCGCAAACCGCCGATGGTCAGGCTTTGCAGGCGGCTGTCATCGTCGACGAAGGCGACGGGCTTGACCGAATCGTCGGTCGCGAGCGCAGAGGCCAGTTGCTGGCCGGTTTGGCCCGCCCCGTAAATGAGGATCGGAATGTGCTGATGGTTGCGGCGGTAGATTTGCAGCAAGATGGCGCGCATTCCGAGACGGGCAGCGACGGAAAGCAAAAGGAAAAAGGTGCCCGTGACGATCGCGACCTGCAGCGGAGCACGTAGCGAGGTGAAGACCATCCCGCCGATGACCACAACCGATGCCAGGGCCATGGCAACGCCGGTCGTTCCCAACATGCCTTGCATTTCATATGCATTGAGTTTGACCCTATGCAGGCCTTGCAAGAGGATGAAAACGGCACCGGCAACCATGAGGGCGATTGTCGTGGCCCATGCTTCAAATGAAGTCGGGATTGCCTGCGATGGGCCAAGGATGACCAATCGGGACAAGAGGTGGGCAAGACCTATGAGAAGAACATCAACGGTAAGAAGAATGGCGCGTTTCTGGGCGCGCGTGAGAGACACTGCAAACTTGTGCAACATGGTCCTACCCAAATTGACCGCGGATTGCCTGAATCCTGAAATACCGTACTTAGCGTTAGTAATGTGTTCATTGCACACGTTAAAGGGGAATAATGGCGGAAACAACGCCATGAGAAATATTTTTCCGGTGGTGGCGAAATTTGATGCAGGAGTCGGCAAGAAAACTTGCAATGACTGGTAATTGAGCAGCGCAAACCCTGAATGGCAGAACCACTTGGCGTTATCAAGAGGTGGTGAGAGGCATCACAAACACCAGTCAAGAAGCGCCGGGCTCAATACTCCTTGAGGCGACTTTTCCATTGTTCCCACATCTTTTGCGCGTTAGGAAATGTCAAAACTCTTGGGGATGACGCATGTCCAAAAAAAGACGCCTGCCAGTCTTGATTTCTGCCTTCGCGTTTCTGATGGTCGTGGCGGGCTGTAGTCTGCCGCGCGGGGCCGCCATCCAGTCCGAGGTTCTCAACGAGCAAGAGTCGCAAGCCCCCAGTTTTCAAGTGGTTCCCGTAACCCGGGATGTGACGCCTGCCTTGTCGAACTGGCCGGCGACCGGGTGGCATGGACATTATCACTGGTTCCAACGGGACCGGGGGCCGGATTCAAACGCGATCCAGGTCGGCGACGTGTTGAAGATCGTGGTTTGGGAGTCCCAGGAAAATTCGCTTCTGTCAGCACGCGGGTCGAACATGGTGGCCATGCCAGAGCAGGAGGTGGCAGGTAGCGGTAAGATCTTCTTGCCTTACGTGGGTGATGTGCGGGTTCGCGGCCAAAGCGCGGATGCGGCGCGCAAACGGATTCAGGAAAGTTTCGAGGAGATATCGCCCTCGGCGCAGGTTCAGCTTTCGGTGCTCCCGGGTCGCAACAATTCGATCGACCTTGTGAGTGGCGTCGCCGCACCGGGCCGTTACCCTTTGGACAGCCGCAATACCAAGATCCTGAGCGCCATTGCCAAGGGCGGCGGTGTGTCCAACGCTCTGCGCAACCCGTTGCTGCGCTTGCAGCGTGGGCCGACGACCTATGAAACTCGTTTCGCCGACCTTCTGGCGGATGCGAGCCGCAATGTGCGGCTGCGTGGCGGCGACCAGATTTCCGTGGTCGAGGATGACCGCAGCTTCAACGTGTTAGGGGCGGCAGGCGATCAGACGGTCATGTATTTCGAGAAGGAAAGCATGACAGCCATGGAGGCGCTTTCGGCCATGGGTGGCTTGCAAGCGGCGCGCGCGGACCCGAAGGGCGTTTTGATCCTGCGGGAATACAAGGCGAAGGACCTCAAGCCGGGTTGGGCAGGGCCGGATTTGCAGCAGGTTGTGTTTACTATTGATTTGACAAGCGCGGATGGCCTCTTTGCGGCGCGACAGTTCCAGATTCATCCGCAGGACACCGTTCTGGCCACCGAGTCGCCCATCAACGCGGCACGCACGATCATCGGCTTGTTCGGAACCGTGATCGGGGTGACGAGCACCGCCAACAATTTGTAGTGCCAAGGAGCAGGGGCAATCTTAGCATTCGACGAAGATGTTGGTGATGTCCTTATGGGCAGCCGCCGCTTTGTCGGATGGGGTTCGGCTTTTCTGCTTTGGGCCCGCGTTCAGAGGTTTCGAGTCTGAAACACCGGTCTGCGGCGGTGTTGCCGGAGGCATATTGGGGTTCGGGGCGGTCGTGCGGAGGCTATGGTCGGCCAGGTCCATTGGCTGCGCCATGTCGCCGGTGCCCTGAAGTGGTATGCGATTGGCCTTTGCCTTCGCTGCCTTGCGGGCAACGCTGGGAGGCACCCGGCGCGGGGTAACCTGTTCTGAGGTCTTGACCACGCGTGAGATATAGCGGCGACCGACCAGCGAGGTACGCTGCGTATCCGGGGCCTTCAAGCTGTAATGACTGAGCAGAATACCGCACATCAATGTCAGGTCGCGCCAAAAGGGCGATATGTTTTCTGGCTGAAAGGGCATGAAGTTCTCGGCAATGCTGCTGGTCAAGACAAACACTGCCAGCATCAAGGATGTTGTGCGTAGGAAGAGCCCGGACATAAAGGCGGCGGAGAGCGCGAAGAGGGCCGTGGTGCCAATAAGGTCGCCGGTTGGCAGGCCGACTATCGGCGCGAAAATCGCCCGGTGATCGACCCCTTGAATCAAGCCAAGGGAAATCGCCATGAAATAGGAGCCGGTAATGAGGCGGATCAGGTTCAGGCCGGTATGATCGGCCAAGCGTCGGTTGCTGCGTTCCACGGTTTTTCTTTCCGTTCAATTGACCTCGAGCAGACGTACCAAAACCACTTGTACGGGCCTTCATACAATTGAAAGCAGTCGATCAATCCCATCGAAAGCAGGCAAAACCGGCCCCGAAATATGACAATTCGGGGCCGGTCCAATGTATCGTTATCCGTATGGGGGAGGAGGCGAGGCGCGTGCCTCGTTACTCTTCGGTCTTGGCTTCGGGGCTGGCCACGGCCTCGGCATCAGCATCGTCTTCGTCGCCCTTTTCGGCGATCCATGCGACGCTGACGACCTTTTCGCCCTTGCCGGTATTGAACACCTTGACGCCGCCGGCACTGCGCGACCGGAAGGAGATTCCCTCAACTGGAACGCGGATGGATTGACCCTTGGAGGTGGCGAGCATGATCTGGTCGTCCAGATCCACAGGGAAGGAGGCGACGAGTGTGGCATTGGCCTTGGTGGACCAGGCGTTCACGCCTTGGCCACCGCGCCCACGGGTGGGGTAATCATGGCTGGACGATATTTTGCCGATGCCATCGGTGGTGATCGTCAGGATGAGGTGCTCGGCGGCCTGCATTTCTTCGAAGCGCTCTTGGGAAATGTCTCCTGCGGGGGCCTCTTCATCGTCGTCGGTGCCTTCAAGCTCATCAGCCCCGACCATTTGGCGGCGCATCTTGAGATAGGCGGCGCGTTCTGCCGCCTCGGCCTCGAAATGCCGGATGACGGACATGGAGACGACGGTATCAGCGCCCGCGAGCTTGATGCCACGTACCCCGGTGGATTTGCGACCCTTGAAGACCCGCACATCGGTGGTGGCAAAGCGGATGGCGCGGCCCGAATTGGTGACAAGCATCACGTCATCGTCTTCGGTGCAGATGCGCGCGTTGACCAGTTCCACGCCTTCGGGCAGGTCCATGGCGATCTTGCCGTTGCGCTTGACGTTGGTGAAATCCGACAGCGCGTTGCGGCGCACATCGCCCGCCGTGGTGGCAAAGACGATTTGCAGGTCGTTCCATTGCTCTTCGGGGGCATCGACCGGCATGATCGCGGCGATGGAGACACCGGTGGGAATGGGCAGGATATTGACGATGGCCTTACCCTTCGATGTGCGGCTGCCAAGCGGCAGGCGCCATGTCTTGAGCTTGTAGGCCATGCCATCGGTGGTGAAGAACAAAAGCTGTGTGTGGGTGTTGGCGACGAACAGCGTGGTGACCACGTCATCGTCTTTCAGGCTGCCACCCGACAGGCCCTTGCCACCGCGCTTTTGGGCGCGGAAATCGGCCAGGGGCGTGCGCTTGATATAGCCGCCTTGGGTGACGGTCACGACCATGTCTTCGCGTTCGATCAGGTCTTCGTCATCCATATCGCCGGACCAGTCTACGATCTCGGTGCGGCGGGGGACGGCGAATTGCTCGCGCACTTCGCGCAGCTCGTCGGCGATGATGCCCATGATACGTTCACGGCTGGCGAGGATGGCGAGGTATTCCTTGATTTTGCCCGCCAGCTCTTGCAGCTCATCGGTAACCTCTTTGACGCCCAGTTGCGTGAGGCGTTGCAGGCGCAGATCGAGAATCGCGCGGGCCTGTGTTTCTGACAGATTGTAGGTGCCGTCTTCGTTGGCCTTGTGCGTCGGGTCGTCGATCAAGGCGATATATTCGAGGATATCCCCGGCGGGCCAGCGGCGGGTCATAAGTTTTTCGCGCGCCTCGGTGGCATCGGCGGAGGCGCGGATGGTCGCCACGACCTCATCCACGTTGGACACCGCAACGGCCAGACCGCAGAGGATATGGCTGCGGTCCCGGGCTTTGCGCAATTCAAAGGCCGTGCGGCGCGCGACCACTTCCTCGCGGAAGGCGATGAAGGAGGTGAGGAAGCGGCGCAGGGTCAGTTGTTCGGGTTTGCCGCCGTTCAGGGCCAGCATGTTGCAGCCAAAGCTGGTTTGCATGGGCGTGAAGCGGAACAGTTGATTGAGCACCACATCGGGGGTGGCGTCGCGTTTCAGCTCGACCACCACGCGCACGCCGTGGCGGTCGGATTCATCCTGAACGTGGGCGATGTTTTCGATCTTCTTTTCGCGCACCGTCTCGGCGATCTTTTCGATCATCGAGGCCTTGTTCACCTGATAGGGGATCTCGTCGATGACGATGGCATACCGATCCTTGCGGAGTTCCTCGACCCGCGTCTTGGCGCGGATTATGACGCTGCCGCGGCCTTCGAGGTAGGCTTTGCGCGCGCCGGACCGGCCCAGCATGATGCCGCCTGTGGGGAAATCGGGGCCGGGGACGTATTCGATCAATTGCTCGGAACTGAGATCTGGATCGTCGATCAGCGCCAGCGTGGCATCGACCACTTCGCCAAGGTTATGCGGCGGAATGTTGGTGGCCATGCCCACGGCGATACCGCCCGCGCCATTGACCAGCATGTTGGGGAAACGGGCGGGCAGGACGGTGGGTTCGCGATCCTTGCCGTCGTAGTTGTCCTGAAAATTGACGGTGTCTTTTTCGATATCCGCCAGCAGGGCACTGGCGGGCTTGTCCATCCGCACCTCGGTATAGCGCATGGCGGCGGGGTTATCGCCATCCATGGAGCCGAAGTTGCCTTGCCCATCCAGAAGCGGCAAGGACATCGAGAAATCCTGCGCCATGCGCACCAGTGCATCGTAAATCGCGCTATCGCCGTGGGGATGGTATTTACCCATGACGTCGCCCACGGGCCGCGCCGATTTGCGGTAAGGCTTGTCGTGCGTGTTGCCGGTTTCGTGCATGGCGTAAAGGATGCGCCGGTGCACGGGTTTCAAGCCGTCCCGCAAGTCAGGAATCGCACGGCTGACAATGACCGACATCGCGTAGTCGAGATAGGATGTCTTCATCTCGTCGGCGATGGAAATGCTGGGACCGTCGTGCGCCGGGCGCTCAGGCATCATTTCGTCAGTGTTTTCAGGGGGTTGCGTGTCGTCGCTCACCTTGCTGCCCGTCCTGTTTCTGAGGGTCTATATTTTGTTGCATTCGTTATATCAGAGGCTGGATATGGGGTGCAATGGCTGTCCCGCCGCAGCCGTGGCAGCCAAGGCGTGGCACTGCTAACATACTGTTTTCATTGAAAAGTAATTTCATTCGGGCATCATGGAAGAGCGCAACGCCAAAAAGACGTTCAACAGGAGCAGATCATATGGAAATGAGTGAAACAGAAATGATGCTGAAGGGCTATGGCCTGACCACCGCCGAGATGTTCTATCACATGCCCGATTATGTGCATGTCCTGAACAGTTTTGTCTGGCAGGACTATGATATCGCACCGGACCATCCGCGATTGTTCAAATTCATCGAGTTTTGGCAAGACGAGATCGAGGGGCCGCTGCATTCGGTCAAGTTTACCCATCGCAAGATGATTTCGCCCGGAGAGTGGCGCAGTGTGGTGGGTGAGTTTACGCTTCAATGAGGGATTGCGCCGCCTTTGGCGTCGCTCGGGGCGGGGGGCTTTGCCCCCCACGTTGAAAATCGGGGATTTTCAACGCTCCCCCCAGGATATTTATGGCCAGAAGAAAGGGGGCGTGGTTGCAACGCCCCGCCGTTGGATCAGGGTATGATCCGGGTGTATTTCATGCCTTCGAGTGAGACGCCGGCCAAGGCACCGGCCTGACCGAAGATGACGGCCACGACGGGAGCGGTGGAGGTTGTCGTCTCGGCCCGCAGGTTTTCGCCCTTGTCCCTGAAGACATATTCGATATCCGCGCCTGCGGCCCAGCCCGAGGAACGGCGGAACCCTTCGAGCGCGTCTTGTGTCATGAAGAACAAGACGTGGGCGAATTGTTGGGCGCCGATCTGAAAGCCGACGCTGCCCTTGGTGGCCGAGTAGTAATCGACCGTTACGTTGTTGATGCGCAATGCACCGCGGCCATAGCCACCACCGACGATCAGCCCGCCTTCGGTCACCAGTGGCATGACCAGCATGCCGGTGGATTTCGCGGCCAGATCGCGGGTGTTGGGGTAATTGGTATAAAGGTAGTTCAGCGTGGTATCGACACGGGCGTCGATTTTCTCGGGGCCGCGGCTGCCGACGCCATTGCCGCAAGCGGCAAGAGCGGAGGTGCTGGCGAGAGCGCCGAGTGTGAATGCGCGACGGGAAAAGCTGTTCATGGTTTTGCCTGTTCGTTGCCTGACTTCATGTGCCGGTCTTGTTGAAAATGCCGGTCTGGGCGCAGTATATCAGGCGAAATCGCGCTGTCACGCGCGATATCGAGAACTGGCAAGGGTTCGCGCAGGGATCAGCCGTTGAGGGCGCGGGCCACCTGTGGGGCGAAATAGGTCAGCACCCCGTCGCAGCCGGCCCGTTTGAAACCCATGAGGCTTTCCATCATCGCGCGGTCGCCGTCGATCCAGCCGTTTTGCGCGGCGGCCATGATCATCGCGTATTCGCCCGAGACTTGGTAGGCGAAGGTGGGAGCGGCGAATTCCTGTTTCACGCGCTGGCAGATATCGAGGTAGGGCATGCCAGGTTTGACCATGACCATATCCGCGCCTTCCGACAGGTCACGTGCCACGCAGCGCAGCGCCTCGTCGGTGTTGGCCGGGTCCATCTGGTAGGTTTTCTTATCGCCCTTGAGCGCGCCCGACGCCCCCACCGCATCGCGGAACGGGCCATAGAAGGCGGATGCGTATTTCGCGGCATAGCTGAGCAGCAGGACATCGCGGTGTCCGGCCCCCTCAAGTGCAGAGCGGATCGCGCCGATGCGGCCATCCATCATGTCCGAGGGGCCAATGATATCGACGCCCGCCTCGGCCTGACTGAGGGCCTGTTTGACCAGCGCCTCCACGGTTTCGTCATTGATGATCTCCCCATCCACCACGAAGCCGTCGTGGCCGGTGTCGGAATAGGGGTCGAGCGCCACGTCGGTCATAATCGCGATGTCGGGCACGGCGGATTTGATGGCGCGGGTGGCGCGGTTGCTGAGGTTTTCGGGGTTCCAGGCCTCGGCGCAGTCGGCGGTGCGGTTTTCGTTGCCGGTATAGGGAAAGAGACAAATCGCCGGGATGCCAAGCGCGTGGGCCTCTTTCGCCGCCTCGACGACCTTGTCGACGCTACGCCGAACAACGCCCGGCATCGAGGGCACGGGTTCTTCCACACCCTCGCCGTCGCGCACGAACACGGGCCAGATCAGATCGCCCGGCGAAAGCGTGTTTTCCGCCACCATGGCGCGAATGGCGGGGCTGCGCCGGGTGCGGCGCAGGCGGGCGGCGGGAAAGGGCGCTTGGGGCATGGTCATTGGCGAACCTTGGCTTATCATTATGATCCCTTGTGAGTGGCACGGAAATTCCCGCATCTCAAGGGTAGGAATTGCCGCGTGGCGGCGTTAAGAGGGACGAGGCACATTTTGAAGGTCTTCGAGCAGTGGACTGGTACGAAACCGTTTTCGAATTGATTGACATGCGCAGTTTCAGCAACCTTTGGTTCTGGATTGCGCTGGCTGTCATGTGGTCATCGGTCAGCCATTGGGTGCTTGGCGTGCCTTGGGACATGGTTCTACGTGCCAAGAAAAAGGACGCCAGCGAAGACGCCGTCCGCGATCTGGAGGATATGGTCCGGATCAATACCAACCGGATTCTTTACATTATCCGTGAATCCGGACTGCTGTTGGCGGGCTTTGCCTGTTTCATCCTGACGGTTCTCTTCATGGTAGGGTTCATCTATGGAAAGGAATTCGCGCAAGCGGTATTCCTGCTGGGTTTTCCGATGTCGCTTGTCGGACTGTTGTCATTGCGGACGGCGCGGGCGATCCGGGCGCAAGGCTTGGCCGGGCAAGACCTTTACAAGCGTATGTACCGGCATCGCCTGATGACGCAGGTCATTGGCATGATCTCGATCTTTGTCACCGCGATGTGGGGCATGTTGCAGAACATGCAGACCGGGGTGCTGGGCGGGTGAGTCATGGCTTGCGCGCATGGGGGCGCGGCGCTAGGTGGCAGCGGCATGAATAAAGCTGATCATATCACGGTAGGGGGCGCGCCCGAAGGCTTTGACGCGCGTTTGATCCTGGAAGAGGTCGCCCGCAAGGGCGGCCCGATGGTGCATGTGGCGCGCGATGACAAGCGGGCCGAAGCCATGGCCAATGCCTTACGGTTCTTTGCCCCGGATATGCCGGTGATGCGTTTTCCGGGGTGGGATTGCCTGCCCTATGACCGGATGTCGCCCAATGCCGATATTTCGGCGGCGCGCATGGCGACGCTGGCCGGGTTGGTGCATGGCATGCCCGGGCAGTTCGTTCTGCTGACGACGCTCAACGCGGTGACGCAGAGGGTTCCGGCGCGCGAGGTTTTGCGCGAGGCGGCTTTTAGCGCGCGGGTCGACTACCAGATCGACGAAGAGGCTCTGAAGGGATTCTTGGTCCGTATGGGGTTCAGCCAGGCGCCCACGGTGATGGAGCCGGGCGACTACGCGGTGCGAGGTGGGATCATTGATATTTTTCCGCCGGGGGAAAGCGGCCCGGTGCGGTTGGACTTGTTCGGGGATGTTCTGGACGGCATTCGCCGGTTTGATCCGGCCACGCAGCGGACGACCGAGAAACTTGAGCAGATCGAACTCGCCCCGGTGAGCGAGGTGATCTTGGACGATGCCGCCATTACCCGGTTTCGGCAAAACTACCGCATCGCTTTCGGTGCGGCGGGCACAGATGATCCGCTTTACGAGGCGGTGAGCGCGGGGCGCAAGCATGCTGGCATAGAGCATTGGCTGCCGTTTTTCCACGAGCGATTGGAAACCCTTTTTGATTACCTGCCCGAGGCAACCGTGTCGTTGGACGATCAGGTTTCTGCGGCGCGTGCGGCGCGTTGGGACACCGTGGTCGACCAGTATGAAGCGCGCGAACATGCTTTGAAGCAGAAAAGCCGGGAAGACACGGTGTATAAGCCGGTGGCGCCCGAGTTGCTTTATCTGGACGAGGCGGCGTGGCAGGCGGCTGTCGCGGGCCGCCGGGTGATGCAATTCGCGCCACTTCCGCAGGCCACTGGCCCTGGTGTGATCGATGCCGGTGGGCGCATTGGCCGCAATTTCGCGCCAGAGCGGCAAAGCGAGTCCTTGAGCCTTTTCGGGGCTTTGAAGGATCACATTCAAGTTAAACTCGAGGGTGGTCCGGTGCTGGTGGCCAGCTATTCGGAGGGGGCGCGGGAGCGGCTGGAAGGCCTCTTGGAAGATGAAGGCTTGCAAGGGGCTGTTGGTGTCACCGATGCCACGCGCATTGGCAAACGGGGGCTGCACCTGGCGGTCTGGCCATTGGAGCATGGGTTCGAGGCCCCCGACCTGACCGTGATTGCCGAACAGGACGTTCTGGGGGATCGGTTGATCCGGGCGCCCAAGAAACGCCGCCGGGCCGAGAATTTCCTGACCGAGGCGCAGAGCCTGACGCCCGGTGATCTGGTGGTGCATGTCGATCACGGGATCGGGCGGTACAGGGGCCTTGAGGTGGTCACGGCGGCGGGCGCGGCGCATGAGTGCCTGCTTTTGGAATATGCCGAGAATTCAAAACTGTACCTGCCGGTCGAAAATATCGAGCTGCTGAGCAAATACGGCCACGAAGAGGGGCTGTTGGACCGGCTTGGCGGCGGGGCGTGGCAGGCCAAGAAGGCCAAGCTCAAGGAACGCATTCGCGAGATGGCCGACCGCTTGATCCGGATCGCGGCCGAGCGCGAGTTGCGCCGCGCGCCGGTTCTGGAGCCGGAACATCACGCGTGGGAAGCGTTCTCGGCGCGTTTCCCTTATACCGAAACCGACGATCAGTTGCGCGCTATCGAGGATGTGATGGAGGACATGGAGGCGGGCCGCCCGATGGACCGCCTGATTTGCGGCGACGTGGGCTTTGGCAAGACGGAAGTGGCGATGCGCGCGGCCTTTGTCGCGGCCATGTCGGGCGTACAGGTGGCGGTCATCGCGCCCACGACCCTTCTGGCACGGCAACATTACCAGAGTTTTGCCGAACGGTTCCGGGGCTTCCCGGTGACGGTGCGGCCGCTGTCGCGCTTCGTCAGTCAGAAAGAGGCCAACCTGACGCGCGAGGGGCTGGCCAAGGGAACGGTGGATATCGTTGTCGGCACCCATGCGCTTTTGGCCAAGGGGGTGAGGTTCAAGAACCTTGGGCTTTTGGTGATTGACGAGGAGCAACGCTTTGGCGTGACGCATAAAGAGCGGCTCAAGCAGCTGCGCTCGGACATTCACGTGTTGACGCTGACCGCCACGCCGATCCCGCGAACATTGCAACTGAGCCTCTCGGGGGTGCGTGATTTGTCGATCATCGGTACGCCGCCGGTGGACCGCCTGTCGATCCGCACCTACGTCAGCCCATTCGATGCGGTAACGATCCGTGAGGCGCTGTTGCGCGAGCATTATCGCGGCGGACAGAGTTTCTATGTGGTGCCGCGTATCGAGGACCTGCGCGAGATTGAAGATTTCCTGCAAAATCAGGTGCCTGAAATCAGTTACGTGGTGGCGCATGGGCAGATGGCCGCGGGTGAGTTGGATGACCGCATGAACGCCTTTTACGATGGCAAATACGATGTACTGCTGGCCACGACGATCGTGGAATCCGGCCTCGATATCCCGACCGCGAACACGATGGTCATTCATCGGGCGGATATGTTTGGGCTTGGGCAGCTTTACCAGATCAGGGGCCGGGTCGGTCGGTCGAAAACCCGCGCCTATGCATACCTGACAACCAAACCACGGGCGCGTCTGACCCCGGCGGCGGAGAAGCGGCTACGCGTTCTTGGGTCGCTCGATACGCTGGGGGCGGGGTTCACACTGGCCAGTCAGGATCTGGATATTCGTGGGGCGGGCAACCTTTTGGGTGAGGAACAATCCGGCCAGATGCGCGACGTGGGCTATGAACTCTATCAGTCGATGCTGGAAGAGGCGATTGCCAAGATCAAAGCGGGCGAATTGGAGGGCCTCACCGAAAGCGATGAACAATGGGCGCCGCAAATCAACCTCGGCGTATCGGTTTTGATCCCCGAGGATTACGTTCCCGATCTGGACGTGAGGTTGGGATTGTATCGCAGGCTCAGTGGGTTACAGAGTAAAGTTGAACTTGAAGGCTTTGCCGCCGAACTGATTGATCGCTTTGGCAAACTGCCCAAGGAAGTGAATACCCTGCTGCTGGTCGTGCGGATCAAAGCGATGTGCAAGAAGGCGGGCATTGCCAAGCTGGATGGTGGACCGAAAGGCGCGGTTATCCAGTTCCACAATGACAAGTTCGCCTCACCTCAGGGCTTGGTGGACTTCATCAAGGCGCAGAATGGCTTGGCCAAGGTCAAGGACAACAAGATCGTGGTGCGGCGCGACTGGCGCAAGGACAGCGACAAGATCAAAGGCGCCTTTGCGATTGCGCGGGACTTGGCGGAAAAGGTCGTGGCCGAGAAGAAGAAGGCAAAGGGCAATGCTTGAGGATGGAATGCACGGGGTGCCAGCGGGGCACACGGCCTCAGTCGTGACGCATCTTGAGATGAAAACCAAGCCTAATCAAAGGGGTGAGGCGGATTTGGCCCTTGAGCTGATCCATGTGCCAGAGCCTGATCCGGACTGGTATTTGAACCTGTTTCGCCAAGTGGGCGCGCCGTGGCTTTGGTTTGGGCGTTTGGTCCTGCAACCCTCTGATTTAAAGGACATTTTATCCGATCCGAAGGTGCATGTTTACGCCCTTCGCGATGGTGCCGAGGAGGTGGGCCTGCTGGAGTTGGACTTCCGTCAGGACGGTGAATGTGAACTGGCCTATTTCGGTCTGACCGCTGGCATGGTCGGAACCGGGGCGGGCCGGTGGTTGATGAACCGGGCAATCCAATTGGCTTGGGCAGAAAATATCAAGCGATTTCATGTTCATACCTGCACTTTGGATCACCCGGCAGCCTTGGGTTTCTACCACCGCAGCGGGTTCACGCCTTACAAACGTGAGGTCGAAATCGCGCCTGACCCTCGCCTGTCGGGGTTGCTGCCGCGCGATGTAGCGCCGCATGTGCCGCTGATCGGCTAGGGCCAAAATTTCCGTACAAGTTGTACGTTTTGTACGCGAGTTTTGTACGAAACTCAGGGCCGCCTCGGACCCATGTGTACGTTTTGTACAAAAGTCAGTCGGATTGGGGAGCGAGGGCAAGCTCACAGTTGCGAATAGTGCGTGCCGCCATGGGCAGGGAGGGGCCTTGGAACGTTTGGTTTGTTTTCCGAAAACGGTAATTGGTTAAGAGTGCAGCGAATACCGGATTCGAGCCCTTTTCGACCGATGCTGCGGAACGCATGAATGTCTGGTTCTGACGCGCGCGGGGTGAGTTGCTTTCCTCAAGAGCGTTGCGAACGGTGATGTTAGGCTTTCTTTACCAATTGTGAATAGAACCTGCTCCACACGTGTTCGGAGGTTCCGTGCAACACAGTTTCAGCGACTTCCTCAGACACGGCGGCAACGGCAATTATGTTCTTGCACGGCACGATGGCCGCATCGTTGGCCGCCGCGCGGGGCTATCGCTCAAATCGACTTTCCCAAACTATTCCGCTTTACGGGCCGATTTCAGCGAACGCTTCGATCCGGTGATATCCGAAAACACCCGGATGCTCCTGAACGCGCTGACACCGCCCGACACGGTCCCAACTGTCACCGAAGCTGATCTGCGAGATGTATCAGACGCAAAAGCCGAGGCACTCGAGGAATGGGACGCGCGCCTTGAGACCATTTTCAAACAATACCAAAACCACCAGCAACGATTGCGGCCACTTCGAACGGCCATGGAAGAACGCCTTTTGCGGGCCTTCGCAGGGCTGATCAACCAGCTTCGGCAGGAAGACCTCGGGATTGAGCAGTATATCTGGCGCTCGCAAGATGATGCCAAAGTTCGTGACAGCCACGCTGCATATGATGACCGTGTATTCCGATGGGATAATCCCCCAGAAGGCGGGCATCCAGGCGAGGCACACAATTGCCGGTGCTATGCGGAACCAGTTGCGCCAGCCCTTCAAGACAACGTAATTCTAGCCGATTTTGACGGCAGCGTTCCCCCCCAAGACCTTTCAATTCATGAAGCGGGCGGGGGCCATACCATCGCCTTGCATGTCGGGAAGAGCGAAGCCTTCCTAATCGGATCGGTCAGCACTCCACGTGGAAGAACACTTTTCGTCAGCCAGTATCGTTGGCGGCACGGGACTTTCCCGTCACTTGAAGCGGCTGAAAAGTTGACGGATTCCAATCTTGCGAGAAACTTGGACGTTGTGAGCGCTGTCGCCAGTGGGAGAGTGCGTCGAGCTTTCATAACAAGTGATTTTGGTTCAACAACAGGCTTTGAAGCATACCGAACCACTCGGCGTGCTTCATCCCCGATACGGCTCCGGCGAACATTTGGAGTGGGAACCGTTATCGAGCACGCCCCGGACATGCCGGATGGGTTTATCATTATCACATCCTATCCAAGGATTGACTGACATGACGCCGCCGAAATCATTCTACGACTTCACCTTGCAATTTCATCAAGACCTAGATGTCGTTCATCCTGGTTGGGCCGAAACCCCAGACGGGCGTAACCAAATCTATGAAGACTTTCGGCAAGGCTATGGCGATCAAGCCGTGCGGGAGCTGGCCACATTCTGCGAAAAACTCTTAGCTGACAAAGAGATTGATCTTGGCTCGCTTTGGTTCAAAGAATCCAAAGCCGACTGGGTTATTCAAGATGAGGGCGTTCGTTTCCTATTCAATGACTTTTTGCGTTGGAAAACTTCCTTGTCCTGAAGCACTGCCGAACCTTGGAACTCTAAAAGCAGCCATTCGTGCAAAAGCGGCGAAAGCTGACTCTGTCCCGCATACTACCAGTTCTCGGTCCAAGCGGCGAAGGTCTGCTATCGCAGGTTATAAAGCGTTCCGCCTTTAACCTGAGAAACGGCTAAAGGCGGAACGCGTGCAACGATTAAGCGAAGCACTGCGTTTCGCAAAAATCTGTGTGTCAGGTTTTTCGCGAAACGCTTTAGCCAAGGGTTTTTGATCCACTCCCGGCTGACAGCAGTCATCCCACAAAGCGTACGAAACCCACGTACGTTTCGTGCCAAACCCACCGCGCGCCGAGTTAACCCGCAGGGTATCGGTAACAAAAACCGACGCGATACCGACGTTTTGCCGACATGTTACAGATCACGGATTTCCTTGTTAACCAAGGGCTTGGGGCCGATTCGCCCCGGCCCTTTCACAATCCGTGAAATCGCCTAACCTGCCAGCAGCCAAGATGGACGAATCCGATGCAAAAACTCCTCATCTTCACCGATTTGCACCTTTTGCCCAAGGGCGAAACCCTGATCGGGCTCGATCCCGGCGCGCGGCTGGCCCAGGGCCTCGCCCATGCCACCGAACGCCACCCCGATGCGGCCCGGATCATCCTCACAGGGGATCTGACCCATAACGCCGATCCGGCAGAATACGCCCAGCTGCGCGGGATACTGGACACCCTTTCAATTCCCGTCGCGCTCATGGTCGGCAACCATGACCGGCGTGCCCCCATGCTCGCCGAAATTCCCCAGACGCCCACCACATCCCAAGGCTTCGTCCAACAGGTGATCGACCTGGGCGATCACCGCCTGATCCTGCTTGACACATTGAACGAAGCGGCGGCCGATACCCACTCCGGCCTGCTCTGCGAGGCCCGGCTTGAATGGCTGGAGGAGCGTCTTGCCGAGGCGCCTGACAAGCGCTGTGTCCTGTTCACCCACCACCCTGTTTTTGCCACTGGTTTCAAGGGGATGGACTGGATCGGATTGAAATCCATACCCGAACTATCCGCTCTTTTGGGGCGCCATCGGAACGTCGTGCAGGTGATCTCCGGCCATATCCACCGCACCATTCAGGGCACCATAAACGGTATCCCCGCAGCAATCTTCAAAAGCCCCTGCCATCAGATGCCCATGGCCCTCGGCTATCAGGACCCACGCCTTTCGGTGGCCGAACCCGGCGCCTATGGTATCGTGTTGTTGACCGACGACGGAATCGTCATCCACACCGAGGACTTCACCCTCCCCGATCTCGACTCGACGCTCTACGATTGAGGCGGCCATCCCTTGATGGCTCAAGGATCAGGCCGCCCATGGCCCGCTGCCTGACGCGCCAGAAACAGCTCCAACTTACAAAAACTCAATAATAATGGGTATTTGCGCGATCACGTTCTCGCGCGCCACAAGCCAGACCGAAGTCACTTTTCCGTGCGTGGCATTATCTGGCTCATGGCAAATGGCCCACTCGGCGGCATGCCGCCGTATGTTGGCGTCTCGCTTGTTGTACCGCCCGAATGTTCCAATTTCACCCCTGTGTCCCTCATGATGGGGGTCAATGACCTGCGCGCATCCGATGCGTCAGACTGCATAACGACAGGACAAAGAACAGGAGTCAAAACATGAGCAAAACGATAGCGTTTCCTCTGCTCGCCGCCGTAAGCCTTGCCGCGGTCCCCGTGCTTGCGGGCTCGCCCGAACCCGCGCCCTCGGAGCCGGCCATCCAGCCCGCAGCCCCGGCCCCCGTGGCCCCGGCATCACCCAACTGGACAGGGTTCTATGCGGGGGGTCAACTTGGCTATGCCAACGTCGACACCAATGTTCCCGGCCTCGATGGGGATGGCTTCATCGGCGGCCTGACCGCCGGCTACGATTATGACCTTGGCAACTGGGTGATCGGGGCCGGCCTCGATTACGATTGGACGGACATCGGCCTTGGTGGCGGCAACAGCCTTGAAAGTGTTTGGCGTGCCAAGCTGCGCGGCGGGTACAAGATCGGCAATGGCCTGCTGTACGGGACCGGCGGTTATGCCGAAGCGGACGTCAATACCTTGGGTAGCGACGATGGCTATTTCGTCGGCGCAGGTTACGAACACGCCGTGATGGAAAACTTTACCGTCGGCGGCGAAGTCCTCTACCACGAGTTCGACAACTTCGGCGGCGGTGGCGGACCCGACGTTGAAGCAACCACCGTGCAACTGCGCGGCACCTTCCGCTTCTAAAAACGGGCTTTCAGGCTCTCGCGCTCATGCGCGGGGGCCGCCTTAATCGACGGACAGCTTTTCCAAAAGCCCCTTGAGATTGCCCCGGTCGGCATCCGAAAGCACAGCCTTGCGTGACTTGAACAGCGTCGCCTGGCTCCGCAAAATCATACCATCTTCCAATATTTTCAGATGGTTGGCCCGCAGGGTATCCCCGGTCGAGGTGATATCGGCAATCGCTTCGGCGGTTTCATTCTTGACCGTGCCCTCGGTGGCGCCTTGGCTATCCACCAACTGGTAATCCGCGACGCCATTCTCGCGCAGAAAATCCCGCACCAGCCGATGATACTTCGTTGCCACGCGCAGGCGAAACCCATGCGCCTTGCGGAAGGCCGCAGCGGCGGCGTCCAGATCATCCAGTGTATTCACATCAACCCAAGCACCCGGCACCGCCAGCACCAGATCGGCATGCCCGAACCCAAGCTCGGCCAGTTCCTGTACTTGGCCGTCCCACTGGCCGAGCTTTTCCCGCACAAGGTCGGTGCCGGTGACGCCAAGGTGAATACGCCCGGCGGCCAGTTCACGCGGGATTTCCCCGGCCGACAGCAGAATAAGCTCAACGTTATCAACGCCTTCAACGAAACCCGCATATTCGCGGTCCGATCCCGCGCGGCCAAGGGTCACCCCCCGCGCGCCGAACCAGTCAAAGGTCTTTTCCATCAGCCGCCCTTTTGACGGCACACCCAATTTGAGGCTCATGTCAGCCCCCCCAATTCCACCACCAGCCCGGGCCGGATCACCCCGCCCACGGCCGGAATTTCGCGCCCCAGCCCCAGCTGCCGGGTCAGGGCGTCATAGCGCCCGCCGGTCGCCACGGGGGGCAGATCGGGACGCGCCTCGGCGTAAAAGCCAAAAACGAACCCGTCGTAATATTCCATATGCGTGCGGCCATAGCTGGCCTCGAAATCCAGTGCATCCACGTCGATGCCGAAGTCCTGCATGGCCTCAAGCCGCCTTTGAAGCCGCTCCACGGCGGGGCGGATGGCCGGCAAATCGACCGCAATATCAAGCAGATGCTCCAAGGCATTCGGGCAGGTTTCGCGCACCGAAAGGATCGCATCCAGCAGCGCCACCTCGTTTTCCGAAATCGGCGCGGCCTCGGCATCTTCGCGCAGGGCCTTGATGCGCGCCTCGATCTCGGCCCGGCTGCGCAGCCCGATAAGCGGGCCCGCATCGGCCATCGGGTCGGTACTGGCCAGCAAGGCCGCACGGCTTTCTGGCACAGACGCACGGCCGGAGAACCTGTCGATCAAGGCGCGGAATCGCCGGGGCCGCCAGATATGGCGGCGCAGCGCAGCCTTGCGTCGCTCGGTGGTTTGCAGGCCTTCGACGGCGGCCATCAGGATACCGATATCCCCCGTCGCCGCCCGCAGGCCCAAGGGGGCCAAGGTGTTGAACATCAAAGCGAAAACACGGGCATCCGCCGCCTCGGGCGCGTTGCGCTCAAACACCTCGAAGCCGACCTGCATGTATTCATTGGCGCGGTCGGGGTCATCCTCCTGCCGCCGAAACACCTCACCGGAATAGGTGTAACAGGCCGGTTCGGCCCCATGCTCCATATGCATCTGCACCACCGGCACGGTGAAATCCGGGCGCAGCATCTGTTCACCGCGCAGCGCGTCCGAGGTGACATAGGCCCGCGCGCGGATATCCTCGCCATAAAGATCCAGAAGCGTTTCGGCGGGTTGCAGGATGGCGGTTTCAACGGGCTGTGCACCCTCCCCCTCGAACGCCACCCTCAGGCGCGCGGCCTCGGCGCGAACCTCAGTCCGATCCGTCATTGGCCCTGTCCGTCGATGATCTCGCGCACTTTGGCAACCAGTTCGGAGCGCGCCACCTCGAATTGGTTCGAGCGTTCTTTCCATTCCTCAAGCGTGGCGTTTTCGGCGATCTTCGCGCCAAGGATCAGGTCCTTGATCTGCACAACGCCACGCTCGAACTCATCGCTGCCCGCGATCACCGCCACCGGGCTGCCGCGCTTGTCGGCATATTTCATCTGGTTGCCGAAGTTCTTGGGATTGCCAAGGTAGACCTCGGCCCGGATCCCGGCGCGGCGCAACTCGCCCACCATGTCCTGATAATCGGCCATACGGTCGCGGTCCATCACCGTGACCACCACGGGGCCTTGCACGGTGCTGCCGATCCGCCCCTTTTCGCGCAGCGCGGCCAACAGGCGATCCACACCGATCGACACACCCGTTGCTGGCACGGCCTGCCCGGTGAACCGCTTCACAAGGTCATCATAGCGCCCACCGCCCGCGACGCTGCCGAACTGCCGCTTGCGGCCTTTTTCGTCGAAAATCTCGAAGGTCAGTTCCGCCTCGAAAACCGGCCCGGTGTAGTATCCAAGCCCGCGCACGACACTGGGATCAATCACCACCCGATCCGCGCCATAACCTTGGGCGGCCATCAATTCGGCAATGGTTTCAAGCTCTTGCACGCCTTCTTGGCCGGTTTGCGACTCACCCACAGCGGCGCGCAGGTTTGTAAGGGTATCGGCCGTCACCTCGCTTTTCGAGGTCAGGAAGGCCAGAACCGGCCCGGCCTGTTCTTCGCTCAGGCCCACCCCGTCAATGAACGCGCCCGAGGCATCCTTGCGGCCCGTGGTCAAAAGCTGGCGCACGCCCTCCTCGCCCACTTTGTCGAACTTATCGATGGTACGCAGCACGGCATCGCGCGCCTCGCCTTCCTCAAGGCCCATGACCTCAAGAACACCATTGAGAACTTTCCGGTTATTCACCCGCACGATGTAATCCCCGCGCGGAATGCCCACCTCTTCCAAGGTATCGGCCAGCATCGCGCAAATCTCGGCGTCCGCCGCCACCGAAGGCGCGCCCACGGTATCTGCGTCACACTGGTAAAACTGCCGATAGCGCCCCGGCCCCGGCTTTTCATTGCGCCAGACCGGCCCCATGGCATAGCGCCGGTAGGGCGTGGGCAGATCGTTGCGGTGTTGCGCATAGACCCGCGCCAAAGGCGCCGTCAGGTCATAGCGCAGGGCCAGCCAATCGCCCGGCTTGTCGCCCTCGGTATCCTCCTGCCATGCAAAGACGCCCGCGTTGGGCCTGTCGACATCGGGCAGGAACTTGCCAAGCGCCTCGACGGTCTCGACCGCGCTGCTTTCAAGCGCGTCAAATCCATAGCGATGATAGACCTCGGCGATCCGGCGCAGCATCTCGGCGCGCTCGGTCACCTCTTGGCCGAAATAATCGCGGAACCCCTTGGGCGTTTCGGCCTTGGGGCGGGGCTGTTTCTTGGGCTTGGCCATGTCGCTTGTCCCGTGCATTGGCGTTCGCCGCGGGGTCTAGCGGATGGGGCCACCGGGGGCAAGCTATGGCATGTCCTTGCCGGTTGTCGCTACGTCACCTGTAGTGCCAGTTGACCCATGGTAAGCAAGTTCGTAATCGTGAACGCATGAGCGCGATCGAAGAAACCCTTGCCCACCTCAGCCGCACGGTCGATGAATTGTCCGAGATCATCGCCCGCCAAGAGGGCGAGATCGAAATGCTCACCCGCCGGGTGCAATTGCTGATGGAGCGCGAGGCCGAGCGCGAAAGCGACTTGGGAGGCCAGTTACTGATGGGCAACGAACGTCCGCCGCACTGGTAAGCCTCAGCCGCCCTTTTTGTCCTTCGCCACCATTTCGCCTGAGTGCAGTAGCAAATTCTTCCACTCGGAATTGTCGCCGAACCGCTCGTAGATACTCAGGAAAACCGTGTCATCGGAAAGCCGGCCAACACGCGCGCCGCAGGGTGTCTTGCGCGGCACGCGGCAGACTCGCGATTTGACCTTTTCATAGGCCTCATCGGTGGCGCTGTAGGGTTGCACCTTGGCAGGCAGGCCGTAGCGGAGGCGTTCATGCATCTCGACTGAGCCGAACATCGCCAGCGACGCAGTGAATTGCCGGGCACAGCCATCATCGAAACCCGTCACGTAAAAGGTATGCGGGGCCGTGTTGCCCGGATCGCTGTCATAGACCTCATGAATCGGGCGGCGGTCAGGATATTGTGCCACCATCTTGCCCATTTGGCCTTTGCGAACCCCGCAAATGCGCTTCACCTCGCCATAGGGCAGAAGCTCACCAAAGGCGACTTCGCTCACGGCCCCGGTTTCCCCGGATGCGTCATCCGCGTTGAAACCACCAAGCAAGCTGGCCAAGAGCCCTTTCCTCTTGCCTGTCTCGGCCGCCGATGTTTCGGAAACCGTGCCAGACGTGTCTTGGCTCTCCTCCAAAGCCTGCTCCGCGTCCAAAGGAAGCGAGGTCGTCATGGCTTTGGCCTGCGTCCCCCCCGGATCACCAGCAACCGCTCCGTCCTCCGAGGGCGCGGCATCACGCCCGCCCAAAAGCCGGGCAAACAGGCCGACGCGCTCATCCGCCGGCGGCTCAACTGCTGGCACGGCATCCAGCGTCGGGGCATCATCGGCCACGTCCTGATCGGCCAACCGCGCCACGTCCTGCATCGGATCGCCGCAGCCCGCCAAAACAAGGACCAATGGCACAGGCAATAAACATCGTAAGCTCAACAGCCTTAACCCCACTGGCTTTTTTCGTGTCATACCGCAGGCGGCCAGGGTCAGTCCACCAGAACCGCGCGATACAGACGAAAACGCCAAACTTCGCCAGTTTGGAACTTTTTTGGCCCCAAGCGCAATTTTGGGCTTGCAGCCCCGCGCCAGAATTTATATCTCCCGCCCTACCCAAGGAAGCGGGTGTAGCTCAGGGGTAGAGCGTTACCTTGCCAAGGTAAATGTCGTGAGTTCGAATCTCATCACCCGCTCCATTTTCTCTCCCCCAACTGAAAGTCGGCCCGTGTAACCGGGGGTGATGCGCCTTTGGCACGCGGCAATTCTCTTGTTGCGCCAACCCCTTGGCCTGCCCTGCCCACGCGCCTATAAGGGCGCGGCAATCACCGAAGGGGTCCGCCATGCGCAACGCCACGATCACCCGCAAGACAGCCGAAACCGAGATCACCGTCGAAATCAACCTCGATGGCACCGGGGCCTATGACAATGAAACCGGGGTTGGTTTTTTCGATCACATGCTGGATCAATTGGCGCGGCACTCGCTGATTGACATGAAGGTGCGTTGCAAGGGTGATCTCCATATCGACGACCACCACACGGTCGAGGATGTGGGCATCGCGCTTGGGCAGGCCCTGACGCAAGCCCTTGGCAACAAGACGGGTATCCGCCGCTATGGGGCCTGCCTTTTGCCGATGGATGACGCGCTTGTGCGCGCGGCGCTTGATTTGTCGGGGCGGCCTTTCCTGATTTGGAACATGGACCTGCCCACCCCCAAGATCGGCACATTCGACACCGAACTGGTGCGCGAGTTCTTCCAGGCGCTCGCCACCCACGGCGGGATCACCCTGCACGTCGATGCCCTGCATGGCTTCAACAGCCACCACATGGCCGAAGCCGGTTTCAAATCCGTGGCCCGCGCCCTGCGCGAGGCTGTGGAAACCGACCCGCGCAAATCCGATGCGGTGCCCTCGACCAAGGGGGCGCTGTAAGGGCTCATGAGCACCGTCATCGTCGATTACGAATCCGGCAACCTGCATTCGGCGGAAAAGGCCTTTCAACGCATGGCCGCCGAGGTGGACGCGGGGCCGGTCACCGTTACCTCCGACCCCGAGGTGGTGCGCCGGGCCAGCCGCGTCGTCCTGCCCGGCGACGGGGCCTTCCCCGCCTGCCAAAAAGAGCTTTACGATCACCGCGGGCTCTTTGAAGCCATAAAAGAAGTGGTCATCGACAAGGGCCAACCCTTCTTCGGCATCTGCATCGGCATGCAGATGCTGGCCACACGTGGCATGGAATACTCCGAGACCCCCGGCTTTGACTGGATCGGCGGCACGGTTGAGCGGATCAATCCCAAAGATGACACCCTCAAGGTGCCGCATATGGGCTGGAACGATCTGGTGATCGACCATGCCCACCCGGTGTTCGACGGTCTCTCAACCGGCGATCACGCCTATTTCGTACATTCCTATCACTTCCGCGTCGATGATCCGGCGCATCTTCTGGCACATGTCGATTACGCAGGCCCGATCACCGCCGTGGTGGGCCGAGACAATATCGTCGGCACGCAGTTCCACCCGGAAAAAAGCCAATCCACCGGCCTGCGCCTGATTGCCAATTTCCTGACCTGGACCCCGTAACGTGAATGAGCGCCTTCGGCGCGCTTTATATCTCGGATCTCGCCTTTGGCGATCCCCTCGGGATGCCTCCGGCGGGGATACTTGGGAACAGAAGAAGGGATAAACCGCGCTTCTTCTGTTCGTAAATATCCTGGGGGAGTCGCCCGTAGAGCGGCGGGGGCAAAGCCCCCGAACACCCGGTGATTATTCCACTCGAGTCCAGTTCTGCTTGGCGCAGATCAGGCCGCCTGCGACGCAGCCGCGCAGTTTCAGGCTATTGCCCTGCACGTCCATCTTGCCGATGTAGATCTTGTTGTTGGACGGGCGCCAGACCTTGCCTTCATAGCTGCCGCCGCCCTTGGGCGACATGTTCCGCACCAGCATCTTGCCAATGTTCTCGGATTTGTATTCGGCACCATTCTTGAAGGTCCGCGCAATCGTGCCGCAAACATTGCTGCCGCATTGGGCAATTTTCACATGCGCATAGGCCCCATCGTCCACTTCGGTTTTCCATGTGCCCAAGGCCGGTTCGGCCATTGCCATGCCCGTGCCCATCACCACAGCCACAGCGGCCACTGCAAAGCGTTTCATTTTAAGTCCTCCCTAGCGTGTCTGGCAAAACGCTGCCCTGCAAACTGGCGTGAAATCAAGTGTAACGTCGGGTCGCGTTGCATTCGCCCTGCACTCATGCCAAAGGGCCGTAAGCCTACGAAGCCAAGGAATAGCTCCATGATCCTCTATCCCGCCATCGACCTCAAAGACGGTCAGGCCGTGCGCCTGTTCAAAGGCGAAATGGAAAAAGCCACCGTGTTCAATGACGACCCCGCCGCGCAAGCGATGGAGTTTGTCGAGGCGGGCTGTGAATGGCTGCATCTGGTCGACCTCAACGGCGCCTTCGCCGGAGAGCCGGTCAATGCCGCCCCCGTGGAGGCGATCCTTGAGCGCACGAAAACACCTGCGCAACTGGGCGGTGGCATCCGTGATATGGCCACCATCGAGCGGTGGCTCTCCAAGGGCTTGGCCCGGGTGATCCTTGGCACCGTGGCGGTGGAAAACCCCGCGCTCGTGCGCGAGGCCGCAAAAGCCTTCCCCGGTCAGGTCGCCGTGGGCATCGACGCCCGCCAAGGCCGCGTCGCCACCAAGGGCTGGGCCGAGGAGACCGATGTTCTGGCCACCGATTTGGCGCGGTCTTTCGAGGACGCGGGCGTGGCGGCCATCATCTATACCGACATCAACCGCGACGGGGCCATGCAGGGCCCCAATATCGAAGAAACGGCGGCTTTGGCCCATGCGGTCTCGATCCCGGTCATCGCCTCGGGCGGGGTCAGTTCCATCGACGATCTCAAGGCGCTGAAATCCTGCGGCGCGCCCTTGAACGGGGCAATCTCGGGCCGCGCGCTTTACGACGGGGCGATTGACTTGAAAGAGGCACTTGCGGTCATGAAGGCCTGACCGTGCGCTACTTACCCGCTGCTTTTTCGGTCAGCTTGCCCAAGGCCATGCGCATTTTGGCGATATAGTCTGCGTCGTCACTGATCCCCGGCAGGTCATCCAGGGTTTCTTCGGGGTCTTCATAGGCCAGCCATACACGGCCATCGCCGCCCTCGTAGACCAAAACTTTCAACGGCAGGAAGAGCCCGGCCAGTGCATCGTCCTGCATGGCAGGCGTGCCCAATTTGGGATTGCCGAAGATCAAGAGCTGCGACGGGGCAAGCTCCATGCCCGCGGATTCGGCTCCACCGGCATGATCGACCCGGGCAAAGACCGTGGCCCCGGCCCCTTCGACTGCCGCTTGCAGAGCGTCCATGGTGCTGGCCACATCGCCCTTGGCCGCCACCCGCATGATATCATCCTCCGAGGCCTGCGCGCCCTGCGCCATCACGGCCAAGGCCACTCCCGCCAATAGCTGTTTCATCGCAATTCATCCTTTTTGCCAAATCCATTGTTTGCATCCTCTGGATGCTGCGCCGCTTTGGCCATAAACAAATCCGTGAACCGCGAAAGTCAGCTTTTTGATGCCCAAAGCCACTCCAATCGCCGATATCAGTTTCTGGATGACCCTCACCATGGTCGTCCCGGCGATGTTCTGCATCGTGGCGGGTGACACGGCGGGCAAGGCCCTGACGCAGGCGGGTGCGCATCCCTTTTTCGTGGCTTGGGCGCGGTTTGCCATGGCCGCCCTTGTGCTTTTGCCGCTGAGCGGGCTCCGCCGGGACGAGATTCCGCAGCTGGCCAATTGGCGCATCCTGTTGCGCGGGGCCCTTGTGGTGGGCGGCATCGCCTCGATCCTTACCGCGCTTAGCACCGAACCCATTGCCGATGTCTTTGGGGCCTTTTTCGTCGGGCCGATCATCTCGTATATTTTGGCCGCGCTTTTGCTCAAGGAACATGTCACCCCGGCGCGCAGTCTGCTTTTGGCCTTGGGGTTTGCGGGCGTGCTCTTGGTGGTCAAACCGGGCTTCGGCGCGGGGCTTGGCATGGGGTTTGCCGTCCTTGCCGGTGTCTTTTACGGTAGTTTCCTGACCGCCACCCGCTGGCTTGCCGGAGGGTTTCGCCCAAGGTTCCTGCTCATCTCGCAACTTCTGGTCGGCTCGGTCCTGCTGGCCCCCTTGGCCTTCGCCGTGGGCGCACCTGCCATGACGCCCGTTATCTGGCTACTTCTCGTCGGCAGCGCCGCAGGGTCAGCCATGGGAAATTTCCTGCTGGCCATGGCGAACCGAAGCGCGCCCGCCTCGGTCATTGCCCCCTTGGTCTATACCCAACTCATCGCCGCCACTGTGCTTGGCTATCTGGTCTTCGGCGACTGGCCCGATGCCCTGTCGCTCACCGGGCTGGCGGTGATCCTTGCCTCGGGGCTTCTGTCGCTGCGTCTGGCCCGGCGCTAGGCGCATTTCCGCCGCAAAAGACCTTCACAATGCTGCGCTTACGCGCTACCTGACCCCCATGTTGAAAACCCGCATCATTCCCTGCCTCGACGTCGCCGATGGCCGCGTGGTCAAAGGCGTGAATTTCGTCAACCTGCGCGACGCGGGCGATCCTGTCGATGCCGCCAAGGCTTATGACGCCGCCGGGGCCGATGAGCTGTGCTTTCTCGACATCCACGCCACCCATGAAAACCGGGGCGTGATGCTGGATGTGGTTACCCGCACCGCCGAGCAATGCTATATCCCGCTCACCGTGGGCGGCGGGGTGCGCACGGCGGAGGATGTGCGCAAATTGCTTCTGGCGGGGGCCGACAAGGTGTCGTTCAACTCCGCCGCCGTGGCCAACCCCGATGTGGTGCGCGAGGCCGCCGACCAATTCGGCAGCCAGTGTATCGTCGTCGCCATCGACGCCAAAACAGTTTCCCCCGGCAAATGGGAAATCTTTACCCACGGGGGGCGCAAACCCACGGGCATCGACGCCGTGGAATTCGCCAAACTGGTCGAATCCAAGGGCGCGGGGGAAATCCTGCTGACCTCGATGGATCGCGATGGCACCCGTGCAGGCTTCAACCTGCCTCTCACCCGCGCCATATCCGACGCGGTTGATATCCCGGTGATCGCCTCGGGCGGCGTCGGGACGCTGGACCACCTTGTCGATGGTGTCACCAAGGGCGGGGCCTCTGCCGTGCTGGCCGCCTCGATCTTCCACTTTGGGGAGTTTACCATTCAACAGGCCAAGGACCACATGGCCACCCATGGTATCGCGGTGAGGACAGGCGCATGACCCTGCAAGAGCTGGAAGAGATCATCGCCACCCGCGCCAAATCCGCGCCCGAGGACAGCTGGACCGCCAAACTACTGGCCAAAGGCCCCGAAAAAGTGGCCGAGAAATTCGGCGAGGAGGCCATCGAGGCGGTGATCGAAGCGGTCAAAGGCGACGCCAAGGGCCTCACCTCCGAGGCCGCCGATGTGCTCTTTCACCTGCTTGTCATGCTGCACAGCCGGGGCGTCGGCCTTGAGGATGTGCTAAGCGAACTCGCCCGCCGCCAATCGCAATCCGGCCTTCAGGAAAAAGCATCGCGCCCGAAATGATCCGCCATATCGTGTTCTTCACCGCCCGCGACCAAGCCGACCTCGACCGTATCCGCGAAGGTCTGGAAACCCTGTCGCAAATCCCCCACGCCCGCCATTTCGAGGTGGGTCGGAACCTGCATGCCGACCGGCTGACCGGGGCCGAGGTGGATTTCGTGGTCTATGCCGAGTTCAACAGCCAGGATGATCTGGACGCCTACAAGGCCCACCCGGTCTATGCCCGCGCCATCGAACTGGTGAAGCCGCTGCGCGACATGCGCATAGCCGCAGATATTCAAAGCGGCTAAACCTCTGAAACCTTACAATTTCGAAGAAATAACCCCGGTATTGAATCCGCCCATGCGCAGCTCTCCAAAGAGGCGCTGATACTCGATCTTGGGGCAGCGGTTCATCACGACATCCACGCCCCGCGCCCGCGCCATCTCGGCGGCTTCTTCGTTGACCACCCCGATCTGCATCCAGACGGTCTGTAGCTTGGGAAAGCACTCCAAAGCCTCTTCCACGATGGGCGGCACATGTTCCGGACGGCGGAAAACATCCACCATGTCCACATGCCCTTCGATATCGCTTAACGACGCGACCACCTCCGTGCCAAAGGCGGTTTTGCCCGCATGGCCCGGATTGACCGGCACCACATCAAACCCCTTCAACTTGAGGTAGCGCGCCACGTAAAAACTCGGCCGCACTTCGTTCAACGACACCCCCACCACGGCGATACGCTTGGTGCGGGTCAGGATCTTGCGCAAATACGCGTCGGAATAGTCTTGGCTCATGGCCGCACTCTAGACAGGGTTTGAGAAAGAAAAAAGCGCCCAAGGGAAACCCTTGGGCGCCAGTCGCGGAACGAGGGACAGTGAAGTGAAACGCCGGTGTTCCATTCCGACGTTTCTGAACAATAGATAGGGACGCGATTCAAAATAAAAAGCCTTGGTAAACGCCTTGTGACCATGCCCGGCTTATCGGCGGATTTCTGCTAATCGAAAATATCCTCGATCCCGTCCCAAAGCTCATCCATCACACGGTACGCCAATGATTTGCGTGGCTTACGGCGCTTTGTTCGCTTTCGCTCACCGCCGAGCGCATGGGCACGTTCGGCGGCCCAATCCACCTTGACCCGCCGCCGCGCGCCGGGCCGCTTGGGCGCTGTCGCCGCAGGCGCGCGCTTGCGCGGGCTCTGCGTGGCCTTGGGCAAGGCCTTCATTTCATGCAAGGGCGCGCCACAGGCCGAACACATCAGCTCATGCCGCCCCTGATCCAAAATCAGGGCCGCGCGCGTCCCGCAATAGCAGCATGTGGCAATTTTTGGTCCCATTCGGCCCCGCGTTGTCCGTTAGAGGTCAAGATATTGGCATGACCGCGTTTTCCAAGCCCCGCATCAGCCAAGTTTTCGCGATTCCCGCGATACGTGTTATTCTATCCTCAAATTCTAAGGAGGATTGGCATGCCCCAGCCCCCCAATGCCGCCCTACCCGATGACCTACCCTTCGCGCTTAGCCTAAGGCGCGTCAATCGCGGCGTGGGCTATGTGGCGCTCTTCCTGCCGGTGATCCTGATCGCGCTGACGATCTTCACCAATACCTGCTTCAACCAATCCATAAGCCATTACTACTATAGCCGCATCGGTGGCGATATTTTCGTTGGCGCGCTCACCTTAATCGGCCTGCTGTTGACCTTTTTCTACAGCTTCCGCACCAAGACGGTCGATGGTTACCTGCGGCACTATTGGTACGATATCTGGCTGATCAAGCTGGCCGGAGTTTCGGCCTTTCTTATTGCCTATTCCCCCACCACCGGGTCTGGCTGCGATTATAACGGGGCCGAAGTGGCGCGCACGTTTCTCACCTCGGCCAGCGGTTTTGCCCCGCCAGCCTCGGGTGTCACCGGCGCGCTGTCTTACGACATGTGGGCCACCTTCCCGGTCTTTGGCGCGCCCGAAAACGTGCCGATCCTCCTGCAATCGCTGCATTTTGGCGGTGCAGCGGTGATGTTCACGATCCTTGGCTATTTTTCCTACTTCGTTTTCACCCGAATCAACTCCTTCGCCTCGGTGATCGAAGGCAGCCGCAAAGGATTTCGCAACGTCTGGTATCGCGCGCTTGGCGTTCTGATCTTTGCCTGCGTGGCGATCATGGGCGGGGCGGCCATCCTGACCAAGCTCATCCTGTCGCCCGAGGCGGCACAGGCCTTTCTTGAGGTCTGGAACCACTGGCGGCTGACCTTCATCCTCGAATCCGTCGCCTTGATGAGTTTCGGCTTAAGCTGGATGATCAAGGGCCGGTTTATCAAATCCTTTGAAGATGGAGCTGAACACTAGGGCCTTGCCGCATAAAGCGCCACGGCGGCGGCATTGGAGACATTGAGCGAGCCGAAGGCACCGGCAAACTCGATCCGCACAAGCGCATCGCAGGTCTCGCGCGTCTTTTGCCGCAAGCCCGGCCCCTCGGCCCCCAGAACCAGCGCCACGGGCCTATCGCGCCGGCCTTCCATGGCCTCTTCGATGGTCTGCTCGGCCTCCCCCGCCAGCCCAAGCACAAGATAGCCCATGCCCTGCAATTCCTTGATCGCATCGGCCAGATTACGCACCTGCACATAGGGTTGCCGCTCAAGCGCGCCACTGGCGGTTTTGGCCAAGGCCCCGGTTTCGGGCGCGGAATGGTGGCGCGGGGCCACGACGGCGCAGGCGCCGAACACCTCGGCCGAGCGCAGGATCGCGCCCACGTTATGCGGGTCGGTCACCCGGTCCAGCATCACGACACGCGGCACGCCTGCCGCCCCGCCAAGCGCCAACTCCGACAATGGCCCCCAGTCGAGGGGCTTCACCTCCAGGGCCGCCCCTTGATGCACCGACTGTGGGTCAAGCGGCGCGGTGAACTTGCGCGGGTCGGCCATCTCGGGCGCGATCCCGGCCTGCGCAATCGCCTCGGACAGTTTGTCGGCAGCGTTCTTGGTGACAATCAACCGCAGTTTTTCACGTGCTGGATTCATCAGCGCATCGCGCACGGCATGCAGCCCGAAAAGCCAAACTGTTTCCCGCGTATTCTCGCGCTTTGCCTGTTCTTTTTCGATCACCCATTTGGGTTTTTTCGCTGCCATTTGCCACCTCTCGTACCAAGCGCCGACAATGCGTGCCGGCGCGCCGCACCGCAAGGCATTTTCGCCTTGACGCCCCACGGCACGATCCCTAAATACGCCCCCACGCCACGGGTCAAGGCCCGATGGAAAGTGGGCGACAGGCCGCAAGGTGTGGCAGGGGACTGTAACTCCCTCGCGGAGACGCACGCTAGGTTCGATTCCTAGGTCGCCCACCACTTTCCCCCGGTAAATCAGGTCACAAGCCGAAACAGCGCCATGGTCGCCGTGCTCATCCCCAAGGCCCAGCCAAAGGATGTCAGCGTGCCGATGATGACGTATTCGCTGGCCTTTTGTTGCTTGGTGGCCTCGAAGCGCAAAAGCGATTTGGCCGCGATGAGAAAGCCGACTCCCGTTGGCTCGCCCATGGCGATCAGCAGGAAAATCACCGCCCGTTCCAGCCGCCCGATCATTTGCCCCGCGTTTGCAAGGCCCTGCGCCTTGAAGGCTTGGGCATAGGGGGCGGTGATCAGGCCCACGGCATACCCCCCGGCAATCACCGTCAGGATCAAACCGGATATAACCACGGCAGGCCCTACCAAGAGGTCAAGCCACGGTGCCCACAGGCCGCCTGCTACGGCCTCGGGCCAGATCAAGACCGCCGCCGCAAGGCTGACCAAATGCGCCAGTTGATCCACGGCAAACGCGGTGAACGATCTGCGCCAGCTTTCGGGCAAGGCATAGGTCTTGATCCCGTCAATCACCAAATGCGCCACGGCGACCGTCGCCGCCACATGGGCCGCCCCGCCCAGCGCCGCAAGGCTCAGGCCAAAGACGACCCCGATATGCAGAATGAACACGCCCGGATGGCGCTTGGAGTCGACCATGCCCTTGGTCTGACACACAAAATCGGCCAGCACATGCGCCAGCAGAAGCGCAATGAACCCTGCGGTCATCTCGGGCGTGAGAGCAATCATATCGGCTTGCCTTGAAAAAAAGAAAGCATGTTCACTTGCCCTCCTCCAAAGCCTCAAGCGCCGCCTCGATCGCCGGATACCCTGCCGCCCAAAGCGCCTGATCCACCGCTTGCCGGGTGATGCCCAAGCGCGCGGCGGCCTCGGACCGCGGCCCCGATCCGGGTGGCAATTGCTCGGCCATGGCGCGGGCCTGCGCGGGAGTCCAGCCCTGCGCGATATGATCGGCCAGCCGCGCCGCCGCCGCCGAAGCACCTCCGCCCGCATCGTCAAGATACCGCCCCGAAGGCAGCTTTTCCAACAACCGCCCCGAGGCGGTGAACCCCGCCCCATGCGCCGTGTTGGGGTCTTTCCCCGGCATCTGCCCCGGCCCCACGGCCAAGGCAATGCGCGTGGCGCGGGTTTTGCCCAAGCGCCGCAGACAGGCCGTGATATAAAGCGCCGCCCGCAAGCCCAGCGCAGGCGCATCAAATGCCAACTGCCACGCATCCCCGCCCCGACGGGCAAAGCCCCACTGGCTTACACCCGGCCATGCGCGCACGTCTCGCGACGCCAAGGCCACCGCCTCAAGCGTCGCCTCCAGCGCCTCGACCTCCAAATCCGAGGACTCCACGATATCGCCAGTCAAAACCACAAACATGCGCGCAAGCATAAACGCTTTCTTGCTTTAAAAGCAAGCAAAATAACTTGCTCGCCAATTAGACCTGTATTTGCCCAAACTCTCCCCTTCTGCCACTGCCGCATCCCCCCTATACTGCCCGCAAATATAACGAGGGTCAGAGGGTGAGCATGGCCAAAAAGGCGAAACAGGCAAAGCCGACACAGCCATTCAACATCGTCATCGTCGGCCAAGGTGGACGGTTGCAATACGAGGCGGTGATTTTCGCCGCCTCCCTGCGCGAGACAAGCCCCGGGTTCAAAGGCCGCCTGATCGTGGCCGAGCCGCAAAATGGTCCGCTGTGGGGCAAAGACCCCAGCATGCGCGGCGGTCAGACCCGCAAGCTTTTGGAAGACCTAGGGGCCGAGATCATCCCCTTTCAATCGCGCCATTTCGGGGCCAGCTATCCCAACGGAAACAAGATCGAAGCCCTGCTGGCCATGCCCGAAGGCGAACCATTCGTGTTCTTCGACACCGACACGCTTGTCACCGGCGATATAACCAGCGTGCCCTTTGATTTCGCCCGCCCACAGGCGTCGATGAAGCGTGAAAACACATGGCCCGAGATCCAGCTTTACGGTCCCGGGCTTACCGCCACGTGGAAATCGCTATACGACAAGTTCGGCCTCGATTTCGAAAGCTCGCTCGACACCTCCTACCCGGATGAATTCTGGCGGCGCTATCTCTATTTCAACGCCGGGTTCTTCTACTACCAATGCCCCCGCGCCTTCGGGCAGCGTTTCCTGGACTACGCCCTTGCCATCCGCGATGACGCGCCGCCCGAACTGGTTTGTCAATCGCTTGACCCATGGCTCGATCAAGTGGCCCTGCCCTTGGTGATCCACAGTTTTGGCGGGGGCTACGGTTGCCTGCCCGATGGCTATCTCGACGGCGACATCACCTGTCATTATCGTTTCCTGCCGCTGCTGTACGCCCGCGAATCCGACCACGCGGTCGAGGTGCTGGAACGAGTGACCGCGCCCAATGGCGTCAAAAAGGTTCTCAAGAACCACGATCCGATGAAATTCATGATTTACCACGGTCGCGGACATAAGGTGCGGGACCTGTTTGACCGCGATGACTTGCCTCGCAAGGAGCAAGCCATCCGCAACCGCATCCGCCGCAATGGCTTCTGGATGCGCTGAGCCTGCGCCGCAAAGACGATATTCCCCTGCCAAGCCCGTATCGCGAATACCCGACTACGAAACCACCCCCTGGCGGAACGCCATCCCGCGCCTTGCAGGGCCAGTTGTTCCCCTCCCCTGAATGGCCTAGACAGATGGCAACACATTCCAAGGGAGAGATGATCCAATGGCCTATGGCTTCGATACATTGCAAATCCACGCGGGCGCACGGCCCGATCCGGCCACCGGCGCGCGGCAGGTGCCGATCTACCAGACAACGGCCTATGTTTTCCGCGATGCCGAGCATGCGGCGGCGCTCTTCAACCTGCAGGAGGTGGGCTATATCTATTCGCGCCTCACCAACCCCACCGTCGCCTCGCTGCAGGAGCGTATCGCGACGCTTGAGGGCGGGGCCGGGGCGGTGTGCTGCTCCTCGGGGCACGCGGCGCAGATCATGGCGCTCTTTCCGCTGATGGGTCCGGGCCTCAATGTGGTGGTCTCGACCCGGCTTTACGGCGGCTCGATCACGCAATTTTCCCAAACAATCAAGCGCTTCGGCTGGTCGGCGAAGTTCGTGGACTTCGACGATCTTGACGCCGTGGAAGCCGCAATTGACGACGATACGCGCGCCGTTTTCTGCGAGTCCATCGCCAACCCTGGTGGCTATATCACTGATCTTGATGCGATTTCCGCGATTGCCGACAAGGCGGGCCTGCCACTGATCGTCGATAACACCTCGGCCACGCCGTACCTGTGCCGCCCGATTGAGCATGGCGCGACGCTGGTGGTGCATTCGATGACCAAGTTCCTGACCGGCAATGGCACCGTCACCGGCGGCTGCGTGGTGGATTCGGGCAATTTCAACTGGTCGGCCTCGGGCAAATTCCCCTCGCTGAGCGAGCCGGAACCGGCCTACCACGGCCTCAAGTTCCACGAGACCTTCGGCCCGCTGGCCTTCACCTTCCACGGCATCGCCATCGGGTTGCGCGACCTTGGCATGACCCTCAACCCGCAGGCGGCACACTATACGCTGATGGGGATCGAGACCCTTTCCTTGCGGATGGAGCGCCACGTGGCCAATGCCGAAAAGGTCGCCGGTTGGCTGGAAAAACATGAGGCGGTAGAAGGGGTTACCTATGCGGGCCTGAAATCCTCGCCCTATCACGACCGGGTTGAACGCATTTGTCCCAAGGGCGCGGGCGGGCTCTTTACCGTGGCGCTCAAGGGCGGTTATGACGCCTGCGTGAAACTGGTCGATAGCCTTGAGCTGTTCAGCCATGTGGCCAATCTGGGCGACACCCGGTCGCTGATCATCCACTCGGCCTCGACCACCCACAGGCAGCTGACAGAGGAGCAACAGGTCGCCGCCGGGGCCGCGCCCAACGTGGTGCGGATTTCCATCGGGATCGAAGACGCCGACGACATCATCGCCGATCTGGAACAGGCCTTGGCGAAGGCCTCGGCCTGAAGAGGTTAACAGGTTGTGAATAGCGAACGGGCCCCGAGCGATTCGGGGCCCGTTTTGCTTTGTTGACAAGGGCGAGGCGCGATTTTGGGCGGGCTGTAACACGTCGGTATTTTGTCGGTATTGCGTCGGTGTCAGCGCTGCGCGGGGTGCGGATTAACAAGGCGCACGGTGGGCAAGCGTACGAAACGTACGTGGGTTTTGTACGTTTTGGCTTTGGTTAAGTGAGAACGGCGATGCGCCTTTCAGTCTCGGCAATATGCGGATGATCAGGCGGCAGGGTCGCGCGGAAAATCTCTAAGGCTTGCTCCAGCATCTCACGCCCTTCTTCAGCGCGATCCATCTGGCCCAAAAGCTGTCCGAGGTTGCCGAGCCGTATGGCATAGTCCGGATGCCCCTCCCCAATCGTCGCACGGCCAATCTCAAGCGCCTCGCGGTAGAGCCCCTCGGCCTGCTCATAGCGCCCCTGCGCCTGCACCACCCCGGCGAGGTTGTTGAGGTGGATGGCATAGTCCGGATGCGCCTCCCCAATCGTCGCGCGGTCAATCTCAAGCGCCTTGCGGTAAAGCCCCTCTGCCTCCGCATACCGCCCCTGCGCCTGCACCACCCCGGCGAGGTTGTTGAGGCGGGTGGCATAGTCCGGATGCCCCTCCCCAATCGTCGCACGGGTAATCTCAAGCGCCTCGCGGTAGAGCCCCTCGGCCTCCGCATAGCGCCCCTGCGCCTGCACCACCCCGGCGAGGTTGTTGAGGCGAATGGCATAGCTCGGATGGCCTTCCCCAATCGTCGCACGGCCAATCTCAAGCGCCTCGCGGTAGAGCCCCTCGGCCTGCTCATAGCGCCCCTGCGCCTG
>NZ_CAJXNN010000030.1 GCF_913057115.1 uncultured Roseovarius sp.
CCCCCCGGGAGGGCGCATGGTTCCCGTTTCGCTCCGAACCAAGGATTTGTGTGCGACAGCGTCAGTCCCCGAATGAATGTTCCAAACGCCCACCCAGGGTCGGGCGCGGCCCTTCGTTCTTTTGCCGTAGGGTGCGCATTCACTGCGCACCGCCCACCTAAACACCCGTCTGAAACGCCAGCCCCGGCGCGGAAGCAAGGCGCGTAGCGCCGCCGCGCCAAAGCCGACGCGCCCCGTCGCCCCAAAGGGGCGCCGACATGATGACGGCACGCCTCCGGCGTGACGCGGCGGCTTTTTGGCCACTGCCGAGCACCGCTTGAGGTCCTACGGAGACGGCAACCATAAAGCACCTCCGCCCACACCGACCAACCGCCCCCGCACGCGTCGTCTTCGGCGCGGCTGTTTCACGTTGAAGGAGAGCTTGATGTATGGTCAATTCAGCTAAAAGGAGATTTTTATGGCCCGGACACGAAAGAGAACGTACGGCGTGTTTAACGTTGTCGCCCAACCTCACCCCGAAAATATTTACAGAGAAATTTTTCAAAGATCTGTTGGCCGAGGTGTCAAGTATTGGGGCGACTATTACGCGGCAATAACTCCACTATCAGAGATAAGAGATAACATTTTCACGGGCCGCCTAGTGATTTGGATGGCGGTTGATCCCGATAGCAATGTCGTAAACTTGAAAGACTTTGTTGAAGAGCCATTAAGTGAAAGCTCAGACGTCGTTGTTCCAGAGGACCGAGGATTAAATAGCCGTACGTTTCAATTCGCGTTCAACACGAAAGATCACCGTCTATTTTTGGAGCTAGTCAACGATGAGCGTAAAACTGTTTCGCCGCGCAGGGCAGAAACAGCGTTTCAAAAAGCGCTAGAAGATGCAGCATATGAACAGTGCGAAGAATTTAGGGTTCAAATTCAGCCGACCTCTGACTCGGTCGAGCGAATTTTGTCCATTCCTAGGTTAAATTCCGTGGAAATGCGTCTTTATCGGCCCAATCCGGATTCAATTGATCCAGAGGCTCAGGAATTGCTGGAAGAAGAGCTTGAGGGGCAGAACGCCAAAGAAGCCGTGAAGACGCTGAAAAAAGCGCCTTCATTCAAGTCTTTGATGTTAAATACGAGAAATAAGCTGCTAGCCAGAGCCGCAGCATACGATGGGCTAGTTAAAGGCAAAGGTAAGAGCGAAGATGGTAAATCTGTCGAAGCTTCTACAAAGGACTATCCTTATGTAATCACTCGTGACGAGGATGAAGTTGGAACCGAGGCTGGAAGCATAAGAAGTGTCGCAAAACAGGGATGACATTGATGCAATAGGTGTCTTTGACACCTATTGGCGCCTCTACGGCGGATGGCCCGCAATCTTGAAATCTCTGTATTTCTGGGCTGCGGTAGCCATCACGTTTGTCTGCTATCCCTTATGGAACAAGGAAACAGGTGATGAACGTGCTTGGACATCAGCAGCCGTTGAGATTATTCCAAGTTTGATGTCCTTTTCCTTAGGAGGAATGGCAATTTTATTGGCGTTCTCGAACGAAAGGTTGATGAAATCGATCCAGCAAGCAGGTCGAGCGGATTCTCTATACATGCAAACGACTGCGTCCTTTTTTCATTTCATACTTCTACAAACACTTGCATTAGTAGGAGTGCTTTTAGCACAAGCATACACAGTTGATCTGTTTTCGGCCTTGGCGTTTTTCTTGATGTCTTATGGATTGACCGTAGCGGTTGCAGTCGCCGGTAACCTTTTGAAACTTGCCCAAATATTCAATTTGAAGCAGGGCGCGAAAGACAACAATGACAGTAAATAAGTTCGACATCTCCAAAACCTCCAAAAACCAAACCTCTCGCCGCACGCAAACCAACCTACCCCAAACTCCTTACCACCCCGTTACCCAACCGCACGGGGCAGGGGTGTTTCGTACGACTCGTACGACCCCACAAACCAACCCCCCGATTTTCGTACGAAAACCGGGGGGCAGGCGTACGACTCGTACGAAAATTCCGCAGCCTCAGGCCGAGCGTTGCAGCGCGCCGGCTTTGCGGTCCTCCAGGATCATGTCCGAGGCTTTCTCCCCGATCATGATCGCCGGCGCATTGGTGTTGCCGGAAACGATCTCGGGCATGATCGAACAATCCGCCACCCGCAGCCCCTCGACCCCATGCACCCGCAAACGCGGGTCCACCACCGCGTCGCCGCCCGGCCCCATCTTGCAGGTTCCTGTCGGGTGATAGATCGTGGTCGAATAGTTCCGCGCCCACTCCAGCGTGCCTTCATAGTCGTCCATATCAAGGCTCGCATCGGGGCGAAATTCCTCTGAAATCTTATGCTTAAGCGGTTCATGCTGGGCAATCCGCCGGGCGATCTTGATCCCCTCCACGATGGTCCGGCAATCGGTCTCGGTGGACAGGTAGTTGGGGTGGATCTTGGGGTATGTCCCCGCGTCCGGCCCCGCCAATCGGATCTCCCCGCGGCTCTCCGGGCGCAGCTGACAGACCGACATGGTAAAGGCCGAAAAGGGGTGCACGCCTTCCCCGGGGCTATCGGCAGACCAGGGTTGCACATGGAACTGGATGTCCGGTGTCTCCACATGGTCGCCCGTGCGCATGAACCCGGTGGCCAAACTCGCCGCCATGGCCATCGGCCCCGCCCGAAACATCATATATTTCAATGCGATACGCGCTTGGTCCACAAGGCTGCGCACCTCGTCATTCAGCGTGGGTTCATTGCATTTGAACACCAACCGCGCCTGCAAATGGTCCTGCATATGCTTGCCCACCGATGGGCTGTCGCGCAGCACCTCGATGCCATGCTCCTTAAGCTGTTCAGCCTCACCGATCCCCGACACCATCAAAAGCTGCGGCGATCCAATCGCCCCCGACGACAGGATCACCTCCGCCTTGGCCTTGACCACATGCTCCTGCCCCGAAGCATCCCGATAGGCCACGCCCGTCGCCCGGTTCCCGTCGAACACGATCCGGCTTGCAGGGGCTTTGGTGAGGATGGTCAGGTTCTCGCGCTTCCGGGCCGGGTTCAGGAAGGCCACCGCCGAAGAACACCGCCGCCCATTTCGGGTGGTCAGTTGGAAGTACCCAACGCCTTCCTGCGTTGTCCCGTTGTAGTCAGGGTTAAACGGATACCCAGCCTCCTGTGCCGCGGCGACCCACGCATCGCAAATCGGGCGCTGCAACCGCATGTTCGAGACCGACAAAGGCCCCTTATCCCCATGAAACTCATCCGCCCCGCGTTCCTGGTTCTCGGAGCGTCTGAACAGCGGCAACACATCGTCCCAGCCCCAGCCCGGGTTCCCCATCTGCTGCCAGCGGTCATAATCCTCCGGCTGGCCCCGCACATACAGCAACCCGTTCAAAGACGATGACCCCCCCAAAACCTTACCGCGCGGCCAATCCAACTGCCGTCCGTTCAGCCCGGGGTCCGGCTCGGTGCGATAGCACCAGTCAACCGATGGGTTGTGCATGGTTTTGAAATAGCCCACGGGGATGTGGATCCACGGGTTCCAGTCGCGCCCGCCTGCTTCCATCAAAACCACCTTGATCGAGGGATCAGCCGAGAGGCGATTCGCCAGAACACAGCCCGCCGAGCCCGCACCGACGATCACATAATCCGCTGAAATCTCTGACATTTCTGACCTCCCATCGGCGCTCAGCAATTTTGGAAAAGATTTTGCTTGCCAGATGAAACATAGTTCGAGCAATATTGAGACTGCAAGTATCAAAAATTGCACAACATGGGAGGAGACCATGAAAGTATCGAAAACCCTGGGAGGGATTTCCCGCCGGGATCTTTTCCGTCTTTCCGGCCAATTCGGCCTGTCATCGGTTCTACTTGGGGCAGGGGCGCTGACCGGCGCGGCGACACTGCCCAATCTCGCGAAAGCCGCAGAAAGCACATATAACAAGCGCTTCGCGAAAGAACCCAAGCATACCCTGAAGCTGGGCGCGGCGGGCTTCAACGCCCGTAACTTGTTGATTGAACGCGCCGGTGTTCTGACCTTTGCCCGCGATCTGGAGGAGCGGACCGAGGGCGAAATTCGCGTTGAGTTCATCGGCGACAACCAGATCTGCGGCCAGCTCAACTGCGTTGAGAAAACCCAGCTTGGCGTGGTGGATATGTATTCCGCCTCAACCCAGAACTCGGCCGGCGGTGCGCCTTACCTCAACGTGCTGGACTATGCCTATATGTTCCCCAGCCGTGCGGCGCAGTACCACTTCCTCTACAGCCCGGAATCGCAACAGGTTTTGCGCGACCCGATGGAGAAGCGCCACGGCATCAAGTTCTTGTTCAGCCATTGCGAATTGCGCGGCATTCAGATGGGCCAGTCTTTTGCCGACAAACCCACCGTGACCAAACTCGAAGAACTCTTCGGCACCAAGAACCGCGTGACAGGCACACAACTGGGCCGCATCGCGATGCAGCTTTTGAACCTCAACCCGGTTCCCGTGGCTTGGGAAGAAACCCTCGATGGCCTCAAGCAGGGCCTGATCGACGGTGCGGAAACCTGGGCCTCCGCGGTGGCTTACGCCAACATGGCGCCGGTGGTTAGCCAATCGGTCGATCTGAAGTTCTTCTGCGGCACCGAGCACACCGCGATGAAAGCCAGCGTCTTCGATGAAATGGAGCCGCATCTGCAAGATGCAATCATGGAGTCGTCTTATCTGGCGCAGGTTTATTGTCAGCACGCCAACGAGGCGGCGCTGGTCAATACCGTGGGCTTCTCTGACCCGCAGCTTCCCGGCACGATCTTCGCCGAGAACAACGTGCGCAACGCCTTCCTCGCCGAAGATCAGATCAAGATGGCCGAGGAAATGTGCTCGCCCGAGTTCAACCCCGAGCCTTGGGCGCAATGGCGCGAGCGGATCAACAACTGGTCGGGTGGCTTGGACACCTATCAGATGATCTACGATGTCGCGCGTCAAATCCCCAAAGACACGCTGGCCGAAAACGTCGAACCCCGCCGCTGGTGGCGCTCGGCCTGATCCGGCAAACTGCGAACCGGGCCATTCTGAACGGGTGGCCCGGATCCACAAGGCGGCATAAAGAAGACCGCCTCGACATACGGCAACCCAAAGGGAGGAATGGGCATGACCGGCTGGTTTCAGGGCACAGGGGACATCCTGAGCGCCCTAGCTTCAGGTGATTCATGGATGTTGAGCGAGGCGATGCGCAATCCGGCAATCTGGCCGTTGGGCTTGATCGCCATGCTGGCAGCGGCGGCTTTGCTCTTGGTGGTCTACCACTTCATCCCATGGGTAGAGCGCAACTTCGAGAAAACCGTGATGGTGGTCTCGTACCTTGCCATCGGCGGTATCATCTTCGTCGAGGTCTTCCGCCGCTTCGTCCTGAACGAACAGGCCCCTTGGTCCACCACCCTGCCACCATTCCTCTTCCTGATCATGACGTGGTTCGGCTGTACCTATAATGTGCAGCTTCGCACGCACTTGGCCTTTGCCGAATTCCGCAGTGCCATGGGCCGGGGTGGGCAAATGGCATGCCTTCTGCTGGACGCTGTCCTTTGGTTGGGCTTTTCGTGGATCGTGGTTGTCACCTCGACCCGCGTGGTCGCCAACTCGGCGTCGAACTTCCAGATCATGCTGGGCACCGACAATGTCATGCAGTGGTGGTTCCTGATCGCGGTGCCGCTGGCCTTTACCATGCTGGCCGCGCGGGTTTTGGAAAATCTGATCGCCGATGTGCGCAACTTCCGCTCGGGTGAGCCATTGATCAAACAAGCCGTGATCGGGGGTGACGCATGAGCGATCCAGCAATCATCACCGCCATTTCCGTTGGAGTCACCATCCTCTTCATGCTGGGGGTTCCGGTCTTTCTGGTCATCGGCTACTGGGTGATTGGCATGTCCTTCCTGCTGGGCCTGCCGCTCGACAACATCGGCGCGGCGCTGGCGGATGTCTTCACCGATGGCTTTGCCCTTCTGGCCATGCCGCTCTTTATCCTGACGGGGGATCTGATCAACCGTTCCGGCATTGCCCGGCGCCTGTCGGACTTCGCCTATGCCTGCCTTGGCTGGATACGCGGCGGGTTGGCCATGGCCTCGCTTGGCGCGTGTGGGCTGTTCGCCGCGATCTCGGGGTCGAACTCGGCCACCACGGCCACCATCGGCTCCATGCTGCACCCCGAAATGGTCAAGGGGGGCTATGACGAACGCTTCTCGGCGGCCACGGCGGCGGCTGGCGGCACGGTGGGCATCATCATCCCGCCCTCCATCATCTTCATCGTCTACGGGTTCCTCCTCAACCTCCCAATCTCGGACCTGTTCGTGGCCGGGATCATACCCGGGTCTCTGATGGTGAGTGGTATGATGCTTGCCTGCTTTATCATTTGCTGGCGCAATGGCTGGGGCTATCTCATTGCCCTTAGCCCGCTGCGGGTGATCAAGACGGCGCTGGGCGCATGGCTTGGCTTCTTCGCCATCGGCCTCGTGCTCTGGGGAATTTACACCGGTAAATTCTCACCCACTGAAGCGGCGGGTGTCACCGTGGGCTTTTGTGTGATCGTCGGCTTCCTCTGCCTGCCCATCCATAAACTGATGGGGGCCAAGAAAGACGCCGACATCTCTGAAAAATCCGTGGCCAGTATGCTGGTCGTCCAAGGCTTCAGCCCGCTGGAGCTGCCCTCGATCACCATGCGCTCGGCCCAGATCACCGGCATCCTTGCGCCGCTCATCGCGGTTTCGGTGGTGATGCAGCAAATCCTGTCGGTCCTCGGCGCGCAGGAGGCCATCGGCGGCTTCGTGACTTCCATGGGCGGCTATCACGCGGTGCTTTTCACCTCCATGGCCATCGTCTTTATCTCGGGCATGGTTCTGGAAAGCCTGCCGGTAACGATCATCTTGGCCCCGATCCTTGCCCCCATCGCCCATGAGGTCGGGGTGGAGCCAGTGCAATTCGCGGTGATCTTCCTTGTCGGGGCCTCCATCGGCTTCATCACGCCACCCTATGGTCTCAACCTCTACGTGGCCTCAGGCGTGACAGGTGTCCCGTATTTCAGGCTTTTGAAGTACACCGTGCCTTATTTGGTCGCATTGATCTCGGTCTGGCTTGTGATCGCCCTCGTGCCTGAGCTATCGACGGCCTTGCTACCGGATAGATAACGACGGGTGACTCATGGACGGGGACAAATCGGAAACCATACCAACCAACTTGAGGTTGCTCATGGTGATCGAGGAGGTCGCCCGCGCCGGCGTCCCCGTCACCCCGACCGAGGTGAACACACACCTCGGTCTGCCCAAACCGACCATTCACCGCCTGTTCAGCACGCTGGAGGACGAGGGATTCCTTCAGCGTGACCTGGATGGCCGGACATATTCCCCGGGGCCGCGCCTGCGCACCTTGGCAGGCGGGGTTCTCTCCTCCCTCCGTATCCGGACCGCACGGCAGGCCATCCTGAAACGCCTGAGCCGTGAAATCGGTGAGACTTGCAACATCGCCCTGCCGGACCGGGATGCCATGACCTATTTGGAGCGTGTCGAAACCGAATGGCCCCTGCGCATCCAGCTTCCTATCGGAACCCGGGTGCCGTTTTACTGCACCGCCAGCGGCAAGATGTACCTCAGCACCTTGGCCCGCGCCCATGTGGTCAAATACCTCGAAAGCATCGACCTAGAGGCGAAAACCCCCAACACCCTGACCAAGCATGACGATCTTTTCGAAGAACTCCGCGTGATCCGCAAACAGGGCTACTCCCTCGATCGCGAGGAATTCATGCCCGACATGATCGCGCTTGCGGTGCCGATTTTGGATGAAAACCAAAGGCTCATGGCCACTTTGGCCTTCCATGCACCCACGCAGCGCGTTTCCATTGATGAGGCGCTGAAATATCTCGACGACATGCGCACCGCCTCCAAAGATTTGTCGCAACTGGTTTCAGGTTCTGCCGACCTCTAATCGAACAGGCGCAAAAAAGCGCTTTATTCGCGCGCCGCTTGGGCCATTATGAGCGACATGCCCCTGTTCCGCTCTCTCTTTCAATCGGTCCGTATGCGCCTGCTGGTGATCGCGCTCTTGCCGATGCTGGTGCTTATGCCTCTCCTTTTGGGAAGTGCGGTCGTCCGCTGGACGGGGCGGGTGGATGAGCTTCTGATTACCAAGGTCAACGGTGATCTGACCATCGCCGATCAATACCTGCAACGCCTGCTCGAAAACTCGGGCGAGCGTCTGGATGCGCTGGCCCAATCCGCCGCCCTGCGTGATGTGATGGACCGCCCGGCTGACCGCCGCGCCCATCTGCGCGAAGCGCGCCGTGCCTTGGGCCTTGACTTCCTCTACCTGACCGATGGCACCACCGGCCCCGAAGGCCTGCGCCCGGCAGATTGGCCTGTGGTTGCGACAGCGCTTGACGGCGCACAGTGGGGCAGTGTCGTCGACATCATGGATCAAGATACACTCACCGCGCTCGACCTTGGCCTTGGCCAACAGGCCGCGATCCAACTGGTCCCCACCCGCGCTGCCGTGCCAACCGACCGCACCGTCGAAGACCGCGGCATGGTGATCCATTCCGCCTCCCCTGTCATCCTGCCCGATGGCCGCCCCGGCGCGCTCGTTGGTGGGCTGCTCCTCAACCGCAACCTCGATTTCATCGACACCATCAACAACCTCGTCTACCGCGATCAAAGCCTGCCCGACGGCAGCCAAGGCACAGCGACCCTTTTTCTCGAAGACGTCCGCATATCCACCAACGTCCGCCTTTTCGAGGATGTCCGCGCGCTCGGCACCCGCGTCTCTGCCGAAGTCCGCGCGCGGGTTCTGGAAGAGGGGCGCACATGGCTTGACCGCGCCTTCGTGGTGAATGACTGGTACATCTCCGCCTACCAACCCATCACCGACAGCTTCGGCAAGCGTGTGGGAATGCTCTATGTGGGCTTCCTTGAAACTCCGTTTCGCGAGGCGAAGACCCGCTCGGCCCTCACCATCGGCCTGATCTTTCTGGCCATAGCCGGGCTGTCTATTCCCATTTTCCTACGCTGGGCAGGGCGCATCTTTGGCCCGCTGGAATCCATGACCAAAACCATCGCCCGCGTCGAAGGTGGGGACCTGACGGCGCGCAACGGGCCAACCGGTGACAGCGGTGAGATTTCCCAAGTCGCAGGCCATCTCGACGATCTTCTCGACCAAGTCCAAGAACGCGACAAGCAATTGCGCGACTGGGCCGAAAGCCTCGAGCGCAAGGTCGAAGAACGCACCCAAGACCTGCGCGAAGCCAACCGCAAACTCGAAGACACCACCGAACAGCTTATCATGTCGGAGAAGTTGGCGACGGTGGGCGAGATTACCGCCAGCGTGGCCCATGAAATCAACAACCCCGTCGCGGTGATCCAAGGCAATCTCGATGTCGCCCGCAGCCTTCTGGCCGAGGCCGAGGCCGAGAAGGTCAAGACCGAATTCAACCTGATCGACGACCAGATTTACCGCATCGGGGCCATCGTCTCGAAACTCCTGCAATTCGCCCGCCCCGAGGAATACTCGGGCGAAGACGCCCTGACATGCCCTGCCGATGTGGTCCGCGATTGCCTTGTCCTGACAGCGCACCAGACCGAAAAAGCCGGCGTCACTGTAACCACCGATTTGCAAAGCGATCGGCAAGTGGCGATCTCGCGTACCGAGTTGCAGCAAGTTATCGTCAACCTGATCATAAACGCGGTCCATGCCATGCCTGACGGGGGCAGGCTGCAAATCATCGTTTCTGATGCTGACGGCATGGTGTGCGTCGAGGTCACGGATACCGGGCGTGGCATCCCGGAGGATGTTCTCAAACGCATTTTCGATCCGTTCTTTACAACCAAACAGGCTGAAGGCACCGGCCTTGGCCTGTCGATCAGTCAACGGCTTGTCTCACGCGCGGACGGTGAAATATCGGCCAGTTCCACGCCGGGGCAGGGCAGCCGCTTCACCGTTGCCCTGCCTGCCGCTTGATCGATCAAGGGGCGCAGTCACTTGCGCCCCCTTGCCTTGTTCATGCGACGCTCAGTACTGCCTCGCCCGTGGCCACCGGCACCCATTGTCCGGCCTCATAGCGGCTGGCGATCTGTCCTTCGGCGTCCAGCGTCATCAGCGTCAGCCAGCCATTGTCAAACAGCGCCTTGACGCCCTCGTGCCGGTCCAGAATGGCCGAGATCGCCTGCGTCGGGGCTTCCACCACCACGCTCAACCGTTGCGGCTCGTGCCGCAGCGCCTCACCGTCATGCACCGATTGCATCGGCAGACCGGGGCGCAATGTGCCGCCATTGCCCTCGACCACGCCAATGCCGCCGGTGACGTTATGGATCAGCTTGTTGCCCGCGCCGAAAACCTCGGGCGCCACGGACGAGCCGTGATATTGCAGGGAGATCCAGCTTGCCACGACAACCGGCGCGGTCAGGATCACCTCCAGCACGGCGAACTCCTTATCGGCCTTCCAGTCATAGTCATGCAGGAAGACACGCCCACCAAGGTCGGCCCCCGCACTCCGCCCGCGCGGTGCGGCGATGAACCCGGCACAGCCCGCCAGCCCCCATTCGGGCCGCAGCTCTGACCAGTCGCCGCCGCGCTTGGGCAGGCTCTCGGATGAAGCGGCGCGCGGCAAAAGCCCCGCGCGTTCTTCCCGCGCCAGCTTGCCCGCTGCCTCAAGCGCCGAGCGAAGCCGCGCCAGATCGCTGGCGTGCTGGGGCAGGGGGGTATCTTCATAAAGCTGCACGTTGTCCGACACCGTGTCATGCATCCCGGCGATGAACATGGTGTCTTCGGGCACCTCGATGCCTTGATCGCGCAGGCCCGCGCGCACGGTGCTGTCATTCAACAACCCTGCCAGAAGCCGCGCGTTCACATCGCCCGCATGCCCCCCACAGGCCCCGCATTGCAGCGCACTGGCGTGCGGCGCGTTGGTCACCCCCGCGCCATGCCCCGCAATCAGAACCAGCCGCGCGAAATTCCCGGTCAGCGACATGGCGCGCAAGACCTGCTCCGCCGCTGCGATCCGCGCGTCCGTATCCCAATCGGCCACCGGTGCCGGCTCGACTTTTTGCGCCTTGTCATGCGGCAGCGTATCCTTGGCCAGCTTCCACAGGTACAAAGGCCCCGCCGCCTCGACAAAGGCAAAGGCCGACACGGCGGCCATCTTGAACCGGCCCCAAGCGCGCAGCGCCCGCGCATGAATGCGCGCCGCCAGGTCTTCGGCAGGCGCCGCGCCAGACTGGCTTTCCAAGCCGGGCGACAACAACACCGGCGCGCGGGCCTCGATAATGTCCGAGGCCATACCCCGGTGTGTCGCAGCCAGCCCGAAGAACCCGGCAAATCCCAATGTGCGCACACCGGTGTCTGCCCGCTCCAGGGCGCGGCGGAATACCTCGGAGCGTACATCAATACAGAAAGCCGCTTGCAAAGCGGGCCGTTCGGCCTCTTCCGTCGAGGCCTCCACCTCTGACAGCTTGGCGCTCAACTCAGCCTCGCCCGCCCGGTCGGCGGCCTCTTGCAGGGCGGCATCAATCCGGTCGTCCAAACTTGGCTCTACCTGGGTGGCATAGGCCGCAAGCGCCTCGGCCCATTTGGCTCCAACCTGATCTTCGAAGCGTTCCAGCAGAAGCATGTCCCAAACCGCCCGCACGTAGAGCATTTCCAAGGCTTCCGCATCGCGCCCGCCGTCGCGCTCCGCCACCCATGACAGATGCCGCGCGTATTGCGCCCATCCGCCCATGGTCATCAGCAGGCGGTGGAAATAGTCCCGCGCCGCCTCGGGGCTGAGGCTCAAACGCTCACAGGTCACGGCAAAGGCCACGCCGGGGTCATCCGGCAGGTCTGCCACGGCTTCGGCAAAACCCGAAAGCCCTGCAATCCCGGGCGTCAAATCGCGGCTGGCAAAGGCCTGCCAACCCGCGAAATAGCCTCCCTTCGGCGCGGGCCAGAAGGCCTGCCCCTTGTCAAAATGCACCGATGACCAAACGCCCAGCCGGTCTTCGAGGAACTCGGGCCAATCCACGCCCGTGGCCTCGGCCACCAGACAGGCGACCGTCGGCAGGGCCTTGGGGGCAGGGGCCGGGGCTTCAAGCCCCGCCTGCACCTGGGTCAGATCCAACCCTTGGATGGCTGCCGCCCGGGCCAGATCGCTTTGCCCGATCCGCCCATCCTTGACCATCGCGGCCACATCCTCACGGGGCCGGAAAATCCGCGCGCCCGCCACCCGGGCCAGCCGTGCGGCTGTTACCGCGCGATCCTCACCCGCTTGGCCAAGGAAGGGGTTCACCGCCACCGTGGCCGACAGGGGGAAGGCCGGAGGCAACTGCCCCACCGCCCAATCCGCCGCAGCGAAAAGTTGCAATTCCGGGCCGGTAAATTGAAATTTAGGGGCTGTCATCGGATTATCCTTTCGCCTGAGTTTTCGCGTCGCGCGGCTGCCAATGGCCGGTCATCCGGTCGGTCAGCGCGTTAAGGTAAAGACCATTCATAAGGTGCACCCGCAGGCCCGCCGCCGCCGGATGCCCGGCCCAAAGCGGGAAGGTGGCCTGCGCAAAAGCGGCAAACCCAAAGCTCACCACCGCCAGGGTGATTACAGCCCAGATCAACCCATCGGGCGCGGGTGGCACCGGCAATGTGCCCGCCGACAGGGCCGTCGCACCGGTTTGCAGCGCAAAATAGGCCAGCGTCGCCGCCCCGGACATCAGCGCCGTGCGCCATGTCAGCGGCCATGGCGCGAGATCGGCCAGACCCTGGGCAATCAGGTACGCCACCCCGAAGATCAGGATCGCACCAAGCGCCACCGCCTGTGCGGGCTTGTCCCACAGGCCAAAGATCAGGCCAACACCAAGGTATATCGCAATGGCCAGCCCAAAGGCCCGCGCCACCGCGTGCAAATCGGGCACCGCCACGGGGCCGGGCCGCCGGATCGAGGCCACCTGCTCAACCGCGCCGCCCGAGGCAAGGAAGGCATGCGCCTTGTAAAGCGAGTGGGCCACGATATGCAGCAGGGCCAGCGGGAAGAGGGCCAAACCGCATTGCAGCACCATAAAGCCCATCTGCCCACAGGTGCTCCAGGCCAGCGCGGTTTTCACCGCCGGTTGGGTCAGGGCCACCGCCGCACCGATCAGCGCGCTAAATCCACCGATCAGCGCCAGAAGGGCCAGAACCCCCGGCGCGCTCAGCAAAACATCGGCAAAGCGGATCAGCAGGAACCCCCCGGCATTCACCACCCCCGCATGCAGCAGCGCCGATACCGGCGTCGGCGCTTCCATCACCTCGGTCAGCCAGCCATGGGTTGGAAACAACGCCGATTTATGCACCGCCGCCACGGCCAGCAAAAGCGCCGCCAGCCAGACAAGCGGCGGCACCTCGCCGCCGCGCGCAGCCTGCGTGATGCTGGCGATATCCGCTGTACCGTATCCCCAGATCATCAGGCCCGCAGCCCCCACAAGGGCCGCGCTGCCAATGATGCCCGACACGGTCTTTTTCTTCGCCGCTCGCTGCGCGCGGGGCCGGTCGGGATAAAACAGCAGTAGTTTATGAAGACCTACGCCCACGGCAACCCATGCCACAACAAGCTGCACAAGGTTGCCCGCCGTCACCAGCAGCATCACACAGGCCAGCGTCACCGCCATTCCCGCCATGAAGGGGCTATGCCGCGCCTCGCCATCCAGCGCCACCCTCGAGTAGCGCAGCACGACCCAGCCAACCATGCCCACCGTCAGGAACATGGCCAGTGACACAATGTCGACCCGCACCGACAGGCCCACTGTGGCCACCCCGATCAGCGGGCTGGTTGCGGGGCCGCTCAGGGCATAGCTGACGGCGCTTACAATCCCCAACCCAAGGGCCAGCAACGCCCCCCATTCCGGCAGGCGCAACATCCAATGCCCGCGGGCTGCCGGGCGCAGGGTCAAACCCCCTGCGATCACCAGCAAAACCAAGGGCGCGATTAGCGGTAAAAAGGTCATCACTGCATCTCCTCATGCCATTTCGACTTGGGATAGCTGCGCTGCGGCATGAATAAAAATACATTGTTTCGCTCAAATCATTCTGTTTAATAGATGAATGTCTGATCTCAATTACCACCACCTGCGGTATTTCCGCGAAGTTGCACACGAAGGCCACCTGACCCGCGCCGCCGAACGGCTCAACCTCTCGCAATCGGCGCTGTCGACGCAAATCCGGCAGCTTGAGGACCGCTTGGGTCAACCGCTTTTCACCCGCACGGGCCGCCGCCTTGAACTGACCGAGGCGGGCCGCATCGCCCTTGACCACGCCGACCGTATTTTTGACACCGGCGATGAACTTCTCGCCACGCTCAAGCAATCGGGCAGCGCGCACCCGCCGCTGCGCGTCGGCGCGCTTTCCACACTCTCGCGCAACTTCCAGCTCAACTTCCTGCGCCCGGTTCTTGCCGACCCGGAAACGCAAGTGATCCTCAAATCCGGCGGGGCAGGGGTGCTTCTGGATAACCTCAAATCTCTCGCCCTCGACGTCGTGCTGATGACGGAACCTCCCCACAGCGCCGCACCGGGCGATTTCGCCGCCCACCGTCTGGCCGAGCAACACGTCGCCGCCTACGGTCACCCCGACCACTTGCGCTATGAAACCCTCGAAGACCTGCTGACGCATGAACCGGTCATCCTGCCCACCGAAAGCTCCATTCGGACCGGGTTCGAAAGCCTCTCCGCCCGGCTTGGCATCACCCCGACCCTCAAGGCCGATGTCGATGACATGGCCATGGTCCGCCTTCTGGCGCGCGAAGGGGCGGGGCTGGCCATTGCGCCCTCGGTCGCCTTGGCCGATGAAATCGAGGCCGGGATCGTCGCGGCGGCACCCTTCGACCTGCATATCGTCGAAAGTTTCTACGCCGTCACCACGCCACGCCATTTCCCCCACCCATGGATCGCACGTCTTCTCTCGTCGCCCCCGGATCAAGCGAAAAACTGGTCAACCCCCGGCAAGCATTGCTAAAACCACTTACATGACGTCCGACTCCCGCCTGCGCATTGTGGTCATTGCCCTCTTCGTCACCGCTGTTGCGATCTGCGCAGCGGGCCTTTGGCGCTATGGCTACGGGCAAGCGCTACAGCAACTGGAAAAACAAGGCCGGGCTGACCTTGCGCTGGCCTCTGACCGCTTCACCGGCCAGCTGCGCCGGTACCAGGAACTCGCTGTGCTCATGGCCGATCATCCCACCTTGGCAGGCATCACAACCGGGCGCGATGTCCAGGCCGCCCGAAACCTCCTGCTGGAAGCTGCTGACAAAACCGGGGCCATGGGCCTTGCCTATGCCGATGCCAATGGCCGCATTCTGGCGCAAGCGGGCGACGCGCCCCGCGACCTGCCGCAAAACGATGCCTTTCTCCGCGCCACCCAAGGTGCGCTCGGCGTGGGCTATGGCCGCTTGGGCGCGCAGGGCGGGCGCGCCTATATTTACGCCGCCCCCGCCTTTGCCGCGGACGGTCTTGTGCGCGGCGCGCTTATCGTTCTGGTGGATATCGCCGAACTGGAATGGGACTGGATCGGCGGCCAGCCGCCGGTGTTTTTCACCGAAGAAGAGGAGCAAATCTTCGTCTCCAACCGCTCGGAACTGCTCTTCTGGCAGGCGCGCGGCGACGGGCCGGGCTATCGCCCCACTGGCATGCCCGCGCCGGGCTTCACCGCGCATGACATCGCGGGTCACGAAGTCTGGCAAATGGACTGGGGCGATTACCTGCCCGAACGCGCGCTGCACCTTACGCAATCCCTGCCCGTCATCAACATGACCGGCCACGCGCTTATTGACGTGGCCCCGGCCCGCCGTCTGGCGGTTTTGCAAAGCCTGATGTTCGCCGTTATCTGTCTCGCCTTCGGTGCGGTCATCCTGCAAATCACCGAACGACGACGCACCTTGGCCCGCGCCAATTCCCAGCTTGAGCAGAGGGTCACCGAACGCACACATGAACTCACCACCACCAACCGCGCCCTGCGCCGCGAAATCCGCGAAAGGCTCGAGGCCGAGGCGGCGCTGAAAAAGGCGCAGAACGATCTGGTTCAGGCGGGCAAACTCTCGGCCCTTGGGCAGATTTCGGCTGGTATCAGCCATGAACTCAATCAACCGCTCATGGCCATCCGCCAATTCGCCGACAATGGCGCGCAATTCCTTGACCGCGAAAAGCCGGAAAAAGCCAGCGAGAATCTCAGCCGCATCTCGACGCTTGCCGCCCGCATGGCACGCATCATCCGCAACCTGCGCGCCTTCGCCAAACAGGAAAGCGAACCGGTGGCGCGGGTCGATATCGTCACCGTCATCGGCCAAGCCCTCGAACTCTCCGAAGCGCGCCTCAAATCCGATGGCGTGACCGTTCACTGGTCTCCTCCCGATACACCGATCTACGTGATGGGGGGCGAAGTGCGCTTGGGGCAGGTGCTCATCAACCTGATGTCCAACGCCGCTGACGCCATGCTGCAAAGCCCGGTGAAGGAAATCACCCTCACCGTAGACCCTTCAAGCCCCGTGGTCGTCGAAGTGCGCGATACCGGGCCCGGCATCGACGAACCGGAAAAGATCTTCGACCCCTTCTACTCCACCAAGGAGGTCGGCAGCACCGAAGGCATGGGCCTTGGCCTGTCGATCTCGTACGGCTTGGTGCAAAGTTTCGGCGGCGACATCAAAGGCCGAAATGCCCCCGATGGCGGCGCGATCTTCACTATCGAACTGGAGCGCGCGCCCCAGAACAGCCCCTCAAAGGACGCCGCATGACCGATGCGCCCAGCAATATCCTGCTTGTCGATGACGACGCCGCCGTGCGCGAGGCATTGATGCAAACACTTGAACTCAATGACCTGAACACCGTGCCCTGTGGCTCTTTCATCGAGGCCAAGGACCACATCGCCCGCGATTTCGCGGGCGTGATCCTCTCTGATATCCGCATGCCCGGGCGCGATGGCTTTCATCTGCTGCGCCACACTCAAAACCTTGACCCCGACCTGCCGGTGATCCTTTTGACGGGCGAGGGGGATATTCCCATGGCGGTCGAGGCCATGGGGCAGGGGGCCTTCGACTTTCTCGAAAAGCCCTGCGCCCCCGATGACCTTTTGCCGGTTCTGCAACGCGCCTTGCAAAACCGCGCGCTGGTTCTCGAAAACCGCCGGTTGAAGCGCCAGTTGGAAACCGGCGACCCGGCGGCGCGGATGCTCTTTGGCACCTCGCAACTGGCCGAGGACCTGCGCACCCGGGTGCGCGCCGTTGCCCGCCTCGGGGCCGAGGTCTTGGTCACAGGCCCGCCGGGGGCCGGTGTCTCGAAAGTGGCCGAGGTGATCCACCTGATGAGCCCCGATGCCACGGGTCCCTTCGTCAAACGGCCCTCCGCCACGCTCGATGCAGGCGCTCTGGATGCCGGGTTTGCCGCGGCTCAGGGCGGTAGCCTGTTTCTCGATGAAATCGCGGCCTTGCCCGAAACCACTCAATACACTCTGCTGGCGCGACTTGAGGCAGGCGGCGGCGCGCGCCTTATTGCCGGCACCACAGCCGATCTTGGGCTTGCCACGCAGGAAGGCCGCTTCAACACCGAACTCTACTACCGGCTCGATGTCATGCCGGTGCGCATCCCCGCCCTGTCCGAACGCCCCGAGGATATCCCCGTCCTCTTCCGTCACTACGTGGCGCAAGCCGCTGAACAAGCGGGACTGGCCATACCGGAAATCCCGCCCGATCATCTTTCGGCTCTCATGGCCCAAGACTGGCCCGGCAACGCGCGCTCGCTCATGTCGGCGGCCATGCGATTCACGCTTGGCATGCCCGAGGAAACCCAAGAAACCGCCGAACTCGGCCTTGCTGAACAACTCGCCCGCGTCGAACGCTCCCTTCTGGCCTCCGCCCTCGGCCGCCAAAACGGCCGCGCCGCGCAAGCCGCCAAGGCTCTAAAACTCCCGCGCAAGACCTTCTACGACAAACTGGCGCGCTATGGGCTCAAGCCTGAAGATTTCAAACGCGGCTAAACCGCCAAGGTGTTTCGAAACACCTTGGCCAAGCGCCTTGCAAGGCGCTTTTGCACGCGATTTCGAAATCGCGTGTAGCAAGGCTTTTCGAAAAGCCTTGTCTGCGCCCGGCCTGGAGTCCTGTGCGAAAATCCGCACAATTCGCCAAAGCATTGTGCGGCATCCCGCACAATGCCGCCCTGCAGCATCCGTTGCTGAAGGCTGAGATGCGGTTAGTAAGCTGAAATCATTGATGATTTCACAATCTTCTATTTTTTCATCGCCATGACTTGAGTGAATAGCCGCCATGCGAAAACCTCTGCCCGTCGCGTCTCGAAGACGCTGATTGCAACATCTCAAGATATGGGAGGAGACATCTATGAAATTCCTGACAGCTGCTGCCACGGCTCTGGCCATGAGTGTTTCGGCCACCGCCGTTTCCGCTGCCTGCGACGATGGTGAAATCGTCGTCAAGTTCAGCCACGTCACCAACACCGACAAGCACCCCAAGGGCATCGCCGCCTCGCTTCTGGAGAAGCGCGTGAACGAGGAAATGGACGGCACCATGTGCATGGAGGTCTTCCCGAACTCCACGCTCTACAACGACAACAAGGTGCTCGAAGCCATGCTTCAGGGCGATGTGCAACTTGCCGCGCCATCGCTGTCGAAGTTCGAGAAGTTCACCAAGCAGTTCCGCCTGTTTGACCTGCCCTTCATGTTCAAGGACATTGACGCCGTGGATGCGTTCCAGGCCTCTGACAACGGTCAGGCCCTGCTCGACTCCATGCAGCGCCGCGGCCTGCAGGGTCTGGCCTACTGGCACAACGGCATGAAGCAAATGTCAGCCAATGTGCCGCTGGTTGAACCGTCGGATGCCGAAGGTCTCAAGTTCCGCGTGCAGTCCTCCGACGTGCTTGTCGCCCAGATGGAAGCCATCGGCGGCAGCCCGCAGAAAATGGCCTTCTCCGAGGTTTACGGTGCACTGCAACAGGGCGTCGTGGACGGGCAGGAAAACACCTGGTCCAACATCTACGGCAAGAAGTTTTTCGAGGTGCAGGACGGGATCACCGAAACCAACCACGGCATCATCGACTACCTTGTCGTGACCAACATCGATTGGCTCAATGGCCTTGACGAGGACGTGCGCGAGCAATTCCTCACCATCCTCGACGAGGTAACCACGACCCGCAACAGCGAGTCGGCCAAGGTCAACCAAGAGGCCAAGCAGGCCATCATCGACGCCGGTGGCGAGGTCCGTCAACTGACCGCCGAACAGCGTGCTGCATGGGTTGAAGCCATGAAGCCGGTTTGGGACCAGTTCAAGGATGACGTTGGTCAGGAAAACATCGACGCGGCACAGGCGATCAACGCCAGCATGTAAGCCGCCGCGCGTGACCTGACACGCAAGGCTTGGGGCGGGCCTGTGGCAATGGGCCCGCCCTCTTCACACCCACGACGCGGGAGGGGGACAGATGCAAACCGCACGCACATTCGGCGATAAGATCGAGGAAACGATCATCGCCACGCTTCTGGGCCTGATGACGGTGGTGACCTTCGCCAATGTCGTTGCCCGATACCTGTTCAATTCAAATATTCTCTGGGCGCTCGAAGTGACCGTCTTCATGTTCGGCTGGTTGGTGCTTCTGGGTGCGTCCTATGCCGTCAAAAAGCACGCGCACCTCGGTGTCGATGCCATCGTCAACATGGTCTCGCCCCCGGTGCGCCGGGTGATGGGGCTTTTCTCGGTGATTTGCTGCCTTGTTTTCTCGCTGCTGTTGTTGAAAGGTGCCTACGACTATTGGGCAGTTTTTGCCGAACTGCCCCCCACCACGGGCCGCTGGTTTCCCACGGGCTTCGATTGGAACGCACGCGGCCAAGGCTGGTACGAGGTGCAGGACATCCCCATGGTGGCCCCTCTGCGCTTTCTCGAAGACCTGCTGAACTACGGCGAAAGCTACGAGAAGATCCCCAAGGCCATTCCTTATCTCGTGCTGCCCGTCTCCATGGCGCTGCTGGTCTTCCGCTTCACTCAGGCGGCCCTGCGCATCCTGCGCGGCGATGCCGACCGCCTCGTGGCCAGCCACGAGGTCGGGGATGAACTGGAAGAGGCGCGCGCCAGCCATACCCAAGAAAACGGGGAACAGAACTGATGGAAGTCGTCCTTCTCTTTGTCATGGTCATCGGCCTGCTTCTGGTCGGTGTGCCTATCGCGGTCTCGCTGGGCCTTTCTTCCACGCTCTTCCTGCTGTGGTTCTCGGAAAGCTCGCTGGCCTCTATCGCGCAAACCCTTTTCGAGGCCTTCGAGGGGCATTTCACCCTTCTCGCGATTCCCTTCTTCATCCTCGCCTCCAGCTTCATGACAACAGGCGGCGTGGCGCAAAGGATCATCCGCTTCTCGATTGCCTGCGTCGGTCACCTTCCCGGTGGTTTGGCCATCGCAGGGGTCTTCGCCTGCATGCTCTTTGCGGCGCTCTCGGGCTCCTCGCCCGCCACCGTGGTGGCCATCGGCACGATCGTCATCGCCGGTATGCGCCAAGTGGGCTATTCCAAGGATTTCGCCGCCGGTGTGATCTGTAACGCCGGGACCTTGGGCATCCTCATCCCGCCCTCCATCGTCATGGTGGTCTATGCCGCGGCGGTCGAGGTCTCTGTCGGGCGCATGTTCCTTGCCGGTGTCATCCCGGGCCTCATGGCGGGTCTCATGCTGATGACGGCGATCTATGTCATGGCCAAGGTCAAAAACCTGCCCAAGGGCGATTGGCAAGGCTGGGGCGAGATCTGGGCTTCGGGGCGCGAGGCCGGTTGGGGCCTCTTCCTGATCGTGATCATCTTGGGCGGCATCTACGGCGGGATATTCACCCCCACCGAAGCCGCCGCCGTGGCCGCCGTCTACTCGTTCTTCATCGCCAGCTTCGTCTACAAGGACATGGGTCCGCTGGCCACCGAAGGCGAGGCGCGCAACACCTCGCTTCTCAGGAAGCCGCAGGCGATCCTGACGGCCCTGTTCCACCCCGACACCAAGCACACGCTTCTGGAGGCGGGCAAACTGACGGTGACCCTTCTCTTCGTCATCGCCAACGCGCTCATTCTCAAGCACGTGCTGACCGATGAGCAAATCCCGCAACAAATCGCCTCGGCGATGCTCTCGGCGGGCTTCGGGCCGGTGATGTTTCTCGTGATCGTCAACGTGATCCTGCTCATCGGGGGGCAGTTCATGGAGCCTTCGGGCCTGCTGGTCATCGTGGCCCCCTTGGTCTTCCCCATCGCCATCGAATTGGGCATCGACCCCATTCACCTTGGCATCATCATGGTGGTGAACATGGAGATCGGCATGATTACCCCTCCGGTGGGCCTTAACCTCTTCGTCACCTCCGGTGTGGCGGGGATGCCCATGATGGCCGTGGTGCGCGCCGCACTTCCCTTCCTTGCGGTGCTCTTCGTGTTCCTGATCCTGATCACCTATGTGCCGTGGTTCTCGACCTTCCTGCCCAATACCTTCATGGGGCCGGAGATCATAACCAACTAGCGCGGCACACCACGCCACAGCGCGTCTAAGCCATCCCAAAGGCCCCGGTCCCCACCGGGGCCTTTGTTGGTCTGTGGCGGCCAATGTCACTGTCCGAAACCCTCGCGCAATTCATCTCGCAGGGGGGCAGGATGACAGGCAGGGGTTAAGGAAAGGTTGGCGCGGCGTGCATTATATACAACTTGTACATCGCCCCCGCGCAGCACATCGATTTCTGTACAAAACAAGCGTACAAAACGTACGACTCGTACGCTCCCCTCGCAAACCCCGCCGATTTTCGTACGAAAAGTCGATGGTTAACGTACGACCCGTACGAAGGTTAACGCCCTTTCCAGACCGGGTCGCGTTTTTCGGCAAAAGCGCGGGCACCCTCAAGCTGATCGTCCGAGTCATACAGCAAATCGACGGATGCGAACTGCCGCTTGGTGATCCGGTTCATCGCGTCCTGAAAGGTTAACGCCTCGGCCTCGCGCACGATCTCCTTGATCGCGGCGTAAACCAAGGGCGGCCCGCTGGCCAGAAGGTCGGCCATCTCCCGCGCCTTTTCCATAAGAATATCAGTAGGATACAGGTGATTGACCATGCCCCAGCGGTGCGCCTCCTCGGCCTCGATCCACCGCCCCGTCAGCAGCATTTCCATGGCGATATGATAGGGGATGCGCTTGGGCAGTTTAACACTTGCGGCATCCGCCACGGTGCCCGATCTGATCTCGGGCAGGGCGAATTGCGCGTGATCGGCGGCCAGGATGATATCCGCCGATAGCGCCCATTCCAGACCGCCACCACAGCAAATCCCGTTCACCGCCGCGATGACCGGCTTGTTAAGGCCTCTTAACTCCTGCAAGCCGCCAAAACCGCCGACGCCATAATCGCCATCCACTGCGTCACCATCGGCTGCGGCCTTCAAGTCCCAGCCAGGACAGAAAAATTTCTCACCCGCGCCGGTGATGATCGCCACGCGCAGCTCCGGATCATCGCGGAAATCCTTAAAGACATTTCCTAACAAACGGCTGGTCTCAAGGTCGATCGCATTGGCCTTGGGCCGATCCAAAGTCACCTCCAGAACATGCTCCCGTCGATCTGTCTTAACCACGTCGCTCATCTCGCCTCTCCCTTTCTGATCAAGGCATCCACCGCCACTGCCCGTGTCGGGCAGGCCAGCAAAGGGTTAACCTCAACCTCTTCAATCTCTGCGGCATGTTCTATGACGTAATCCTGCACTGCCAAAACCGCCCTGACAATGGCGCCGATATCCGCCGCTGGTGCGCCGCGATAGCCAGTTAGAAGTGGATAAATTTTCAATTTTTCCAAGGTGTTACGGATGTCCGTATCCGTCGCGGGTAACAACAATGAGGCACTGTCTTGCAGAATTTCCGTCCAAACCCCACCCGCTCCAAGCGTCAGGACAAAGCCATGCGCCGGGTCGCGCAGCACCCCCACCAAAAGCTCGGCCACGGCACCCTCGATCCGTTCTTCGATCAGCCACGATTGGCAAGGCATTTTTGCCGCCTTATCAACGGCTTGATCCCTGTCGCCCTCAACGAAAACAACCCCTCCGGCCTCCGTTTTATGGGCCAAACCCTCGGCCTTGATCACCGCAGGCCCGACCACTTCGGTCAGACAAGCCGCGAGCACCTCCGCGCCCTCGGCTCTGACCGACTTGGGGGCCACCAGCCCATTGGTTTGCAACACTTTTTTCGCCTCCGCTTCACTCAGCGTCAAAAGGTTAACAGGCTCTCCAGGAAGGGTTAATGGCGTTAACGAATTGCCCTGCTTGCCAAGCCAAGCGGCCCGGGCAATCGCAACCAAAGTCTCGTCCAAGCCATGCATCGGGATCATCCCCGCTGCCGTGATCCGCGCCGCGACCTCCTCGGTCAAGGCTTCCGGCAACGTGGTCACAATCGTTAACGGCTTGCCCGTCATCTTGACGGCCCGCGCGCCGGCCTCAATCGTGCACTCCCATGCCGCCGGATCACAACGGTCCGCCCTCGGGTAGTCCACGATCAAACAGCCTATGGCTGCCTCACCATCCAACGCGGCGGCAAAGCATTCGGCCATTTTATCCACATCATCCCAGATGAAAGTGTGATAGTCCAAGGGGTTGGCAAGGGCCACCATCGGCCCCAAGACCTCACGCAGCCGACGGCCCTGTGCCGCACTCAAGGGTGGGAAAACCACCTCATGTGCTTCGGCTGTATCCGCCATCAGGCTCGCCTCGCCGCCAGAGCAGGACAGCGACACCACCCTGTTCGAAGGCAAAGCGCCGTTAAAGTGTATTAACTTGAGGGTCTCCAAAAACGCGGGCAGGCTCTCCACCTGCGCAATCCCCAGCCGGGACAACAACGCCCGCGCTCCGGCATCGCTTCCGGTCAGTGACGCGGTATGCGATACCGCCGCCGCGCGTGCCTGATCCGAGCGCCCTGCCTTGATCGCCACGATGGGCTTACCAAGGCGCTTGGCCTCGGTCGCCAAGCGCTCAAAGGCACGCAAATCTCCGACCCCTTCGATATGCAACCCAAGCGCCGTGACCCGCTCATCCGCCAATACAGCAAGGCCCAAATCGGCCAAGCCTTGCTGCGCCTGATTGCCTGCGGTCAGCACGTAAGCCAATGGCAGGCCGCGCGCCTGCATGGTCAGGTTGATCGCGATGTTGGAGCTTTGCGTCAGGATCGCAACACCGCGATCCACCGGGACGCTCCCATGCTGATCGGGCCACAAAAGCGCGCGGTCCAGATAGTTGATGAACCCATAGCAATTGGGCCCGATAATCGGCATGTCGCCTGCGGCTTCCAGAAGGTCCGTTTGCAACCCTTCGCCATCCCCGGTCTCGGCCTGAGCCTCGCGAAAGCCGCTGGCAAAACAAACCGCGCCCCCAGCACCGATGTCACGCAAGAGGCGCACGGTTTCGATGGTCACATGTCGGTTAACACCTATGAACGTGGCATCCGGCGCGCAGGGCAGCTCTTCCAAACGCGAAAAAGCGTGAATCCCGCCAACCTTATCGCGCTTGGGGTGCACCGGCCATATCTCCCCGGCAAAGCCCATCTTGCGACATTGCTCCACCACAGACGTACACCACGCCCCACCGCCGACCACAGCGATTGACGTGGGGCGCAGCAAACGGTCAAGCGGTCGTGTCATATCCAACCTCGGCGCGGATGGCGAGGACAGATGCCTTCGGCGAGGATATTTTTGGCCAGAAGAAGCAAGGGTAACGCTCCATTAACTTTGGTGTGTGAGTGTTTTGAGGCGGTACAGGCAGGGATGCCGATGACCGTGCCAGGAGAAGCGCGCATGAGCGTTTCGATCAACGGGGCAGGGCGCATTGTTCTTCCCCGTTTCTTCTGGCCCAAAATATCCCCGCCGGAGGCATGAGATCTCTTTTCGCCATGGTCCGCCTCAGGCCCCCAAGGGCCGCAGCAACTCGCGGCTGATGATATGGCGCTGTATCTCGCTGGTGCCATCCCAGATACGTTCGACCCGCGCATCGCGCCAAAAGCGCTCGATCGGCAGGTCATCCATCAGGCCCATACCGCCATGGATTTGCAGCGCGGCATCGGTCACGCGCGCCAGCATTTCGGTTGCATATAGCTTGGCCGAGGCGATCTCGCGATTGGCGGGCAGGCCTTGATCCAGACGCCAAGCCGAGGCCAATGTCAGCCAGTCGGCGGCGTCGATTTCGGTCACCATATCGGCGATCTGAAAGCCGACGCCTTGGAACTTGCCAATGGGCTGGCCGAACTGGCGACGCTCCGCCGCATGGGCAAGCGCCAGTTCAAAACAGCGCCGCGCGCGCCCCACGCTCATCGCGGCCACCGTGATCCGCGTGGCGTAAAGCCATTCGTTCATCACCGCAAAGCCACCGTCCACCTCACCCAATACCTGCGCATCCGGTAGGCGGCAGTCATCGAACTCCAGCACCATGTTCTTGTAGCCCCGGTGACTGACCGAGGAATACCCGTCTCGAATGGTGAACCCCGGCGTGCCGCGATCCACCAGAAAGGTGGTGATCCGCTTTTTCGGCCCCTTGGGGGTGTCATCCTCGCCCGTGGCGACGAAAACGATCACGAAATCGGCGTGATCCGCGCCCGAGATGAAATGCTTGGTGCCGTTTAACACCCAGTCCCCGCCATCCCGCCGGGCCGTGCATTTCATCCCCCGCACGTCCGAGCCTGCATCGGGTTCGGTCATGGCAAGCGCATCCATCCGCTCCCCTCGCACCGCCGGGAACAAATACCGCTCCCGTTGTTCCCCTTCGCAGGCCATCAGGATATTCTGCGGCCGCCCAAAGAAATGCGTCAGCGCCATGGAGCCGCGCCCAAGCTCGCGCTCCACCAATGCAAATTCCAGATGGCTCAGCCCTGCACCGCCCACCTCTTCGGGGAAGTTGCAGGCGTAAAACCCCAGATCAATCGTCTTTTGCTTGATCGCCTCGGCAAGCTCCGCGCGCACCTCGCCGCTGCGCTCCACTTCGGCCTCAAAGGGATAAATCTCCTTCTCGACAAAGCTCCGCACGGTCGAGACGATCATCTCCTGCTCATCCGTCAACCCAAACTGCATCTCACGCTCCTCCATGCAAATCGACCAGTTCCGCCACCCGCTGCGCCACATCCTCGGGCGGCTCACAGGTGCGGCGAGTCTCCAAGCTCACATGCAGCATCAACTGATCGCAGGTGGCCATGACCTCGCCGTCGTTTTTGCGTTTCATGGTATGGAAACAGCGCAACTTCTTGCCCGCGCCTTCGGTTACGTCGGTTTCCACCACCACGCGCTCCCCGGCATGTGTCTCGGCCAAGTACTTGACCGTGGTCTCGACCGTGAAATAGCTCATGCCGCGTGCGACATACTCCTCATCGGCCCCGACCATGGCCATGATCACCTCGGCAGCGTCGCTGAAAATCTGGCCATAGCGGCCCTCGTTCATATGGCCGTTCATGTCGGTCCAATCGACGGGCACCACCCGGTCTTGTGTCATCAGCGGAGCAGCGGGTTCTGGCACCTCAAACACCCTGCGCTGATGCTCATTGACCAACCGCCCGGCGGCATTGCCCTGTTGCCGAAGCGCCCGGATCATCGCCACAAGGTTGCCATCGCGTTTGCGTTCCAGATCGCGGATCGACAGGTGGCCCGATTGCGCATCCGATTGGTCGGCGATCATATTCACCAACTCGTCGGTGAACTCCGGCACATCCATCAATTTGGTCCATGGCCATTCAAGCGCCGGGCCGAACTGCGCCATGAAATGCCGCATACCAAGCTCGCCACCGGCCACGCGGTAGGTCTCGAACAGGCCCATCTGCCCCCAGCGAAGGCCAAAGCCATAGCGGATCGCATTGTCGATCTCCTCAGTCGTGGCAATGCCATCCTTGACCAGCCAAAGCGCCTCGCGCCAAACCGCCTCAAGGAAACGGTCGGCGATATGCGCGTCGATTTCCTTGCGCACTTTCAAGGGGTACAGGCCAAGCGAGGTCAGGATGTCACTGGCCACCTCAACCCCGTCGACATCGGTGGCGGGGGAGGGGACAACCTCAATCAGCGGCATCAGGTAAACAGGGTTGAACGGATGCGTGACCATGATCCGCCCCGGCGCAGTGGCCCCTTCCTGCAATTGCGAGGGCATGAAGCCGCTGGTGGACGATCCGATCAGAACGCCAGAATCCGCCTCTTGAATCTCGGCAAAAACCTTGTGCTTCAACTCCAACCGCTCACTGACGCTTTCCTGCACCCAATCGGCACCCGTCACCGCCTCGGCAATGCTGTCGCAAAAACGCAAGGCCCCTTCCTCGGGCAGGGCGCAATCATAAAGCATCGGCAATGCGCGGCGCGCATTGCCCAAAACCTCGTCGATCTTGCGTTTGGCCTCCGGGTCCGGATCAAAGACCTGTACATCCCAGCCGTTCAGCAAAAACCGCGCGGCCCATCCGCCGCCGATCACACCCCCGCCGATGATGGCTGCTGTCTTGTTCATGATACGTCCTTTTCGTCTTGGCGCAGGGCGATCTGGCCCGCGTCGTATCCGTTGAATTCCAAAATCTCACGCGCCGCCTGGATACGGTCGAACCCACCCTTGGAACTGCGGTCCAGAACCCAAGCATAGCGGCCATCAGGCTCTCCAAGGGCGATGGTGCGCCCGCTGTCATCAATCCAAATGAGCCAAAGCTCGCGGGTTTATCCGTTGGCATCGGTCAATTGCCAGCGGTTGGTGCCGATGGGGGCAACGTGCCATCCCGCGCCACAGGATGGGGCGCAGTTGGGGGTGATGCTGCCTGCATCAAATCCAAGTTTGGCAATTTCTCGTTCCCTCGGTGTCGCCGCGCGCAAGTACCAGTTGCCTTGCCAAAGGCCCGGCGCGGCGCGGGTGGTGATCGAAAGCGGCTGTGCGGTATCGCGATAAACTGGGGTAGGGGGCGTCACGCAGCCAGCCACGACCAACAGGGCGCTCATTGCTACGCCCCTCGCGAAAAAGGCGCGCAAGCGCCTGCTGAGCGGCCCGCACCCCGTCACACCATGCTCTCCGTATGGCCATCAACGGCCAAAATCTGACCGCTGACTTTCGAGGCGGCGGGCGAGGCAAGGAAAAGCGCCATATCGGCCAGATCATCGGCGCTGACCCAAGTGCGCAGGCTGCTGCCCTTCGCGTAGACCTCGCGAACCTCTGCCTCTGGTCTGCCGCTGGCCTCGGCCTCCATGGCGACCACGCGTTCCATCCGCTCGCCTTCCACGGCGCCGGGGGCAATTGCGTTGACGCGTACGCCGGCCGGGCCAAGCTCCATCGCCAGCGTTTTGGTCAAGCCAACCAGCCCCCATTTCGCCGCCACATAGGGCGACCGATAGGGCACACCGTGAAGGCCCGAGGTGGACGAAGTCAGCAAGATCACTCCCGCCCCCTGCGCCCGCATCAACCGCGCGGCCCACCGACAGGTCAGGAAGGCGCCATGCAGGTTCACACCGACACAGGCCTGCCATGCGTCATAATCCAAATCCTCGATCCGCCCTGCCGGGCCACCTGTGCCCGCATTGGCACAGACCACATCGACACCGCCCCATTGCGCCTCTACCTGATCCAGAAACCCTCTCATCTCGGCTTCATCGGTCACATCCGCCTTGGCGGCAATCATGTCGGGGTGGGTGGTTTCAAGTCGGGCAATAGCCGCCGGGTCGGCATCGCACAGGGCCACCCGATCGCCCGCTTCGGCAAACCTCTCGGCCAGTCGCAGGCCGATGCCCGATCCGCCCCCGGTTATCAGGACGCGTTGCCCCTCCATCACCGATCCTCCGATCCACCGACGCGATACCGACCAAATACCGACGTTTTACCGACGTGGGTTTTGGGGGTGGGTTTCATTGCGGCGCCTGCTTGGTCAGACGCAGCTTTTTGCGCACCTCGTCGGGGCCAATGACCCGCGCACCGAGGTTCTCGACAATGCCCACGGCACGCTCTACCAACTGCCAGTTTTCGGCCAGCACACCACGGTCCAGCATCAGGTTGTCTTCAAGCCCCACCCGCACGTTGCCCCCGGCCAGAACACTGGCCGCGACATAGGGCATCTGGTTGCGACCGAGGGCAAAGGCGCTGAAGGTCCAATCCTCGGGAATATTGTTGACCATGGCCATGAAGGTATTGAGGTCATCCGGCGCCCCCCAAGGCACGCCCATGCACAGCTGCACCAAAGCGTCCGGTTCAAGGATGCCATCCTTAACCAGTTGTTTTGCATACCATAAATGGCCTGTATCGAAGGCCTCGATCTCGGGTTTCACGCCCAGATCGGTCATCATTTTGCCCATGGCTTGCAACATGCCGGGGGTGTTGGTCATGACGTAATCGGCCTCGGCGAAATTCATCGTCCCGCAATCCAGCGTGCAGATTTCCGGGCGGCAATCGGCTACGTGGGCCACGCGCTCCGTGGCACCCACCATATCGGTCCCCTCAACCGGGGGCAGAGGGGTCTCTACCCCACCAAAGACGATGTCGCCGCCCATGCCCGCCGTAAGGTTCAGGACAACATCCGTGTCGCTCTCGCGGATACGGTCCGTCACCTCCCGAAACAGCCCTCTGTCGCGCGAGGGAGCCCCGGTCTCGGGGTCACGTACATGGCAATGCACAATGGCTGCCCCGGCTTTGGCCGCCGCTATGGCGCTCTCGGCGATCTGCTGAGGGCTGCGGGGCACGTGGGGGCTTTTGTCTTGGGTGCCTCCCGATCCGGTGACGGCGCAGGTGACGAAAACCTCACGGTTCATGGCAAGTGGCATGGCAATCTCCCTAATTCAGTTGCGAGAAGTTTGCCTGTTGGCTATGTGCCCAAAGTTGCAGTAATAGACAAATATCATGCAGAAATGGTCAAAATCTCCAGAGGCACCAAGCCGCATCGGCTTGCTTTTGTTCGATAAGTTTTCGAACCTTTGCCTCGCCAACTGCCTTGAGCCGCTGCGCGCGGCCAACACCTTGACTGAAAAGGAGGGGTTCATTTGGCAAATCATAACGCCCGGTGGTTTGCCTAGCCGGTCGTCAAGCGGCATTGAGGTTTTGCCACATTGCGCGCTTATGGAGCTGCCGAAGGTGGATTTCCTTTTCGTTTTGGCAAGCTACGACCACGACGGTCATGACACCGCTGCGACTCGGCGCATGTTACGGGATGCGGCTCGCAAGGCTGAGGTCATGGTTGGCCTTGATGCCGGGCCTTGGCTGCTGGCCTCTGCGGGCTTGCTTCAAGGTCGGCGCGCCACGGTTCATTGGGATTTGCTCGAAACCTTTACCGAGCGGTTTCTGGATATCGAGGTGGCCCGCGCAAGGGTAATGCGAGATGGTCCTTTTTGGACATGCGCCGGGGCCATGTCGGCACTTGATCTGACGCTTGACCTGATTGCAGATACGCTTGGCATCTCGGCCCGGCTGGATGTTGAAGCGCTATTTTTGCACGGTAATCCCCCATTGCGCGTCGACGAGATGCGCGATGAAGATGACCCTTTGGTTCAACGTGCGCTGAGCCTTATGCGCGAGACCGTCGAAATGCCGCTAAATCTTGTATCGCTGGCCAAAGCCTTGTCTTGCCAGCCAAGGACACTGGACCGGCGATGTCGTGCACGCTTGGGCGCGCCGCCCGGCACTGTCTATCGACATCTACGCTTGTCCGCGGCGCGCAAATTGTTGGAAGGGGGACGGCTGCCAATTTCCGAAATCGCCCTGCGCTGTGGTTATGAAAACCCAGCGGCCTTGGCGCGGGCCATGCGCAAGCACTACGGTGCCTCACCGTCCGAATTGCGGCGCAACGCAAGGGCCTGACACGAAGGCGCCCCATCTTTTGGACGGGGCGCCTTCAGATGTCTTGTGTGCTTGAGTTAGCCGAGTGCAGCAGCTTTCACGTCATCGTCGATATAGGGCACATACTGTGCGAAGTTGTCGGCAAACATCTTCACCAGCTTTTCGGCCTGCGCATCATAGGCATCGGGGTCGTCCCATGTGCGGCGCGGATCAAGCAGAACCTCGGCCACACCCGGTGCTTCCACGGGCACGTCAAAGCCAAAATTCGGGTCCTTACGGAACTCGACTTCATTCAGCGAACCATCAAGTGCCGCGGTCAGCAAGGCACGTGTCGCCTTGATCGGCATGCGCGAACCGGTGCCGTAGGCACCGCCGGTCCAGCCGGTATTCACCAACCAGCAAGTCGCGCCGTGCTTGGCGATCTTGTCGCGCAGCAGGTTGCCGTAGGCTTCGGGGCGGCGTGGCATGAAGGGGGCACCAAAGCAGGTCGAGAAAGTGGGCTCGGGCTCTGTCACGCCGCGCTCGGTGCCCGCGACCTTCGAGGTGAAACCCGACAGGAAGTGATACATCGCTTGCGCCGGGGTCAGCCGGGCAATTGGAGGCAGGACGCCAAAGGCATCACAGGTCAGCATGATGACATTCTTGGGGTGGCCGCCAAGTGCTGTTTCCGATGCGTTGGAGATGTACTCGAGCGGATAAGCACAGCGCATGTTCGCGGTTAGCGAGTCATCGTCGAAATCGAGGTCCAGGGTTTCTTCGTCGAAGACCATGTTCTCGATCACGGTGCCGAACTTCGAGGTGGTGGCGTAGATTTCCGGCTCGGCCTCTGCATTCAGATTGATCGTTTTGGCATAGCAACCACCTTCGAAGTTGAAGGTGCCACGATCGGACCAGCCATGCTCGTCATCGCCGATCAAGGTGCGGGCCGGATCAGCCGAAAGCGTGGTCTTCCCGGTGCCTGAAAGGCCAAAGAACACGGCAGTGTCTACCGGGTTGCCATCGGCATGATTGGCCGAGCAGTGCATCGGCATGATGCCCTTTTCCGGCAGTAGGTAGTTGAGCAGAGTAAAGACCGACTTCTTGTTTTCACCCGCGTATTCAGTGCCGCCGATCAGGATGATCTTGCGATCGAAATTCAGGGCAATCACGGTCTCGCTGCGGCAGCCGTGCTTGGCCGGGTCGGCTTGGAAGCTGGGGCAGTTGATGACGGTGAAATCAGCGGTGAAACTATCAAGCGCCTCGCGTTCGGGGCGGCGCAGGAGGTGACGAATGAAAAGGCCGTGCCAAGCCAGTTCTGTCACCATGCGGACATTGATCGAGTGTGCCGGGTCGGCGCCACCGACAAGGTCTTGGACGTAGTATTTGCCGCCCTGCATATGGGCGATCATATCATCGTAGAGTGCGTCGAACCCTTCGGCGGACATCTCGGCATTGTTTTCCCACCAAATGGTATCAACCACGCTATCAGTTTTTACGACATGCTTGTCCTTGGGGGAGCGACCGGTGAATTTGCCCGTCGTCACAAGAAAAGCGCCGCCTTTGCCAAGTGTACCTTCGCCGTTCTTGAGGGCCGCTTCGATCAGTGCAGGCTCGATTAGGTTGTAGTGGACATCGCCCAGCCCTTTGATGCCTTGATCTTCAAGCCGAAACCGCGGGTTCACCCGTCCAAATGCCATTGTGTCACGCTCCTGTTTCGTGATGCCCGCCAGTCGGCGGTTTTTACTGGGCGCCTTGCGCCCAAGACCATTGGCGGCGAAATGCCCACCGTCGCGGGCCTCTTAACATGACGGTTCTGCAAAAGAACAGGACGCTTTAGCGCAGTTAGCGCAACCAATCCGAAGTTAGCGCAACCAGCCTTCTGTTATCGAAAACATTTGGCTCACCCCCAAATTGAAAAGTGAGTCAATTTAGCCATTCCTAATGCTTTTTTGCCCAAATTGAGGCGGGCAGACGGTCCGATTCGCACTTTGGGATTGATTGTAAAGGCAAAAAAGGCGCATAGTGACGGAAAAAAGCAGGCAACAAGAGCAGTATAAGGATAGTAGCATGTCTAAGATCGCCCTCGTGGACGATGACAGAAATATTCTGACATCGGTTTCCATGACTCTCGAGGCGGAAGGCTTCGAGGTTGAAACTTACAATGACGGTCAGCAGGCCTTTGATGCTTTCAACAAGAAATTGCCCGATATGGCCGTTCTGGATATCAAGATGCCCCGTATGGACGGCATGGATCTGTTGCAGCGACTTCGGCAGAAAACCTCGATCCCGGTCATTTTCCTGACGTCCAAGGATGATGAGATCGATGAGGTGCTCGGTCTTCGCATGGGCGCGGATGATTACGTGAAAAAGCCCTTCTCGCAGCGTCTCTTGGTCGAACGCATTCGTGCGCTTCTTCGGCGGCAGGATGCGGTCTCTGGCGAAATCGTCGGCGATACCGAGGAAACTAAGGTTATCGAACGGGGGGAGCTTCGTATGGACCCCCTGCGGCATGCGGTGACATGGAAAGGAAAGGATGTTGCCCTGACGGTCACTGAGTTCCTTCTTCTTCAGGCGCTTGCACAGCGCCCTGGCTTCGTCAAAAGCCGGGATCAATTGATGGACGTGGCCTATGACGACCAAGTTTATGTTGATGACCGTACGATCGACAGCCATATCAAGCGCCTTCGCAAGAAACTGCGGATGGTCGACGCTGAGTTCTCGGCAATCGAAACGCTTTATGGTATCGGTTACAGGTACAACGAAGAATAATGGCGCTGGTCGAGGGGGTGAGCATGCGCGATGTTCCGTCCCACAAGGATGACGACGTTGTCCTTGGGGATGACTTCGTAGCACCGGATAATGTCGTCGAGGATGAGCTTCGTGTTCGGCGCGAACGGCGTGGTTTCTTTTCTCTTCGAGAATCCTCGCTGACGCGGAAGATCATCACCTTCAACCTGATCGCGCTCAGCGTCTTGGTTGCTGGTATTCTTTATCTGAACACCTCGCGCGACAGTCTCGCCTTGCAACGGGCCAACAGCCTCGTGGGCGAGGTTGAGCTGATTGCCGATGTGTTCGAAGCACAGATTCCGTCTGATGCACCGGTCAATCTGGTGACTGGTGACGGTGTGAACGTGGCCGAAACACTTCAAGGCCTCGACATCCAAGAGGGTGTCGAGGTGTTCGTTTTTGACACTAGTGGTGTTCTCGCCGGTCAGACCCTGGGAACACGCCCGCAACCTGAAAACCCGGTTGATCATAAGCCGACCGCAATTACCGATACGTTGATCAAGGTGTGGAATTGGCTTTCCGTTCCGTTCAACGCGCTGTCGGGTGAGCGGAGCGAGGAATCGACGCAGGCGCAGGCACAGGCCCTTGTGGCCCCGACACTGGAGGACGGCACGCAGGTCGCGACCGGTCAACTGAATGGAGACTCGATTTTTTCGGTCGCCAGCCCCGTCATGCAAGGTGATCGTGCGGTTGCCGTTGTGGCAATGTCCAGCGCCACTGGTGAGATCGACCGCGTCGCCGCCGCAGAGCGGGAGCGGGTTTTGCAGATGTTCCTAATTGCCACACTTGTCTCTATCGGTTTGAGCCTCATTCTGGCTTCCACGATCGCAAATCCGTTGGCCGATCTTGCATCGGCGGCTGAAATCGGCGGGGACCGGAACCGCCGCAACAGCCGTGGTGGACGCATCCGTATTCCAGACCTGACCGCGCGGCCCGACGAAATCGGGCGGCTCTCCGGCGCATTACGTGGCATGGTTGCCGCCCTGTACCACCGGATTGACAGCAACGAACAATTCGCCGCCGACGTGGCTCATGAGATCAAGAACCCGCTGGCCAGCCTGCGCTCGGCTGTCGGCACGATGCGCGTTGCCAAGCGCGAAGATCAGCGTGAAAAGCTGTTGCAAGTGATCGAGCATGACGTGCGCCGGCTGGACCGGTTGGTCAGTGATATTTCGAATGCCTCTCGTCTGGACAGCGAACTGGTCAAGGAGGAACAAGAACCTTTCGACCTGATCACGATGCTCAGCAACATCGGGAATTTCCTTGGTGAAGAAGCCGAGAAGAAGGGCATCGAGTTCATATCGGATTTCCCTAAAGACCCCATCGTTTTCACCGGGCTCGAGGCGCGTTTGGCCCAGGTCTTCGTAAACCTGATTACGAACGCCATTAGTTTCTGCGAAGAAGGGGATGCGATCCGGCTTTGGATTCGCAAACGCGACAACCGGGTTCTGATAGTCGTTGAAGATACCGGACCCGGCATTCCCGAACAGGCCTTGACCAAGATATTCAAGCGCTTTTATTCCGAGCGGCCGGGTAATGATTTCGGGAACAACTCAGGCCTTGGGTTGTCCATTTCAAAGCAAATCATCGAAGCGCATGATGGGGTGATCTGGGCCGAGAACATTCGCCCCAACGATGCCGATGTCTCCTCTGAGCCGCTTGGCGCACGCTTTGTCGTGGGGCTTCCTGTTTGAGCCGTGACCTTTCCGTTTGGGGATAGCAACGCATCCGGGGAGGATGTCGATAACCCCCAGGTCCTTCATGCGACCAGTGTCGCGCTTGGCGACCGCGGGGCGTTGATCCGGGGCTCATCCGGAAGTGGGAAATCCTCGCTCGCACTGCAACTTATTGCGCTTGGCGCGTCGCTTATAGCGGATGATCGAACGATTGTTTGTCGCTCCTTTGACGGGGTGTCGCTCATGGCACCTGATATTCTTAAAGGCAAGATCGAGGCCCGTGGAGTCGGTATCTTGCCGGCTCCGACAACGTCCCGTGCCAAGCTCACCTTGATCGTCGAGATGGACCGTGCTGAAGACGACCGCTTGCCACCGTGGCGACAGGCATCTCTTTTGGGCCATAGTGTCCCGGTTCTGCGAAAGCTGGATGCAGCCCATTTTCCTGCGGCGGTCCTGCTATATCTCCAACATGGACGGGTCGATTGATAAAGGACGACAGGATGACCGGGACAGCCCCTGCATCAAAATCCAACCGCCTTGTGCTGGTCACCGGGCCTTCTGGCGCGGGGCGCACGACTGCGATCCATGCACTCGAAGACATCGGCTACGAGGCCATCGACAATCTGCCTCTTTCGCTTTTGCCAAGGCTGCTTGACGGCCCCGATCCGACAAAGCCACTCGCCCTTGGCGTCGACACCCGAAACCGGGACTTTTCAACAGCGGCATTGATCGAAGCCATCGACCAAATGGGGGGGATGGCGGATACACCTATGCAGGTTTTGTATCTCGATTGCAGCCCAGACATCCTGATGCGGCGCTTTTCGGAAACCCGCAGGCGCCATCCATTGGCACCGGAGGAAAACGCCGAGATCGGCATCGCGCGAGAGTTTGATTTACTTGGTCCAATCAAGGCGCGGGCAGATATGCTTATCGACACATCCGAGATGTCACCACATGACCTGCGTGCGGAACTGGACCGTTGGTTTGCCCCGACGAGCGAGCGGCAACTGGCTGTGTCCGTGCAATCCTTTTCCTACAAGCGCGGCTTGCCGCGCGGGCTTGACCTGGTTCTCGATTGCCGGTTTCTTCGGAACCCCTACTGGAAAGAGCATCTGCGCGGCATGGACGGACGGGATTCGGACGTGGCAGATTATGTCATGCAGGATGATAGTTTTGAGGCGTTCCATAACCGTGTGTTGGATTTGGTGACGCTTTTGCTGCCTGCCTACGAGGCCGAGGGCAAAGCCTACCTTTCCATCGGCTTTGGGTGTACAGGCGGGCAACACCGTAGCGTCACAATGACAGAAACCTTGGCGCAGGCCCTTGCGAAGAGTGGCTGGCAAGTGTCAATTAGGCATCGAGAGCTGGAACGGCGCGGCAAGTCCACGCCTAAACGGCTGAACCTAGGCATGAATACGCAAACCCAGGGAGAGTGACGGCGGTGATCGGAATCGTGATCGTGGCGCATGGTGGACTCGCCCGGGAATACCTGAGCGCGATCGAACATGTCGTCGGCCCGCAAGTGGGGATCAAAGCCGTCACGATCGAAGGGGACCATGATCGTGCCGCGAAACAGGCCGAAATATGCGAAGCGGCCGATGCCGTGGATACGGGTGAAGGTGTCTTGATCGTGACGGATATCTTCGGGGGATCACCCTCTAACCTGTCGCTCAAGGCCTGTAGCCCAACGGACCGACGCATTCTTTACGGTGCAAACCTGCCTCTGTTGATAAAACTGGTCAAAAGCCGCCACTTGCCTATTGGTGAGGCTGCGCGTGCGGCGCTTGACGCGGGCCGGAAATACATAGACAGCCACAATGTTCAGGCTGATAAGGCAGGGGAGAGTTGAACCAGCATGTCCGAGCAGACCATTCGACAATTGAAGATCGTGAACCAGAAAGGCCTGCACGCGCGTGCAGCCGCGAAACTGGTAGAGGTGGTAGAAGGCTTCGATGCGACAGCCGAGGTTTCACATGATGGTCAATCAACGAACGCCGATAGCATCATGGGTCTTTTGATGTTGGCAGCATCGAAAGGAAAGACTATTGACGTCGAAACCTCCGGCCCTGACGCCGAGGCATTGGCCGATGCGATCGAAGCTTTGGTGGCTGGCCGTTTCGGCGAAGATATGTGAAGAGGTGCGCGACTGCGCAACGGGACGGGAACAACACTTTGGCTGAAAGGACAGACAAGCACGCCGTAGATGACCCCGGCACGACGGTGAACTTTACCAAGTATGACCGCCGCAGTCTGACCTATGCCAATTCCTTCGATACGCCGCTGACGGCGACGATGATCCGAACCATCGAGTGGTTTACCGGTAAGATCTCGATCCTGCGTATGATCCGAAAGTTCGAGAAACGCGGGGCTCCGACGGGGCAGGCCTTTTGGCGCGCCGCACTTGATACCATGGGTATCGACCTGCTGACGCCTGATCATCAACTGGACTATATTCCAAAGGACGGCCCGGTTGTGGTTGTTGCCAATCATCCGCATGGCTTGGTGGATGGGATGATCTTGGCCGACCTAATTGGCCGCCGCCGGACCGATTACAAGATCCTCACCCGTGCGCTTCTGACCGGTATCGACGAGGTCGCCGCTTCGTACATGATTTCAGTGCCCTTCCCGCATGAACCGGATGCACAGCGCAAATCGGTGGAAATGCGTGCCAAGGCCATGGCGCACCTCAAAGAGGGCGGATTGATCAGTGTCTTCCCATCCGGTGTCGTGTCATCATCCGATAGCCTGTTCGGCCCGGCCATTGAACGGGAGTGGAATGTTTTCACGGCGCAGATGATCCGCCGCTCGGGCGCACAGGTCGTGCCGATCTATTTTCCCGGGGCGAATTCCCGATGGTATCAAATGGCCAATCGTATATCGGCGACGCTCCGGCAAAGCCTGTTGTTGCATGAGGTGGTTTATAGCTGCAACAAACCGCAAAAGCCGGTTGTCGGTGCGCCGATTACAGCGGATCGGATGAAAATGCTGGAAAGCGATCCGCGTGGCTTCATGTCTTGGCTGCGCGAGCATACCCTGTCGTTGGCCGAGGAGGCCGAGCCCAAGGCGTGAGCAGAAAAACAGTGTGTCGTGGCAGACCCGTGAAGGGGCTGATTTTCCATGAAAAACTTGCTATTGAGCGCGCTGTGCCGCTGCGGCCACGAGCCGCGCGGGTTTTCTTGTTCTGGGCGCGCGGAGGTGCGGTATGGCTGGGCAGCATGTGATTTTGACCTTGGGGCGCAGTGGGTCTAACGCTTTGGTCAACTTGCTTAATCAGCACCCGCAAGTGTTGAATTACGGAGAGGTTCTGGGCGATTGGAACCTGATCCGAAAGGTGCAGCGCCGACTTGGGGCCTTTCGTGGCAATGATGCGGCCTATCTGGATTTCTGTCTGGCCAATCCATGGGGGCACCGCTTGGCTTTTGCGGCCCGGACGGTGCAGAGGCGCATCAAGCAGCGGCCTCGCGATGGCAAGCGATTGTCAAAGGTTCAGCACATCGGGATAAAGGATTTTGCACTAAATTTTCAAAGGCTTGGGGTCGCGGAGTATCTGGCGCAGAGGCCCGGCATCAAGGTAATCGGTCTGGAGCGGGAAAACCTTTTGGACCGAATGATCTCAAACGCCATGCTGGAAGCGTCTGGCGTGGTGGAAATTCGTGAGGGGAAGAACGGACAGCCCGACACCCAATTGCGGCTTGAGCCGCAAGAGGTGTTGGATGCGCTTGGTGTGATTGAGGCTGAAAATACAACGTTAAATCAAATGCTTGCAGGTATTCCGCAAGAGCGCCGGATGCATGTCCTCTACGAGGATTTCTTTGCCGGGCCGGAGCGGACCTCGGCCATCATGGACGAGGTGCATCGCTTCCTTGGGGTTGATCCGTACAAACCCGAAGTGCGGATGCGCAAGATTGTTCAAGGCCGTTCGATTGACCGGCTGGCCAATCGTGATGAGGTGATCGAGGCGCTAAAAGGCACGCGATTTCAAAGGTTTATCGAGGGTTAGCGCGTCGGGACAGGCTCGTCCCTGCGATAGTCATAGAAACCCCGGCCCGTCTTGCGGCCAAGCCAGCCGGCCTCGACGTATTTGGTGAGCAGGGGGCAGGGGCGATACTTGGTGTCGGCCAGTCCGTCGTGCAGCACGTTCATGATGGCAAGACAGGTATCTAATCCAATGAAATCAGCAAGTTCCAAGGGGCCCATGGGGTGGTTGGCCCCCAGTTTCATGGATTGGTCGATGGACTTCACCGTGCCCACCCCTTCGTAAAGGGTATAAACCGCCTCGTTGATCATCGGCATCAGGATTCGATTGACGATGAAGGCTGGGAAATCCTCGGCGCTGGCGGCGGTTTTTCCAAGTTTTTCAACAACTTGAAGGCAGGCGTCATAGGTGGGTTTGTCGGTGGCGATGCCGCGGATCAGCTCCACCAGTTGCATCACCGGCACTGGGTTCATGAAGTGGAAGCCCATGAAGCGTTCGGGGCGGTCTGTGCCGCTGGCAAGACGGGTGATGGAGATCGAAGAGGTGTTCGACGTGAGGATCGTGTGCTCCTGCAAATGCGGCACAAGTTCTTGAAAAATAGCGGTTTTTACGGCTTCTTTTTCGGTTGCGGCTTCGATCACAAGATCGGTTTGGCCAAGATCGGTAAGGGTGAGGGTGGGCGAAATGCGGGCAAGCGCCGAATCCATATCCTCTTGGGTCATCTTTTCGCGACTGACTTGGCGTTCCATGTTCTTGCGAACGGTGTCCAGACCCTTATCAAGTGCCTCCTGCGAAATATCGTTGAGAAGCACATTATATCCAGCCATTGCAAGGACATGGGCGATTCCGTTGCCCATCTGGCCCGCGCCGATCACGCCGATTTTCTGGATTTCCATGGGATGCCCTTCCGCTTGATTTGGCCAGAGCATAGGCCCCCAAACCGGGGCGCTGCAAGGGCAGGTTTCAATCAAAAGGCCCGCCGGTGGGGCGGGCCTTCATTTTTGTACGACTCGTACGTTTTGTACGCGAGTTTCGTACGAAAATCCCGGGGTGCCCCGAAACCTTCGTACGACTCGTACGAAACAGGCCTGTTAGCCCAGCTTCTCGGTCAGTTCCGGCACCGCCTCGAAGAGGTCGGCGACGAGGCCGTAATCGGCGACCTGGAAGATCGGCGCTTCTTCGTCTTTGTTGATCGCGACGATGACCTTGGAGTCCTTCATCCCGGCGAGGTGCTGAATGGCCCCCGAGATTCCGACGGCGACATAAAGCTCGGGCGCGACCACTTTGCCGGTCTGACCCACCTGCCAGTCGTTCGGGGCGAAGCCCGAGTCGACAGCGGCGCGCGAGGCACCAACGGCGGCACCCAGCTTGTCGGCCAGTTTCTCGATCAGGGCGAAGTCTTCTTCCGAGCCGACACCGC
>NZ_CAJXNN010000031.1 GCF_913057115.1 uncultured Roseovarius sp.
GTCAGGCCCCACACAATCCTTGCAAACGCCCTCCAGGTCGGACGATGCCCGGACTGCGCCTGATGGCGGCCTTGGGCTCTATCCGGTCATTCGCCACGTCTGGCCTCAACCGCGGCCTCCAAAAATGCGTGGGCTTTGCAAGCCCCGCGCCTGCACAGCGCCATCGCTCAAACAAGGGCGTTTGCAATAGAAACTGCTTATGAACGCCCATCACAGCCGGATATGCCAAACCCTTCTTGGTTCACCTCATGAATCCTGAATGGGGTATCACCAAGTTTCCTTGGCTCATTCGACTGTTGGCCCCCTGACACACGCAACCCCGAGGCCACATTTTTGCCCTATTCATTCCTTACCAATACCTGTTGTATATTACGCGGTAAAAGGCAGTCGCGTTCATGAGCACGCTAACAGGCGACAATCGGGTATTTCTTTTCCTGCAAGGGCCGCACGGGCCCTTCTTCGCGCGTCTGGGCCGGATGCTGGAACGCGCCGGAGCCACTGTGTGGCGCGTTGGGTTCAACGCCGGGGACCGGGCCTTCTGGCGCAACAAGCACAGCTATATCCCCTTCCTTGGCAGTCACGAAGATTGGCCCGTTACCTTCGAAAACCTTGTCGCGGAAAAAGGCGTGACCGACGTTGTGCTTTACGGCGACACCCGCCCGATCCACGCCCAAGCGATCGAAAAAGCCAAGGCACAGGGCCTGCGCGTTCACGTCTTTGAGGAAGGGTACATGCGCCCATATTGGGTGACCTATGAACGCGGCGGCACCAACGGCAATTCGCGCCTGATGGAAATGACCGTCCCGCAAATGCGCGAGGCGCTGCACAACTCCGATATGGACACCGCCCTGCCCCCGGCCAGCTGGGGTGACATGCGCCAGCACATCTTTTACGGCGCAGCCTACCATGGCTGTGTCATGCTGTTGAACCGGCGTTACCGCAATTTCCGCCCTCACCGCGCGCTAAGCGTAACACAGGAATTCAAGCTCTACCTGCAACGTCTGCTCCTGATGCCCGCTCAAGCTATAGACCGGCGTATCGCCACATGGCGCATCCGCCATGGCGGGTTTCCCTATCATCTCGCGCTTTTGCAACTTGAGCACGACAGCTCGTTTCAGGCCCACTCGCCCTTCTCCACGATGACCGAGTTTCTCGAAACCGTCATCGACGGCTTCGCCAAGGGCGCACCGCCACATCACCACCTCGTGATCAAGGCACACCCCCTGGAAGACGGCCGCGTGCCCATCCGGCGCGAGTTGAAGCGCCTCGCCCGTGCCGCCGGAATCGCAGACCGCGTGCATTACGTCCGCGGTGGCAAACTGGCCAAATTGCTGGACGAGGCGCGCAGCGCCGTCACCGTCAATTCCACCGCCGCGCAACAGGTGCTCTGGCGCGGTATCCCGCTCAAGACCTTTGGTGCTGCGGTCTATGCCAAGCCCGAGTTCGTCTCTACCAAACCCCTGCGCGATTTCTTCGCCGGAGCCGAACGCCCCGACCGGCGCGCCTATACCGATTATCGCCGCTACCTTCTGGAAACCAGCCAGATCGCTGGCGGTTTTTATTCGTCCTCGGGGCGGCGGCAACTCCTGCGCCAAGCGGTCGATATGATGCTGGCTCCCGAAGATCCCTACGATGCGCTGAAATCCGGCACCGCGGCTCCAAGGCAACAGTTGCGCGTGGTGACCTGACCCCAGAACGCCAACAGACTGGATTTTGCCAATACCTTTGGCTAGAATGACGAAAAAAGAAGACTGAGGCAGAATAACAGGTCGAGGAGACCGAGCAGTGAAATCCAAACCGAACCGTTGGGCGCGGCCCGTCGCCCTTTTGGTCATGGTGTCGATGGTATCGTCCTGTGGCGTATTGCCCCGTGTGGGACCCAGCAAGAACGAGATCTTCGCAGGCTCCGTTCAACGTCAGGGCGACGCTTTCGTCGTCACCGTCAATGACCGCGTGACACGGGCCACCGCCGTGCAACCCGCACTTGGCTTTACCGATGATTTCCGCAATGCCGCCACGCTAGGCTCCGACACGATCCGACCGGGCGACACCCTGGGCCTGACCATCTGGGAAAACGTCGACGATGGTCTACTGGCCGGCGAAGCCGCCAACCAGACCGTCCTCGAAGAAGTACAGGTCGATGGCGCGGGGTTCATTTTCGTGCCCTACGCGGGCCGCATCCGCGCCGCAGGCAACACCCCCGAGGCCATCCGCCGGATCATCACCTCCAAACTCGACGAACAAACGCCCGACCCACAGGTTCAGGTCCGCCGCCTCGCCGGTGACGGCGCCACGGTCAGCCTCGTGGGCGCTGTCGGCGGTCAGGGCGTCTACCCGATCGAGCGCCCCACCCGCACGCTTTCGTCCATGCTCGCCAACGCTGGCGGCATCGCTATTGAACCCGAAATTGCCCAGATCACCGTGATCCGCGGCGACAAGCGCTCCAAGGTCTGGTTCCAGGACTTGTTCAAGCACCCCGAGTTCGACATTGCCCTGCGCGCCGGTGACCGTATCCTGGTCGAGGCAGACACCCGCGCTTTCACCGCGCTTGGCGCCACCGGGGCACAGGCCCGCGTTCCCTTCGAATCGCAAACCCTCAGCGCGGTCGAGGCGCTGGCACAAGTCGGCGGCCTGAACGCCGCCGCCTCAGACCCGACCGGCGTTTTCGTCATGCGCAACGAACCGGCGGCCATTGCCAATCAGGTTCTCGGGCGCACCGACCTTGAGGGTGCCCAACGCCTGATCTACGTGCTGGACCTGACCAAACCCAACGGCATGTTCATGGCCCGCGACTTCTCGGTGCGCGACGACGACACGCTCTATGTCACCGAAGCACCCTTCGCCCAATGGAGCAGGGTCATCGCGGCCCTGACCGGCACGCTCGGCGCGGTTGGCAGCATCTCCACCGCAAGCGATACACTCGGCGGCGGCTGATGCCCGCCCCCGGTCCGAAACCACCCGCCGCGACAGCCTCGCGGCGGGTTTTCTATTTCAACGCGGGCTTCCTGCGCCAATCCCGCATCCGCCGGATCATGGCGCTTGCGGGCCTGCCGCTCCAGCTTGGCCGCCCCGGCCCGGACGACCTGATCGCCGTCTGGGGCAAAAGCCCCTACGCCAAACGGGGCGAGAGGGTGGCCGCCAAAACCGGCGCATCGCTTGTCCGCCTCGAAGATGCCTTCCTGCGATCTCTGCATCCCGGCCGCGAAGGCGAACCGCCCCTCGGCCTCATCATCGACCAAACCGGCATCTACTTCGACGCCAACGCAGCCTCGGATCTTGAAACCCTGCTGGCCACCCATCCTTTCGACGATACCGTGCTGATGGACCGCGCCCGCGCTGGCATCGCCCGCATGCAAGAGGCGCAGCTTAGCAAATACTCGGGCTTCGATCCGGGCACCCCCTGCCCCGATCCCGGCTATGTGCTGGTGATCGACCAAACCCGCGGCGATGCCTCGGTCACCCACGGCCGCGCCGATGCCAACACCTTCCGCGAGATGCTGACCGCCGCGCAGGTCGATCACCCCGGCGCGCGCATCGTGATCAAGACCCACCCGGAAACCCGGACAGGCCACCGCCCCGGCTATTTCAGCGCGCAAGATGAAACCGACCGCATCACGCTCCTGCCTGACCCGGTCAACCCTTGGGCGCTCCTCGACGGGGCCATCGCCGTCTATACCGTCACCTCGCAACTGGGGTTCGAGGCGATCTTTGCAGGCCACAAGCCCCACGTCTTCGGCCAACCCTTCTATGCCGGTTGGGGCCTGACTCAAGATCATCACCCCGCCCCTCTGCCCCGCCGGGGCCGCAACCTCAGCCGCGCACAGCTTTTCGCCGGGGCCATGGTGCTCTATCCCACGTGGTACGACCCCTACCACGACCGGCTTTGCACCATGGAAGAAGCCATCGAAACCCTCGCCGCCCGAACCCGCGCATGGCGCGAGGACCGGCACGGCTGGACAGCCCACGGCATGCGCCTTTGGAAACGCAAACCCCTGCAACAGTTTTTCGGCAAACCGCGCGGGGTCAGCTTCAATCCCAAGGCCAAGGGCCAACGCCGCCATATGGTCTGGGCCAACCGCGCGAATGAGGCCCCCAAAGATGCCCTGCGCGTCGAGGACGGCTTCCTGCGCTCACGCGGGCTTGGGGCCGATCTCATCCCGCCGCTTTCGCTGGTGCTGGATGACCTGGGCATCTACTACGACCCAAGCCACCCCTCACGCCTTGAATACCTAATCGAAAAACGCGCCACCCTGCGCCCCGACCAACAGCGCCGCGCCGAGGCGCTCATCGCCAACCTCATCGACCTGAAGCTCTCGAAATACAACCTCGGCGGCGCGCTGCCCGATCTGCCCCAAGGCCACCGCATACTCGTGCCCGGCCAAGTCGAGGACGACGCCTCCATCCGCCTCGGCGCGGGCGAGATAAATACCAACCTCGCCTTGCTGCAAAAGGCCCGCGCGGCCAATCCCAAGGCAGTGATCCTCTACAAGCCTCACCCCGATGTGGAAGCGGGCCTGCGCCCCGGAACCATTCCGGCGGACAAACTGGAAACTCTGGCAGACGCCGTGCTGTCCAACACCGACCCCGCGCCATTACTCGACCATGTGCAAGAGGTCTGGACCATGACCTCGCTTCTGGGGTTTGAGGCCCTCCTGCGCGGGCTGCGCGTCACCACCACCGGCGCGCCCTTCTACGCCGGATGGGGCCTGACCCGCGATCTGGGCGATGTGCCGCCACGCCGCACGGCACGGCCCAGCCTCGACGGGCTGGTTCATGCCACGCTCATCGACTACCCGCGCTATTTCGACCCGGTCACGCGCACCGCCTGTCCCGCCGAACTGGTGGTCGACCGCCTCGCCCATGGTCCGCTTCCCAAGCCCGGCCCGGCCAACCGCCTCACGGCCAAGCTCCAAGGCGCCTTGGCCAGCCACGCCTGGCTCTGGCGTTAGCGCATCACTGGATCCGCATCTCTTTTGAATTCTGTCGGATGCCTCCGGCGGGAGTATTTTGGGAAAGATGAAAATGAACCGCCTCCAGTCTTCATCTTTCTGTAAATACTCCGGGGGAGTCGCCCGAAGGGCGGCGGGGGCAGCGCCCCCAAGTGTCAGCGCCGCGCCCAGCGGTGCATCACATCGCCATCGATGTCGCAGGTCTCGATCAACTCGAACCTGCGCGCCTCGTCCAGTCGCTCCAGCCCCAGCGCGCCGATCCCGGGCAGGCCCTCGGCGCCGATGGCCAACCCGGCGGTAAAGCCGACCAGTTCATCCACGAAATTCCCGGCCAGAAGCGAGGCCGCCAAGGCCCCGCCGCCTTCGCAGAACACCCGCGTCAGCCCAATCGCGCCCAAACTTTCCAGAACCGAGGCCATATCCAACTGTCGCCCCACAAGATCACAGGCAATCAACTCCGCACCCACGCCTTGCCACGCCTCGATAAGAGCCGGGTCAGCATCCGGACCGTGGCACAGCCAAACCGGCACATCCTTGGCCGTCCGCGCCAGTTGCGACATCAGCGGGATATCCAACCGCCGAGACACCACCACGCGCACCGGCTGGCGCATCGCCCCCATATCACGCACCGTCAGCATCGGGTCATCTGCCCGCGCCGTGCCCGCGCCCACCATCACCGCGTCATGCCGCGCGCGCATGCCATGCACCGCGCGCCGTGCCGCATTCCCGGTGATCCACTGGCTATGCCCCGTCGCCGTGGCAATCCGCCCGTCAAAGGAGGTGGCCAACTTCAAGGTCACATGCGGCGGTCCACCGGCGGCCTTGCTCAGGAACCCGCCCAGATCGCGCGCCGCCTCTTCGGCCAAAACGCCGGTTTCAACAGTGATGCCCGCCGCCCGCAAAATATCAAACCCTTTGCCAGCCACTCGCGGATCATGATCGGTCAGGCAAGACACCACCCGCGCCACACCCGCAGAAACCAGCGCCTCGGCACAGGGCGGGGTTTGCCCGTGATGCGCGCAAGGCTCCAGCGTGACATAGGCCGTGGCGCCCCGGGCCGCCGCGCCCGCCTGCGCCAAAGCCACCGCCTCGGCATGGGGCCGCCCGCCGGGCGCGGTCCAACCGCGCCCCACGATCCGTCCCTCGCGCACGATCACGCAGCCCACCGCCGGGTTGGGCCAGCATTGCCCCTGACCCCGCCGCCCAAGCGACAGGGCCAGCGCCATGAACCGGGCGTCAGTCTCCCGGCTCACTCGTCCGATTGTTTGGCTTCGGCGATCGCCTCGTCAGGGCGCAACTCGCTCACGAATTTGTCGAAATCATCGGCCGCCTGAAAATTCTTGTAGACGCTGGCAAAGCGCACATAGGCCACGGTATCAATCCGCGCCAGGCTTTCCATGACGATCTCGCCCACGGTTTTCGAGGGAATATCCGTCTCGCCCATGCTTTCCAATCGCCGCACGATACCGGAAATCATCTGCTCAATGCGTTCGGGCTCCACCGGGCGTTTTTGCAACGCGATCCGGATTGAGCGTTCCAGCTTGTCACGGTCGAAATCCTCGCGCCGCCCATTGGTCTTCACCACCACCAGATCGCGCAACTGCACGCGCTCATAGGTGGTAAACCGTCCGCCACAGGCCGGGCAAAACCGCCGCCGCCGGATCGAAACATGATCCTCCGCAGGCCGGGAATCTTTTACCTGAGTGTCAATATTTCCACAAAACGGGCAGCGCATGGGCCGTCCCCCTTTTTTTCTCTGCCTCACTGGTCGTGGGTCTCATGGCCCACTTATCCACAGCCACTATAGGACAGCCGCAAGGTTTTGGGTAGAGGGGAATTTACACCGCTAGATAAGCAGGGCACCGGGGGGTTAAAACACGCGAAAACCGGCTTAGGTCAGGGTGAACGCCAACAAAAGAAAGGCCAGGACATGACCGACAAGACCCTCTTCATCACCGGTGCCTCCTCCGGCATCGGCGCCGAAACCGCCCGCGCCGCCGTGGCCAAGGGCTGGCGCGTGGCCCTGATGGCCCGCAGTGCCGACAAACTGGATACCCTCGTCCAAGAACTCGGTGCCGACACCGCCCTTGCCATCACCGGCGACGTCACCAACTACGATGACCTCACCGCCGCCGTCACCGCCACCAAGGACAAATTCGGCCAGATCAACGCCGTCTTCGCCAACGCGGGCATGGGCCTCGACACGCCCGGCGTCGCCGAGGGCGACCCCGAGGAATGGCAAGCCATGATGGATCTCAACGTCATGGGCGTGCTCTGGACGGTCAAGGCGACCTACGAAGCGCTCAAGGAAAGCAAAGGCCACCTTGTGCTCACCGGCTCGGTCGCGGGACAAATCCATCTGCCCGCCTCGGTCTATGGTGCGTCCAAATGGTTCGTCCACGGCTTCGGCGGCAACATGAGCGAAGACATGCGCGAGTGGGGCGGGCGCTGCACCGTCATCGCGCCGGGCATGGTCGATACCCCCTTCTTCAACGAGGCCAAGCCAGACAAGCTCAAACCCGAGGATGTGGCGCAAACCGTGATCTTCGCAGTTGAACAACCCAAGCGCGCCGATGTCCGCAACCTCACGATCATGCCCACGGGCTGATCCCTGTCCAATGGAACCACAGCCATTCTCGTGCGTTGATTTGATGACATGACCAGCAAAGCGAAAGGAGAATGCAATGTCCGTCGCACGTGTCACTGAAATCTCTTCAACATCTACGAAAAGCTTCGACGACGCCGTCGAGCAAGGCATCGCACGCGCCTCGAATACGCTGCGCAACATCCGCGGGGCGTGGATCAAGGATAGCAACGTCGATGTGGAAAACGGCAAGGTCTCGAATTACAGGGTCAACATGGCGGTGACCTTCGTGCTCGAAGACTGACCGTCACACCAGATGCGCCGCGACCTTCCGGGTATGCGGCGCATCGCGATGCTCAAAGAGGTATATCCCCTGCCATGTGCCCAACACAGGTACGCCGCCACGCACCGGAATGGACAGGCTCACCGGCATCATCGCCGCCTTGATATGGGCAGGCATGTCATCCGGCCCCTCATAGGTATGCGTCAGATACCCCATCGAAGGATCCGTCGTCGGCGGCACCAGCCGTGCAAAGTAATTGCGCAGGTCGGTCTGCACTTCGGGGTCGGCATTCTCCTGTATCAACAACGAACAAGAGGTATGCCGCACGAACAGCGTCAAAAGCCCGGCCTGCTCCCCCTGCTCCCGGGTCCAGCTCACCGCCTCACGGGTGAACTCATACAGGCCCTGCCCCCGCGTGCCGATCTGAAACTCCGTCTGCATTCGGCTCAACACGGCCCCCATTGAAACGCCTCGCGATCCCAACACTGGCCCGCCGCTTCCTTGGCCACGTAAAGCGGATAGATATCCGTCACCGAAACCGAGCCCGCGTCACAGAGCAACTGGGCCACGGTTTGGTCCCCCTTGATCACCGTCACCCCACCTGAAACACTGGTCGTGACCTCACCGTCTTCCGGGATGCGGTCAATCGCGTAATGCACGGTATAGTCGAATGGCCCATTGGAGAACCCCGCCTCTTCATAGATGGTGCGCCCGATCCCGTTCCAAGGTATCATGTGCACTTGCGCCACGGGCTGTGCCAAAAGCATCTCTGCCGCAGCATCCATCGGGCCAAAACGGTAATAGGCGACCCGACCTTGCAAACAGACATCCACCGATTTCGCGCCATCCTTGACCGTGCAATGAAACATCGGCTCGCCGGGGCCATAGCATCCCTCGGCACGCAGTGCGCCACTGGCGGCGATCAGCATCGCGAGGCTCAGGATCGGTTTTCGCATCTGGCAGGCTCCCGGGAATGGCTTTGGACAGTTCTAGCACGGCAAACCCGCACCGGCCCATCCCTTTCCATCCCGTGACACGGGCGCGCGCCCTGTTCATCTTTGGCCCGCCCCACAAAAGCGGCATTAACCAAACTTGCACGATCCTCACCAAGGCGCACGGCGGGCGCTCATCGCTCCGCTCCTCGCGCAGAAGGCCGTCAGGCCTGATAAGCGCGCCGCTTTCGTACGGGTTGTACGACTCGTACGACGCCCCAAGGCCACCCCCCGATTTTCGTACGAAAAACGGCGGGCAAGCGTACGACTTGTACGAAATGTACAACTTGTACAGTGGTCCAAAAGAAACCCCGGAGGTTCGTACAAAACTCCGGGGTCAAACGTACAACTTGTACAGAACTCGGCAGGCGCCGCGGTTAGCGAAAAATCCGCTCGCCCTGCTCGTCGATCACCTGCTTGGCCTTGCGGATGGAAAAGGCCTGCGCCTCCTCCAACGACCGGATCACATCCGCCCGCAGCAGGTGATGCACCTTCACCTCGCCATCAATCTCTTTCTCGATCCGCGCCCCAAGGCGATAGCCGTCGCTTTCGGATTGCGGCGTGGGGATGATGCGAAACCCCTCGTAAACCTCGGCTTCGGCCTCCGGTTCGGGCTTGGGCTTGCCGCCGCCAAAAAGCTTGGAAAACAAGGACATAGCCGCGCTTATTGATCCAGGAACGACCGCAGCTTGCGCGACCGCGAGGGATGCTTCAGCTTGCGCAGCGCCTTGGCTTCGATCTGCCGGATCCGTTCGCGCGTCACGCTGAACTGCTGGCCCACCTCTTCCAGCGTGTGATCAGTGTTCATGCCGATGCCGAAACGCATCCGCAAAACCCGTTCTTCGCGCGGTGTCAGGCTCGACAGAACCCGCGTGGTGGTTTCCTTCAGGTTGTCCTGAATGGCGCTATCTAGCGGAAGAACAACGTTTTTATCCTCTATGAAGTCACCAAGCTGGCTGTCTTCCTCGTCCCCGATGGGGGTTTCAAGGCTGATCGGCTCCTTGGCGATTTTCATCACCTTGCGAACCTTCTCAAGCGGCATTTGCAGCTTCTCGGCCAGTTCTTCGGGCGTGGGTTCGCGGCCGATTTCATGCAGCATTTGCCGCCCGGTGCGGACCAGTTTGTTGATCGTCTCGATCATATGCACCGGGATACGGATGGTCCGCGCTTGGTCGGCAATCGAGCGGGTGATCGCCTGACGGATCCACCATGTGGCATAGGTCGAGAATTTATAGCCCCGGCGATACTCGAACTTGTCCACCGCCTTCATCAGGCCGATGTTCCCTTCTTGAATAAGATCAAGGAATTGCAGGCCACGGTTCGTGTATTTCTTGGCAATGGAAATCACCAGCCGCAGGTTGGCCTCGACCATTTCTTTCTTGGCCTGCCGGGCCTCTTTTTCACCCTTTTGCACTTGGCTCACGATGCGGCGGAACTCGCTGATATCCAGCCCCACGTATTGCCCCACCTGCGCCATGTCAGCACGCAGTTCAGCAACCTTTTCGGGTTGGCGCTCCATGAACATCTGCCAGCCACGTCCGGGCTTTTGCGCCATGTCGTCCAGCCAGGTCGGGTCCAACTCGCGACCGCGATAGGCATCGACGAATTCCTTGCGGTTGATGCGCGCTTGGTCGGCGAGTTTCACCATGGCGCTGTCGATCTGCATGATCCGCCGGTTGATGCCGTAAAGCTGGTCGATCAGGGCCTCGATCCGGTTGTTGTGCAGGTGAAGCGAATTCACCAGCTCCACGATTTCGGAACGCAGTTTCTGATACTTGGCCTCGGCGTCCTCGCTGAATGAGCCATCCTCGTTCAGGGTGGCCGAGATCCGGCTGTCCTGCATCTCGCTGAGTTCGGCGAAGTCCTCCGCGATGCGATCCAGCGTTTCCAGAACGCGCGGCTTGAGGGCGGCTTCCATGGCCGCAAGGCTCATGTTGGCCTGCTCTTCTTCCTCGTCGTCATCGTCCTTGGCAATCGGATTACCATCGGCATCCAGTTCAGGCTCGCTGTCTTTGCTTTTCTCAGTGGGGGCGCTTGTCACATTGGCCGCCTCGGCCACGACGTCCTCTTCGGCACCATCGAGGCCTTCGCCCATCTGACCCGAAAACGTGGTTTCCAGGTCGATGACATCACGCAGCAGGATGTCTTCGCCCAACAGTTCGTCACGCCAGATGGTGATCGCCTGGAAGGTCAACGGGCTTTCACAAAGCCCCGCGATCATCGTGTTGCGGCCCGCTTCGATGCGCTTGGCGATGGCAATCTCGCCTTCGCGGCTCAGAAGTTCGACCGAGCCCATCTCGCGCAGGTACATGCGCACCGGGTCGTCCGTGCGGTCGAGCTTTTCCTCCTTGCCCGAACCGAGGGTAATCTCACCCTTCTTGCCGATCTCGGCAACGGCGGTGGATTTCCCGTCCTCTTCTTCGGCCTCTTCTTCCTCGATGATATTGATGCCCATCTCGTTGAGCATGGACATCACGTCCTCGATCTGCTCGCTGCTCACCTGATCCGGCGGCAAAACCTTGTTGAGCTGATCGTAGGTGATAAAGCCCTTCTCACGCGCCTCCCCGATCATCTTCTTGACCGCGGCCTGACTCATATCAAGCGAGATTTCGGCCTCTTGGTCTTCGGGTTTCTGGTCGTCGGTGTCCTTGGCGGCCATGAAGTTCTCCTGAACGAAAGGGCGATCGGGTGATTCTTAAAATCGAATCAATAACGCGTTCGCATGATTCGCACACCCGTTTACCCTGTTTTTCTTACATAATCCTAGCCAAAAGCCCTTCAATGGCCTGACTTGGAGTATCTGATCCTTTCCAGCAACGCTGCAAACGCGTCGCGTTCGTCACGACTGATTCGCGCGCCGTTGTCTCCAACCTCGTACTCTGCCTTGTCTTCCTGCTGGCTGCGCTGCGCCCGATTTTTAGCTTCGGCCGCCTGACCAAGACGCCAAGTCATGGCTTCATCAACGACACCCGCAATTTCTTCGGAAGCTTCCTCAACCTCTGCGGTCCATCCGGCTTCGGCTTTTAGTTTGGCGAACGCTTCATTTAAGGTCATACGTGCCGCTTCATCATCGTCGCGACGACGCACTGCAGGTGAAAGGGCAACGTGGGGCAGCGCCATAAGGTTTTCAAGGGTTTGCGGCCCCATTACTTCATCAATCCTTTGGCGCAAAGCGTCGCCACCGTCCGGGCCGTGACGCAAGATCAAATCACGCAATCGCGCATGATCAGGTACGGCACACTCCATCACTTCAAGCGAATCCCCAAACTCATCACAAATGGATGGGCAACAAATCAACGTCGCGAGAATGACCGCTTCGCACTTCTGAATCCACGCCTCATCCCCGGCAGCCACTAGAAGCGAGCTTTTAGTGCTTGTTGGAACAGGGGGAATGGGCTCCCACTTGCCAGACCGGAAGCGTTTCTGCCCTCCGCTACGGCGGGGGTTAAACAGCTTCCAAGTGAGATCTTTGATCGTCTGTTCATAATGCCCTCGGATCGACGGATCGCGGATCAGCTTGATCTTCTCGCGCAGCGCTTTGTCGAGGGCCGCTTTACGCTCCGGGCTGTCGAAATTGCGCCCCTCGGTCTCGCGCTGCCACAACAGCTGCACCATGGGCATGGCCTCATCCAACAGCTTTTGCACCGCCCCAGCTCCCTTGGCGCGCAAAAGGTCATCCGGGTCTTGCCCCTCGGGCATCAGAACGAACCGCAGGCTTTTGCCCGCCTCCAAAAGCGGCAAGGCAATATCAATCACCCGATAAGCCGCCCGCAGGCCCGCCGTATCGCCATCAAGCGCCATGATCGGCTCATCGGTGATGCGCCAAAGCAGTTGCAACTGATGCTCGGTCACTGCCGTGCCCAAGGGGGCCACCGAGGCCCCGAACCCCGCCTGCGCCAATGCGATCACATCCATATAGCCTTCGGCTACGATCAGGGGCTGCCCCTTGCCCGCCGCCTCACGCGCCGGGCCGTGGTGATAGAGCGTGCGGGATTTATCGAAAAGCTCGGTCTCGGGTGAGTTCAGGTATTTGGCGTTGTCATTCGGGTCCATGGCCCGCCCGCCAAAGGCAATACAGCGCCCGCGCGGGTCCCGGATCGGGAACATGATCCGGTTGCGGAAGGTGTCATAGGGCCGCCCGCCCTTCTGGCTGGGCTTGGCCAGCCCCGCATCAAGGATCATCTGATCCTCGACACCCTTGTTTTTCAGGTGGTCCCAAAGCCCCTGCCACGCGTCCGCCGCAAAGCCGATCTCGAACCGCTCCTGCGCCGCCTCATCCAAGCCGCGCCCGGCAAGATAATCCCGCGCCGCCGCCCCCGCCCCGGTTTTCAGCGACAGGCGAAAATGCTGCACGGCCATTTCCATGACCTCGGCCAGTTGCGTGCGGCGGTCGGCCTTTTCCTGTGCACGTGGGTCGCGTTCGGGCATCGGCATGCCCGCTTCCCCGGCCAGAATGCGCACGGCCTCCATAAAATCGACGTTCTCGGTCTCGCGGACAAAGGAAATCGCATCACCCTTGGCGTGACAGCCAAAGCAGTAATAAAACCCCTTGCGGTCATCGACATGGAAGCTGGCGGTTTTTTCCTGATGGAAGGGGCAAGGCGCCCACATATCGCCCTTGCCCTGATTGGATTTGCGGGTGTCCCACATCACCTTGCGCCCGACCACATCGGTCAGCGACAGGCGCGAGCGTAGCTCGTCAAGGAATCCGGGGGGCAGGCTCATATATCCATATATGGGCAAGCCAGTGTTTTCGGCAAGCGGAAGAGGCGCAGAGTTTACTGCGCCAAGCAGGCCTCCTCGTAGGTGGCTGCTACCTCGTCGGTCAGTTGATCTTCCTCAAGTGTGTAGACCCAATTGACGATCGGCTCGACCGCGGGCTTATAAATCGCCGCATCGCCTTCCAGACCTTCGCCAATCGTTCGGATCGCCTTTTTCTGGCGCATCCCGTCCTGACGGGCCTCGACCGCGGAATCCACGATCTCAGCAGAAGTCGCGCAGAGGCTTTCCTTGTCCTGCGCCATCACGGGCGCGGCCAGACAAAGCGCGGGCAAAAGGGCGGCAAAACGGGTCATGGGTTACCTCTTGGGTCAAAAGCGTTGGGGGGCAACCTAATGCCCTTGGCGCGAAATGTAAGGGGGCGGGCCGGGGAAATCCGCCCGTCCCCTCCCCTCATCCCTGCCGCGCGGCCACGCCCTGCATCGCGGTTTTGAGGTCATGCACAAGGGTTTCGGCAAAAGCGCGGAAGACCATGATCTGATACGTGCCGTCGCTCAAATGAGTGATCGAAGCCTGCATATGCTGAAGCTCGGTCCGGGCGGTTGATCCGGGGCCGAATGCACCAGGGCGCAGATCAATCGGTGTCAGCCGCGCCAAGACATCCGCCGCCCGCGCGCCTTCAAGCCGCACAACCGCCCAAGCATCCGATTGATCGGTCAGGGCGCCATGGGCGGCAAGGCTTGGGTCCGCCGAAACGCCCATCAACAGCGCCATGCGTGGCCCGAACCAGATGGCCCGTGCATCGCCTGCCTCACTCACCCGGTTGGGCGCGGGCATCTCAAGCCCATGCGCCGCCTGCAGCGCTTTCGACAAGGCCGCATCCTTGTCTTTGAAAGCGGCGACCGAGGTCACAAACCCGGCCTCCACCTCGCTCAGCCGCAGGTCGCCCACCTCAATCGGCAACAATCCCTCGCAGGGCGTTTTCGCTTTCAACTCAACCACGCATCCGCCCTCCCTCTGGATCGAACTGCACAGGGTCGCAAACCTCGCAAAGGGTTTCCACACCGTTCAGATGGTCCACCATGCGCACCACCTCGCCATGCCGCACCCGGCCATTGCGCAGGAACCCAAGGCCGATATTGGCCTCCAGCATGGGCGAATAGCCGACCGAGGTGACATAGCCTTGGTCGTTGACCCGCACCGCCTCGGCTTCGGCGTTGAACAAATGCGCGCCCGCCACCAGCATCTTGACCTCACCCGCCGGGCGCAGGCCAACTAATTGCTCACGCTCGGAGCCATTCAGCCCCTCACGCGCCGCGGCGGTTTTGCCGATGCAATCCTTTTTGGCGCTCACCATCCGCTCCATGCCGATATCAAAGGCCGTCACGCGGCCATGAATTTCCGCATGGGTGATGAACCCCTTTTCAAGCCGCAAGACGTTGAGCGCCTCCATCCCGTAAGGCCCGCCGCCCACGCCCTCGGCCCGGCTGACCAAGGCACGGAACAAGGCATCGCCATAGCGCGACGGCACGGCAATCTCATAGCCATGTTCGCCCGAGAAGGAGATGCGGAACAGCCGCCCCTCGACCCCGGCCAGACTCACCGCCCCGCAGGACATGAAGGGCCACGCTTCATCGCTTAGCGGCGTATCCAGCAACCCATTTAGGACGTCGCGCGCCTTCGGGCCCGCCACGGCGAACTGCGCCCATTGCTCGGTGACCGAGGTAAACCTCACGTCAAGATCAGGGCGCAGGGCCTGATGCACGAATTCCAGATGCCGCATCACCTGCCCCGCGGCCGCGGTGGTGGTCGTCATCAGGTAGTGATTTTCGCCCAAGCGCGCCGTTGTGCCATCGTCCATCACATGGCCATCTTCGCGCAGCATCAGGCCATAGCGCACCCGCCCCACTTTGAGGGTCGAGAACATGTTGGTATAAACGAAATCCAAGAAGGCCCCCGCATCCGGCCCCTGAATGTCGATTTTGCCAAGGGTCGAGACATCGGCCACGCCTACGGCCTCGCGCACCATGCGCACCTCGCGGTCACAAGATTGCCGCCAGTGGGTTTCACCCCTTTGCGGGAAATAACTGGGCCGGAACCAAAGCCCCGCTTCGATCATCGGCGCACCGCGCGCCACGCTTGCCTTGTGCGATGTGGTGAAGCGTTCAGGCGCAAAGCCCTTGCCCTGCGCGCCTGCCCCCATGGCCGCGATCGGCACCGGCACAAAGGGCGGGCGATAGGTGGTCGTGCCCGTCTCGGGGATGCCGCGCCCCGTCGCATCGGCCAGCACGGCCAAGGCCCCGATGTTGGAGTTCTTCCCCTGATCCGGCGCCATACCTTGCGTGGTGTAACGCTTCATATGCTCCACGCTTTGGAAGTTCTCGGTGGCCGCTTGCTTGACGTCCTTCACCGTCACATCGTTCTGAAAATCCAGCCACGCGCGCCCCTTGCCCGGCACTACCCAAAGCGGCGCGATGTCATAGGCGCTATCTTCGGCGCGGGGCAGGTCGATATCCGGCACGGCGCGCCCGATATCCTGCATCGCCTCACGCGCTGCGGCCAAACCGCCCTCAAGGCACGCGCGGGTCGAGAAATCCCCGCGACAGGCCCCGGCGGTGAGCATCCCCGGCACCGCCCCTTCTTGCGGTACGAAGGCTGCGATCCGCTCGTTCCACTCGGGGCGCCCGTTCATATGACAGGTCAGATGCACCGAGGGGTTCCAACCGCCAGATACCGCCAAGGTATCGGCCTGGATTTTCTCAACCCCACTGATCGAGCTGATGGAGATCGCCTCGACGCTACGCCCGCCATGCACCGCACTTACCTCGCGGCCCGCATAAAACGGCACGTCCAGATCACAGCGCGCCTCGGCGCGGCTGTCGATCAAAGCACTCACATGCACGCCCCCCGCGATCAGATCGGCGGCGGTGCGATGCGCAGAGTCGTTGTTGCCAAAGACCGCCACGCTGCGCCCGGGGCTGACCCGCCAGCGGTTGACGTAGGCCCGCACAGCCCCGGCCATCATCACACCGGGCCGGTCGTTGTTGGCAAAGGCCACGGGCCGCTCCAAGGCCCCCGCCGCCAGCACCGCGCGCTTGGCCACGATCCGCCAGAAACATTCGCGCGGCGCACCGGGGCGCATGGCCACATCCGAGGCCACCCGTTCAAGCGCGCCATAGGTGCCTTGATCATAGGCGCCCGTTACCGTGGTGCGGGTCATCACCCGCACATTGGGCATCGCCTGCAACTCAGCGGTCATCGCCTCGGCCCATGCGGCACCTGACTGCCCGCCCACCTCAAGGCGTTCCGCATTTAGCCGCCCACCGGTGCGCATGTCCTCATCACACAGGATCACATCGGCCCCTGCGCGCCCTGCCGCCAAGGCCGCCATCAGGCCCGCAGGCCCGGCACCGATCACCAAAAGATCACAATGGGCAAAGGCCTTTTCATAGCGGTCGGTATTGGCCTCCATCGACAAGGCACCCAGCCCCGCCGCACGCCGGATAAACGGCTCATACACTTTTTCCCACGCCGCCTTGGGCCACATGAAGGTCTTGTAATAAAACCCCGCACCAAGGAAGGGGGCTGCTAGGTCATTAACCGACAGAAGATCAAGCCCTAGCGAGGGCCAGCAATTCTGCGGCCGGGCCATCATCCCCTCGAAAAGCTCCACCGTGGTCGCCCGCACGTTGGGGTCCTGAGCGGGGCCAAGGCCAAGGGTGACAAGCGCATTCGGCTCCTCGCTGCCCGCTGTCATGATCCCGCGCGGGCGATGATACTTGAACGACCTTGCCACCATTCGAATGTCATTGGCCAGAAGCGCCGAGGCCAATGTGTCGCCCTTCAGCCCCTCGTATTCCACGCCGTCAAAGCGGAACTTGACCGGGCGGCTTCGGTCGATCTGGCCCTTTCCTGCAAGTCTCATGCGCCCGCCTCCTTGGCGTCCTGCGCCAACTCACAACTCAACACCTCATGGGTTACGGTGTTGCGCGTGACCACCACCCAAGCGCCACAGCCGGTCTCGTGATACCACAAATCGCGGGTCACCCCCGCCGGGTTGTCACGGTTGTGGATGTAGTCATCCCATGCCGCCTCCCCGGCCTCGGGGTCGGGCCGATCAAGCGCCACGGCATCGCCCTGATAATAAAACTCGCGCCGGTCGCGCTCTCCGCAGTAGGGGCAGGTGATCCTCATGCCGCGCTCTCCCAACTCATCCGCTTTTTGCCAATACCCATGTCGCGCCTCAATGCAGGTTGTGCTGCATGCCGGTGCCTTCTTCGTCCATCAGGCCCCGCCCCGTGCGGAAGCGGTCCAGACGGAAACGCGCCGCCGGGTCGTGATGCCTGTCCGTGGCCACCAGATGCGCCATGCTGAACCCCGATCCCGGCACCGCCTTGAACCCGCCATAACACCAACCCGCATCCAGATAGAGGCCCTCGACCCCGGTCTTGTCGATGATGGGCGAGCCATCGGGCGTCATATCCATGATCCCGCCCCAACTGCGCAATACCTTGGCCTTGCCGATGGCGGGCATCAGGGTCATCCCCGCTTCCATCACATGCTCCACCATGGGCAGGTTGCCGCGCGCGGCGTAAGAGGCATAGAAATCCAGGTCGCCACCGAAAACGAGCCCCCCTTTGTCCGACTGGCTGATATAGAAGTGCCCCATGCCGAAGCTGACCACATGGTCGATGCAGGGCTTTAATCCTTCGGTCACAAAAGCCTGCAAGACATGGCTTTCAATGGGCAGGCGCATACCTGCCATCTGCGCCACTTGGCTGGACCGGCCCGCGACGATGATCGCCACCTTCTTGGCCTTGATCGCGCCGCGCGTGGTCTGCACGCCCTTGACGACTCCGCCCTCGATATCAATGCCCGTCACTTCGCAGTTCTGGATAAGGTCCACGCCCCGGTCGCTCGCCCCCCGGGCATAGCCCCAAGCGACGGCATCGTGCCGCGCGGTCCCCGCCCGCCGCTGCAACAACCCGCCATAGATGGGAAAGCGCGCTTGGTCATAATCCAGATAGGGCAGCATGCGTTTGAGGTCCGCCACCGATAACAGCTCGACATCATCGCCCTGATTGCGAATGGCATTGCCCCGCCGGATCGCCGCGTCACGCTGTGCATCGGAATGGAAAAGCGCAATCTGACCGCGCTGCGAATGCATCACGTTATAATTCAGGTCTTCTTCCAACCCTTCCCACAGCTTGAGGGAATGACTGTAGAATTCCGAATTACCCGGCAGGAAGTAGTTGGCCCGCACGATGGTGGTATTGCGGCCAACATTGCCGCCTCCAAGGTACCCCTTTTCAAGCACCGCGACATTGGTGATGCCATGCTCCTTGGCCAGGTAATAGGCGGTTGAAAGGCCATGCCCGCCGCCGCCGATGATCACCACGTCATAGGCATCCTTGGGTGTCGCATCGCGCCAATGCGACTGCCAGACCTTGTTGCCTGTCAGGCCCTCTTTCAAAACGCGCAAACCGGAAAAGCGCATCGCCATCTCCCTGATACTTCGGCCGGAGTGAACCAAGTTCCATGCCCGATGGCAATGGTCGGAAACGGCGCCACGCAATTATTTGCGGCAATCTCGAAACCGGGCAATCAAGATCCCGCCTGTCGCCTGAAATGACGCGAAGAAGAAACGCCGTTGGATGCCTTAACGCAGGTGCTTCGGTATTGCGGCTTTTCGCTGCTCAAGAGATATTACGACGACCGGTGCGATAGGCGCGCCATCCTCGCTCAAAAGCGGATTTTGCCTGCTGCGCCCGGACATCAATGCGGCCACCAATCGCGCCAGTATGCGAAACCCGGCATAATAAAAGCCTCTGTCACCAGACGGGATGCCCTTTTCGGGCACCGCATCGCGCGTGAAGGCTTGGCAACGTGACGGTCCAAGGCTGGCTGCCTCTGCTTCCACCTCGGAACGGCGCAGAACGACGCCCGCAAAAGGCAAATGAACCTTTGACATGGTATTGATCATCGGCGTGTTGCAGCACCGCGCGACCCACCGATACAGCCCCTTCGGCGACAACCGCCGGATTTCCAACTGGTCCTCACCTTTCGCGAAGGTGATACGGTCAGGCGTGGTCTGCCAAATGTCCGTCCCGCCGGCCTGGCTAAGGATATCAATGCCGTCCTCGTAAAGCCGAGCCGCAGTTTGGCAATCCTTGCAAAAGCAGGTAACGCGCGTGCCCGCCGCCGGGGCGGGCACGGCCAAGGTCATCTCAACCGCGCCACACCGGCAGGCTTTGCGCACCGAGGTGGCCATCGCTCATCCCTACAATCCCAAGGCGCGATAGCTTGATGCGACTTTCTCGATCGAGGCAAGGTAGGCTGCGGTCCTCAGGTCTTCGCAATCATCCCGCTCATGCCAGATCGTGCGCATCGACTGATAGGCCGTGCGCATCGTGTCATCCAGGCCAGAGCGTACAAGCTCCAATTCATCGGCACCGCGCAGGTATTTCTGCTTGAAATCCGGCGACATGGTCCAGGACTCACCAAGGTGATTGTCCAGTTTCTCCAGTTCACCAACAATCAATTCGTGCCGGGCCTCTTCTTGGCGGCGGCCCATCCGGCCAAACCGGATATGGCTCAGATTCTTGACCCACTCGAAATAGGACACTGTCACACCGCCGGCATTGGCATACATATCAGGGATGATCACCGCCCCCTTCTTGCGCAGGATCGCATCCGCCCCGGCCGTCACCGGGCCATTCGCCGCCTCGATGATCAGGGGTGCCTTGATGTTCTCGGCATTATCAAGGTTTATCACCCCTTCAAGTGCTGCCGGGATCAGGATGTCACAGTCATGCTCAAGGTATTTCGATCCATCCCGGATATATTTGCCCGACGGATAGCCATCCACCCCGCCATGCTTGGCGATCCAATTGCGGATATCCTCGACATCCAGACCGTTTTCATCCATCAGCCCGCCATCACGCTCAATTATGGCTGTCACCTTGCAACCGTCTTCCTCGGTCAGGAACTTCGCCGCATGGTAGCCCACGTTGCCAAGGCCCTGCACCACGACGCGCTTGCCTTCCAGTTTGCCACTCATCCCGGCCTTCGCCACATCCTCGGGATGGCGGAAGAACTCGCGCAGGGCGTATTGCACACCCCGGCCCGTGGCCTCGGTCCGGCCTTGGATGCCGCCGGCGTTCACCGGCTTGCCCGTCACACAGGCCCGCGCGTTGATATCGGTGGTGTTCATCCGCCGGTATTGGTCGGCGATCCATGCCATCTCACGTTCGCCCGTGCCCATGTCAGGCGCAGGCACGTTTTGGCTGGGGTGGATCAGGTCGCGCTTGGCCAGTTCATAGGCGAAGCGGCGGGTGATGCGTTCCAGCTCATGCTCGTCCCACTCACGCGGGTCGACACAAAGCCCCCCTTTCGACCCTCCAAAGGGGGCCTCCACAAGCGCGCACTTATAGGTCATTAGCGCCGCCAAGGCCTCGACCTCATCCTGATTGACGGCGGTTGAATACCGAATACCACCCTTCACAGGCTCCATATGTTCCGAATGGACACTACGATAGCCGGTGAAGGTATGGATCTGTCCACGCAGGCGCACGCCGAAACGCACGGTGTAAGTGGCGTTGCAAACCCTGATCTTCTCTTCCAGCCCCGGCGGCAGGTCCATTAGCGAAACCGCGCGGTTGAACATCAAATCCACGCTTTCGCGAAAGGTCGGTTCCTTGGTCTTGGTCATGTTGGTCTCCCCGGTGTCGGCTGGTCTTTTCGCCAGCTCTGGTAGCAATGAATGCGTTCCAATATCGTTAAAGCATGCGACAATTTTGTCCACCCGCAGCAAACGGCAATCACCAAGTTTCCCGTTCCAAAGCTGAATATCCCCAATTTCGCGACAATCGACGCAAAGCGCGCCCATCGTCAACGCAAGGTACCTTTTGCGCCATGTTCTTTCCCAATTTGGCCTAAATTCCGCCATTTATCTTATGCATACGATAACGATCTTATTCCGTTCCTATGGGCGAAATCCGTCCGAAGAGGTGCTAAAATGCATAACATCGGTCTACAATTCCGCGCCGCGGTCAAAACCAGCGTGAAGCAGCAGATCGCAAGACTGCAACGCTTCCGTGACGACCAAGACGGCAGCATGACGGTATATACCTTCTTCATTCTGATGTTCATGTTGGTCATGGGCGGCGTGGCTGTCGACACGATGCGGCAAGAGATGCATCGCGCCAAACTGCAGGCCAACCTGGATGCCGCTGTCTTGGCAGCCGCCTCGTCCCCTTATGACGAAGACCCCAACACGCCCGACGCCGAAGAGCGCATCAAGGACCACTTCAAGAAGGCAGGCCTTGAGGATTACCTGCACACCTTCAATGAAGGTGACATTATCATGACCGAGAAGACCGCCAAGGTCAGCGCGTCGGCAAGTCAGGAGCTGGACACCTATTTCATGCGCCTTTCGGGCATCAAGACGCTCAAGGCGAATGCCGCATCGACGGCCCGGACAGGTGTGCAGCAACTTGAGGTGGTGCTTGTGCTCGACGTCTCGGGCTCCATGTCCGGCGACCGTTTGGACGCGCTCAAAACCGCTGCGAAAAGCTTCGTAACCCAGATCATCGACAATTCCGAGGGTGGCAAGGTTGCCTTCTCGATCGTTCCCTACAGCTTCAACTCGGCCCCGCCCGCAGCGATTTACAACGTGCTCAACGTGAATACGACGCACCACTACTCGCGGTGCCTGACCTTCCACGAAGATGATTTTGAGGACCCGTACATCGAGTCCAAAGACAGCTATATCGGAAACGACCGGAAATACACCCAGACGGTCTTCACCTCGGTTGATTATGGCAGTTGGAACAATGCCGATTTCGGCACCGTCGGAAACGGTGACATCGAAGCAGGCTTGTCAAGCGCCTACAACGCGTCCTGCTACAGCGATCCACGGTTCGAGATCCTTGCCTACTCCAGCAATGAAGCCGACCTGCACGACAAGATCGATGCCCTGACGGCTGCCGGTGGTACATCCTCCGAGATGGGCGTGAAATGGGGTGCGGCGCTCCTCGACCCGAACTTCCAGACGGTCGGAACCGCTCTGAAAACCAATGCACAAACGATTCCCGTCACCGACGACGACGGTGCAATCACCTCGACGCGCACCATGACGGTCGCGACCGAACTCACGACCGTGCCGGAAGCCTACGGAAGTTCCAAAGCCATGAAGATCATGGTCATCATGGGCGATGGTGCGAACTCGAATAGCTATCTCCTGAGAGATCCCAACAATCACTTGAATCCCGACCAGGCTGATTCACACGTGATTGACGATTACCGCGGGCCCAATTCCAACCTGTACCTTCTGAACGAGCCGACTGGCGCTGAAACGGAAATGGTCTTCGTGCGCGCGACCACGCCCTGGGGCCACGTCTCCTACTACGAACCCCTTTGTGGATGGTATTGGTATTGGACCTGCGAATACAACGAAGTGGAAGTGGAAGGCAGCGGGGAAGGGCAACCCGAACCAGCCTTCTACGTCTACTCCCCGGTATCGAACCACTACATCCGCCTCGACTCGGAACAGGGTTTCTCGCAAGGCGACACCTTCACCCAATCGGAGTTCGACGCCAAGATCGCCGATCTACCTGAAAACGACGGTATCCTGAGCGACCTGTCGATAGATTTCGACGTGGCCGTGGATACCATGGATTTGGCAGAAGAGACGATCGATAAAGTCGAGGAAAACTACGATCAACCCGAGGACAAGTTCTACGAGCGCTTTTCCTGGGAAGAGGCATGGGGCCTGATGACGCCTTATGAATACATGGATATCACCGGCGACTCGGGCGCCTACGACCAGTACAATTATCGATCCAATGACCGTCTGACCAGTTCGGAAAAGAACGCACGCATGGTCGATACGTGCCATGCTGCCGATAGAGAGGGCGTGACCATCTACACCATCGCCTTCGAGTTGGGAGAAACGGAGAGCGCCTCGGAAGAATTGGAAAAATGCGCCAGTATTCCGGCCAATCACTTCAACTCAACGACCCTGAACATTGAACAGACGTTCGGCTCGATCGCCGCAAACGTCCTAGCTTTGAAGTTGACACAATGAAGAACTTCATGATTTCCACACTCCGCCGCTTCCGGCGCGACACCAGTGGCAGTGCCTCGGTTGAATTCGTGCTGGTGTTCCCGGTCTTCCTGTCCTTCATGTTGATGTCGATCGAACTGGGGTTCATCACCCTTCGGCACACCCTGCTTGATCGTGGCCTAGACATGACGGTTCGCGAAATCCGCCTTGGGACCGGCGCAAACTGGGACCACGATGACATCAAGGAATCCGTCTGCAACAATGCTGCCCTGATCCGCAATTGCGAAAGCTCGCTGCGCCTTGAAATGCGAACCCGCAGCATCCGCAATTACTCTTCGCTTAGCAGCGATGTCGATTGCACCGACCGGGCGGAAGAAAGCGAACCCGTTATGTTCCAAAGTGGCGGCGAGAACGATCTGATGGTCCTGCGTGCCTGCTACAAATACGAACCGCTCTTTCCCGATGACCTCTTGGGTAAACTACTCAAGAAAGACGCCAGCGGTGATGCCAGCATCGTTGCCATAACCGCCTTCGTTCAGGAGCCCGAGTAAGATGTTCGTTCAACGTTTGAAAGCCCTGCTGCAACGCTTCCGCGAAGATACACGCGGGTCCATCACGGTCGAAACCGTGATCGCTCTGCCTCTGTTGTTCTGGGCCGCAGCGGCATCCTACGATTTCCACGAGATTCACCGCTACAAAAGCGCGCGCGAAAAGGCGACCTTCACTGTCGCCGACATGATCTCGCGCGAGCAGCTTCCGATCACGGATAACTACATGGACCGGACACGCCAAGTGTTCAACGATATGGTCGGCGATGGAGAAAACAATCAAATCCGGGTCAGTGTTGTCGAATACAACGCCACCGATGACATTTACGAACTCCAGTGGTCCGAGACACGCGGAACGGGTGATTTGGAGCCCCTAGCGGATGAAGACGTTCGCAACGCCCATGACACCTTGCCGATCTTGACGGATGGTCAGCAAATTATTCTCGTTGAAGCGTTTTCAACCTTCAATTCGCTGTTTTCCGTGGGTCTGAGCATACCGGTCGATATCGAAACGCGCATCTTTACCGCACCGCGGTTCGTACCACAGGTCAGCTATCAAGCGGTCCTCGGCCAAGGCTGATCAAACGAGCTTCAGGTCGACTGTTCATGCATCAAGGCAGCAAGGATTTCGGACATCGCCTTGGATTGCGATCCAGGCGTAACACCCCCTATCCCCACCCGCCGTCCAAGACACCACCACAGGCCCGGTTCCCACCGGGCCTTTTTCTTGGTGCTCAACCGCATCAGAAACCCGTTCGACGGTTTGAAAGCGAAAAAGCCCCGGTCCAGGTGCTCGATCTCTTCGATGCGGGCAATTACCGTGCCATCGGTGCTGCGCAATTCCTCGCGCGTCAGTTCCAGAACTTCCGCCGTGGCAAGGCGCATCCGATTGGCCAGATAAAGCGCGGCAACGCCCATCAAGATAAGAAAAACCTGCCAGCCAAAATGCGCAGGTGGGCGCACCATGGCCACATAGACCAAGATCGCGCCAAGCCCGCCCATCGACAGAACCCCCAAGACCCGCCGGGCAGGCGAAGCCGCGATACGCGCCAGAACCTCGTCATCCATCATCACACTCCAATCCGCTTGCTCCGGGCCATATCCCGAACGCGCCCCGATTGCGAGGGGGATTAGCCGCGCATCCGCTCGGAGGTCGGATCATACATCGGCTTCAGGCTGGCCTCGGCCGCAACCCGCGTGCCTGCCACGTCGATCTCATAGCTTGAGGCCAGAACATCCGCAGCACTTTCCCCTTGGCACGGCACGTACCCCAGCCCGACAGCCCCGCCCAGATGGTGGCCGTAGTTGCCCGAACTCAGGTAGCCGACGATCTGCCCATCCCGCAGGATAGGTTCGTTATGATAAAGCATCGGCTCGGGGTCGCTCAGCCGGAATTGCACCATGCGATGGCGCAATCCCTCTTCGCGCTTGCGCTCCACCGCCGCGCGGCCAATGAAATCGGCTTTGGTTTTCGACACGGCAAAGCCAAGCCCCGCTTCCAGAACATGATCCTCACAGGTGATGTCATGGCCAAAATGCCGGAACCCCTTTTCGATCCGGCAGCTGTCCATCACATGCATCCCGCATAGTTTCAGATCATGTGCCCCCCCGGCCTCCATCAATGTCTCGAACACATGGCCGCACATATCGGCACTGACATAGATTTCCCAACCAAGCTCACCGACGTAAGACACCCGATGCGCCCGCGCCAACCCCATGCCGATCTCGATCTGCCGGGCCTGACCAAAGGGATGCGCCGCGTTGCTGAAGTCATTGGGCGAGACCGCCTGCATCACCTCCCGCGCGCGCGGCCCCATCACGGCCAGAACCCCCTCGCCTGCCGTCACATCGGTGATCACAACCATCCGGTCCCCCAGATGACGGCGCAGCCATGTCTCATCGGCCAACCGCGTCGCCGCCGGGGTAACCACCAGATAGGCGGTTTCCGACAGGCGGGTGACAGTGACATCCGCCTCAATCCCACCTCGCTCATTCAGGAACTGAGTATAGACGATCTTACCCACCGGCACGCCCATATCCGCGCCGCAAACGTGGTTGAGGAACCCCTCGGCCTCCGGCCCTTCGACCCGCAGCTTGCCGAAACTCGACATGTCATACATGCCCACACCGCCCCGGATCGCGGCGTGTTCAGTCGCGGCATTGTCAAACCAGTTCTGCCGCTTCCAGCTATACTGGTATTCCCGCTCCTGCCCCGGCTTGGCGAACCAATTGGCCCGCTCCCACCCAGCCATTTCGCCCATGACAGCGCCCTGTTCCAAAAGCTGCGCATGGAAAGGCGTGCGCCGCACACCGCGCGCCGTGGCCTTTTGCCGGTAGGGGTAGTGATCGGCATAAAGCAGACCCAAGGTCTCGGTCGACCGCTCCACCAGATAACGCTTGTTGCCTTGGAAGGGCTGCATCCGGGCAATATCCACATCGCCCAGATCAAAGGGCTTCGCGCCATCCTCCATCCACTGGGCCAGCGCCATGCCCGCGCCGCCCGCACTTTGAATACCGATGGAGTTGAACCCCGCCGCGACCCAGACATTCTCCATCTCGGGGCAGCGCCCAAGGTGATAGGCGTCATCGGGCGTGAAACTTTCCGGCCCGTTGAAGAAAGTATGAATGCCCGCCTCGCCCAGCATCGGCATCCGGTTCACCGCCCATTCCAGAATAGGCTCAAAATGGTCGAAATCTTCGGGCAGTTGGTCAAATTCGAAATCCTCGGGGATGCCCTGCATGCCCCACGGCTTGGATGTGGGCTCGAACGCGCCCAGCATCATCTTGCCCGCGTCTTCCTTGTAATAGGCGCATTCATCCGGCACCCGCAGGACGGGCAACTGGCTTAGCCCCTCGATGGGCTCCGAGACAATATAGAAATGCTCACAGGCCTGAAGCGGCACATTGGTGCCCAGCATCCGGCCCACCTCATGGCCCCACATGCCCGCGCAATTGACCACCATCTCAGCCTCGATATGCCCCGAGGCGCCATCCTCGGCCTGCCAATCGACGCCCGTGATCCGCTGACCCGAGCGCGCCACGCCGGTCACTTTCACACGCTCTTTGACAATCGCGCCCCGCTGCCGTGCGCCCTTGGCCAAGGCCAGCGCGATATTGGCCGGATCGCCCTGCCCGTCCTTGTCCAGATAAACCGCGCCTTTGACGCCCTCGATATTGAGATGCGGATATTTGCCCTGCACCTCCGCCGCGCTGATTTCCTCGACATCGACGCCAAAGGCACGGGCCATGGCGGCTTGGCGGTAAATCTCTTCGCGGCGTTCTTCGCTCAGGGCCACGGTGATCGATCCCACCCGCTTGAAGCCTGTGGCAACGCCGGTTTCCTCTTCCAGATTGCCGTAAAGCTCTTGCGAGTATTTGGCGAGCTTGGTCATATTCGCCGTCGCCCGAAGCTGCGCAATGAGGCCTGCAGCATGCCATGTGGTGCCGCTGGTCAACTGCTTGCGCTCCAGCAAGACGACATCTGTCCAGCCCAGCTTGGTCAGGTGATAGGCCACCGAGCAGCCTACCACACCACCACCGATGATGACCACGCGGGCCTTTTGCGGAAGATCAGCCATGTTTATCCTCATTGAGTGTTTCTAGTCATGTCTCGGATCGCTGACGCGATCCGACCGGTGGGGGGCGCTGCCCCCCACGTTGAAAATCCTTGGATTTTCAACGCTCCCCCCGGGATATTTTTCAACAGAAGAAGACCGAGGGTGGTCAGACGATTTCATGGCCTGCCTCCTTGATCCGCCGCGCCAATTCGCGGATGTGGTCCGGCCCCACCTCGCAGCAGCCGCCGACAATGCGCGCGCCTTGGGCGATCCAGCCCATGGCGAAATCCGCATAGGCGGCGGGTGACAGATCGTGCCGCGCGCTCAGGGCATCGACGGTGGGAGCCTCTTGCAAAAAGCCCTCGCTGATGGCCGTAAAGCCGTTGGCGTAGGCGCCGATGGGCAGGCCAAAGGTCTTGAGAATATCGAGCGCAGGCGCCACGGCCTCGGGGCGCGAACAATTGATCAGGATCGCCTCGGGCTGATAGCGCGCAAGCAGCGGGGCAAGATCGGCAAGTGGCTCGCCCGACCGCAGGCGGGTGCCGTCCTCGTCATCCACCGTCACCGCCAGCCAGACCGGCACCCCCTGCCCGCAAGCCGCGCGCAAGGCGCCCTCGGCCTGATCGACCGAGGCCATGGTTTCCAACAGGAAAAGGTCCACCTGATCCTTCAAAAGCGCCACTGGCTCGGCGTAAATCTGGGCGGCCTCATCAGCGGGCGGGCAAAGATCAGGGCGATAGGATTGCACCAAGGGTCCAATCACCCCCGCCACGCGCCCGGCACCAAAAGCCGCCCGCGCCCGGCGCGCGGCCGAGAGGGCCCTGTCGGTCAGGGTCTCCAACTGATCTTCAAGCCCAACCCGCGCCAAGCGGTCACGCAGCACCGCATAGGTGTTGGTGCTGATCACCGTCGCCCCGGCTTGCAGGTACTCCAGATGCACCTCCCCCACCAGTTTGGGGTGATCGATCATCGCCTGCGTCGACCAAAGCGGCGTCGGTTTGTCGCCCGCCCGCTTGACCAGTTCCTGCCCGATTGAGCCATCCAAAAGCGTGATATTTGCCATGATACGAAGCTCTTTCCCTTACGGCGCGGCCACGGCGGGCGGCAACAGCACGAGTTTTCCCGCGTGGGCCTTGGCCATGAAATCCTGTTGCGCCTGCCGGATGTCGCGCATTGGATAGGTCTTGGCAACCAAGGGGCGCAGCGCACCGGCGTTGATCTTCTCAACCAGCCGGGCAAAGACCTCGGGTGGCTGATAGGTACAGCCATGGATCGTGATATCGCGCAGGTAAATCCGCCGCAAATCGGCCTCGACGATCGGCCCGGCAATGGCCCCGGCCACGGCATAATGCCCACCGGGCCGCAGCGCGTCGATCAAACCCGACCAACCGGGGCCAGCCACCAGATCAATCACCGCATGAAAGGCATCCGCTGGCGGAGTGTCCTCTCGACCCAACACCTGCACCGCCCCGGCCTCTTGCACGATATCCGCCTTGGCGGGGGAAGCGACGCCGACAACCTCAGCCCCGTCCTGCGCGGCCAATTGCACAGCGGCCAAGCCAACCCCACCCGAGGCGCCGGTGATCAAGACCCGTTGCCCCGAGGCAACGCCCGCCCGGTCCAGCAATCCCGCCGCCGTGCCAAAGGCACAGGGCATCGCGGCAATCTCGACATCACTGAGCGGCGCCTCGGTGACATCATAAAGATCGCACTCCGGCACCACGCAATATTCCGCGAAGGCACCGTTGTATTCCGATCCCAAAGCCTCGAACCCAACCGGACTTTCCGGGCTAGGGCGCGGTTGGTTGATCGGGCAAGTCACGCGGCGGCCCACGGCAATCGCCCCGCCCCCCGGACCATGGGCGACGACACGACCGCACAGATCCCCACCTTGGATCAGCGGAAAGCGCAAGGCCCCGGCCCAGCCACCGGCCTCGACACCTTCCTGCATCTCACCAGTGGCCCCCGTCACATCCGCCGAATACCACCCCTCGCGCGTGTTGATATCGGTGTTGTTCACACCGGCGGCCAGTACCTTGACCAACACCTCCCCCTTCCCGGGCTGTGGCACAGGGATATCCTCGCGCCACTGAAGCTTGTCGAGCCCGCCGTGGCCGGTCAGATACACGACGGACATGGAGTCACGCACCGTCACGCCGTTGCCTGCGCCGGCTTTGCGATCACACCGCCGTTCGGCATGTCGGCAAGGGTCAGTTCCGCCCCCGGCTCAAAACACGCGCGCACACGCGCGCTACCGGCATCGACATCGTCGCGCGCCGTGGCCGCGACCAGCTTCACCGCCTGATCCAGCCGGAATCGATGGCCCGACTCACTTTCTCCCTCCGCCGCAACGGTATAGCGGCCAGTCGCGTCACACCGCAGCACAGCCCGCAACCGCGCGTGGCTTTCGTGATCCCAATAATGGAAAAACCCCTGATCCAGCTCCGGAACGCCCGCAAATGCGATCTCCCGCTCCCGCAGACCGGTTTCGACATCCGGCAAAGCCACGCCCGGTACACTCAGGTCAAGACCCACCGGCGCGTCCCATCCCGGCGCGCCCCGGTCATCTGTCGTCATGCCCGGTCGCGTCGCCAGAATATCCACACCAACCGTCAGCCCCTCCGTCCTCAGGGCAAGGTGCAAATTCGCGCGCCGCGTCTCCAGAGCGACGGGCGATTTGCCCCTGAAGGTGACGTCGAACACCATGCTCACGCCCGCAGCCTTTCGTTCTCAGGGTCCCACATGGGGGCATCGGGTTGCACAACGGCACGACACCGCTCACCGTAAATCTCGACCTCCAATGCGGTCCCCGGCACCGCCAGATCGGCCCGCACCATGGCCAGCGCGACCGAGGCATTGACACGGTAGCCCCATGTGCCACTGGTCACCTCACCCACGATCTGGCCCTCGCTCCAGATCGGGGCCATGTAAGGTGCATCCGCCTCCCCGGCCTCCACGATCAACTGCACAAAGGCCTTCTTGCGGCCCTGCTGTTTCTCGGCCAAAAGAGCGGCCTTTCCGGTGAACGCCTGCGGCTTGTCGAATTTCACGAAGCGCTCCAACCCGCCTTCCAACATCGAATAATCAGTCGACAAATCGCCCTTCCACGCGCGATAACCCTTTTCGATCCGCAAGGAATTCAGCGCATACATGCCAAAGGGCTTGGCTCCGGCCTCCAAAAGCGCGTCGTAAATCGCCGGGATGGCGTCATTCTCGGCATGTACTTCCCAACCCAATTCTCCGGTGAAACTCACCCGGATCAAAAACGCCTTCTGGCCCGCCACCGTGCAATGCTGATGGCTTAGCCACGGCAAGGACAAATCGGCATCGGTCAGCCCGCCCAACACGTCGCGGCTTTGCGGCCCGGCCACCAAAAGCACGTCGCGCTCGGTGGTGGTCTCGCGGCACTCCAACCCCTCGGGCAAGGCATTGCGCACCAATTCGCCATCGTGCCACTGGGCCGTGGCGGCGGTGATCAGAACGAAACTGTCCTCCTCCAACCGGATGCAGGAAAACTCGGTCAGGATACGGCCCCGCTCATCGGCGACATAGACAAGGTTCATCCGCCCCACCTTGGGCAAACCGCCGGTCACGAAGCCGCGCAGCCACTCATCGGCCCCTTCGCCAGAGATCCACAACCGGGTAAACCCCGGCAGGTCCAGCACGCCACAGGCATCGCGCACCACCTCACATTCCTCTTTCACCCGCACGGCCCATGGCCCGTTGCGGTTCCAGGTTTGCGTGGCCTCCTCGCTGGTATCGTCACCGGGCTTGGCAAACCAATTGGCCCGCTCCCAGCCGTTATAGGCCCCCATCTGACCGCCCAGCGCCTTGACCTTGTCATGCACCGGCGACAGCTTCTTGTCGCGGCCGGCGGGCCATTCGTGATGCGGGAAATGCATGGCGTACTCATGGCCGTAGACTTCCATCCCCTTGGCCACGCAATAATCGTGATCGGTGTAATCGGTATAGCGGCGCGGATCGACCGCCCACATATCCCACTCGGTCCCGCCATCAATCACCCATTCGGCCAGCACCTTGCCCGCACCGCCCCCTTGGGCAATGCCAAAGGTAAAGACACAACATTCAAAGGCGTTCTTCACCCCCGGCATCGGCCCGATCAAGGGCATGCCATCGGGGGCATAGGGGATGGGGCCATTGATGATCCGGCTGATCCCGGCGGAACCTGCCACCGGCACCCGCTCCATACTGTCGGCCACGATGTCGCCGATCCGGTCCAGATCATCCGACCAAAGCTGGAACGAGAAATCCTCGGGGATCGCATCGCCCGACTCTTCCCATTCCGCCTTACAGTTCGGCTCATAGGGGCCGATGTTGAAGCCATGCTTTTCCTGCCGGAAGTAATAAGACACGTCCACATCCCGGAGCAGCGGCAGCTTCTTCCCGCCATTGGCCTTCGACCATGCCTCGATCTCGGGCACCTCCTCGGTTAGGACATATTGATGGCTCATCACCATCATCGGCACGGTGCGCCCGCCATAGGGCTTGAACCACTCGCCTACCCGCTGCGCGTAATAACCCGCCGAGTTCACGACGTAATCACAAGCAATATCGCCCTTGTCGGTGTGTACGATCCACCCCTCGCCGTCCTTGGTCACCCCGGTCGCGGGGCAAAAGCGGATCACCTTGGCGCCCATGTCGCGCGCACCCTTGGCCAGCGCTTGGGTCACCTGCGCGGGGTCGATATCGCCATCGTTGGGATCGTAAAGCGCGCCTTCAAGGTCATGGGTCTCGATGAAGGGATAGCGTTCCTTGATCTCCTCGACGCTCAGAATTTCAAGGTCCATGCCTTGGTTCTTGCCCCAGCCCTTGGCGCGCTCGAACTCCTGCATCCGCTCCTTGGAATGGGCCAGCCGGATTGATCCGGTCTGGTGATAGTTCATCGGGTAATCCACCTCCTCGCCCAAGCGGGCATACAGGTCGATGGAATAGCGTTGCATGTTCATGATCGCCCAAGAGGTCGAAAAAGACGGCACATTGCCCGCCGCATGCCAGGTGGAGCCAGCGGTCAACTCGTTCTTTTCCAGCAGAACACAGTCGCTCCAGCCCCTTTTGGCCAGATGATAGAGGCACGAGGCCCCGACAACGCCGCCGCCGATGATCACAACCTTCGCTTTGTTGGGCATATCCGCCATGTCTTTCTCCCTTTGTCTATGGCCCCGCCGCGCGGTGGCCCTTGTCTCAATCCCAGATCAACCGCGCCGCCAGCCCGGCAAACATCACCCCCGCCACCCGGTTCAAAAGCCCCGCACGGGCCCGCAACACATGGGCAAAGCCCCCCGCCGCCGCCCCAAGACACAGCGAAAAGGCAAATCCAAACACGGTGAAAATCGCCCCCAACACCACGATCTGCGCCCAAAGCGGGCCAATCGCGGGGTCGGTGAATTGCGGAATGAATGCGAATATGAACAGCGCCGTCTTGGGGTTCAACACATTGGTCAAGAAACCCCGCCGCACCGCGCGCAACAGGCTTTGCGCCGCACGCGCCTCCTGCACATCATCGGCGTGCCGCCACGCCTGCACCGCCAGCCAAAGCAAATAGGCCGCCCCGGCATAGCGTATCACATCATATAGCGCAGGCCGCGCCAGCAGGATCGCCGACAGCCCCGCCGCCGCCATGGTCACATGCACCACGATGCCAAGGTTCACCCCCAAGGCCGCCGCCATCCCCATGCGCGGCCCGCCCCGCATCCCACTGGCCGAGACAAAGACGAAATCCGCCCCCGGCGTGATATTCAACAACAACCCGGCAGCGATGAACGCCACCAAAAGCGCAGGCTCAAACCCGGTAAGGACGTCCCAGATCATGCGCCCACCCCCAGTGTTTGGGGGATGTCATAATAATCACCCTTATCCGCCAGATGCACATGCCGTGTCAGGTGCAGACCCTCAATGTCGTCCAAAAGGCCCATGGCAATCCAGATGGTCTCGCACCCGTCCAGCCGCCAGTACAATGTGCTGCCGCAGGTTTGGCAAAAGCCCCGCTCGGCCCGTTCACTGGCCCTATAGCGCCCAATCGCATCCAGCCCCTCAAAGGCAACACAGGCGCGCGGCACCTCAATGGATGCCAAATGATGCCCCGTTTGCTTGCGGCACTGCCCACAATGACAGGCCCAAGGGTCAGGCAGCGGCCCCTCGATTCGCAGGCGCACAGCCCCGCACAGGCAAGCCCCCCGGATCATGCGCCGCCCCTTCCATGTTGCGGCAACCCGTCGGAGATGTCGTAATAGCTGCCCTTCTCCTCAACCCAGTAATGACCGCTCAGGCGCAGGCCCGTGGGCGCTTCCAAGGCTCCCATGGCCACCATCACCGTCGGCCCCTCATCCGCCCGCCAAAACAAGCTGGACCCACAGGTGCGGCAAAACCCGCGTGCGGCCTTGTCACTCGCACGATACCACGCAAGGCCCACCTCCTTTGTCATCCGCACCGCCGCCTTGGGCGCGGCTACGGCGGAAAAGAAATGCCCCGACTGCCGCCGACACTCGCGGCAGTGGCAAGCAATCGGATCCTGCACCTCCGCCTCGACCACAAAAGCCACCTCTCCACACAAACACGCCCCTCGCTGCATCACACCCTCCCCGGCACCGAGGCCGCGCCAAGCGCCACGCCATAGGCCACGAAAAAGCCCGCCATCGCCCGGCGCAGCCAGACATTGAACACCGCGTTCAAGGCCACCCGGCCCAACCCCGCGCCAAGTGCTGTAAACCCGGTGTAGCTCAGCGCCGTGATGGTCAAAGCCGTGGGGAAAATCACCCACATCTGATCCCAGATCGGCACATCGGGCTGCACGAATTGACTGAAGGCCGCCAGATAGCCCGCCACGCTCTTGGGGTTGATGGTCGCCACCATGAACCCCCGCCAAAACACCGATCCGCGCGTTTCCATGTCAACCGCCACAGGCCGCCGCGCCATGATCCAGCCGCGCACGCCCAGCCAGATCAAAACCGCGGCCCCGATCCACTTGGCCACGGCAAACCCAACCGGCGAGGCCGCAATAAGCGCCGTCACCCCCGCCGCCGAGAGAGTCAAAAACAGGCTCGCCTGACAGATGATCGCCAAGACCCCCCAAAGCCCCCGGCGAAAGCCCACGGTCATGCCATTGCGCAAACAATTCAGGTGGTTCGGCCCCGGTGTGGTCACGAACACCACCCAAAACAGCGCGAATATGGTCCAAGCCTCGAAACCCATCGCACGCCCCTCAATAGACCGGCGGGGCGATCACCCAGATCGCCACGCAAGGGGTATCATGGGGGTTCGACCAGCTATAAAGCTCACCACGAAACCGGAAGCTGTCGCCGGGGCCAACGGAAAACACCCGCTCGCCAATCCGCAACTCCAACTGCCCGGAAATGATATAGCCCACCTCCTGCGTAGGCCGCTTGGCGGGCACCTGCATCCGCGATCCGGGCGCAAAGGTGGAATGGATCACCTCGAAATCATCGGTCAGATCCGGCGACAGCAATTCCTCCACCAACCCTTCTTCACCCGCGCCCATGGGTCGCCGCGCGCCCGCCCGCACGACATAGCCCTGCTCTTCCACCGGCGCGCTCGCCTGCCCAAAAAGCATCGACATCGGCACGCCCAGCGCGCCCGCAATCTCGCGCAGATCACTGATCGACGGCTCCGACAGGTCGCGCTCCACTTGGCTCAGCCACCCCACCGACCGGCCCAAGACCTCCGACAGCTCGGTCAGGGTCAGCCCCCGCGCCTTGCGCAAGGCCCGCAGGTCCGCCCCAAGGGTCTGTGACGTGGTGATCGCGCTCTGCTGCATGGGCTTTCCGTGAAAATTTACGCTCATTTTTCACGCTCATCCGATTCCGTGAAAAAATCAACCATAATTTCACGCCGCAGCGCAGCACCCTTGAAGCGCGCCCGTCCAAAGGCTATCCGGCAAGGCCGCACCCACCACAGGCCCGCCATGCCCGACACCTCACAACTGACCCTGATCTGGGCCGTCGCAATCAACCTTGCGGCGCTGCTTTTCATGGCATGGGACAAACGCGCCGCCCGCAAACGCCGCCGCCGTGTCCCTGAAAAACGCCTGCTCTGGATCGCCGCCCTTGGCGGAACGCCGGGCATCTTCGCGGCTATTCACGGGTTGTCTCATAAAACCCGCAAACAGCCCTTCCGCCGCTACCTGTTCTTAATCTTGGCCGCACAGATCATCGCCGCGGGCCTCTGGCTGGCAATGTAACCGGTACGAGCCAACCGAAATCTTCAAAAGATTTCGGACCGATTTCTTTTCAAGAAATCGGCACTACCGCCCCAGCATCCAGTCCCCCTCGGGCCAAAAGGCATGGAAGGCAAAGGCGAACATCACGTCATGAGCTACGTCTTGCCCCTGCCTGTCGCGCACCCGCACATTGCCAACATCCCGCCCCTTGGCAATCTGCCCCGTATCAAGCGCCGAGGCTTGGCCAGCCTCCCATGAAATCCGCACCCCGGCCTCTTTCACGCCGCCCTCGCGGCGCACCCTTTCCAAAGGCCATGCCTTGTCATCCACCCGCACGACGCGGGCCAAGGGGGCGATGCCATGCGGCGGGTTTTCTCCGTTGTAAAGGAAGGGCCGCGAGGATGTGTCGTAGCCTCGATAAGGGTTATGCCCATAGCGTCTCGGAAAACTTGGCTGCTCCATCACCAGCCCTTCAGGATGCGCCGCGCGAAACCTGTCCCAGCTTTCCATCCACCCGGGCAGGCTTTGCAACTCGGTCCCGGTCAAATCGCCAACGATGGCCTCGCCAATCGCCTGCTGCCACCAGCTTTCGGTCTGATGGTCATACATCACCATATCCGAATTGCGCAGTTTGCCCGAGACCCCAAAACTCAGCACACCGTGCTCGGTGCGCCGGTCAAATACCATGGCGGAATTGCACAAGGGGCAGAAGGTCACCGCCACCGGCACGCCCGCCACCACATCGTTCACGATCTCATGCCATGTCAGGTAGCGAATGGGATAGGCCCGCGCCTTGGCTTGCCCGATCTGGACCACCATGACCGGCTCGTTGCCCGCGATGCGGCTTTCCTCGGCGACCGGGATGAACCCCGGATCACTCAGCGCCGGAATGCCATCCTTGGGCGGCCCGCCCGACAGGATCTCGACCCAGCTTTCAACACTCGTCAGGCTGAAATCCGTCTTCGGCCATTCGTGTTTCCAGAATTTCGGCTCGGCCTGCCCCGGCCCGGCCAAAACGGCAAAACAGGTCAAAAGCGTAAGAAAAATGCGCATCGGTCCACCTCCAAAAGTGGCCCGATCATGCCCTAAAACCCCGCGCCGCCCTATAGGGCCGCACAGAAACGTGATGCGGCGTCAGCGCTTGGGCTGCTCGGCCTGCTTGTCCTTGGCGTGCTTGATCAGCTTGTCCCAGCGGTGATCTTTCAAAACCCGGCGAAAGGCACGCTCCAACTCGGCCACGCCATTGCGCTCGTACCAGCGCCCATGCGCCAAGATCACCCGCTCCGGCCCCCAGCCGATCATGGTTTCCAAATCCTCGGCCATGGCGGCTTTGTCCTTGTAACTCCAGCGAATGATTGGCGGGGTTTTCCCGTCGCTGTCGTCAATCCCGTTGATCCAAACGAAAGGCCGACAATGTGCCGGCAGTTTCGCCGTATCCAAAGCCTCGATCAAATCGGTGACGATCACCGTCCGGCTCGCCTTGTGACAGAAAACCGCCTCATTGTGCCACCGGCTGCCGCGCACGATCAACTGCTTGATCTGCCCCGACCATGGCCGCTCGGCCCGGTCCCACTGCAACTCCCGCAGCTTGGGCAGGGTCACGCCATGCTTGGCCGCGCGCTCAACGACCCCCGGCGCGCCCCAAAGGGCGGCCTTGGGATAAGCCGCGTGCCAATCGTTGAGGTACGAATAGTGAAACTGGTTCGGGGCCACCAAATGCTTGACCGGCCCCAACGCGTCCAACTCGTCACGCAAGGCGTCGGTCAATTCCGTGGGCGAATGCACCCACAAATCGCCATTCTCCAACCGCACCACCGTGGCGCGGGTCGGGAAGGGAAACCCATAAGATTTGATGGCAGGCCCGTCGATCAGCCAAATCCCCTCCGCCACCGGCTTGAGGGTGTTGAGCGGCTCATATCCCGTCGGGCCTGCCAATCGCTTACTCCGTCACCGTAACGCTGGTCATCACGTCGGGCTGACCGACAACCGCACCATTGCGGCCCTCGCCGCGCTTGATGGCATCGACCACTTCCATGCCCTCGGTCACACGGCCCACGACCGTGTATTGACCGTTCAGGAAATGCCCTTCCTGAAACATGATGAAGAACTGGCTGTTGGCGCTGTCGGGGTTCTGGCTGCGGGCCATGCCCACGACGCCACGGTCAAAGGGAATGTCGGAAAACTCCGCCTTCAGGTCCGGCTTGTCGCTGCCCCCCATGCCCGCACGGCGCATGTCACCGCCTTCGATCAACCCGAACTCCACATCGCCGGTCTGCGCCATGAAGCCCTCGATCACCCGGTGAAAGACAACGCCATCATAGGCGCCCTCTTCGGCCAATTCGGTGATCTGCGCGACATGACCGGGCGCCACATCTTCCAAAAGGTCGATCTTGACCACGCCATTGGCCTCGCCCGACACCTCGATTTCCAACCCCGTGGCCAGCGCAGGCGCTGCCACCACGCTCAGAACTGCGGCCAGCTTATGCATCGGCGGCCACCTTGACGCTGATCATCCGGTCGGGGTTCGCGGGCGGCTCGCCGCGCTGAATGGCGTCAATATGCTCCATGCCCTCGATCACCCTGCCATAGACTGTGTACTGACCATTGAGGAAATGGTTGTCGCCGAAGTTGATGAAGAACTGGCTGTTGGCACTGTCCGGGTTCTGACTGCGCGCCGCACCAAGCGTGCCGCGATCATGCGGAATACGGCTGAACTCGGCCTTGAGATTGGGCAGATCGCTGCCGCCGGTGCCCGCCATGCGCGGATTGTAATCCTTTTCCATGTTGGCATTGGCCACATCGCCGGTCTGCGCCATGAACCCGTCAATCACCCGGTGAAAGGCGACGTTGTCATACTGCCCGCTGCGCGCCAGTTCCTTCATGCGCTCGCAATGGCCAGGGGCCACGTCGGGCAGCAACTCGATGGTCACGGTGCCATCTTTCAGTTCCATCAAAATGGTGTTTTCGGGGTCCTTGATCTCGGCCATGCGGGCCTCCTCCTGTGATATCTTTCCCCGATACCTATGGCGTCGCGGCACAATGGACAAGCGCCACCTTGACGACCCGCCCCCAACAGGCCAAGAGAAGCCCGCGTAAAAGTGATACACGGAGACCCGGGGATGAGCTGGAAAACACTTGATGACATGGACCTGACAGGCAAAACCGTCCTGACCCGCGTTGATATCAATGTGCCCATCGAAAATGGTATCGTCACCGACGCCACCCGCATCATCCGCATCGCCCCCACCGTCAACGATATCCTCGAGATGGGGGGCAAACCGATGCTCATCGCCCACTTTGGCCGCCCCAAGGGCAAGGTCGTCGACGAAATGTCACTGCGCCCCATCGTCCCCACCCTCGAACAGGCGCTTGGCCGATCGGTTCAGTTCATCGAAACGCTGGAAGGGGCCGAAACCCCCACAGCCGAGGCCAAGGGTGCCGAGGTTCTGCTTCTGGAGAACATTCGCTTCCACCCTGGCGAAGAGGCCAACGAGCCTGAATTCGTGGCCCGTCTGGCCGGGCTGGGTGACGCCTACTGCAACGATGCCTTTTCAGCAGCCCACCGCGCCCATGCCTCGACCGAAGGTCTGGCTCATCACCTGCCCGCCTGCGCCGGGCGCCTGATGCAGGCCGAGCTTGAAGCGCTCGAAGCCGCGCTTGGCGCGCCTCAGCGACCCGTCGTGGCCGTGGTTGGCGGGGCCAAGGTCTCGACCAAGCTGGACCTGCTGGGCAACCTCGTCGAAAAAGTCGACCAATTGGTGATCGGCGGCGGCATGGCCAATACCTTCCTTGCCGCCCAAGGCCTGAACGTCGGCAAATCGCTCTGCGAACACGAGATGGCCGATACCGCCCGCGAAATCATGACCAAGGCAGGCGCGGCAGGATGCGAACTCTTGCTGCCCGCCGATGTGGTGGTGGCGCGCGAATTC
>NZ_CAJXNN010000032.1 GCF_913057115.1 uncultured Roseovarius sp.
CACCCGTTCGATACCTCGTGGGAATTGCCGGTTTACGTGGCCAACTTCATCCTGATGGATTACGGCACCGGCGCGATCTTCGGCTGCCCCGCGCATGACCAGCGCGACCTTGATTTTGCGCGGAAATATGAGTTGCCGACTCCCTTGGTTTTCACAGACTTGAAACTCGGCGATGAGGAGGGTCCTGAAGTCTACTCTGGCGGTTCTATTGGTGGCCTTCCTGTCACTGTAAACCCAGAGACTGGGGGCAAAGCATTCGTTCCCGCGAAGACTGAAAGGGTCCGTTATCTTCTCGGCTTTGCCGGTGACGAGGTGCAAACCGGAGAACAGGCCATCGACGCGGCCATCGACTTCTGCGAGGCCAATGGCGTCGGCCAAGGGGTGACCAAATACCGGTTGCGCGATTGGGGCCTGAGCCGCCAACGCTATTGGGGCTGCCCCATCCCCGTGGTGCATTGCGACACCTGCGGCGTGGTGCCGGAAAAGAAAGAAAACCTGCCCATCCAGCTTCCTTATGACGAGGGCGGCAAGCCGATTGACTTCTCGGTGCCCGGCAACCCGCTGGATCGTCACCCCACATGGCGCGATTGCACCTGCCCCGCTTGCGGTGCGCCCGCGCAGCGCGAGACCGACACCATGGATACCTTCGTGGATAGCTCATGGTATTTCGCCCGCTTCACGGCCCCCCGCGCGGACACCCCCACCGATATGGCCGAGGCCGAGTATTGGATGAACGTCGATCAGTACATCGGCGGGATCGAACACGCGATCCTCCACCTGCTTTATTCGCGGTTCTTTGCCCGCGCGATGCAGATCTGCGGCCACCTGCCGGAAAAAGCGATCGAGCCGTTCGATGCGCTCTTTACCCAAGGCATGGTCACGCATTCTATTTATAAGTGTAAGAAAATTGTTGAAGGCTCTGAAGGTCAGCCTAACCGCCTTGTTGACGAGTTCCTATTTCCTGAAGATGTGTTGACGTTTCAATCAAATGGACGGGAGAAAGCGCTGGACCGTAAATTCGTCGATGGTTTGTTAAAAAACCATCCGAATTATGACCTCACAAGCACGGATGACTTAGAAGAACTTCATCGGGTAGCTGAGAAAAATGGGCGTGGTGTCGAAATCGTCCCCTCCGCCAAGATGTCGAAATCGAAGAAAAACGTCGTCGATCCGGTCAGTATCATCGAAGCCTTCGGCGCCGATACCGCCCGCTGGTTCGTCCTGTCCGACAGCCCGCCGGAACGGGATGTGGAATGGACAGCCGCCGGGGCCGAGGCCGCGCATAAGCACCTTTCCCGCGTCTGGAACCTCTGTGATCGTATCTCCCAAATGGACGAAAACGCGGCAGGCGAAGGCGACGAGGCGCTCTTGCGCGAAATGCACAAGGCGATCCATGACGTCACCATGGGCGTGGAATCCTTCGGCTTCAACGCCGCCATCGCCCGGCTTTACGCCTTCACCAACACGCTGGCCAAATCCAAGGCCGGGGCGGCGGCGCAACGTCAGGCCGTGATGACCCTTGCGCAACTCATGTCGCCGATGACACCGCACCTATCCGAAGATATCTGGGCGCACCAAGGTGGCGAAGGCCTGATCGTCAACGCCCCGTGGCCCAAGGCGGACCCCGCCATGCTGGTCGAGGATAGCGTCACACTGCCCATCCAGATCAACGGCAAACGCCGCGCCGAAATCGAAGTGCCGAAAGACATGGACAAGTCCGAGGTTGAAAAAATCGCGCTCTCAACCGATGCTGTGGTCAAGGCGTTGGATGGGGCCCAACCCAAGAAGGTCATCGTTGTCCCCGGTCGGATCGTCAATGTCGTCGTTTAACCGCCGCTTTGTCCTGCTTGGCACCGCCACCCTCGTGGCGGGCTGTGGCTTTGCGCCCGCCTATGGGCCAAACGGCGCGGCAAACGCCCTGCAAGGGGCCATCGCCGTGGATGAGCCGAAAAGCCGCCCGGCCTACCTTCTGACCCAAGAGCTTGAGGGCCGTCTGGGCCGCCCATCTCCCGCGCGCTATGGTCTTGCCTATTCCATCACCCTCGATGAAGATCCCATCGCCATTTCCGCCAGCAACGTGACCTCCCGGTTCAACCTTTTGGGCCGTGTCACCTTTGCCCTGCGCGACCTCGGCACCGGTGAGGTTCTGACCTCCGGCAAGGTGAGTAATTTCACCTCTTATTCCGCCTCCGGCACCACCGTGGCCACCCAAGCTGCCGAACGCGACGCCGAGGAACGGCTGATGGTGATCCTCGCTGACCAGATCACCACCCGCCTGATCGCCGCATCCGGCAGCCTTCCGGCATGAAGCTGACGGGGCGCGACGCGCCGGGCTATTTCGCCAAGCCCCAAGCGCACCGCACGGGCCTGTTGATCTATGGCCCTGACGGGATGCGCGTGGCCCTGAAACGCCAAGAAGTCATTGCCGCCCTCATCGGCCCCCAAGGCGAAGAGGAAATGCGCCTCAGCCGCATCCCCGCCGCCGATCTGCGCAAAGACCCCGCCATGCTCCTCGACGCGGTAAAGGCGCAGGGGTTCTTCCCCGGCCCGCGCGTGGCCTTCGTCGAGGACGCGACCGACGCCATGGCCCCGACGATCATTTCTGCCGTCGAAGACTGGCAGGAGGGCGACGCCCAGATCATCGTGACGGCGGGCCAGCTCAAGGCGACATCGAAACTGCGCAAACTCTTTGAGGGCCACCCCAACGCCTACGCCGCCGCCATCTATGACGATCCCCCCTCCCGCGAGGAGATCGAGGCGACCCTTGCCAAATCCGGCCTGCGCGACATCAGTGGCGATGCCATGCGCGACCTCACGGCCCTTGCGCGTGATCTCGACCCCGGCGATTTCCGCCAGACCATGGAGAAACTGGGCCTCTATAAACTGGGCGACGACACCCCGCTCACGCCAGATGATATCGCCGCCTGCGCGCCAAGTTCCACCGAGGCCGAGCTTGACGATATCCTCAACATCGTGGCCGAGGCCCGCTCTGGCGAAATCGGCCCGGTGATGAAACGCCTGCGCGCCCAAGGGGTTCAACCCGTGGGCCTCTGCATCGCCGCCACCCGGCATTTCCGCACGCTTTATACCGCCGCCTCCGACCCCGGCGGTGCGGCGCAAGGCATCGGCCGTGTGCGCCCACCCGTTTTCGGCCCACGCCGCGACCGGATGCTGCGGCAAGCGCAAAACTGGGGCGCGCCAAAACTGCAAGACGCGCTCAGCCTTCTGACCGAAACCGACCTGCAACTGCGCTCCGCCGGGCAGCGTGCGCCCGAAATGGCGCTTGTGGAACGCGCGCTCATTCGGCTGGCGATGATGGCGGCGCGGTAGGGGCGCGCACAGGCCAAGGCCGGCAATCAAGGGTGATCAAGGATGGCATGGCGTGCTCGCCGAAGCGGTCATGCCTGTGGTAGGCAAAGACCGTCTGCCGCCCTGACGACCAATACGCGGCGTGCAAAATTGGGCTCAACCCTTTCAGCATAGCAAGAAGGCACTTACCTTTGCAGGGTGGCCAAACCGCCTAAAAATACCGTCGCCTGTCGACAACGGGTCGCAACGCCCACACCGTATCAGTGTTTCGAGTTCAAACCGTGGCTCAAGGTAAACCCGAAACGCTTAAAGGAGGTTCCTATTGAATACACCGGCATCCAAACTTCCACCGATTGACCCGGCGCGCGCTGACATCATCAAAAACTATGGCGGTCAAATAACCGCTCTCGATCCGATTGGCGCGCAAATCACGGGCATTGACCTATCCTCCAAGGAGACCCCTCCACCAGAGGTCCTGGAGGCTCTGGAACGTGAAATGGCAGAACGCGGCTTTCTCGTCTTCAAGAACGAGACGCAGCTGCAGCCCGAGGATTTCTTGCGTGCCAGTTGTTGGTGGGGCGGCCGCGAGTTGCACAGCACCCATGGCGTACACCCCCAGACGCCCGGTGGTAACCGCCATATCTTCCGCCTTTCCAATGATGAACGTTACGGCATTCCGGATGTCGGGCCGCAATGGCACAATGACGGCAGTTTCCTGCCCGCGACGTTTTCCCATGCCGGCTATCATATCATCCGCCCTGCCGAGAAGGGCGGCGGCACGCATTTCGCGCACCAGGGCCTCGCCTTCGAGGCACTGCCGGAGGATCGCAAGGAGCGCTGGAGCCGCCTGTCATCCGTCAACTCCACATCGGGCGTCGTGCATCCGCTGGTGCATGAGCACCCCGTGACGGGGCAGAAATGCATTTGGCTGCATCTGGGCATGACCGGTGCCGTTATCGAAAAGCTGCCAGATCAGGAGGGTTTCAGCCTTTTGCATGCGGACGACCTGAAGCAGCTCTGCCACGAGTACAACGACATCCTGAATGCCGGGCTAACCGGGGGCTATGCAGTGGCATACGAATACTCCGAGAACGATTGTGTCTTCATAGACAATCTGGCCGTTGCCCATCGGGCGGCCCCCGAAGCGCATATGCCGGTAGAACAGCAGGGCCTGCGGATCATGCATCGCAGCACCGTCAAGGGCGTGAAAGACCTCGCCCCGGGCTTTGATCTGCCGCAACATGTGCGGATCGACGGGCCAAACCCGATTGGCGAAGGTGTCTGGCAAGGGGGCGGGATAGGTTTCCGGTGGGAAGAAGGTATAAAGATGCGCAACTAAGGCGTTTCGCGAAGTGCCGCGCGAGCCTCGATCATGTTTTGCGTTCCGCCGGCTCTGATATCGTGGCTATCGGCGCACCGCATCAGCTGACGTGGCTTCGAAAACATCGGGTTGTGCGTCCACTGATTTAGCTATGGTGGCTTTGCAAGGCCGCAGGTCAAGACGCCTTTGCTATCATGAATGCGCAGCACCTGCCGAGGGCTCGCCGGACCTCTGGGGGGCCGCGCTCGGAAAGATCGTTCCGCGTGCCCCCGAAGGAAGAGCGGATCGCGGTTTTCCAAACCCCTCACGCACCTCGGTTCGGCAACCGTCACACATTCTTGAAAACGTACGAAACTCGCGTACGAAACGTACGTTTCGTACCGTACGCCGAGTTAATTTCGCAGGGTGCTGCAAAAAATACCGACGTAATACCGACGTCTTGCCGACGCGATGCAGACAGCGGTTTTTGCCGTTAACCCAAAGGGTTAGCGGCGATTCGCGGCGCGGCTCCCGGACCGCGCCGCGCATGGCTCATTTCAGGCGCTGACCGTTTGCCAGAACATGGCCCTCTTCGTTGACCACGATCGTCGAGGTCAGAGTGTCTTCCTCGGTCTCACTGGGTACGGCAAAGAGGCCCATCATCATCCGCGCACCCATGGCCTGATCCTCGGGCAACAGACCCATGGCCACCAGTTTGTCCAGCAGGCCATTGCCGCCAACCAGCTTCAGGTCTAATTCACCTTCCGGTGCCGGCATACCGTCAAAACTGGCCAGATCACTGTTATCAAAGGTAAAATCACCTTCGCCGGTCAATTCTGCACCGGCGGCACGGAGGGTGATGTCGTTGATTGTCAGGGCGTTCAATTCACCGAAGGTCTGCTCGCCGCTCTCGACCTCTTCCATCGCTTCGGGGTCCATCATATCAACCAGCATCTTGGCCTTGCCCGCCAAGTCGATGGACAGGGTCGCCGGATCGCGCGGCAATTGTCCCGCAGGGTCAAACATCGCCCAGACCTGATCGGAGATGGTGAAATCCCCGAACAACATCGAAAAGGCAAAATCCTGTGGCTCCTCGCTGCCGCTGACTGGTACGGACAGGCCAAAACCCGAATTTTTCATATTGATTTCAACGGGAAAGGGGATTTCGTCACTTGCAACGGTCAGCTTCATATCATCGGCGGACCCGCCATAGCTCAGACCGCTATCGCTCATGGCAAGGTCCAGACTGCCGCGCGCGGTCTGGGTGGTTCCCGATACGGTCTGATCGGCATCCGTGAAGGAAAACTCCGTTGACCCACCGCCATGTTCAAACTGGCCGCTCATGTCAAACCCATCTTCAAGCAGGCTTGCCATATCCATCGCGCCCGCCATGCCTACAGGGGTTGTGGCCGTTCCCGAATACGAAAAATTCGTATATTTTCCAGTGGTTTGCAACCGTTCGCCGGTGCCCGGATCGGTGAAGTCGACGGTATAGGTCACCGGCCCGCTCGACATGCTGCCTTCGGTCGAGCGCAGCTCGCCTTCAGTGGTGACATCGGCGCGCCCTGTCATATCGGACACCGTCATCTCCATCGTGCCGATATCAACCTCTTCGCCCGGCGCGTCGACACCCACCAGCGCGAAGGTCATCGCATCAGCCTTGTAGTCATAGCTCATTGCCCCGGGGTCGCCTGACACTGTGATATCAAGACCCGAAGTCCGATACTCCATTTGGACGGTCGCAGTGGTATCAGTTTCGTCTTTGAAAGCCATGGTGATGGGCATCACCTCGGGCAAAACCATCGACACGGAGCCGTCGCCGTTCTCAATCAGTTCGAAGGTGCCCAGCTCGGTCTCCATCGCGACCGTGCTGTCATCACCGTCGTCGACTTCCATGCTCATGATTACATCGGTCACCGTCAGCGTATCGCCCGATTGCGACTCATCGCCCGATACTTGATAGCCGAAACCGGCCATGTAGCTTGTCCAATCCGACCAGACGTCCGAGGCCGTCACGTCGGCATATGCTGCCGTTCCTGTCATCAAAAAGGTCATGGCCGCCGCAGGAGCGGCCTTGTGCATCAAATGGGTCATGGCAGCCTCTTGTCCAAAAATATCCGGTTCAGCTTCGGCGCTACGCCCGGTAGGGTCAAGAGGGGATCTGACTCGACCCGCGTCTTCGTGGCGGGTACGAAAGGGCCGATACCAATTTAAGGTGAGACAATGGACCTGACGGGCAAGACTGTACTTATTACCGGCGCAAGCAAGGGTATTGGAGCCGCGACCGCACGTATTTTTGCCAAGGCCGGTGCCAACGTGGCGCTTGTCGCGCGAAATCGGGATGCGATCGCCGATCTTGCCGGAGAGATAGGCGAAAAGGCGATTGCCATTCCTTGCGACGTCAGCCGCTTTTGGGAGGTTGAAGCGGCCGTGAACGCATCTCTCAAGGCCTTTGGATCGTTGGATATTCTGATTGGTAATGCCGGGGTTATCGAACCGATTTCACACCTGGCCACCTCTGACCCCGAGGCGTGGGGGCACGCTGTCGATATCAATCTGAAAGGCGTCTACAACGGAATGCGCGCGGCGATGCCCGTAATGCAGGACGCCGGGGGCGGTACGATCATCACCATCAGTTCCGGCGCCGCGCATAACGCGCTGGAAGGCTGGAGCCACTACTGCACCTCGAAGGCCGGGGCGGCCATGCTCACCATGTGCGCTCACAAGGAAGGCGCCGAACATGGCCTGCGGGTCATGGGCCTTTCGCCCGGGACGGTTGCCACGGACATGCAGCACCAGATCAAGGACAGTGGCCTCAACCCGGTCAGCAAGCTGGATTGGTCGGACCACATTCCGCCCGAATGGCCCGCCAAGGCCCTTTTGTGGATGTGCGGGCCGGACGGTGATGCATATCTGGGCGAGGAAATCAGCCTCAGGGACGAAGATATTCGTAAGAAAGTGGGTTTGACATGATCAATCTGGACAAAGACGACGGCTTTTGGGCTGCAACTATCAATCGCCCGGACAAAGCCAATTCCCTGACCGAGGAAATGCTGGTCGAGCTGGCACGCATTGCCGAGGCCGCGCATGAAGAAGCGCGTGTCTTGGTTATTTCAGGCGAGGGCAAGGTTTTCTCGGCGGGGGCCGATCTTGAAGCCGCCCGTGCGGGGCTTGCGACCTCGGCCGTATGGGAGCGTTTGTCGTCGGCCATAGCGGGGTTCCCAGGCCTTTCGATTGCCGCCCTCAATGGCACGGTTGCGGGCGGCGCCATGGGGATGGTTCTGGCCTGTGACCTGCGGATCGCGGCGCGCGGGGCCAAAGCCTTCTACCCGGTGATGAAACTTGGTTTCCTGCCGCAACCTTCCGACCCTGGGCGCCTGACCCGGCTGGTTGGGCCATCCCGGGCCAAGATGATCCTGATGGGCGGGCAGAAAGTGACCGACCAGGAGGCGCTGTCTTGGGGGCTGTTTGACCGGATTGTGCCGGGCGAGGAGCTGATGGCAAACGTGCGTGACGTCGCCGCCGATACCTTGGGCGCAGACGCCGTTCATGCGGCCACGATCAAGGGGATGTGCCGCCCCGCCCCGTGATGCGGATCGGAAATAGCTGACTTATTGCCGGTCTGTGCTACCTTTCCCTTGCGTCAATGGAGGGAAAGCCATGATCCGTCTTGTCTTGCTTTTGGTGACGATGGCAACCGCTGCATTTGCCCAGGAGCGGCGGCCAAGTCATTGTATTGCGATTGCCGATAGTGCGCCGGGCATACGATATTTGCACAAGGCCAGTTTTCGCGCCCCTGTCCCGGAATTCTCCGTGCGATTGCAGTACATCGCGCATGCCTCGTTCCTGATCCAGTCCGAAGACGGTCTATCAGCCGTAACGGATTACACCGGGTTCATCGGCAACGTGGATTTCATCCCCGACGTGGTGACGATGAACCACGCCCATTCCACCCATTGGACGCCCAACCCGGATCCGGCCATTCCACATGTGTTGAGGGGATGGGGGGACTTTGGCAAAGGCGCCGATCATCATGTCGATCTGGGCGGTATGGTGATCCGTAACGTGCCGACCGATATCCGTTCCTACGGAAAGGTCGAGCCCAAGGGCAATTCCATTTTCGTGTTCGAGGCTGCCGGCCTTTGCATCGGCCATCTGGGCCACCTTCACCACGAACCCAGCGATGAGCAATACGCGGCCCTTGGGCGGATGGATGTGGTCATGGCACCTGTGGATGGTGGCTTTACCATGCCGCTTGAAAACATGATGAACGTGCTGCGCCGCCTGAAGGCGCGGATCGTCATCCCAATGCATTGGTTCGCCGATGGCTCGCTTGGCCGCTTTCTTGCCGGGATGGAGGATGAGTTCCGTATCGTCGATACGGGAGAAAGCACGCTGACGGTTTCCCTGCGTACCCTTCCCGATGATCCGACGATCATGGTGTTGCGCCCGTCTTACCTGAGGGAGTGATTTATTCGTCCAGAGATCCGTGTATCGCGAATTGCTCCAGTCCTGCGTCCTGCGCCTCGATCACGCGGAAACTTTCGCGGACGCCGGATTCTGTCAACTCGCGGGCGACAGTCAGCAGGGTATTGGGCGCGTGGTCTTCGCAAAGGTCGATCATGTGTGTGATTTCGTCGTCGGCCACAGGGCGCGCGGCCTCAAGGCTGGGCGCGCCATAGATATCGACAAAATGCTGGGCGAGCGCTGCGGAAAGCGCACTGCGCTCAACCTCCTCTATCTGGGTGACCGCGACGAATGTCACCCGGCCAAAGGTCTCGCACCCCAACCAGCCATTGGCGAAGGCTTGGCGCTGTTTGCCCGCCAAATCGCCCTCGGACCAGTTGGAGAACTCGAACCCACCCGAGATGCACCATTCGCCGGTGCGGGCGGGGTTCGCGTAGACGCGCGTGTCGCTTTCGTCGAAATGGATGGCACGGGCCAATTTCATTTGTCTTGCTCCAGTAGGGTGCTGAGCGGGATCACCGCGGTCTGTTGGTCATTGCGCAGTAGCATGCCAAAGTCCTCATCGACCCCTAGGAAGGTGCCACTTTGGCCGTTTTGCGTGATGTCTTCGCCGATGCCATGGGCCAGCCCCCGCCATTCTGCATGCAGGGGGCGGGGGCCTTCCTCGTCCCATCGGGTGATCCAGTTGAGCGTGTGGCGCGCCCAAGCCTCAAGCAGGTTGGTGGCATCGACATCCGCGCAGCCTTCCTCATAGAGCGCGGTTTCATCGGGCCGGTGGCCCGGCTGACCGCCCGCCAGCAGAAGGGGCAGTTCCAAGCCCACGACCAGCCAATCAGGTTGTTCCTTGGGGTCACCGGTGCTGGCCGCCACACGCAACCGCCCACAGGCGGCACCGTTGATGCGCAGGCCGCCCTCCCATTCCAGATGGACGGCCACCTCTGGCGGGCCGAGCGCGCCGAGCGCGTTTTGAAAGCCCACGCCACAGGCGGGCAGCATGGCCATGGCCTTTTCAAGCGGCACTTCGGGGGCCATGACAAGCGCCGCCGCCAGACGGTTGGCCGCCACGTTGTAGACAATCAGCCCCGCGTCACAGCCAAGCGAGGCCATGGCGCAGGCTTTCTCGAACGGGTCGATCCCGGCATCCACCGGATGGCCCGACATGAGAGGTGGCAAGGCTGGTGCGCTCATGCGACCCCCTGTGCCACCAACTGCTTGGCGATATCGCGGAAGGCCTTCGATTGTTGAGCTTCTGGTTTTGACACCACGATTGGTGCGCCACCATCCGATGCCATGCGAATGTCGATGTGCAGGGGAACTTCGGCCAGCAGCGGCACCCCTAGCTTGTCGCATTCCGCTTTTACGCCGCCGTGCCCAAACACATGCTCCTCATGTCCGCAGCTTGAGCAGATATGCGTACTCATGTTCTCGATCATGCCCAACACCGGCACGTTCAGCTGATTGAACATGTCGATCCCCTTGCGCGCGTCCAGCAGGGCCACGTCTTGCGGGGTCGAGACAATGATCGCGCCGTCCACCACGGTTTTCTGCGCCAGTGTCATTTGCACGTCGCCCGTGCCGGGGGGCAGGTCGACCAATAGCACATCCAAAGCGCCCCATTGCACTTGCATCAACATTTGCTGCAACGCGCCCATAAGCATGGGCCCGCGCCAGACAACGGCCTGATCCTCGTTGGTCATCAGGCCAATGGACATCATGGTGACGCCATGATTGCGCATTGGCAGGATGGTCTTGCCATCGGGGCTGGCCGGTCGGCCCGAGACACCAAGCATGCGCGGCTGACTAGGACCATAGACATCGGCATCCAAGAGCCCCACGCGCCGCCCTTCGGCGGCAAGGGCGCAGGCCAGATTGGCAGATACGGTGGATTTGCCCACACCGCCCTTGCCGCTGGCAATGGCTATGATGTGCTGAACACCCGGCACCCGTTCGGGGCCTTGCGGCTCGGCCTTTTTCTGCGGTTTGAGATCGGGCGGAGCCTTGGTGCTGTGAGCGGTCAGAACAGCCGAAACTTCGGAAGCTCCAAGCGCTTTCACGGAGGCTTCGGCCGCATCGCGAACCGGCTCATATGCCTGTGCCTTGGCTGGATCAATTTCCAGAACGAAGCGCACCGCGGCAGAATCCACGGTCAAGCCGCGTGTGATGCCAGCCGAGACAATATCGGAACCGCTTACCGGGTCCGTGATCTTTTTCAGCGCTTCAAGAACGCTCTCTCTTGTCAATGCCACGGTCAGCCTTGCCCCTTGATGACACCAGTCACTTCGTGTTCGATGTCCAAGCCCTCAACGGTCAGCACGACCTTGGCCTTGAACTCGCGTCCTTCAAGGTTGCCCGCGTCTCGCAGCCCCTCTTCGATGGCCTGTTGCGAGGTCACGCCGACCTGCTTGAGGAACTTGCGCATGGACATGTTGAAATCGCCGATATCTTCGCTCATTTCGTCTTCCTTTCTTCAAGATCGTTGACGCGGGTGCCTTTGGCTTTCTACCCTAGACACCATGCGCCAAATTGTTGTTCTGCTCAGTCTCGCACTCATCCTGTCTATTTCGGCGGGCAAGGCGCGGGCGGCAGATGATCTGCGCGTCGCGGCCCCGCAGGCTTTGCAGGACAGTGGCTTGCTGCAATATGTGTTGCCTCGGTTTTCGCTTAAAACCGGGGTGCGTGTCGAGGTGGTCGAGGAACAGGCGCAGGCCGACCTTGTGCTGACCAATCAAGACGCAGGCACGGCGGTGTTTCAAGGGCCTGACGCGACTTGGAGCTTGTTGGTGTTGGCCGAAAGCGAGGCGGCCTCGCGTCTGGCCGACTGGTTTGCGGGCGAGATCGGCAAACGCACGATCACCAGTTTCGAAGTGGACGGAAGCGCGCCCTTTACCCTTCCCAAGACCAAAGAAGCCAAGGTGGTGGCCATCTCCTTTGAAGGGGACGCCGTGCTTGGCAAGACCCTGTCTATGAAGATGTGCGGGCGCTGTCATGTTGTCGATCCGAAGGATCGGATGAACGATATCGGCTCGACCCCGTCTTTTTCGGTTCTGCGCGCTATGCGCGATTGGGACCGCCGGTTTCAGACCTTCTTTGCGCTCAACCCGCATCCGGCCTTCACGCAAGTCGAGGATGTGACACCGGACTTTCCCATAGACCGTCCATCGCCGATCAAACCTGTCGAGATGACGCTGGATGATCTTGAGGCGATTCTGGCCTATGTCTCGGACCTTGCGCCCGCTGATCTGGGAGCCCCCTTGCAGCATCAGTGATCCCGGCGTTTGCTGAAGTAGTCGTCGGTCGTGCGTACCTGCGGGCGCTCACCGCCCGCGAAAGGATTGTCCTGTGAGTGGAATTGCGCCTTCACACGACAATCGTCGCACATCTGGATCATGCGGGCAGCGTTTTCATTGGCAAACATTGCGTGCTTGCCCGCAAGCTTTTCGGTGATCTTTTCGATCGTCGATTTGACGCCGAACAAGCTGCCGCATTCGACGCAGGCGAAGGGTTCTTCCTCGTGCAAAACAATTTGGGTAAGCGCGTCGTCGGCGAGATTCATGCGCGGCTCGTAACTGATCGCGTCTTCGGGGCAGACATTGGCGCAAAGCCCACATTGCAGGCAGGCGTCTTCCTGAAACCTGAGTTGCGGCATGTCAGGGTTATCCACCAAGGCGCTCGAGGGACAAAGCGAGACGCAGGACAGGCATAGCGTACAGGCATCGGTATCGACCAAAACAGCGCCATACGGGGCAGTCTCGGGAAGGGGAATGGCCTCGTCGCTTTGGTGGATCGCTTTTGCGCTGAGGCGTGCAACCTGTCGGCGGCTCCCCATTGGCAGTATGGGGGCATCGCAGGCCTCCGGTGGCTCTGCTGCGTCGTAAAGTGCCTCACATAGTTTATCGGGGTCCCCGATATCCAGAAGTGCGATCTGGTCGCTACTCGCCATGGCCTGCGCCAAGGGGATTTCCTGATCAAGGGCGTCCCGCTCGGTGCTCGGGCTAAGCAATAGCTTCACATTGGCAAAGCCGGAGGCAAGCGACGCCAGCATCTCGGCGTGGCCAAAGGCCGAAAGCGCGGGCACCTCAAAGGGGATGACATCCGCAGGCAGGCCGCGGCCATAGCGCGCGGCAAGGCTTATCATTTCCCGACCGAACTCTGCATCATGTACCAGAAGACGTGGGGTGCCGCCGCCGGCCTTTCGGAACGCCGAGGCGAGCGTATGTAAACGGCGAAAGACAGTGTCGGGCGCGGGCGCATCATAGGTGACCGCGCCAGACGGGCACCGCGCGGCACAGGCACCACACCCCGCGCAAATCATTGGATCAATGCTCACATGATCGCCATCAGGTGAAATTGCACCGGTCGGGCACAAATCCAGGCACTTGGTGCAGCCGGTTTTCTCCGCACGTGAATGAGCACAGAGCAGTGGCTCCGTTGCGACATAGAGCGGTTTTTCGAATGTACCGATCAATTGCGACGCCTGCAAGACCGCGTCGGAGACAGCGTGCAGGCTGCCGGGGTCCGCGCGAAGATAACCCTCTCTTTTTTGAGGAGCCGGAAAAAGCGCTGTGTCCCCGGACAAATCGAGAATAACATCACATTCTGTGCGCCCCCCATGCCTTGCCTCGGTCCATGTCAAAGCGCCCCGTCCTGCCGGGTTAACTTGCTGCAACGCGTCAATTCTGAGTTCAAATTGGCCCAAAGCCCCGCTGGCGCGCTTGATCTGCCCACGAATGACATCGTACTCACGGGTATCCGGGGGATCGCAATCGTCTGTCAAAAGCACCGTTACACCCAGGATTGGGGCGAGTTTTTCAGCCGCCTCAAGTGCGACAACCGATGTGCCGATGATCAGGCAAAGACCTTCTGAAACGACATCCACAGACTTTTCAGCCGGCGCGCTTAGCGTGGCCTCGGCCAAGAGTGCGGCCATTTTGGGTAGTTTCGACCGGGGGTCATCGGACCATCCGGCCCTGTCTCTTATGTCGGTGAACCCCGGCATCTCGGCCCCGGTTTCCGAGGCAACTTCCTCGAATACGCGACGTTCTTGCTGACAGCAAATTATCGCATCGCCGCCTGCCATCTCTTGGGTCGCTAGGTCGATTTGGGTTGTGCAGAGGCTGGAATGCACCTGCGAGCATGACAAGCCGGTCGCCTCTTCAAGAGCCGCTGCATCTACGTCTTGGGTTCCGGAACAATTACACAAAATCAAGCGCTTGGCCATGGTTTTCCTTCTGCGTGCTGTATGGATCCAGAGGGTAACTTGCCGCCTGTGGACGCCAAGGTTACGCATGATTCGGCGCAAGCGTAAACAGGATTTGCGGGTCGAGCATAGCTCTGTGAGCTGCACGGTGAGCTTGCCTGATTCTGACTTTCGAACGCCTCACCTCGGATTGCGCGAGATCATCCGAAGGGCTCCTTGGGACTTTTTGACCGATGGCGCGCGCTGCCGCTTTGCTGACTGCCCAAACTGTCCTTGTCCGCGATTAGTGTGCGACGGGATGCAGTTTTCGCTTTGTTCGAGCCCGAAACTGTATCAGTCTTCAACTGTCCGAAACTGGGGAGGATCGGAGTGGTTCACAATCCGGCACGGTATGAGGCTTTGCCACTTGGCGTGGTGATCCGGCGCACGCCGGGCGCGACTCGTTGGGCCAAGTGGGCGTGGAAGGCTGTCGCCGTTCTGCCGGGCGCGGTCGATGCCAAATGGCGTGAAATGCGCCGTGAGGGTGACGCCGTGGAATATCATGCCGCGACCTTGCCCTTGGAATTGCACGGTGCTGAAACCGATGCCTACCGGCACGGCCTCGCGGCGCGCACCCCGTCAATCTATGTCGTTTTGCGTGAAAGCGACGAGGTGGATGGCCCGCCGTTGGATGCGGTTCTTGTCACGGCCTCGCCCTACGAGGCGCAGGACTATGCTGATAGCGGCGAGGAAATCATTGAAAAGGTGCCAATGACCGAAGGGCTGATCGCCTTCGTGCAACAGTTCGTCGATACCCACCACGTCGAAGAAGAATTCAAGAAACGCCGTCGTGACCGTGTCCGCACGGATCGTGTCGAACACAGCATCGGCGACCCGCGTATCACCCAGCTGAACGATGTCTACACCGCGCCGCAGGTGCGCAAAGGGAGGATGAATTGAGCCGCAGCAGCGATTTCTGGTCTCGTCGCAAGGCGAAAGTGCTGGAAGAGCAGCAGGATGAAATGCGTGCTTCCGAGCGTCGTGAGGCGGCTGAGCGCGATGCGGAGCTTGAGGCGAAAACGGATGAAGACGTGCTGGAAGAGTTGGGTTTGCCCGATCCCGATGCCCTTCAACCCGGGGATGATTTCAGTGCGTTCATGGCCAAAGCGGTTCCTGACCGTATCCGGCGGCGCGCGTTGCGGCGGCTTTGGCTCTCAAATCCGGCACTCGCCAATCTGGATGGGCTTCTGGACTATGGCGAGGATTTTACCGATAGCGCGACAGTCGTCGAAAACCTCCAAACGGCGTATCAAGTGGGCAAGGGCATGTTGAAGCACGTCGAGGAGTTGGCGCGGCAGGCTGAGGTGAAGGCGGCAGATTCACCTGAAGAGCACGCAGAACCGGTATCCTCCGAACACAGCGAACCAGTGGCCGATGTGTCCTTTGCCGAGGCTGGCGACGACTCTCAAGACGAGGAACCGCAGGCCCATCTTTATGCTTTCGAAGATGACCATGATGCACATGAGGTGGCACCGCGACGCCGTATGCGGTTTGCCTTCGATACCAGTGAAGGCGCCCAAGCATGAGTATGAGCGAGACAGCCATGGAGCAAGCCAACGTGTCCCAGACCATTGCGGAAGAAGATCGGCTGCGCGCCGATTTGTATGATTTTCTGGGCGTGCTTTTGGCCGGACCACCTGATCAGGCATTGCTGGACAAGACCAAGACGCTAAGCGGTGACGACGGTGAGTTGGGGACAGCCATCGGCGCGCTATCGCGTATAGCCAAGCACACCAAGCCGCCTGCGGCGGAGCGGGAATTCAACGCCCTTTTTATCGGGTTGGGTCGGGGCGAATTGCTCCCTTATGCCAGTTATTATCTCACTGGCTTCCTGAACGAGAAGCCTTTGGCTGTTTTGCGCCGGGATATGGCGGCGCGTGGCATGACCCGCGCCGAGAATGTGTACGAACCCGAAGACAATATCGCCTCGTGCATGGAGATGATGGCCGGGTTGATCCGTGGCCGGTTTGGCAAGCCCGCGTCGCTGGCGGATCAAAAGACCTTCTTTAACAAGCATGTCGGCCCTTGGGCCGGTCACTTTTTCACAGATTTGGAAGCCGCCAAGAACTCGGTTTTCTATGCCCCGGTCGGCGCTGTTGGCCGGGTGTTCATGGATATCGAGGCCGAGGGTTTCCGGATGAGCGCGGAGTGATCCGCACCTAACCGGCGGGCTTGCCCGCCATAACCAGAGAGGAGGACTCTCATGTCGAAGAAAGTTGAGGACGGCACAAGCCGCCGCGATTTTCTCAAGATGGCCGCCACCGGCGCGCCCGCGGTTGCGGTCGTGACGGCAGCGTCCACCGGGACGGCCGAAGCCGCCGAACCCGATCTTTCATCTGACAAGATGCAAGATACCGCGCATACGCGCGCCTACCTCGATAGCGCCCGGTTCTGATCGGACGATATCACCCCGCACTACTGACGACTGGTTGCGATTGGCCCGACTGTTCAGTGGATAACCTTAGTACCCAGCAAGCCCGTTTCGGGTGAGCCCGGGAGGAGATGAAAACATGCTTAGGAAAAAGACCAACGGGGTTGCGAGACGCCCCCAGCGGACAAGTATCCTGTCTGAGGTCGCCGGGAAATCCGTCGACCGCCGCGCGTTCTTGCGCGGCAGCGGTCTGGCCATCGGTGGCCTTGCCGCGATCGGGGCCACAGGTGGCACCGTAACCAAGGCCAATGCGGCCACGGCAGCGAATGGCGCTGTCGAAACTGTGAAATCTGTCTGCACGCACTGCTCGGTCGGTTGTACCGTTGTGGCCGAGGTGCAAGACGGTGTCTGGGTCGGGCAAGAGCCCGGTTGGGACAGCCCTTTCAACCTTGGTGCGCACTGCGCCAAAGGTGCATCGGTTCGCGAGCACGCACATGGTGAGCGTCGCCTGAAGTACCCGATGAAGAAAGAGGGTGGTGAGTGGAAGCGCATCAGCTGGGAACAGGCGATCGACGAGATCGGCGACGGCATGATGAACATCCGCGAAGAAAGCGGCCCCGACAGTGTCTATTGGTTGGGATCGGCCAAGCACAACAATGAACAGGCTTACCTTTTCCGCAAGTTCGCGGCCTACTGGGGCACGAACAACGTGGATCACCAGGCCCGGATCTGTCACTCGACCACCGTTGCGGGTGTTGCGAATACATGGGGCTACGGCGCCATGACCAACAGCTACAACGATATCCACAAATCCAAGGCGATCTTCATCATCGGCGGCAACCCGGCCGAGGCGCACCCTGTCTCGCTGTTGCACGTGCTGAAGGCCAAGGAGCAGAACAACGCCCCCCTTATCGTCTGCGACCCGCGCTTTACCCGTACGGCGGCGCATGCCGATGAGTATGTCCGGTTCCGCCCGGGCACTGACGTTGCGCTTGTCTGGGGTATCCTGTGGCACATCTTTGAAAACGGTTGGGAGGACAAAGAGTTCATCCGCACCCGTGTCTGGGGTATGGACCAGATCAAGGAAGAAGTGGCCAAGTGGACGCCTGAAGAAGTCGAGCGGGTCACCGGAACCCCCGGCAGCCAGCTTGAACGCGTTGCGCGCACCATGGCGAACAACCGCCCCGGCACCGTGATCTGGTGCATGGGTGGCACCCAGCACACCAACGGTAACAACAACACCCGTGCCTACTGCATCCTGCAGTTGGCCCTTGGCAACATGGGCACCTCGGGTGGCGGCACCAACATCTTCCGCGGCCATGACAACGTGCAGGGTGCGACGGACCTTGGTGTTCTGAGCCACACTTTGCCGGGTTACTACGGCCTGTCGAAAGGCGCTTGGGGTCACTGGGCTCGTGTTTGGGGGGAAGACCCCGAATGGTTGGCTGGCAATTTCGACACATTGACCGGTGCCGACGGCAAGGAAAAATCGCTTCAGAACCTTAAGGGTATTCCCGTCAGCCGCTGGATCGACGGTATCCTTGAAGACAAGGAAAACATCGACCAGCCGAACAACGTTCGGGCCATGGTTCTGTGGGGCCACGCGCCCAACTCGCAGACCCGGATGACCGAAATGAAAACGGCCATGGAAAAGCTCGACATGCTTGTCGTGATTGATCCATATCCGACCGTTTCGGCCGTGCTGCATGACCGCGAAGACGGTGTCTACCTGCTTCCGGCCTGTACGCAGTTCGAGACCAAAGGCTCGGTCACGGCATCGAACCGTTCGTTGCAATGGCGCGAAAAGGTTGTCGAGCCCCTGTTCGAGTCGAAGTCGGATCACGAGATCATCGGCCTCTTCTCGAAGAAGTTTGGCTTCCACGACCGTATGTTCCGCAACATTGCGCTTGAAGATGACGGTGTAACCCCGAACATTGAGGATACGCTGCGCGAGATCAACCGCGGTATGTGGACGATCGGCTACACCGGTCAATCGCCAGAGCGTCTGAAGATGCACATGGAGAACCAGCACACCTTCGACCGCACCACACTGCAAGCGGTTGGTGGGCCGGCTGATGGGGACTACTATGGTCTGCCGTGGCCAAGCTGGGGCACACCCGAGATGAACCATCCCGGAACGCCGAACCTCTATGACATGTCCAAGCCCGTCTCCAAGGGTGGCCTGACTTTCCGCGCCCGTTTTGGTGTGGAACGTGACGGTGACAACCTTCTGGCCGAGGGCGTCGCCAGCCAGAATTCGGAAATCCAAGACGGATACCCCGAGTTCACCATGCAAATGCTCATGGACCTTGGCTGGGATTCGGACCTGACCGACGAGGAGCGCGCCACGATTGACGCGATCGCCGGCCCGAAAACCAACTGGAAGACCGACCTTTCCGGCGGCATCCAGCGGGTGGCGATCAAGCACGAATGCGCGCCTTTCGGCAACGCCAAGGCCCGCGCGGTCGTGTGGACCTTCCCCGATCCGGTGCCTCTGCACCGCGAGCCGCTCTATACAAACCGGCGCGATCTGGTCGAGGATTATCCCACCTACGAGGACCGGCACGACTATCGTCTGCCCACCCTTTATGCGTCGATCCAGAAGCAGGACTTCTCGAAAGACTACCCGATCATCCTGACCTCTGGTCGTCTGGTCGAGTATGAGGGCGGTGGGGATGAAACCCGGTCGAACCCGTGGCTGGCCGAGCTGCAACAGGACATGTTCGTCGAAATCAACCCGCGTGATGCCAATAACCTTGGTGTGCGGGATGGCGCGGATGTCTGGGTCGAAGGGCCCGAAGGCGGCAAGGTCAAGGTTATGGCCATGGTCACCGAGAGGGTAGGTGAGGGCGTTGCCTTCATGCCCTTCCACTTCGGCGGCCATTACCAAGGTGAGGACCTTCGGAGCAAATATCCCGATGGTGCCGATCCTTATGTCTTGGGTGAATCGACAAACACCGCCCAGACATATGGCTATGACTCGGTCACGCAGATGCAGGAGACCAAAGCGACTCTCTGCAAGATCAGCGCAGCATAAGGAGAAACGGAAATGGCTAGAGCTAAATTCCTCTGTGACGCCGAACGCTGCATTGAATGCAACGCTTGTGTCACTGCCTGTAAGAACGAGCATGAGGTGCCTTGGGGTATCAACCGCCGTCGGGTCGTCACCATTGAAGATGGTAAACCCGGTGAACGGTCGATCTCGGTCGCCTGTATGCACTGTTCCGATGCACCCTGTATGGCGGTCTGCCCGGTAGACTGCTTTTACCAGAACGAGGAAGGGGTGGTTCTGCACTCCAAGGACCTCTGCATCGGCTGTGGTTATTGCTTCTACGCGTGCCCCTTCGGCGCGCCGCAATACCCGCAGGCAGGCAACTTCGGCAGCCGCGGCAAGATGGACAAATGTACCTTCTGCGCCGGTGGCCCCGAAGAAAACCACTCCCAAGCCGAGTTCCAGAAGTATGGGCGCAACCGGATCGCGGAAGGCAAACTGCCGATCTGCGCCGAGATGTGCTCGACCAAGGCACTTCTGGCCGGTGATGGCGACGTGGTCGCCAACATTTACCGTGAGCGTGTTGTCGCACGCGGTTTCGGCACAGGTGCTTGGGGCTGGGGTACGGCCTACGAACAAAAAGGCGGCTGATCCTTTTGGATCGGGGCGCGCGCCCTGGCGCGCGTCGAAAGCCTTTTACAAACAGTCGGGCGGTGCTTCTGTCGCCCGACTGGGTTGCCCATAATTCTTGAACAGGACAGATCGCCATGACCCGTCTTCTGTGCACTCTATTGGTGTCTTTGCTCTTGGTGGCCCCCGTATCGGCCCAAGAAGCTGGTGAAACGCCGCAAATCGATCGTTCGGCGACGGGCGGTGCGCCAACCTTGGAAGATATTCTTGCCCGCCAACGGGGCGAAACAGTTGACAATAGCTATCGGCAAGGCGGCGAGAGCGACGGAGAGTCCGCGCCCGGCCTTGGACCGCTAGGCCCCATCTCGGACGCGGAAGTCTGGCGCGACCTGCGGTTCAACGAGGCCAATGTGAAGGTCTCTGCGGGGGGCGAAGAAGCCAAGGTTCTGGTGCAGGACGGTGGCATGGCATGGCTGGAGTTCCGTGAGGGTCCGCTGATCACCTACGGTGGGTGGGGACTTATCGGCACTCTGGGCCTGTTGGCGCTATTTTACCTTTTCCGTGGCCGCATCACGATTGATGGCGACAAGACCGGTCGCACTGTGACGCGATTCCAGTTCATGGAGCGTTTTGCGCATTGGTTGATGGCTGGATCTTTCATTGTCTTGGGGATAACCGGATTGATCTCGCTCATGGGGCGAAAATTCCTGATCCCGACCTTCGGTCATGAGGCGTTTGCGACAATCGCCGTGGCCAGCAAATGGGTCCACAACAATATCTCATGGGCCTTCATGTTGGGCCTGATCCTCGCTTTCGTGTTCTGGGTTGTTCACAACATTCCGAACAAGACCGATCTGAAATGGCTTGCCGTGGGTGGCGGCATTTTCAAGAAAGGCGTGCATCCGCCCGCCAAGAAATTCAACGCGGGCCAAAAGGTGATTTTCTGGTCGGTGATCCTTCTTGGGGCGTCGATTTCCGCATCAGGTCTTTCGCTACTGTTCCCGTTCGAATTGCCGATGTTCGCCAAGACCTTCGAGATGTTGAACGGAATGGGTTTGCCCCAAGTGCTTGGTTTTGGTGCGTTGCCTACCGACCTTGCCCCGCATGAAGAAATGCAGTTGGCCCAATCGTGGCACGCCATTGTCAGCTTCGTCCTGATGGCGATTATCCTTGCCCATATCTATATCGGTTCGGTCGGTATGGAGGGTGCTTTCGACGCCATGGGCTCGGGAGAGGTCGAAGAGCAATGGGCGCGTGAGCACCACTCCTTGTGGCTGGAGGAGCTGCAAGAAAAGGATCAAGCTCCCACGCCGGGCAAGGCATCAACCCCTGCCGAGTGATGCGTGCCCTTGGTGCCTACTTTACTGTCTTCTTTCTGGCCGCTGTCCCGGCGGCCAGTCAGCAGTTCACAACGTTGAAAGGGCATGGCGGCCCCGTTATGGGGATTGCAGTGAATGAGGATACCGGTCAGGTTGCCACTGCAAGTTTCGACAACTCGGTTGGCCTTTGGGATGCGCGCTCACCGACTTGGCTTGAGGGGCACAACGCGGCGGTCAACACTGTTACTTTCGCCGGCCCCGGCAAGCTGGTCTCTGCCGCGGATGATTTCTCGATTCTGGTTTGGGATACGAAATCTGGGTCCAAAACGCGGTTTGAAGGCCACAAGGGCAAGGTCATGGGGCTGGCGGTATCGCCAGACCGGCAAACCCTTGCCTCGGCCAGTTGGGATGGCACGATTGGCATTTGGCCGTTGGACGGCAGTGAAGAGCGTTTTCTCGAAGGTCATGAAGGTCCCGTCAATTCGGTAGTGTTTGGGCGAAATGGCCTGCTCTATTCTGCCTCTGCCGACGGCACGCTTCGCATTTGGGATATCGCATCTGGCAGTGATCAAGTGCTGATAAACCAAGGCTTCGGGATCAATCGTGTGCTGGTTGGGCCAAATGACAATTGGCTCGTCTATGGCGCTGTGGATGGCGTGACGCGGGTGATTGACGCGAGAACCGGCGAGGAGCTCTATGATTTTTCGCTTGATCGCCGCCCCATACTTTCCTTGGCGCGCCATGCGGCAAGTGAACAATTGGCCGTTGGTGATGGGCATGGCTTCATCATGATCATTGATACCGATAGCTGGCGAATTGTCCGCGATTTTCGTGCGATGCAGCAGGGGCCTGTCTGGGCCTTGGCCTTCAGCAACGATGGGCAGAATGTGCTTGCTGCGGGTCTGAGCGACGTTGTCTATTCCTGGCCCGTGACGATGCTGGATGAGTTTGATCCGGCAGGTGGTGAAGAGCGCAGTTTCTTGCGTGATCCGGATAGTATGCCCAATGGAGAAAGACAATTCATGCGCAAGTGCTCAATCTGTCACGCGCTGACACCGCCGCCTTCGCGCAAGGCGGGACCAAGCCTTTACGGGTTATTTGGGCGTGCTGCCGGTACCCTGCCGGAATACCCTTACTCGCAGACACTGAAAAACGCCGAGATCACCTGGACCGATGACACTATTGATGCCCTGTTCGACATTGGGCCAGATCATTATATTCCAGGGTCCAAGATGCCAATGCAAAGGATCACGCAAGACAGCGACCGGCAGGATTTGATTACATTTCTACGTCGCGCCACAGCCACCAAGGAGAACTGAAATGAAAGCCATGTATGCCGCTTTCGCCGTCACAGCAATTATCACCGTCGGGGCCTATTATGGCCTCAATCAAGCGGGGTTTTCCGCTGAGCAAGTATTCTCGGGTGATGCCGTCCGCATAGGCGATGCCAACGAATGACCTTGCCCCTTCAGGACAGGACGCGCTCCGATAGTAGCGACTATGGGGAGAACCTTGCGCTCGCGTCGATTCTTGTTATCGACGATGAACCCGGTATGCGCAATTTCCTGACCAAGGTGCTCGAACCGCATTGCAAGCGGGTCGAGCAGGCTGCGTCATGCAAGCAAGCAACCGAGTTTTTGGATCAATCGCATTTCGATCTCGTCGTTCTCGATAACATCATGCCCGATGTGACGGGGTTGGACTGGCTTGCCGAACAGCGCCGCATCGGGTTGTTCGCGGATGCGATCCTGATCACCGCCTATGCGGATTTGGATACCGCCATTCGCGCCTTGCGGGCTGGGGTCGCGGATTTTGTGCTCAAGCCATTTCGCGCAAATCAAATTCTCAATGCCGTTTCACGCGCCCTTGATCGCAAGTATCTGAGACGCGAGAACGATCTGCTCAAGCATGAACTGTCCGAAGTCGGGCAAACTGCGCGTGGTCGGTTGCTGGGGAATTCGCCAGCCATTGCCAAGGTGCGCGATATCTTGGACAGGGTCGCTCCTTTGCCGACGTCCGTTCTATTCACCGGGGCGAGCGGTACTGGCAAGGAAATCGCGGCGCGGACGCTTCACGGAATGTCAGACCGTGCTGAGAAACCCTTTGTCGCGGTCAATTGCGCAGCAATTGCGCCGGATCGCATCGCGGATGATTTGTTTGGTGTCATAAAGGGTGATGCCGGGCGCAAGGACGGCTTGTTCCTGCATGCTGACGGTGGCACCCTGTTTCTTGACGAGGTCGCGCAATTGCCAGAGCAGGTGCAAGCCAGCCTGTTACGCGTGTTGGAAGATTGCCGCATACGTCCCACTGGCGCTGAACGTGACATTCCACTCAATTTGCGTTTCTTCTTTGCGACCAATGCTGATCTCGAAGCCGAAGTCGCGGAAGGACGTTTTCGTGCCGATCTCTACCATCGTATCAATGTGATGAAAATCGAGATGCCGCTTTTGAACGAGCGCACCGAAGACATTGTCGAACTTGCGTCCCTGTTCATGAGCGATTTTTCCCGAATGCTCGGGTTGCCCGCACTCGATATGAACGAAGAGGTCCTTTTAAAGTTAAGCCGCTATGATTGGCCCGGGAATGTGCGGGAATTGCGCAATCTGATCGAACGTTCGGTTATCTTGGGACAATTCCCGGAGGAATTCGCAGGGTCCGGGCGTGTGACCGGGGCTGAAGCCATTGAAACGCTCGAACTTGTTGAACAACGTCATATCATGAATGTGTTGGACGCCTGCGGCGGAAACCGTGCCGAAGCCGCGCGCAGGCTTGGAGTATCCCGCAAGACGGTTGACCGAAAATGCGCCGCTTGGGGCGTTTGATCCAGTCTTCCACGTGCCATCAACCTCGGCTAGACAAGCTGCATGTCAGTGCAAGACCATCTTCCCGGATGCCATTTGATCCTGGACCACTTCGGTGGCCGGTATGCGAAAGACACAGAGGCACTGGAAGCCGCTTTGCGCGCTGCGTCGCTCAAGGCCGGGGCAACCGTTGTAGATTCGAAGTTTCATCACTTTGGCGAGGGTGGCGGTGTAACAGGGGTCGTGCTTTTGGCGGAGTCCCACATATCCATTCATACATGGCCCGAGCTGGATTACGCCGCGATTGACATTTTCATGTGCGGCGCGGCCGATGCGCATATTGCTGCCAAGTATCTGGAAGAAACACTGCGCCCGGATTTTGTGAAACGAACCGAAGTGACACGTACGCCTCATCGGAACCAATGGTCCCAACCGGCGTTGTAGTAGCCGACCAATGCGTGAGATTGGAGCGTATTGATGTCCACGTCGGTCCGCGACACGTCGCGGCCAAAGACTTGAGACGCCTGCCAGGTGCTTACTGTAAGGAACTTCAGGCCTCGCGGAAATTGAACCGTGTTTTGCCGCAGGGCCTCGCCTGCGGCCAGGACAAAGCCCCAGTCGCCAAAACTTGGAACATGCACATGATAGGGTAGGGTCCAGAGACCATGGTCAACCGCACCGGGTGCGTTTGCAGCTTCCAATGTTGCCACCACGGACCAAAAGGCATCGCGTGCAAAAAGCGGTGATCCTGCCTGTGTAACGAAGATTCCCTGCGCCGAGAGCCGCTGTGTTATCAAGGTGTAAAAGGCGCGCGTGTAGAGTTTCGACAGGTTGATAGAGCGCGGGTCGGGTAAGTCGGCGATTATGACATCATAAACGTCCGTCCCGCCATCCACGAATTGCCAAGCATCCATGTTGATGATTTCTACGCGGGGGTCTTGCAAGGCATGATCGTTAAGTGGTGACAGCTTCGGATGATCGCGGAAAAGCTCAGTGACCCGTGGGTCGAGATCAACAAGCGTGACAGTCTCGACAGATCTGTGGCGCAGGGCTTCCCGCGCTGCCATCCCATCCCCGCCTCCCAGAATCAAAACCTTGGCTTTGCGTGGTGCGAGGGACAGGGCGGGATGAACCAAGGCCTCGTGATAGCGATGTTCATCCAGCGTATCGAACTGAATGGAGCGATCCAGAAACAGGCGAACCCGGTCGCGAAACCGGGTTACTGTGATTTGCTGGTATGGGGTTGCTTCATTAAGGATGATGTCATCCTCGTAAAGATTGGCGTCAACCACATTGACCAACCGTTCAGAGTTCGCAAGTGCGCCGAGGGAGGCAAGCATGGAAACCGCCCATACAAGCCACACGCCACGCAAAATCCTATCCCGAAACAGCCATAGGGTTAAACCGGCCACTCCGAGGTTTAGGCACCCAAAAACAAGGCTCGCCGACATCAGGCCAAGAAATGGCACAACGATGATGGGAAAAGCCACCGAAGCGATGAGGGCGCCGAGATAGTCGGCGGTCAGCACGTTCTCGAAGCGAAACCTATGAGCGCCTTCACCCTCCAGCACACGCGCAATCAGTGGAATTTCCATCCCCGCCAAGATACCTACCAGCCCCAGCAGGCTGTAGAGCAACAGGCCCACATGCCCCAGAAAAGCGTAAGAAAAGAACAAAACCGGTGCCATGAAACCGCCGACGATTCCAAGACCAATTTGCGCCCAGACAAAGCCAGATAGCGCCTCATCGACATATCGCGAAAGCCAAGCGCCAAGACCCATGGACGACAGGAACAACCCGATCACGAGGCTAAACTGGCGCACAGAGTCGCCAAGCAGATAGCTCGAGAGTGTTGCGGCAACCAACTCGTAGATCAGCCCGGCGACAGCCACCAGAAAAGTCGCAGCCAAAAGCCAGAGTTCCCGCCGCCGCGCGACGGGCGCGTCTTGTGTCATGACAGGATAACAGCTGCGATTATTATGGACAGCGCGATAAACACGGACCCGATCAAAATGGCGAGGGCCATATTGTGCCCGTCTTCGATTTCTTTGACGATGGAAAAGGGCGTGAGCAGGTCAATCACCTTCCAGCAGCCCCACATCAGGAGAACCCCCAAAAGAGTGTAGACTACGGTGCTGACGATTTCGGGAAGCGCTACGGCCGTAAATGGGTCCATTGAATCCTCGCTGCGTTATTTCACACGGGTGTTCGAGTAATATCCACCGCCGCTGCCCGCGCGCACCGAGGTGTTCAAATCAGAGCTTTCGCGCCAAATCCCATAGTAAGACAGGTAGCCGCTCCCCCCAAGGATCAAAACGCAAGCCAAAAGGAAGATGACGCGAAACGGAGTCATGGCTTAATCCTCGTCGGTCCAATCGGTCCCGCGCCAGCGGGCCTTTTTGTGCAAGATAGGCTTAGCTGCCTTCCACAGGAAAAGCAGGCCAAAAAGGCCGGTGCAAAGCAAAAGCCAAAAACTGCTTGAGCGTCCTTCATCTGCCGACACGCTCAACCGGGTGATGGCTGTCGTGGCGCCAATCCATGTCCCTTGCTCTGTCACGTCCAGTTCTGCCGTATGGGTGCCAGCTTGCTTCGCGCGAAATAGAATTGTCGTGCTCGGCGATCCTTCGGTCCACCGTCCATCGGCATCCCGTCCATGGTAAAAGCCCACTTCGCGCCCAGCCTCGAACAAGGGGGCGCCGTCTGGACCATAGAGGGAAACCTCGAGCCATGCCCAACTGTTATCGACATCCGTGACAAAGGTAAGGCCCGATAACTTGGCGGTATCGGAAATCTCGAAGCTAACCTCTTGCGGCAATTCAGAGATGCTGAATGTCTGGCTGTCAAGCACAACGCGCCGGGCCTCGGTGCCTTTAACAAAAATCATGCCCACCAAGGCCAGCACGGTAAAGGCAAGTGTCGTGTTCCGCAAAAAGGCATGATTTTTGCCTGCCTCGAAGGGCTGCAAAGGGTGGACCCGGTTCGGGAGGTACTCAGGCTTCGCACCGAAAGAGGTGAAAGTTTCGTCCTGCGGTAAATAGCGGGAACGCTCCACCTCGCGCTCCCGGCCAGTGTCGGTGAAACCCAGCATATGCGCGTCTGACATGGCGGTGACAGTCGTCGCCTTGTCCCCGATATTTGGCACCCAGGTAAACTCCCCCTCGGCAAAGGTAATCTCAGAGGTGGATGTCTCATAGTACTTGTACCGTTCCCGCCCGTCGTAGACGACGGGGGGCGATTCCGAGCTTTCCACCCATCGGGTCGACATCCAAGCGGGCGTCAGGGGGCGGCGAAATCGACGGGTGAAAATCACATGGTCGTTCTCAAAGGTCAGCCACGCGTAGCCATGGGTGGGGGAATACAATTGATGATCCACCCATCTCCACGTCATCCCATGCCAGCGTTCCATCATGCCAAGGGTGCCGATAATGGTATACTCCACCGCGTCGATCTTGCCCTGCATCCCGATTTTGAAAGGGGTCTCGGGCCGCTCCATATCTGCGAATGTCCGAAGCACCTTGTAGTCATCAAGTGCATCAAGCTCGGTGCCGCAATAGCCGCAGATTTGCACAACGACACGGCCCCCGCCCAAGACGTCCAAGCCCGCCGCGCAGGAGGGACAATTGATCGCCTTGGGGCCGCCCAGCCGGGTCATGCGGCACGTTCCACCCGAACCTCGAACGGATCATGCCAATGGCCGATATACCATGCGCGCCCCCCGTCCCAGAATTCCCCGGACAACAGGCGCATGTCATCGGCGGTGCAGTTGAAAAAGGTATACCGTTCACCGACCACGGGCACGTCTTCGAATGAACCGCGCAAGGCGATGCACTCGGCCTCGTCCAATTCGGTGACGGTGAAGCGCATGTAATTCCACTGAAATACATGCCCAATCAACGGAACGCGATCCAATGCAGGGTATTGGTTTGATTTCAAAGGATATTGTAGGACAAGGTCACCCTCATCAACGCTCAGCCAACAGCGCAGTCCTTCCTCATCCAGCCCCCAAAATTCATCCCAGACCCCGCGCCCATAGCTGAACCGGGCATGTCCCATGGCTGTAAAATGCCCGCGCGGCAGGTGGACTGTATCGCCAAGGTCAAAGAGCATCGGGGCGTCGTGCATCACACCTTGCTCACCGGCCAGTTCCATACGGTCATCATGGATGAAAAGTGTTGTGCCGCAGGAGGCACAGGGGGTCATGCGCAGACGGTCAAGCGCGGGGGCGGCATCATCACCGCAATTGGGGCATGTGGTATTGACCATGGCCTGTGGCATCCCGCGAAACCGTTTCAAACTCACGCTGACTATGCCGCAGGTTGCGCTTGGATGGAAAGGCCCGGAGGTCAGGAAATTGCGGCCCTTGGCAATATGTCTTGGCTGGTGTCCTATGCAGGCATGGAATGGCGTGATCAGGGCATACTTTTGTCGAGCCGAACGCATGGGGAGACCTCGGCGATAATCGAGGTTTTTACGCCGGGGCGTGGCCGGCATGCAGGGGTGGTGCGGGGTGGGACATCGCGCAAACTGGCACCGATTTTGCAGCCCGGCGCGCAACTTGACCTAAAGTGGCGGGCGCGACTGGAGGATCATATCGGGACGTTTACGGTTGAACCTTTGCGGTCACGTGCGGCGGCGTCGATGGGGGACAGGCTGTCACTCGCGGGGTTGAACGCGGTGACGGCTTTGTTGCTTTTTTGCCTGCCTGAGCGTGAGGCACATGCGCGCCTTTATGAAAAAACTGAGCAACTACTTGACCTTCTGGGACAATCCGAGATCTGGCCCTTGGCCTACTTGCGGTGGGAAATGACCCTATTGGATGACATGGGTTTCGGCCTGGACCTATCCACTTGTGCGGTGCTGGGGCGACAGGCGAATGACTTGAGCTTTGTCTCACCGCGTACCGGGCGGGCGGTATCGCGGGCCGGGGCCGGAGACTGGGCCGATAAACTTTTGCCGCTGCCGCCGTGTCTGTTGGGCGAGGGGGCGGCGCCGGATGCGGAATTGGTGGAGGCGTTTCGGGTGACAGGTCACTTCTTGCACAATCATTTGGCCCCGGAAATGGGCAACACGCCACTTCCCGGGGCGCGGCAGCGGTTTGTGGACAGGCTGCGCGCAAGGGCAGACATGTCATAAAAAAGCCCGGCCAAACGGGCCGGGCTTTTGGTTGGATCAAAGGCGCTTAGTTACGATACGTCCTTGTAATTGATCTCTTTTTCGTCTTCGCCGACACGGCCGCGGCGCACCAGCAAGCGGTTGAGCGCATTGACATAGGCCTTGGCCGAGGCGACCACCGTGTCGGTGTCGGCCGATTGTCCGGTGGCGATGTTGCCGTCTTCCTCCAAACGGACCGAAACAGTGGCTTGCGCGTCGGTGCCTTGGGTCACGGCATGCACTTGGTAGAGCGACAGGTGGGCGGAGTTGGGGTGCAACTCGCGCACGGCCTTGAAGGTGGCGTCAACCGGGCCGTCGCCGGTTTGCTTGGCGGTCTTTTCCTCGCCATCTATGGTCATCACCAACTCGGCCTCAGCCGGGCCGCCGGTGCCACAGACCACGCGCAGGGATTTGACGACAAGGCGGTCTTTCGCCTCGTCCTCGCCCGCGCGCATCAGGGCGATAAGGTCTTCATCATAAACCTCTTTTTTGCGGTCAGCGAGATCTTTGAAGCGCACGAACATGTCATTGAGCTGGTTCTCGGCCAGATCGTACCCGAGGTCTTTCAACTTTGAGCGCAGGGCGGCGCGGCCGGAGTGTTTGCCCAAAACGATATTGGTCTCAGAGAGGCCCACGTCTTCGGGGCGCATGATTTCGAAGGTTTCGGCGTTTTTGAGCATGCCGTCTTGGTGGATGCCGGATTCATGGGCGAACGCGTTCTTGCCGACGATGGCCTTGTTGTATTGAACGGGGAAGCCCGAAACGGTAGCGACGCGGCGCGAGATGTTCATGATCTTGCGGCTGTCGACATGCGTGTAATAGGGCATGATATCGCCGCGCACCTTGAGGGCCATGACGACCTCTTCCAATGCGGTGTTGCCCGCGCGCTCGCCCAAGCCATTGATTGTACACTCAATTTGCCGCGCGCCACCGGCCACGGCGGCCAGGGCGTTGGCCGTCGCCATGCCCAGATCGTTGTGACAGTGGGTGGCAAAGACCACCTCATCGCCACCGGGGACTTCGGCGATCAGGCGTTCGATCAACTCGGCGGATTCGACGGGGGCGGTGTAGCCGACGGTGTCGGGGATGTTGATCGTGGTGGCACCGGCCTTGATGGCGATTTCGACGACGCGGGCGAGGTAATCCCACTCGGTGCGAGTCGCATCCATGGGCGACCATTGCACGTTGTCACAAAGGTTGCGGGCATGCGTGACGGTCTCGTGAATCCGCTCGGCCATCTCGTCTTGGGTGAGGTTCGGGATCGCCCGGTGCAGCGGCGAGGTCCCGATAAAGGTATGAATTCGCGGGCTTTTTGCGTGTTTCACAGCCTCCCAGCAGCGGTCGATATCCTTGGGGTTGGCACGGGCCAAGCCACAGATCGTCGAGTTTACGGAATTTTTGGCAATCTCTGAAACGGCGCGGAAGTCGCCTTCGGATGCGATGGGGAATCCGGCCTCGATGATATCAACGCCCATGTCATCGAGCATGGCGGCGATTTCGAGCTTTTCATCATGGGTCATGGTGGCGCCGGGGGATTGTTCGCCGTCGCGCAGGGTGGTGTCGAAAATCACCACGCGGTCTTTGGAAGTATCAGTCATGTCGGGTCTCGTTCGTTATCCTAAGCCATTGGCGCGAAAGAGAAAAAGCACACCCTCTGAGCGGTCGCGCCGGATGATGGCACGCTCAGAGGCGGCTTAGGAGTAGCAGGACAGAAACGCAACCCGCATTGCGGGGCGTTTGGCCAGAAAGCATATGGTCCTGCGTCATCATCATAGCAGAAAGTATAGGCATGATGGCGGGCGATGAAAACCCCGGAAATTTTCGTACGAGTCGTACGCTTGCCCCCGGAGTTTCGTACGAAAAGCGGGCAGGGCCCGAAATATTTCGTACGAGTCGTACGAAACTCATCGCGGCAAGGCACAAGAACCAGACTTCAACCCTTCGTAAAGACTTTCAGCCATGCGTGGCGTACGGTACGTTTACTTGCTTTAGACCGATCGAGGATTAAGGATTGAGATCTCAGGGGATGCCCTAATCGATGGAGGCGTGCATGGTTGGTCTCATAAAGGGTTTCAAGCTTGGTGTTGTTGCAACGATTTTTTCAGTCGTGGGAATGATTGCCCACGCGCAATCAGATGTTTTGACAGCGCAGGAGTCTGATCCGCGCGTCATGGGGTGGATGGAAGGGTTTCCACCACCGGCAGAGAAAATGATCACACAGCCGGATTCGAACTATTTCAGTTTTCCCAAGTTGCGCTGGACGGTGTGCCACCTGCGAGAGTTTTTGCCCACCGAAGTGATCAGTCGCGGCATTGGCGCACCAAAGCCTCTGTCCTATCCTGCGCCTGTTGAATTCGCGGACCTGCGACAGCAGATTGACGCGTTGAGCTTCATGCCGATTGGCGCAGGGGAGGCGATGACGTGGGAGCAATCGCTTTATGCCAATTACACCGATGGGATATTGATCCTGCATAACGGCGAGGTGGTTTATGAGCGTTATTTTGGCTGTCTTGAGGAGGACAAAAAGCACGCCATCATGTCGATGACCAAATCGGTGACCGGCTTGTTGGCGCAGATCCTTGTGGCCGAGGGGCAATTGGACGACAGCCTTTTGGTGCGCGATGTGATCCCGGAGATTGGCGAGAGTGCCTTTGCCGGTGCCACGGTGCGCGAGGTCATGGATATGACAACGGGCGTCAGGTATTCTGAGGATTATTCCGACCCCGAGGCGGATATTTGGAAATATTCGGCGGCGGCCAGCCCCTTGCCCAAGCCCGAAGGATACGCGGGGCCGAATGGGTATTGGGAGTATTTGCAGCAGGTCGAGCCGGACGGGGAACATGGCGAGGCTTTCCATTACAAGACCATCAACTCAGATATGCTGGGTTGGATTGTCAGCCGGGTGAGTGGCAAATCGGTGACGGAACTGGCCTCGGAGCGCTTGTGGCGGCCCATGGGGGCGGAACAAGACGCCTATCAGACGGTAGACGCCAAGGGGGTGCCCTTTGCCGGTGGTGGGATTACCGCCGGTTTGCGGGATTTGGGCCGCTTGGGTCAGGTGGTTTTGAACGGCGGGGAGGTGGACGGCCAGCGATTGTTCCCGGCAGAGGTTGTTGAGGCGATCCGGGCCGGGGGCGACCCTGAGAAATTCGGCGGTTTCCCGACCATTCCCGATGGCAGTTACACAAGCCAGTGGTGGGTGTTCCATAATGCACATGGGGCTTTTGCCGCGCGGGGCGTACATGGGCAGACGATTTACGTGGATCCGACCGCCGAGATGGTTTTGGTGCGCTTGGCCTCGTATCCGCGTGCGCAGAATGGGTTGATCGACCCCACCTCCTTGCCTGCCTATCAGGCGGTGGCGGAGTTTTTGATGGCGCGCTAGCGCTTTGCCTTCCGACTTGATCTGACCCGCCCGACCGCTAGGTCACGACCCATGGAAAATGCATTGATTATTGGCGCTTCGGGCGGGATTGGAACGGCCATCTCGGAGGCTTTGGCAGAGCGCGGTGTGGCGGTCACGGGACTGTCGCGGCGCGACGATGGGTTGGACGTGACCGATGAGGCCTCGGTCGAGGCGGCTTTGGGCAAATTGGACGGGCCGTTCGATTTGATCTTTGTCGCGACCGGGGCGCTTGAGTTGGAGGGCCGGGGGCCGGAGAAATCGCTAAAGCATTTGGATGCCGAAGCGATGCGCGCGCAGTTCATGTTGAATTGCGTCGGGCCATCACTGGTGATGAAACATGCCGTCCGGCTACTGCCGAAGGACGGGCGAAGCGTGTTTGCCGCGTTGTCGGCGCGGGTAGGCTCGATTGGCGATAACGGGTTTGGCGGCTGGTACAGTTACCGCACGGCCAAGGCGGCCTTGAACCAGATGATCCACACCGGGGCGATTGAGATTGGCCGGAGCCACAAGCAAGCGATTTGTGTCGCTTTGCATCCCGGCACGGTGGAAACGCCGCTGACTGAGAAATACGCCAAGGGGCATCCCACGGTCACGCCGCAAGAGGCGGCGGGAAATCTTTTGAGTGTCATTGATGGGCTGACCACCGAGGACACGGGGCAATTTTATGACTGGGCGGGAAAGCGCGTGCCATGGTGAAACGGTTGGTTCTGGTTCTTGGGGACCAGTTGAGCGAGGGGCTTTCGGCGCTGCGGGAGGCGGATAAGAACACGGACCTGATCGTTATGGCCGAGGTGGGGGACGAAGCCGGATATGTGCCGCACCACCCCAAGAAGATCGCGCTGGTGCTGTCGGCGATGCGGCATTTCGCGGCGGAGCTGGAAGAGAATGGATGGCGTGTGGCCTATACGCGGTTGGACGACGCTGAGGCGTCAAAATCCATCGTGGGCGAGCTGATGCGCCGGGGCCAAGAGCATGGGGTGAGCGAGGTTCTGGTCACGCGACCGGGTGAATGGAGGTTGATCGAGGCGCTGGAGAATGCGCCGTTGAGCGTGACGCTTTTGCCGGATGATCGGTTCATCTGTTCGCTTCAGGAATTCGACGGTTGGGCCGAGGGACGCAAAGAGCTTCGGATGGAGTATTTCTATCGCGAGATGCGCCGCAAGACGGGCCTGATGATGGACGGCGACAAACCGGCGGGGGGCAAGTGGAATTTCGACCATGACAACCGCAAGCCTGCCTCGGGTGATATGCTGCGGCCCGGGCCAATGGAGTTCACGCCGGACGAGATGACCGAAGAGGTGCTTGATCTGGTCGAGGCGCGGTTTGGGGAGAATTTCGGGGAGTTGCGGCCCTTTCATTTTGCCGTGACGCGGGCGCAGGCGCTGCGCGCTTTGGATCATTTCGCCAAGCATTTGCTGGAAGGGTTCGGGGATTATCAGGACGCGATGTTGCAGGGCGACAAGTTCCTGCATCATTCGGTGTTATCTCCGTATTTGAACATTGGATTGCTTGATCCTGTGGAAATCTGCACCCGTGTGGAAGAGGAATGGAAAGCGGGCCGTGTGCCGATCAATGCCGCCGAGGGGTTTATCCGGCAGGTGATCGGCTGGCGCGAATATGTGCGGGGCATCTATTTTCGCGAGGGGCCGGACTATACCGCGCGCAACGCGCTGGGCCATGACCGGGCCTTGCCGTGGATGTATTGGGGGGGCGAGACGCGGATGAATTGCGTCGGCCATGCAGTGGCGCAGACCCGCGAGGAGGCCTATGCGCATCATATCCAGCGGCTGATGGTGACGGGGAATTTCGCGCTTTTGGCCGGGGTTGATCCGGGGCAGTTGCATGAATGGTATCTGGCGGTTTATGCCGATGCCTTTGAATGGGTGGAGGCCCCCAATACGATTGGCATGAGCCAGTTTGCCGATGGCGGGATCATCGCCAGCAAGCCCTATGTGAGTTCGGGCAATTACATCGCCAAGATGTCGGATTATTGCGGCGATTGTGCCTATTCGGTGAAGGAAAAGGTGGGCGAGGGGGCCTGCCCGTTCAACCTTTTGTTCTGGGAGTTCATGCAGCGGCATCGTGAGCGGTTTCAGGGTAATCCGCGGATGGGGCAGATGTATCGCACCTGGGACAAGATGGATGAGGACAAGCGCGACGCGGTGCTAAGTGGCGCGCGGCGTATCCTGGAGCGGTTGGACGCGGGCGAGGTGGTTTAACGCAGGGCAAGCACCAGATCGACGAGGGAGCCGATGGCTTGGGTGTTTTCGTCGGTTCCGTCTTCGCCCAGTTGCGCCATGCCGATGCCGCTGGCCAGAATGATCCGGGCCATTTCGGGGTTGGACACGCCCACGTCGGACAGCAGGTCGTGCAGGGTATCCAGGCGGGCGGCATCAATGCGCGCCAATGTCTTTGCGGCGCCCGCGTGCCCGGGAGCCCATGCGCGGATGGCGGCATCCCCCGCGGCATGATCGGCGATGGATTGGGCGGCTTGGCGCAGGCGCGAGGTGGCCGTGCCCGAGCCGCTTTGTGCCTTCGTCAGCGCGGCTTGGGCGGTGTCTTCCCACATCGCCAGCAGGGCGCGGTGAAACGCGGGCACATCCTCGAAATGCCAATAGAAGGAACCCTTGGTGGTGCCCATGGTGCGCGCCAGAGGTTCGGCCTTCAATGCCTCGGGCCCATGGCTGCGCAGGGCGGTGAGCCCGGCGGCGAGCCAATCATCACGGGTCAGGCGTTTGGAGGCGGGTGTCATGGGGGTTGTCCTACGCCCGGTGCAGGGTTTGGGCAAGGGACGGGGTGACGCGGGGGCAAGGTGTGGTGCCTTTTCGCCCATCGCGTCCGTTACAAAACTTTCAACGAACTGTCGCATTCCCTTCAGGGAGGCCGCGTAGGAGGGCCCCCAAGACAAAGGGGGATGAGCATTGCTGACAGTAAGCAATCTGACGCGCAGATTTGGCAAGAACACGGCCGTGGATGCCGTGTCGTTCGATGTGGAGCGGCCCGCGATGATCGGGATCATCGGCCGGTCGGGTGCCGGGAAATCCACGCTTTTGCGGATGCTGAACCGGCTCACCGATGCCAGCGAGGGCAAGATCGGCTTCGAGGGGCGCGATGTGACGGCCCTGAAGGGGGCGGAGAAGCGCGCGTGGCAGTCTGATTGTGCGATGATCTTCCAGCAGTTCAACCTTGTGCCGCGGATGGATGTGGTTTCGAACGTGCTGCATGGGACGCTCAATCGCCGATCGACGATCTCGACCATGTTCAACCTTTATCCTGAGCAGGACATTCACCGTGCCATCGACATTCTGGACCGGCTGGGCATTGCCGAACATGCGCCCAAGCGGGCCGAGGCGCTTTCGGGTGGGCAGCAGCAGCGCGTGGCGATTGCCCGGGCGCTGATGCAGGATCCCAAGATCGTTCTGGCCGATGAGCCGATTGCCAGCCTTGACCCGATGAATGCGCAGGTGGTGATGGATGATCTGCGCCGTATTCACGAGGAAGACGGGCGCACGGTGATTGCCAACCTGCACACTTTGGATACCGCGCGGCGCTATTGCGACCGGGTGATCGGCATGCTGCATGGGCGGATCGTTTTCGATGGAAGCCCTGAGCAACTGACCACCGGTGTGGCGCGCGACATCTATGGCGCCGATGCCGGGTTTTCCGAGGCCAGCACCTCGACCTCGATCGAGACCATCGAGCGCCCGGGCATTGCGGCCATCCGCGAGGCCGAGGCCGCGCTTTGAGATTTCCCCGAGCCTTCAACTCAAGCTCAACTCAATCCAACTGGAGAGACACCATGAAGAAACTGCTTGCTGCCATCGTGGCCACCACGGCCCTGACCAGCCCCGTGCTGGCCGAAGAGATCACCGAATTCCGCATCGGCCTTCTGGGCGGTGAAAACGCCCAGGACCGTTTGAATTCGAACGAGTGCCTGCGCGAAAAGACCGAAGAGCTGCTGGGTGTTGAAACCAAGCTGTTCGCCCCCGCCGACTACAACGGCGTGATCCAGGGCCTGCTGGGTGGCACCATCGACATGGCGTGGCTGGGCGCCTCGGGCTATGCCAAGACCTATCTGGAAAACCCTGACGCGGTTGAGCCGATCCTTGTGAAAACCAATGTCGACGGCGGCTATGGCTATCACTCGGTTGGGTTTGCCCGCAAGGACAGCGGCATCACTTCGCTGGACGACATGGAAGGCAAGGTTTTTGGCTTTGGCGACCCGAACTCGACTTCCGGTTACCTGATCCCCTCGATTGAAATCCCTGCCGAAATCGACGCCACCATGCAGTCGGGTGACTACTTCGGCGAGGTGAAATTCACCGGTGGCCACGAGCAGACCATCGTTGCGGTCAACAACGGTGACGTTGATGCCGGTGTGACTTGGGCCGATGGTCTTGGCAACTGGGAAGACGGCTATAACTCGGGCGCGCTACGCAAGGCCGTGGACGCTGGCCTGATCGACATGAACGATCTGGTTCAAATCTGGAAATCGAAGCCGATCCCGGAAGGCCCCGTGGTTCTGCGCAGTGAACTGCCGGAAGACGTCAAGGTCAACATGACCGCGCTGATGGCCTCGCTTCCGGCGATGGACCCCGATTGCGCCTATGGCGTGATGGCCGGTGAAGCCAAAGGTTTCCAGCCGATCGGTCATGACGCTTACCTGTCGATCATCGAGGCCCGTAAAGCCAAATCGAACTGATCCAGTTTGAATGACAGATGGGTCCACCCGGAAAGGGTGGGCCCTTTTTGATATGCAGCCGGGGGACAGGGCATGGCAGACCTGAGCGCGCAGGCGCCGATCACGACAGATGGTATTCGGAACGCCTATATGGCG
>NZ_CAJXNN010000033.1 GCF_913057115.1 uncultured Roseovarius sp.
AGGCGCTTTGCACGCAAATTCGAATTTGCGTTGTCCAAAGCGTTTCGAAACGCTTTGGCTGCCTGCTATGCCTCGCGCCCGTGTTGAACCAGTTGCGCGTGCAGGTCTTTGGCCTGTGGCGCACCGGCTTCCAGCGCGAAGACATAGGCATGCGTCAGGTAAAAGCACGAGGCATCCAGATCATTCGCACCATTGGCGGCCTCGGCATAGAGCTTGATCAGCGCCATGCGGTCGTTGGCCTCGTGGGCGGTGATCATGCGGGTGTCCAGATCCTTCATTCTGCGGCCTTTGCTTTCGCGCGGTGGGTTTCGACCTTGCTTGCCACCCAGTCGTGGAAGTTATGCGTTGGGCCATCCATGGCGGGGCTGAAGCGGCCGCCGTCGAAATTGGCGGCGTGCCGGCCGCGTTGCATACCTTCGACCACGAAGATGTCTTCCTCGAACACGGTTTTCCAAAGCTGGGTATTGCGCATGCGCAGGCCCTCGTCGCTTTGTGGAACAGCGTAGTAGAGGTGAATATGCTCCACGGTTTTCTCTGGGCCTTTCGGCTCGAGGATGATGGCGAAGGCGTGGTCGCGGTGGGTGCCCAAAAGGACGTTGGGGTAGACGGCGATATATTCGGCCTGTTCGTTCCACTTGGCACCGACATCTGCGAAATCGGGGAATTTTTCGCCGTTTTCGTTGGTGAGCTGGCGGTAGACCATGGTGCCTTGGCCCGAATATTCGCCGGGCTTTTCGATGTTGTAGTGATCTTCCAGCTTGGAATAGCTGTTCAGGCCCGGATGGACCCAAGGCAGGTGATAGCTTTCGCAGTAGTTTTCCACCGCGAGTTTCCAGTTGGTTTGCACTTCAAGTTCAAACCGGCTGTCGTGGCCGCCGTGGTAGAGGGGCAGTTCAAACTCGGCCCAACGCTGCATGACGTCGGCCATGGCCTCCTCGAAGGCGGGGGCATCGCCCGACACGTTGATCCAGACCACATCGCGCCAGATATGGCTGCGGACTTCAATGAGACCCAGATCGTCGCGTTTGATCGCCTCGTGGGTGTTGTGGCCGGGGCCGCCCACATGGGGCGTGGAGACAAGGTTGCCCTTGGTCGAATAGCACCACGAGTGATAGGGGCAGCGAATGGCACCTTCGATCTTGCGCGGCTCTTCCACAAGGATCATGCCACGGTGGCGGCAGATGTTTTGGAACACCCGCACGTGACCTTCCTTGTCGCGAAGCAGCAAGAGTGGCATGCCGAGGAATTCCATCGGCACCGCATCGCCGGGCTCCGGAACATCGGCGGCGACGGCCAGACCGGCCCATTGCGAGAACAGAAGCGCCTGTTTTTCTTCTTGGAAGACCCGCTCGTCGATATAGTGCTCATTGGGCAGGCCATTGGCCTTTTCCACGCTGTTGCGCACGTTCGACAGGTCTGTGACGGTCTGCGTCATCGTGATCTCCTGGATGTTGGTATAACCTCCAGACACCAGAAAAACGCGCGGTGAAACCGACAGTTCACGACCTGAGTTTCCTCAAGGCGACAGGTTTTATCGAAATTCCTGATCCAGTCGCAAGAGCCGCCGGTGGTATTCCGGCACCGCATCTTGGGTTACAAGGCCCGCCCGGCGCGCGGTTTTTAGCACCTGATCCGAGAAGCGGCCAAGGTGTTCATAGACCATGCGTGTGGCCCTGTTGCCCGAAACGCTTTCGCGGATCGTGCGCGCGGCATAGCCTTCCCAGATGTTGGGCTGGAACGAGGATTGGCGGCTCAGGAAGTTGAATGAACACGAGAGGGTGTCACGGTGGGTCGCCAGCGCCATGACACCTTCCTGCTGGCGCAGGATGAGGCCGCGAAACTCCCGGTTCGGGGGGGCCACCGACAACCCCTGAAGGCGCATCGCCTCGCGCGGTTCGTAGCCGCGCAGCAAGGTATAGCCATCGCGCCGCTTTACGAAGATCAGTCCAAGCACGAAGCGTGTTTCGTCGATGAAGCTGCGGCGAACGAATTGATAGAAACCACTTGGAAAGACGCTTTCCGGAATGTCCAATGGCTCGCGCCCGAAGAACCCTTCAAGGTCAGGGTGGTTGAGCAGGTCGCTGGCCGTTGTGGTCAGGGCTTCCACCGGTTCCAGAAGGATGCGGGCGTCGACATCGAAGAACGTGCAGATACGATGCAGGACGTCGGGGCGGGGAAAGCTCTCCCCCGCGAGGTAACGGTTGAATTGCGTGCGGTTGATGCCAAGCTTGCGGCACAGCGCCGAGATCGATGGGTAGGGGGCCGAAAGGATTTGCAGGTTCCGCCCGAACATTCCGCGAAGCTTGGCAGGGTCTTTTCTTTTGGCATGTGTAGGGCTGGCATTCGGTTGGCCCATACTGGTGGTCCTGCTGCAGTTCCTCGACTCGTATAACGATCAACGTATACGTGTTTTTTTCGGAGGGGCCAATGGCGAGATGCCCAAATCACGCCATATTTGACGCTAAAACGCGTCATTGTGCCACTAATCTGACACAAATAAGTTCATATCGATACGAAACTTTCACTACACATTTCACCCTCGTGTCAGGACAATATTCGTGTGTAGGAAGAATTTGTGAGGGGAAAATGTACGGAGTCGTTCTTTGGAGCGATCGCCAAGAGAATCGCGCTGTCATTTGGTGTGAGGACCATGGCGATCTGGCTTATTACGATGGGGCAGAGCCAAAGGTGCAAGCCGGCAGGTCTCTGGACCCGGGTGACTTGGTGCGCTTCGATGTCAGTGAAGGCAAACGCATGCGGATTGTGAGCAACCCGCAGGTTGTGGCGAGTGAGCAATACCCGTCGCTTGCCGTTGATCTGGCCCGCGAAGGCGAGCGCCATGGCGCGGCTGCCCCCTGCGAGGGGCGTTCGAACCGGCGCAGGAATTCCGGCAAGGTTGTTCCCCTGGCACCCGCGCCGCAAGGTCGCGGCGTTTCCTGGCAAGTTGCATAGATCGACAGGTTAAGCGACGGCCTCTGTGATGCCCGTTTAAATCCCGCGAGACAGGGCGGCCACGCCGGTACGCGCGATTTCGGTCAGCCCCAAGGGGCGCATCAACTCGGCGAAGGCGTCGATCTTGTCCGGCGTGCCGGTGATCTCAAAGACAAAGCTGCCAAGGGTGCTGTCCACGGCATTGGCGCGAAAGATATCGGCAAGACGCAAGGCTTCGACCCGCTTGTCGCCGTCCCCTTCAACCTTCAAAAGCGCCAATTCGCGTTCCACCGATTTGCCGTCCACGGTGAGGTCATGCACCTCGTGCACCGGCACGATGCGGCCCAGCTGTGCCTTGATCTGCTCGATCACCTGCGGGGTGCCGGTGGTAACGATGGTGATCCGGCTGGTGTGGCCGGTATGGTCCACCTCAGCCACGGTCAGGCTGTCGATGTTGTAGCCTCGCCCCGAGAACAACCCGATCACGCGGGCCAGAACACCCGGTTCGTTATCGACGATCACGGCAAGGGTGTGGGTTTCACTGACGTCCGAGAAATTGGGCCGTAGGTTATAGGCCGAATGCTTAGACGAGCCTTTTTTGATTTTTAGGGCTGACATGCTCTGTCTCCGGTTGTTGTGGGCGCTGCTCAGGTGGGTTTCTGCCAAAGACCGTAGCCGAAATGATAGTGGCCCTGGTTACGTAGATCCTTATCGAGCGCGATCACGCGGTCATGTATCGTGGGGTCTTGATCTTCAAGCCCGGTGACGAACCCGCCACATAGGTGTATTGCCGATCCGCCGAGAATCTGCATTGCTTCGCCTGTATGACGTTCGTAGGCCGCAGGGATAAGGTTGCTTTGCGGTGCCTCGGACGGGTCGCGCAGGAATTGCTTGTAACGGCGGAATGTCGTGCCGCGGCGCACTCGTTTGGGGTCGACGCCGACCAGATCGTGGTTTTCCTTTAGAAACCGGCGTGCACATCGTGTCTCGGTCGGGTGCCATTGCAAGCGCGTCGGGCCTACGTATTCGTAAATCAACAGGAACCCGCCGGGCTTCAAGGCGCGCACAGACCATTCCAAGGCTTTATCGACATCAAACATATGATGCAAAGCGGAGAGCCATAGCACAAGATCGTAGCGTTCCACGATGTCCTCTTCCAAGGCATCGGCCAGATGCTCGTCAAAATTCGCCGACAGACCTTCCTCGGCGGCGAGCCTTTGTGACTCAGCTATGCGGTCGGCGGATACCTCGTAAAGATCGAAGTGCTCGACCAGCCCGGCCTTGACCAACGCACGCTCCTTGTTGCCCTTACCCGCGCCGACCGAAACAGCCCGGGGCAAAGGGCGGTCTCCCGTGGCAGAGCGCAAGGCCCCGGCATAGCCGGTTTCATGGGCTGTACTCATCTGCGTCTGGAAATACTCGACGAACCGTGGATTATCCTGCCAGCGGCTGTTCGGTTTGGCTGGCTTCCATTTGCGGCCCGAGATCTTGTGCAAGAGAAGTTTCAACAGGTGATCCTTTTGTGCAAGGAATGCAGCTCGGCGCTGGTTAGACCAGCACCGCGCCGCCTTCCTTGATCGCATCCTTGGTCGAGGCGTTCTCGCCCAGCAGCATTTTGTTGTGCGGCTCGCCCGAGGGGATCATCGGGAAGCAGTTTTCGTGCTTCTCGACAAGGCAATCGAAGATCACCGGCCCGTCGTGGTTGATCATCTCCATGATCGCATCGTCCAGATCGGCGGGATCTTGGCACAAGATTCCCTTGGCGCCAAAGGCCTCGGCCAGCTTGACGAAATCGGGCAGCGCCTCGGACCAGCTTGACGAATAGCGCTCCCCGTGCAGCAATTCCTGCCACTGGCGGACCATGCCGAGGCGTTCGTTGTTGAGGATGAACTGCTTGACGGGCAAACGGTATTGCACCGCGGTGCCCATTTCCTGCATGTTCATCAGCCACGAGGCTTCGCCCGCCACGTTGATCACCAAGGCGTCAGGGTGGGCCATCTGCACACCGACCGAGGCCGGGAAGCCATAGCCCATGGTGCCAAGGCCACCGGAGGTCATCCAGCGGTTGGGGTCCTCAAACCCGATGTATTGTGCCGCCCACATCTGGTGCTGGCCCACCTCGGTGCAGACATAGCGATCATGGCCCTTGGTCAGCTCCTCAAGCCGCTGCATGGCGTATTGCGGTTTGATCGTTTTGCCTGTCTGGGTGAAGGCGAGGCAGTTGATCTTTTTCCACTCTTCGATCTGCGTCCACCATTTTTGCAGGCCCTCGCGGTTGACCTTGCGGCCCCGCGATTTCCAGATTTTCAACACGTCTTCCAGTACATGGGCAATATCGCCGATGATCGGGATATCGGTCTTGATCACCTTGTTGATCGACGACGGGTCGATATCGATATGCGCTTTGGTCGACTTGGGGCTGAAGGCATCGACACGGCCGGTGATCCGGTCGTCAAACCGCGCCCCGATGTTGATCATCAGGTCACAGTCGTGCATCGCCATGTTGGCCTCGTACAGCCCGTGCATCCCCAACATACCCAGCCATTTGTCGCCCGAGGCGGGGTAGGCCCCAAGGCCCATCAGGGTCGAGGTGATGGGGATGCCCGTGGCCTCGACCAATTCGCGCAAAAGCTGGCTGGCCGCCGGGCCCGAGTTGATCACGCCGCCGCCGGTGTAAAACACCGGGCGCTTGGCGGTCTCGATGGCCTCGACCAATTCGGTGATTTCCTCCAGATCGCCCTTGACCTGCGGCTGATAATGGCTGGTCTTGGCCTCGCGCGGGGCGGTGTAATCGGCGCTGGCAAACTGCACGTCCTTGGGCAGGTCCACCAGAACCGGACCGGGCCGCCCACTGGTGGCCACATGAAAGGCCTGATGCAAGGTATCGGCCAGCGCCTTGGTGTCCGAGACCAGCCAATTGTGCTTGGTGCAGGGGCGGGTGATGCCGACGGTATCAGCCTCCTGGAAGGCGTCGTTGCCGATCATGAAGGTCGGCACCTGACCCGACAAAACGACAATCGGAATGGAATCCATCAGCGCATCGGTCAGGCCGGTCACCGCATTGGTGGCGCCCGGCCCCGAGGTGACCAGCGCCACACCCGGCTTGCCGGTCGATCGCGCATAGCCTTCGGCGGCATGCACAGCGCCCTGTTCGTGGCGCACCAAGACATGGCGAATATCGTTTTGCTGAAAGATCTCGTCATAAATCGGTAGGACAGCCCCGCCAGGGTATCCGAATACGACGTCCACGCCTTGATCCTTCAAAGCCTGAACCACCATTTTCGCTCCGGTCATCTGACGTGTCATTTGCTTGCTCCGTTCATGACGTCAATACATTGTCTGCACACAAAAAAGCCCCCGAGGTTTTCGGGGGCGCATGGGGGACCATTATGGTGTCCGTTACCGGCCCATGCGCCATGTTCCTACGATTACCACTAGCGATGCCATAAGGCCGACTCCTTGGTGTGCGTGCGCGGGACATTAGGAGCGGGGGCAGGGGGCGTCAACCGCGTTTTGCGAAAAAAGTGTCGCGCGGCAGGCGTGATCTTTGCATTTATTGCGCGCTTTGCGCTGATACCGCTTTCTGCCAGAGTATTTTTGCCAAGAAGACGCCGATCCCGCAGGATTTTTTTTGGGGCGCAAACACCCCGGGCAGTTTGGGCCGTCTTGCAATCGCTCCGGGGGAGCGATTGAGGCCCAAACGGGGCAGCGCCCCTCATCCATATTGAACCGGCGCGGCAACGCAGCATTCTTTGGTCAAAACACCTGTGACGCAGCCTTGTTACGCGAATCGCGCATGGTTCTGGTCTAGCGTTTCACTCCAACCAAACAGGGGATGACCATGAAAGACGTGGACCTGAACAAGATTTCGGCAGATGACTGGGACGAGATGACTTTCCCGCGCCCCGATGAATGCGACTTCGACCGGGTGGTCGAGGCGGCGCTGTCGCGGCGGGGGTTTCTGAGCGGGCTTTTGGCCTTCGGCTCAGGCGCTGCGGTGATGGGCGCGGGCTTGGTTCCGGGCCAAGCGGCGGCGAAAGAGGGCGGGCGTTTCGCCTTCACGCCGATTGGTATTCAGACCGACAACACCATTCACGTCCCCGAGGGCTATGAATGGGATGTGCTGGTCCGCTGGGGGGATCCGTTGTTTTCGGATGCGCCCGCCTTCGATCACGCGACGGGTGGCGATGCGGCCTCGGCCGACCGCGTCTTTGGCGAAAACACCGATGGCATGGAAAGCTTCGTGGTGGATGGCCGCGAGGTGATCGCGGTGAACCATGAATACACCAACCGCGACGTCAACCTGCCCCACGCCGATAAGGGCGTGCCGACCGGGGCCGAGGATGTTGAAAAGCTACAAAAACTGCAAGGCGTCGCGGTGATGGAGGTGACCCGGGGCGAGGGCGGCTGGCAGGTTGTCCAAGACAGCCCCTATAACCGCCGCATCACCCATCTGACCCCGATGGACATCGCAGGCCCCGCCGCAGGCCATGACCTGATGAAAACCGAGGCCGACCCAACCGGCACCCGCGCGCTTGGCACGCTCAATAACTGTGGCTCGGGGCGCACACCTTGGGGCACCTACCTGACCTGCGAAGAGAACTTCAACGGCTACTTTGGCTCTACCGAAGAGGCGCAGGATCAAAAGCCCGTGCAACTGGACGCCGGCTATGCCCGCTATGGCATCGGCACCGATGGCTGGGGCTATGACTACCACAAGTGGGATGCCCGGTTCGACGTGTCGAAAAACCCGCATGAGCCGCACCGCGCGGGCTGGGTCGTGGAGATTGACCCCGCCAAGCCCGACAGCACCCCGGTCAAGCACACCGGCCTTGGCCGTTTCAAGCATGAGAACGCCGAGGTGGTGCTGGCCCCCGATGGCCGCGTCGTGGTCTACATGGGCGATGATGAACGGGGCGAGTTCCTGTATCGCTTTGTCTCCAACGGCAGCTACACTCCCGGCGGGCCGACCGAAGGGCTGTTGGACGATGGCACGCTCTATGTGGCCAAGTTCCACGAGGACGGCACCGGGGAGTGGTTGGCCCTGACGCCCGAGACCACGGGCATGGACAGCTTGGCCGAAGTGCTGATCTTCGCGCGCAAAGCCGGATCGGCGGTGGGGGCCACCACCATGGACCGCCCCGAATGGATCGCCGCCAACCCCCACGCGGTCGAGGCCTATTGCTGCCTGACCAACAACAAGAACCGGGGCGTGAAGCCCAATGCGGGCGGCGATGAAACCCCGGTGAACGGCCCCAACCCGCGTGAAACCAACAAATATGGTCAAATCGTCCGCTGGCGGCCTGCCGATGACGATCATGCCGCCGATACGTTTGAGTGGGATCTCTATGTCATGGCGGGCAACCCGGAGGTCTATGACAATGTCTATGGGGGCTCCGAGAATGTGACGGCGGGGAATATGTTCAACTCCCCCGATGGCATGGCCTTCGACAGCGCCGGGCTGGTCTGGATTCAGACCGATGGCGATGACAGCAACGAAGGCGAGTTCGAGGGCATGGGCAACAACCAGATGCTGGTAGGTGATCCGGTCTCGGGTGAGATCGCGCGCTTCCTGACCGGGCCGAAAGGCTCGGAGGTGACGGGGCTGACATGGTCGGCGGATCGCCGGACGATGTTCGTGGGCATCCAACACCCCGACGCGCCGTTCCCCGATGGCGAAGGCAAACTGCCCCGCTCGTCCATCGTGGCCGTCTGGCGCAAGGATGGCGCGCCGGTGGGCTAAGCCACACCAAGGCCCCGGCGCTTGGGGTGCCGGGGTCTACTGCCAGGCCGCCAGTGGCGGGGCCTTGGCCAGTTCGGGCCGCCGTAGCGCCAGCATGCGGCGGGCCTCTTTCGGGCGTTCGAGGCGCAGCAGAAGATTTATGGCAGTCAGTTCGATCAGGTCGCGCTGTGCGCGGCTACCGCCCAGCCGTTCGCTTTCGGCCAAAGCCGGGGTCATCTCGTCCAGCGCTTCGGCCCAGTTTTCCCGCGTGATGGCCCCGAAAGCGCGCGCCAAGGGGCGCACCAAATCCCCGGCGAAGCCTTTTGCGCTTTCCGCGATATAGGCAAGCCGCGCGCCTTGTCCGGCCATGGCGTGGCTCAGGGCGGCGTGCAGGTCGGCAAAACTTTGCCCGGACTCGGGGAAAAACCGCGCCGCGTAATCGCTGAGCGTGGCCCATCGGTCGGGCGAGACATCCATCCCGGCCAATTCTGCGCGGTAGTAGAGCGACGCGGTGTCGGTCAGCACGTTGATCGGCAGGCTATGGGTGACACCGGGCGCGACATTGGCATCGACCACGCGCCACATCGCTGCTTCATCGCCTTCGGAAAGAGCCCAAAGCGCCTGATGCCAACTAAGATGCCCATGCAGGAGCGAACGGGAATCATAACCGGTCATCCACTCCTCAAGATAGGCGCGGCCCGCCTCGGTTTCGCCCGCCTCATATTGCGCATGGGCCTTGAAATGGGAGCCTTGGGCATTGCGCGGCTCAATCGCAAGCGCGCGTTCCATCAGGGTGATCGAAGCCTCCGTCTGCCCGGTTTCGCATAGCGACAGGGCATGCATGGACATCATCCACCAATCCTCGCCGTAATGCGGCAGAAGCGCGCCGGTATAGGCTAGAAGCTCGGCCTCGCGGCCGACTTTGCCGGAAAATCCGATAAGGCCGAAAACATTGGTGCAAAGCTGTGCGATCAGGGCATCACGCGGATAGACGCTGACGTGAGCCTTGACCGCCTCGCGACAGGCCTCGGGTTGGCCGCCGAGGATCAGGGCGAAGGCGTTGATATGCGCCAGTTCCCGGTCGCTCAGGCTGCCGGTGAGGGTTTGGGCGGTGGATATTGCGGCTTTCGCCCCGGGCATGTCGCCGCCCATCATCCGCGCCCGGGCCAGCGCCGCATGGCCGAGGGCGAAGCCGGGGTCCGCTGCGACTGCCACCTCGAAATGCTCCACCGCGCCGTAATTGCCCGATAGGAAAGCGGCCAGCCCCGCGTCATAAGCCGTGCGGGCCGCTTGCGAGGAGGTGCTGAGCGCATTGTCGTAGTGATCTTTGAGGGGCATGACCTGTCCTTCCGCTTGGGCCGCAACGGGCAGGGTAGCACGTCCTGACAAATGCGCCTAACGATGGCGCAGCGGGTGCCCTCAGAGGCTCACTCCCGTCCCCTGCAACACCCCGTGTTCCATGGCATAGCGGGTCAGGCCGGCGGTGGAGCTGATGCCCAGCTTGCGCTTGATGTTCTTGCGGTGGGTTTCCACGGTGCGCACCGAGATATCCAAGGCAATCGCCACTTCCTTGTTGGATTTGCCCTGCGCCAGTTGCAAAAGGATCGTCTGTTCGCGGTTGGTCAGTTGTTCGCGGCCCGGTTGGCCCATCGGGGCAAGCGACCCCTTCGCGCCGGTGCAAAGATAGCGTTGTCCTTCCATCACCGCGTCAATCGCGCGCTTGATCTCGTCGGTGGGCACGTCCTTGAGGACATAGCCCATCGCGCCGTGGCTGAGAGCTGAGCTGATGTATTCCGGGCTGTCATGCATCGACAGGATCAGGATCCGGGTATCGGGGCGTTTTTCCAGCACCATTTCCGTCGCGGAAAGGCCTCCCACGCCCGGCATGTTGAGATCCAGCAAGATCACATCCGGGGCGAGTTCCTGGACCCGGTCGATGATCTCTTGCCCGTCCGAAAGACAAGCCAGAACCTCGATATCCTCATAACTTTCGAGAATGGATTGGATGCCCTCGGTGACCATCGGGTGGTCATCCACGATCACGATGCGGGTGAAGGTCGTCATGCGCTTGCCTTGGTTTCAGGGGTGGTGGTGTCTTGCGGGGTCAGCATATGGGTCAGCGGCACGGTGGCTTCAATCACGGTGCCTGTCTTGCTGGACAGGATACGCAGCGTGCCGTCAAGCTGTTCGATGCGTTCTTGCATGTTGCGCAGGCCCAGCCCCGTGGCAGGCATGGCCGATTGCGCATGGTCGATGCCGCAGCCGTCGTCGGAGATGCGCAATGTGGCCCCGTGTTTGTGGCCGCGCACGTCGATTACCACGGTATTGGCGCGGGCGTGGCGTTCGATATTGGTCAGCGCCTCTTGCGCGACGCGGTAAAGGGCGATCTTGGCCTCGTCGTCCAGACGGTTGCGGAAGACCACGGTTTCGAATTCGACCTTGATACCAGTCCGCTCGCCGAAATCCTCGGCAAGCGCCTTGATGGCGGGGCCGACGCCCAGATCGTCCAATACGCCGGGGCGCAAATCACGACTGATGCGGCGGACCTCCTGAATCGCACCCGAGAGGTGTTCGATCCCCCGGTCAAGGTTTTCCGAGGCGCGGGCATCGCCCATCGAAAGCCGTCGCTTGGCGGCATCCAGCGCATAGCGCACGCCGACCAGAATCTGGCTGATGCCGTCGTGAAGCTCGCGGGCAACGCGGCTGCGCTCCTCTTCCTGGGCGTCGAATACGCGCTGTGTCAGGCGTTTCAGCTTGGCATCGGCCAGACGCCTCTCGCGAATGTTGATGAACAGGCCCGAGGTAAAGACCACCAGCAGGGCGGTCAGCGTAATCGCCCCGATATAAAGGAAGGTGCGTTGGATACGCGCCTCCACCTGCTCGCGCGAAGCGGCGACGGTTGCCTTTACATCGTCGACGAACACGCCCGTGCCCACGGCCCAACGCCAATCCTGAAAGCCAATCACGTAGGTGATCATGCGCGCCACTTCCCCGGTCGAGGGTTTGGGCCAGTCATAGCTGTGATAACCGCCGCCGGTGCGCGCCAGCCGGATCAATTCATCGGTGATGGGCACGCCCTCGGGGTCGGTCATGCCAGACCAGTTGGCGCCAATCAGGTCGGTCTCGCGCGGGCTGACAAGGTTGTTGCCGTCATAGTCGTAGACGAAAAAATATCCGTCTTGGCCATACAGCAGGGCAGACAGGGTTTGGGTGACCAATTGCTTGGCCAGTTCATCATCGGGGGCGGCGCGTCCATAGGTGTTGATGATGGCGCTGCGGGCGATCGAAAGGTAGTTGCGCAACTCGTCTCGCTTTGCGGCGATCAGTTGTGCCTCAAGCTGTTGAATTTCGCGTTCGGCCAGTTGCCGCGATTGCAAGGTCACCAGAACGGAAATCACCACCGCCGCCACGACAAAGGGCAGGGTGGCGATCAAAAACAGCTTTTGCCCATAGTTCAGGCGGATCATGTCGCGCAGGCGTCGCATGGGGCGAATCGATACGCCGAATCGGGCGCGAATCCCAGAGGATTGCGCCGCTGGCTGCATAAATTGGCCGGGGATGGTCAGATTTCCTTACCATTTTAGCGGCGCTCTACGCAGTACTAGGTATTCCCATGCCGAAATGCCCGCGCTAGGGTCGGCCCACTTGCAACGATCCGCACGCTGCCGGGAGGGCCGCGTGCATCAAATGATCTGGGAGGATTTAGTTCATGGATCGCCGTTCTTTCCTTAAAAATACCGCGCTGGGCGGCTCGGCCGCTGCCGCGACATCGCTGGCCGCGCCGGCATATGCGCAGGGCAACCGCACTCTGACCATGGTCACCACATGGGGCCGTGGCCTTGCCGGCGTGTTCGACGCCGCGCAAAAAGTGGCCGACAACATCAACGCCATGGCCGATGGCTCTTTGACTGTTGAGGTCAAAGGCGCGGGCGAGCTTGTGGGCGCGTTCGAAGTCTTTGACGCCGTGACCGCCGGTCAGGCCGACATGTACCACGGTGCCGACTACTACTTTGTGGGTCAGCACCCCGGTTACGCCTTCTTCACCTCGGTGCCCTTCGGCATGACCGCGCAGGAACTGGCCAACTGGTACTACCACGGCAACGGCCATGCCCTGCACGATGAACTGGGCCAGATTTTCGGCCTCAAGTCGTTCCTTGGCGGCAACACCGGCGCGCAATCGGGCGGCTGGTACGCCAAAGAGATCAAAGGCCCCGAAGATTTCAACGGCCTGAAGTTCCGTATGCCCGGCCTTGGCGGCAAAGCCCTTGGGAAACTGGGCGCATCGGTGCAAAACCTGCCCGGCGCGGAAGTGTATCAAGCGCTGGCCTCGGGTGCGATCGACGGGACCGAGTGGATCGGGCCTTGGGCCGATGAAAAGGCCGGTTTCCAGGAAATCACCAAGTTCTATTACACCGCGGGCTTCCACGAGCCGGGCGCGGGCCTGTCGATCGGCATGAACCGCGACGTCTTTGACAGCCTGACCCCGGCACAACAGAAGATCGTCGAAATCGCCTCGGCCGAGGCGCACCAGTGGAACCTTGCACAGTTCCTCAACAACAACGGTGCCGCCCTGCAGCGCCTTGAATCGGCTGGTGTAAAGACGCTGGAATTCCCCGAAAGCGTCTGGGATGCCTTCGGTGCGGCTTCGGAAGAAGTGCATCAGGAGAACATGGGCGACGATCTTTATAAGAAAATTTACGATGACTACACCGCGTCGATGAAAGCTTCGTCGTCGTGGCTGCAGAAGTCGGAAGGCGCCTACCGTGCACAGCGTGACCGCGTGCTGGGCTAATCGCCCGACAGCCTGATCAATCTTGATCCGGCGGGCCTTGGGATGCTTCCAAGGCCCGCCCACTGCAATTCCGGGCCGCCAGATCGGCCCGCAGACAAGAGGGGCGTGGGGGAACGATGCTGGACGCAATCCTCTGGTTTATCCAGAATATCGGCCTTGCCTTTTACAACTTCGGCTACGCGCTGACCCATCCCAGCCTTTGGCTGGATTGGTCCAACAAAGAAGCGATCATGCGGTTTGTCTACTACGGCGGCTCGGTTGAACTGTTCTTTGTGGTCTTCACCGCCTTTCTGGTCATCACCGGAATCGGCATGTGGAAAACCGGCTTTCTTTGGGGCGTGGTCCGGGTGTTGGAGGGCTTTGCCAATACAGTGGGGCGGTTCTTTGCTTGGGCTGGCCTGATCATGGTGATCCAACAGATCATCATCATCTTTATCCAACGTATCTTTGCCCGGCCCGATATTGTCTTTGGCTTCGGTATCCCGCTGGAATTCGACATCAGCTGGTACGCCGAGGAACTCAAGCTTTATAACGCGCTCGTCGTCACCCTGTGCTGTACCTACACCTTTGTGCAGGGCGGCCATGTGCGGGTGGACCTTGTCTATTCGGCCATCAGCCACCGCGCCAAGCGGGTGATCGATATGACCGGCTCGCTCATCTTCATGATGCCCATGGCAGTGCTGACCTGGATGTACGGCTGGTATTTCATGTGGCGGCACCTCATCGTGCCGAAACCCTCGGCCTCGGACGGGCTGGACCGGTTGTTGATGAAATCCCGCGCCCTGCGCTGGAACGTGGAGACCATCGGCTTTTCGCCCAACGGCTTCAACGGCTATTTCCTGTTCAAGATCCTGCTGGTGGCCTTTGCCGGGATGGTCTTCCTGCACGCCGTGGCCTTCTTCTATCGCTCCTACCTTGAGTGGCGCGAAGGTGAGGCCAGCGCGAACAAATACCTCGACAAGGACAGCCTTGGCGAGGGCGAAGAAGCCTATGAAGGCACACACTAAAAGGGGCAGGACACATGCTATTCGGACTTGACGGCGTCGAGATCGGCCTGATCATCGTATTCCTTTGCCTCTTCGGGGGCATTCTTTCCGGCTTCCCGGTGGCCTTTGCCATCGGTGGGGCGGGGGTTATTTCCTTCACCATCATCGCGGCCCTCGACAGTGCGGGCTTGCTCATTCACCAAGCCATCGACACCTCGTCGGATGCCTTCCGCGCGGTGGTGGCCACGGGGCTAAAGCCGGAAAGCATATCGGTCTTTACCCATCCGGAGTTACCAAGGGTCGGCATGCCGGTCTTCCCGCAAGGCTGGGAAACCGCGCTTGACCGCAACGTCAGCTTCATCGTCAACCGCATCAACGAACGCGTCTTGGCGGGCCAGTCGATTGAGACCCTGCTGGCGGTTTTGATGTTCGTGATGATGGGCATCACGCTGGAACGCTCGAAAATCGCCAATGACCTGTTGACCACCATGGCCAAGGTCTTCGGTCCGCTGCCGGGCGGCTTGGCCGTGTCGGTGGTTGTCGTGGGGGCCTTCCTGGCCGCCTCGACCGGGATTGTCGGTGCGACGGTGGTGACCATGGGCTTGCTGAGCCTGCCCACCATGCTGCGCAACAACTACAGCCCCGAGATCGCCACCGGTGTGATCTCGGCCTCGGGCACGCTTGGGCAGATCATTCCACCCTCCATCGTGATCGTTCTGCTTGGCACGCTGGCCGGGGATCTCTATTCCGCCGCGCAGGAGACCCGCGCGCAGGAGGCCGGGTGCTCGGACGCGTTGACCTATCTGGGCGAACCGGCGGTTGTTTCGGTCGGCACGCTCTTCCAAGCGGCCCTTTTGCCGGGGATCATGCTGGCGCTGCTTTATGCGCTTTATGCCTTTGGCTATGCGTTGGTTTACCCGTCGCGCGCACCTGCCGTGGAATTGGGCGGCGGTGAGGGCGAGGCCCGCACCCGTGGCGAAACCTTCACATGGTTCCTTGGTGTGCCGCTTGGCCTGATAGCCGGTGTCATGCTGCTGGGGCAGGTGAATGTGGTTGGCTCGCAAAACCTGATCGTGGATACCTTCACCGATGCAGGCACAACCGCCTCGCTGCGCACCAATGTCTCTGAGCAATGTCAGGAAAGCATGATCGAACTGCACGGTCAGGAGGCATGGGATGCCGCCGTGGCCGAACAGCAAGCCATCGACGATGCCGGGGGCCTTGCCGAAAGCGAACGCCTTTCCCCTGAACAAATCGCCGAGAAGGTGGCCGAGAAAGAGGCCGCAGCGGCCCCCATCGGCACCGGTGTCGCGATCATCTTCCTGATGTTGTCGCTGATCCTGGCGGTCGCCCGGGGCATCAAGCCGTCGGCCGATCCCGCGCCACTTCTGGTCGGGGCGCTTGGCGTGGTCTTGGGCCTGATCGTCGATATCCTCTTCATCGCGCCGTCCAGCAGTTCGGGGGCCACGGTTGTGATGCTCGCCATCCCCTTGGCCCTGGCGCTTTATGGCACTACCCATGCGGCGGGCCGTCTGGCGCAGAACGAGCTGATCAAGGTGGTTTTCCCGCCCTTGGTTCTGATCGTGGCGGTGCTTGGCTCGATCCTTGGCGGGATCACCAACCCGACCCCTGCCGCCGCGCTTGGCGCGGGTGGGGCGATCATGCTGGCGGCCTATCGCAAGCTGCAGGATGAGGAACGCTCGGGCAAGATCATCATTTTCGCCACCTTGGCGGTGATCATCGCGATCCTGATCGGCATCAATTTCGATCTGCGGATCAACCAGGAGGATGTTCCGTTCGAATCCTGGGTGGCCTTCTTTGCGGCCTATGCGGCCTATCTCTATGCCGCGTTTGGGTTGCTGTTCTCCTGCTGGGTCTTGTTCACAGGCGGGGTTCTCAGCCCGGTGGTGCGCGAGACTGCCAAGGTGACCTCGATGGTCTTTACCATCCTGATCGGGTCGCAGCTTCTGAACCTTGTTGTGATCTCTTTCGGGGGTGAGCATTACATCCAGCAATTCCTGAAAAGCTTCGATAACGAGTTCAAGGTCTTCCTGATCGTGATGCTGGTGCTTTTCGTGCTGGGCTTCGTGCTGGATTTCCTTGAGATCATCTACATCGTCATCCCGATCGTTGGGCCGGTGATCTATGGCGGGACGTTTGACCCGAAATGGGTGACCATCATGATTGCGGTGAACCTGCAAACCTCCTTCCTCACGCCGCCCTTTGGTTTCGCGCTCTTCTACCTAAGGGGGGTCGCACCGAAGGAGGTGACGACGGGCCACATCTATCGCGGTGTTGCGCCCTTCGTCCTGATCCAGGTGGTGGGCTTGGCGATCCTGTGGTTCTTCCCGCAGATCGTGACCATCGTCCCGGCGCTGATCCCGAATTGATCGGCCGTTCGATTTGAATGCTTCGCGCGTCCCCGAACGGGGGCGCGCGTTTTCATTTTGGGGACTTAAGCCAGATTTTTGTACAAGTTGTACATGACGCGGCACCAAGGCCCGAACTTCTGTACAAAAACCAGGGGGTGAACGTACAGACTGTACAGAGGTTAACGGCTTCGCGGCGTGGCGGGGCGGCCATCGGGCAGCGAGATGTTGGCCACCTGTTCGGCAATCGGATCGTTGCTCAGCGGGTGGCATTTGGCCTTGTAGTCCGCCGGATCTCGCATCTTCTCCCATTGACCGGCGGTGTAGACCTCCAGACCGGAGAACGCCGCCTTGTAGCCCATCTTGGAACTGCCGGGCACCCAGTAGCCCAGGTAGACATGCGGCAGCCCATTTTCCCGCGCGATTTCAATGTGATCCAAGATAAGATACGTGCCGAGGCTTTGCCGTGGCAGGTCTGGGTCATAGAAGGAATAGACCATGCTGACACCATCGTCCAAGACGTCGGTCAGGCAGACCGCGATGAGTTTGCCCTCCTCGTCGCTATATTCTACCACGCGCGTGCGGATCGGTGTTTCCTCGATCATGGCGGCGAACTCGAAGGTGTCCATATCCGCCATACCGCCATTCGCATGGCGGTGCTCAAGGTAGCGCCGGAACAGCTCGTATTGTTCCTCGGTCGCCCAGGGCGAGGTCGCCCGCCGCATAAGGTGTTGATTGCGCTTGATTGTTTTGCGTTGGCTCTTGCTGGCGGTGAAATCGTTGACGTTGATCCGTGCCGACAAACAGGCCGCACAATCGGCGCAGGAGGGCCGGTAAAGCACGTTCTGCGAGCGCCGGAATCCTTGCTTGGACAGGCTGTCGTGCAGGCGCTGCGCGCCCTCGCCTTGCAGGGCGGTGAACAGCTTGCGCTCCATGCGCCCTTCAAGATAGGGGCAAGGCTGCGGCGCGGTTACATAGAACTGCGGGGCTATTGGAAGTGTATGACGCATTTCACCGGAACGATATCAACCTTCCCGCCCTGCGCCAAGACCCTACTCAGGATCGCGCTTTGCGGTTGATCGCGACGGTGCCAAGCACATGATCTGTCAGGCCCTGGGCGCGGTCTGTCGTCATCATCAGGACCACCGAAACAACCTGCAAAACGACGAAGGCCATGCTAACGCTGTAGCCAAGCGTATGAAGGAAAGCCATTGAAAGATCAAAGGGTTGGCCATCCATGCGGCGGAATTCGATGGCTGTCAGGCGCATCCCCCAAGTGGCCGAGCCACGGGCGATGGTGATAACGCGGTAGGCAAAGCCCACGGTCAGGAAAAGCGCAGGGAAAACAAAGACCCCAAGAAAGCCGGTCAGTGGCAGGATCAGCAGGCAAAAGCCGATGGTGACGATGGTATCGACCACCCAAGCGATCAGGCGTTTGGCCGGGATATCGCGGTAGAACTCGGGCTGTGTGACAGGGTCGGGGGTGTGCCAGGAATACTCGGTCATAATGCTTTGGATATAAGGGGCGGCGGCGGCCCGGGGAAGGCCCCGGGCCGTGGTTTCTCAGGCTTTTTCAGTTTCGTCTTCCGCATGCGGTGCGGCGGCGGCCTTGGCGCGGTCTTCCATGAACTGGTCGAACTCGGCCTTGTCGCGGGCGTCGCGGAGGCGTTGGAGGAAGGCTTCGAAATTCTCTTGCTCTTCTTCCAAGCGGCGCAGGGTATCTGCCTTGTAGCTGTCAAAGGCGCTGTTGCCGGTGCTGCGAGAGACATGAAGGTTGCGCGCCATGCGTTTGTTTTTACAAGTCATTTTTCCACTCCAGATCATATAGGCCAGAAGGGCGAGGCCAAGGGGCCAGACAAGGATGAAAGCCAGAACCATGGCCGCGATCCAAGCGGCTTTGCCCTTGGAATCAAGCCAATGTTCAGCGCGGGCCAGCCAACCCATGGGAGCGGAGGGGGAGGCAGGGCCGGAGGAGGCGAGCGTGGTCATATGCGGTGTCCTTTTGCTGGGTCAGGTTGATGTGAATTCCTTTCACATTGCAAAGATGGGGTGCCCGTCGAACTGCCGCAAGGGCCTATGTGAATGTTTTTTACATTGAGAGTGCAAGCCACTGATAGAAAGGCGAAAAACCCTGTCTGTATCGCGTCGGTAAAACGTCGGTATTACGTCGGTGTGATTTGCAAGCAGGCTCAGGCGGTGAAATCGCCCTTGAGTGCGCCGGAGATTTTGAGCAGCAGATCGGGGGCGATGCCGAAAAGATGCCGGGGCGTGCCAGCGGCGGCCCAGACCGTGTCGAAGTCCAAAAGCCGCGGGTCGAAAAAGGCGCGCGGCGGGGTGAGGTGCCCCACGGGCGAGACCCCGCCAATGGCAAAGCCGGTTTGCGCCCGGATAAGCCCTGTATCGGCCTTGCCCAAGGGTTCGCCCGCCAAGGTGGCGGCGCGGTCGGCATCCACCTGATTGCCACCGGCGGTGACGAAAAGCACCGCCTCGCCCGACATATCGCCGCGAAAGATGATCGACTTGGCGATCTGGTCGATCCTGCAACCGACCAGATCGGCGGCCATTTGCGCGGTGGTGGCTTGTCCGATTTCCTGCGGCTCGATCTCGCATCCGGCCTCTGCCAAGGCGCAGGTGACGCGTTTCAGGCTTTTGCTCATGCCCCGGACTCCTATTCGCGTTTTGACGCACTATTCCAAGCCCATGCGGCATTGACCAGCCCCGAATGCCGGGTATCACTTGGCACATGGATTTTTCGTCACGCATCACCCGCTTGCCCCGCGCCCATGACCCCGACCAAGGGGCCGAGGCGCGCGCCTTGTTTTCTGGCTTGCGCGAAGGTCTGGCCGATTTGGTAGAGGGTGCAGCGGGATCAAGCCCGTACCTCAAGACCTTGATTGAAAAGGAAAAGGAATGGCTTCCCGGAGCGTTCAATGACCCAGAGGCTGCTCTGGATACGCTTTTTGCCGATCTGCGCGAGGTCGCGGCCGAGGCTCTGCCCGGGGCCTTGCGGCAAGGCAAGCGGCGGGTGGCCTTGATGGCCGGGCTGGCCGATCTGGCGGGCGTTTGGCCGTTGGAGGAGGTCACCGGGCGGTTGACCGAGTACGCCGACCTGGCGACCGATCTGGCGATGAAGGCTTGCGTGGGGGCCGAGATCAAGCGCGGCAAGCTGCCGGGCGCGACCGAAGACGACATCGCCACGGCGGGCGGTATGGTGGCACTGGCCATGGGGAAAATGGGGGCGGGGGAGCTGAACTATAGCTCTGACATCGACCTGATTTGCCTCTTCGACGAGACCCGCTTTGACCCGGATGATTATCACGAGGCGCGGTCCAGCTTCGTGCGCGCGACCCGCAAGATGGCGGCGATGCTGAATGACCGGACGGCCGATGGATATGTCTTTCGCACCGACCTGCGCCTGCGGCCCGATCCAAGCGTGACGCCGGTGTGCATGGCGATGGCGGCGGCGGAAACCTATTACGAAAGCCTTGGCCGCACATGGGAACGCGCGGCCTACATCAAGGCGCGGCCCTGTGCGGGGGATATCGAAGCGGGCTGGAGTTTCCTGGAGACATTGCGGCCGTTCGTGTGGCGCAAGCATCTGGATTTTGCGGCCATCGAAGACGCGCACAACATGCGCCTGCGCATTCGGGAGCATAAGGGGTTAGGCGGGCCTTTGACCTTGCCGGGCCACAACATGAAGCTGGGGCGCGGGGGCATTCGGGAAATCGAGTTTTTCACCCAAACCCGGCAGATCATCGCCGGGGGCCGGGACCGTGATTTGCGGGTGCGCGGAACGGTTGAGGGTTTGGCGCGACTGGCCGAGAAAGGCTGGATTCCAGAGGATGCGGCGGAGGTTTTGACCCGGCACTACCGGTTCCATCGCGAGGTGGAGCATCGGTTGCAAATGCTGCGCGATGCCCAGACCCATGACTTGCCAACCTCGGAGGAAGAGTTTGACCGGCTGGCCGATTTCATGGGACGAAACACGGCGGAGTTGAAGGCCGAGATTCTTGAGCGGCTGACCGAGGTGCATGACCTGATCGAAGGGTTCTTTGCGCCGGAAAATGGCGAGGCCGATGGGGAGGGGAACGAAGGGTTCGACGAGGAGGTGTTGAACCGTTGGCCCAGTTACCCCGCGCTACGCTCACAACGGGCGGTGGAGATTTTCAAGCGGCTGCGGCCTGAAATCCTGTCGCGGTTGGCGCAAACCGCGCATCCGCATGAGGCGCTTTTGGCCTTTGACGGGTTCTTGGCGGGCCTGCCGGCGGGGGTGCAGGTGTTTTCGCTGTTCGAGGCCAATCCGCAACTGGTGGATTTGCTTTTGGATATCGCCGGCACATCGCCCAAGTTGGCGGCGCATCTGTCGCGCAATGCAGGCGTGTTCGATGCGGTGATCGCCGGGGATTTCTTTGCTGACTGGCCGGGACGGGAGGCTTTGCAAGACGAGCTTTCGGCGCGGATGGCGGCGGAAGAAGATTACGAGCGCAAGTTGGACAGCGCCCGGCGTTGGATGAAGGAATGGCATTTCCGGGTTGGCGTCCATCACCTGCGCGGGCTTGTCGATGCTGATGCGGCAGGCCAGCAGTATGCTGACTTGGCGGGGGCTGTGATTGGCGCGGTCTGGCCCGTTGTCCAAGCGCAGTTTGCCGAGAAGCATGGCCCCCCGCCGGGGCGCGGAGCGGTGGTGCTTGGTATGGGCTCGCTTGGCGCCGAGCGGTTGAATGCCGGGTCTGATCTGGACCTCATTGTGATTTATGATGCGGCGGGTGTGGAAAGCTCTGAAGGGCGCAGGCCCTTGGCAGCGCGGCCCTATTATGCGCGGCTGACGCAGGCGATGATCACCGCGCTGACCGCGCCGATGGCGGAAGGGCGTTTGTACGAAGTGGATATGCGCCTGCGGCCTTCGGGCAATCAGGGGCCTGTGGCAACCGGGTGGCATTCATTCCGCGAGTATCAGCGCAACGAGGCTTGGGTCTGGGAGCATCTGGCGCTGACCCGCGCGCGGGTGATTGCCGGGCCGGATGCTCTGGCGCGGGATGTCGAAGGGTTTCGCGCGGAGTTGCTGGCCGTGGCGGGGGAGCCGTCGAAGGTCTTGCAGGAAGTGGCCAAGATGCGCGCCCGGATCGCCGATGCGAAATCCCCCGATGGGCCGTGGGATGCAAAACTGGGGCCGGGGCGGTTGCAGGAGGTGGAGCTTCTGGCGCAGGCCTGTACCTTAATCGCGGGCCGGGACGAGCGGGACGTGGCCGCCGGCTTGCAGGCAGGTGTCGCAATCGGCTTGCTGGATGACGGCGAGAGAGAGGCGCTTGCCCGTACCTATGGGCTTTGCTGGACCTTGGTGCAGGCCTCGAAGTTGCTCAGTGACCGGGCGCTTGACCCGGAAGCTATCGGCGAGGGCGGCAAGGCTTTTGTCCTGCGTGAAAGCGGGTTTGAAACGATTGCGGCGCTAGGGGCCGCATTGGAAGAGGAAACCGGGAAGGCAGGGGTCGTGATCAATGCGGCCCTCGACCGCCAGCCCAGGCAGGTGTGAGATGAACAAAGACCCGTTGGACCCCAAGCGCCTCATTCGGGAGGCCTATAATATCGACGGCATCGAAAAACCCGAGTGCCGGTCCATTTTCCTGGATTGGGCGCTGTCGCTTCCAGAGGGGCAGGAAAGCCGTGGGGCGATCATGGTGATGCTGGAGCAATACCGCGGTCATTACCCCGAACATCCGATGACAGAGGTTCTGTCGGAAGGCTTGGAGGCCGCGCGGGCACCCCGGCGACGTGGCGGTTGGCGCAGCCGCGATAGATCATGAAACGCGGGGATTGCTGCGCGGCGCGGAGCATTCATGACATCGAAGCACCACGCGATTGTACCTTATTTGTCTAAAATGCGCCTCAATTCGGGGTCAGTGTCTCCTCCAAACGCATGGGTGAGAACCACCCGAGGAGGATACCATGAAACCCATCCGAATGATTGCCGCCCTGATGCTTGGCCTTGCCGTATCGGCCTGTGGCACAGTTGAAACCGCAACGCGGAACGCCCCGCTGGAGACGCCCGAGATGGCGCCGTCGCCGGTGTCGTACAATGTGGAAGCCGTACGAGTTTCGGTGCCCAAGTCTTTGAAGGTGTCCGAGGCGAACCGCTATTACCCGGGCGGGGACATCGTGTGGCGCGAAGACCCGGTGGGCGACCGTCATGCACAGGTGAAGGCGATCGTTGAGGCGGGGCTGTCGGAAGGTATCAGCGCCATGGATCCCGGCGCGGTTCCGGTCGTGATGGATGTCGAAGTGACGCGCTTCCATGCCCTCACGGAAAAGGCGCGTTATACTATCGGTGGTGTCCACGCGATCCAGTTCAAAATGCAACTGCGCAACCCTGAAACCGGTCAAGCCTATGGTGAGCCGCATCTTGTCAAAGCCGATTTCAAGGCGTTTGGCGGGGCCAGGGCGATCGAGGCCGAGCGCAATGGGCTCACCCAGAAGCGCCGGATCACGGAGCATTTGGCGAAGGTGATCCAGACCGAATTGACCTCGCCCGATGGCTACAAGGCTGCCAATAACGGACTCATGGGGGCGATCAACCAACTCTGATCTTTCCCGATAGTTTGAAACGGCGTAAGGGGACGGTATGACACCGTCCCCTTATCCTATTGTCCGTATGCGTCCGAAAACTCAGGCCCGTGCTGTGCGGCATGGCGCGCCTTGGGTTTTTGACAACGAGTTGGTCACCGACCGGCGCACCAAGAAGCTAGCGCCCGGCACGATTGCCCTTTTGGAAGATTCCGAGCGCAAACCTTTGGCCGTGGTCGCGGTGAACCCCAATTCGCGCATCATGGCGCGGGTTCTGGACCGGGACGCGCAAGCGGTGATTGATGGCGCTTGGCTGCGCAAAGGCGTGGCGCGCGCCTTGGCCTTGCGGGAGCGGCTTTTCGAGGCCCCGTTTTACCGGCTTGTCCATGCCGAGGCCGATGGCCTGCCCGGCGTGGTGATCGACCGTTTTGGTGATGCGGCGGTGATCCAGCCCAATGCGGCATGGGCCGAGGGGATGCTGGAGGAGTTGTGCGCCGCTGTGGTCGAGGTGACGGGCGTGAAAACCGTGCTGAAGAACGCCATGGGCCGCGCGCGGGTCTTGGAAGGGTTGGACGAGGAAAACACCGTGTTGCACGGCGTAGCCCCGGTTGGCCCGGTGCCGGTGCCGATGAATGGCGCGACCTATATGGCCGATCTGATGGGCGGTCAGAAAACCGGGCTATTCTACGATCAGCGGCCCAATCACGCCATTGCCGCGCAGCTTTCCAAGGGCGCGCGGGTTCTGGACGTGTTCAGCCATGTAGGGGGCTTTTCGCTGGCCTGTTTGGCGCATGGTGCGGAAAGTGCTGTTGCCGTGGATGGCAGCCAAGCGGCCTTGGATTTGGCCGCCGAGGGGGCGGTGCAAACGGGTGTGGCCGAGCGCTTTGAGACCCGCAAAGGCGATGCCTTTGACGTCTTGACCGAGATGGGAAAGGCGGGCGAAACATTTGACGTAGTGATCTGTGACCCACCTGCTTTTGCGCCTAACAAGAAGGCTTTGGAGGCGGGTTTGCGCGCCTATGAGCGGGTGGCGCGGCTGGCCGCGCCCTTGGTGGCCGAGGGTGGATTTCTGGGGCTGTGCAGTTGTTCGCATGCTGCCGATCTGTCGAAGTTTCGCACGGCCAGCGTGCGCGGCATTGGCCGGGGCGGGCGCAGCGCGCAACTGATCCACACCGGGTTTGCCGGGGCGGATCATCCGCTGCATCCGCAACTGGCCGAATCCGGCTATCTCAAATCGTTGTTTTTCCGTTTGGTATGAAGGCCTTACTGGATACCTGCGTGATCTATCCCACGGTGATGCGACAGATGTTGCTGGGGGTGGCGAAACAGGGGGTCTTTACCCCGCTGTGGTCGGCGCGGATCATCGAGGAATGGCAGCGCGCGGCGGTCAAGCTGGGCCCGGAGGGTGTGGCGCAGGCCGGGGCCGAGGCGGCGATGCTTTCGGCAAACTGGCCCGGGGCGGAGGTAAGCTATCCACCGTCGCTGGAGGCGCGGTTATGGCTGCCGGATGCGGCGGATGTGCATGTTCTGGCCGCCGCGATCGCTGGGTCGGCGGATATGATTATCACGCTGAATACAAAGGATTTTCCGCGCAACATCTTGGCGGAAGAGGGGCTGTCGCGGGTGGACCCGGACGGGTTTTTGCACGGCATCTACCAAGCGCAGCCCGAGGCAGTGGCGCAGGTGGGCGCGGAGGTCTTGGCCGAGGCCAACCGCCTGTCGGGCAAGACGTGGGAAATGCGGGCGCTTTTGAAAAAGGCGCGGTTGCCGCGAATCGCCAAAGCCTTGAGTTAAAGCCGAAACTTCAGGTCCATTTCGCTTCGAGTTTTTCGATGGCGGCGATGCGTTCGTGGGTTTTGGGGTGGCTCATCAGCCACGCGGGCATCGCGCCGCCGCGCGCCTCGGTCAGCGATTCCAGCTTTTGAAACAAGGACTTCTGGGCCTCGGTGCCGATGCCGGCCTTGGTCAGAAGGGCGGCGGCGTATTCATCGGCCTCATACTCATCCCCACGCGACAGGCGCGCGGCCAGAAGCGAGGTGAGACCGTTGGCGATCCAGACGCCGATGCCGGGCAGAAAGCGCGACAGGATCATCGCAAGTGCCGTGCGCAGGGCGTTTTGGCCGGAAAAGTCGATCATCCGGCGGCGGGTATGGCCCAAGGCGACGTGTCCCAATTCATGCGCGATGACGCTGGCCAGTTCTTCGGCGGTGACCTCACCATTCTGAAATTTCCTGTAAAACCCGCGTGTTATGAAGATACGCCCGTCGGGGGCAGCAAGGCCGTTCACCGGGTCGATCTCGTAGATATGGACCTTGATGCGGGGCAGGTCGAGGGCCTTGGCAAGCTGATCCGTCATGCGTTTGAGGGTCGGATCGGCCAGTTCGGTAGACTGCGCGTCAAGCTCACGCTTGGTGCGCCAGACCGAGAAGCGGTACATGGCGAAGGCGTAGAGAACGGCCAGAAGGATGGGCGTGAACTTGAGCATGTCAAAGATATGGGGCAGGGCGCGCGATTGGGCAAGCCGGGGCGTACGAGTCGTACGACAAGGGGGCCTGTTTCGTACGAAAATCCTGGGCTGGCGGAATGTAATCGTACGAGTCGTACGAAACCCCTAGCGGACCAGCATATCGAGCGGCTGCTTCGAGAGGCGTTCAACCCCGGTATCAGTCACCAGAACCGAGTGGCCAAGGCACATGGCCAGCCCTTGGGCCTCGTCCATCAGGATCATGTGCAGGAAGAAGACTTGCCCGGCCTGCATGATCAGCGGGTTGCCTTCGTAGAACATCGGGAAGTCGACCCAGATGGGATTGTAGACCGCGCCCATGCCATAGCCGCAGGCCTGCATCCGGGCGGAGCTGAGCCCGTGGGCATCGAGCGTGCGGGCGTGGGCGTCAAAGACATGTCCCATGGGATCGCCGGGGCGGATCGCCGCTTCGCAGGCCTCTAGCGCGGCGCGGGCGGCGGTATGCATGTGGCGTTGGGTGTCGTTTGGTTCGCCGATGACGACGGTTTGCATCATGGCGGCGTGGTAGCGGGCGTAGGCCCCGGACCATTCCCATGTCATTTGATCCTGCGCGTCGAGGTGGCGGCGGCCCGAGTAGTAGCGGCAGAGAAGCGCGCCGGGGCCGGAGCCGAGGATGAACTCGTTGCCCGCGTAATCGCCGCCGCCTTTGAAGACCGCGCCTTGCATGGCGGCGAGGATGTCGCCCTCGAAGGCGCCGGCGCGGGTCTCCGTGAGGCCTGCGTCCATGGCGGCGTCAGAGAGGGCCGCGGCGCGGCGGTGCATCTCGACCTCGGCGGGGGATTTGACGCGACGCAGGGCGCGGATGAGATCGGAGTGATCCGTGACATCGGGCAGTTGGCCCTTGAGAAGCGCGCCATTGGCATCCGTCAGGCCGGGGGTTTGGGACTCGTAGCCAAGCCGCCCGTTGGCGACCTTGAGCTTTTGCAGGAGGTCGCGCAGGTGGGCGGCGGGGTTGGAGCCTTCATACTGTGGCCAGACGTGGATTTGAGCGTCGGTCAGGGTGGAGGTGTGCTTGGCCTGAAGCCGGTCGGGCATCCGCGTCATCAGGTGCAGATCGCCCGAGGCGGTGAGCACCATGCATTGGAACATGGCAAAGCCGAAGGTGTCATAGCCGCAAAGCCAGTAGTGGCTTTCGGGAGCAAAGAGCAGGATCGCATCAAGCCCGGCCTCTTGCACGGCCTTGGTGGCGCGGGCCTGTCGCGCGGAATACTCAGTCGCGTCGAAATGCAGCGGCATGGGCTGTGGTCCCTGTTTTTTGCTTTGCCGATGACAAGAGGCCGGATTTTGCAGGGGCGCAAGAGAAATGGTTTGCCGTTGCCAAAAGGAGCGGCTGCGCCGCGCAGGTTAAGCGCGCTGTCGCGCGCCGGTTGGGGGCTTTGCCCCCGGCGTTGAAAATCGGAGGATTTTCAACGCCTCCCCCAGAGTATTTATGGAAAGATGAAGAGGTTATGGCGTTTGGCGTTCTTCGGCTTTGGCGCGGTTCCAGAGTGCGTCCATTTCTTCGAGATTGCTGTCATGTGGTGTTTTTCCAGCCTCGGCGAGGAGGGCTTCGATCCGGCCGAAGCGGCGGGTGAACTTGGCGTTGGCGCCGCGCAGGGCGCTTTCGGGGTCAACCTTCATGTGGCGGGCGAGATTGGCCATGACGAAAAGCAGATCGCCGAATTCCTCTTCGATTTTGTCTTGCGGGAGGCTGGCGGCGGCTTCCTTTAGTTCCTGGGCTTCTTCGGTGATCTTGTCGATCACTTGCGCGGTCTCGGGCCAGTCGAAGCCCACACGCGCGGCGCGTTTTTGCAGTTTGACGGCGCGCAGCAGGGCGGGCAGGCCCACGGCCACGCCATCAAGCACGCCGGTTTGGGACTTTTGCGCGCGCTCGGCGGCCTTGATGGTTTCCCAGTCGCGGGTTTGTTGTTCGGCGGATTTATCGCGGGATTCGTCGCCGAAAACATGCGGGTGGCGGGCGACCATCTTGTCGGAGATGGCATTGGCCACGTCATCGAAGGCGAAATGCCCTTCGTCTTGGGCGATTTGGGCGTGGAAAACCACTTGCAGCAGCAGGTCGCCCAATTCGTCGCGCAACTCGTCATGGGCGGCGCGTTCGATGGCATCGGCGACCTCGTAGGCTTCCTCGATGGTGTAGGGGGCGATGCTGGCGAAGGTTTGTTCGATGTCCCAGGGGCAGCCGCTTTCGGGGTCGCGCAGGCGGCGCATGATTTCGCGCAGGCGGGGCATGCCGCCCTTGGGGTCGTGAATGAGGCTGTCGTCGGGCATTGCGCATCCTCGCGTTTTGGCGTTGAAGTCGGAGCCTAGGGATATATGCGAAGGAGTCCAGCCGATGGCGGTCATCAACCGGATTGCAGGTTTTGCCGATGAGATGGCGGCATGGCGGCAGGCGTTGCACAGGCGGCCCGAACTGGGCTTTGCCTGCCATGAGACAGCCGGTTTCGTGGTGGAGCGATTGCGGGAGTTCGGGATTACCCGGATCGAGGAGAGGATTGCCGAAAGCGGGATTGTTGCGGTGATCGAGGGGCAGGGGGATGGCCCGGTGATCGGGCTGCGGGCGGATATGGATGCCTTGCCGATCCATGAGGCGACGGGGGCGGAGTATGCCAGCGAAGTGGCGGGCTGCATGCATGCCTGTGGCCATGATGGGCATGTCACGATGCTGTTGGGGGCGGCCAAGTATTTGGCCGAGACCCGGAATTTTGCAGGCTCTGTTGCCTTGATTTTCCAGCCCGCCGAGGAGGGCCCGGGCGGGGCTGTGCCGATGGTGGAGGCGGGGATCATGGAGCGATACGGAATTGAACAGGTCTATGCCCTGCATTGTGCGCCGGGCGTTGATGAGGGGGTGTTTCATACCACGCCGGGGCCGATCATGGCCTCGGTCGATACGATCCATATTGATGTTTTCGGGCAAGGCGGCCATGGGGCCATGCCGCAGGAGTGCCGCGACCCGGTGGTCGCGGCCTGTGGTATTGTGCAGGCGATCCAGACGATCCTGAGCCGGAACTTGGCCGCGCTTGATCAGGCCGTGGTGTCGATCACGCAAATTCACACCGGGAGCGCGGATAACGTGGTGCCGGACCGGGCCTATATTAACGGCACGGTGCGGACCTTTGACCGGGAGGTTCGGCGGGTCATCTGGCAGCGGTTGGAGGAGATCGTGGCGGGGCAAGCCGCGAGCTATGGTGTGGCGGCCGAGTTGCGCTGCGAGGAGGGCTATGCGCCGACGGTGAATGATGCTGAGAAGGCCGGGTTTGCGGCCGAGGTGGCGCGCGAGGTGGCCGGGGCGGCGGGCATCGTGCCGGATATGGACCGGCAGATGGGGTCGGAGGATTTTGCCGCCATGCTGGAGGCGCGACCGGGAGCTTATCTGTTCCTGGGCCAAGGGCCGGGTGCGGGGTTGCACCACCCGGAGTTCGATTTCAACGACCGGATCGCGCCTGTGGGCGCGTCGTTTTTCGCGCGGCTGGTCGAGCGTGCGCAGCCGGTGGGATGAGGGGAGTTAGAGATGGCCTTGGAAGATGCGAAACATCAGGTTGATCAGGCGTTTACGCGGGAAAGTTCACGCGGTTTGTCTTATGAAAATACCTTTGGTGGGGCGCTGTCGTTCTTGCGGCGGCGGTATACCAAGGATCTGGCCGGGGTCGATCTGGCCGTCACCGGCGTGCCTTTCGATCAGGCGGTGACCAATCGGCCCGGCGCGCGATTGGGGCCGCGGGCGGTGCGAGAGGCAAGCGCGCTGCAGGTTTTTGATCCGCCCTATGGCTGGGATGGGTTCAGCCCTTTGGAGGAGTTCGATATCGTCGACTATGGCGATCTGGCTTTTGACTATGCGGATATTCCCAGTTTTCCCGGTGCGTTGACGGCGCATATCCGGGGTATTTTGCAGGCCGGGGCGGCGAGTATTGCGCTTGGTGGCGATCATTACATTTCTTTCCCGATTTTAAGGGCTTATGCGGAGAAGTTCGGGCCACTCTCGTTGTTACAATTCGATGCGCATTCCGACACTTGGGCTGATGATGACATGGCCCGCGTGGACCATGGCACGATGTTCTACAAGGCGGTGAAGGAAGGCTTGGTGGACCCTGCGCGATCCGTGCAGGTGGGGATACGCACGGTGAATGCCGATAACCTTGGCGTGCCCACGATTGACGCGCGCGAGGTGCATGAGCGTGGGCCGGTGGAAACCGCCAAGACGATCAAGGAGATACTGGGCGATTCTGCGACCTATGTGACCTTCGATATCGACTGTCTGGACCCCGGGTTTGCGCCGGGCACCGGGACGCCGGTTTGGGGTGGCCTGTCCTCGGGGCAGGCGGCGATCATTTTGCGTGATCTGGCGGGGATCAACATGGTGGGGGGCGATGTTGTGGAAGTCTCGCCGCCCTATGACCCAAGTGGGGCCACGGCGGTGGCGGGCGCGCATGTGGCGATGGAATTGATTTGCCTCTGGGGCTGGACGCGGCGCGGGGCCTGACCCAAGTGCTATTGCGCCGGTGGGGGCCTCCGGCGGGAGTATTTTTGCCAAAAAGAAGGGGCAGATTATGATCAAATGGTTGGTTTTGGGCGCAATCGGGATCGCGGTGGCCTTGGGCGTTTATGTGCGCTTGGCCCCGACGAACCCGGACCAATGGCACGAGATGCCGGGGGCGGTGACCAACCGGGATTTGCCCGGCGGGGCGATGCGGGTTGTGGGCGCCGGTGAAGGTGGTTTGGCGCGGATGGATGAGATCATTCGCGACACGCCAAGGACCGAGGTTCTGGCGGGGTCGGTAGAAAGTGGCATGGTGACTTACGTCACGCGATCCAAGGTCTTTGGGTTTCCCGACTACACCACGGTGCGCGCGGCGGGGCCGCAGTTGGAGTTATACGGGCGGTTGCGCTTTGGAAAATCCGACATGGGCGTCAATGCGGCTCGATTGGACCGGTGGCTCAAGGCGTTTGCGGAGTGACGAGGACAGGCAGCCATCGGAAATCTTGCGCCACATCGGGTTGTTGAGCGACATCTGGCATTGTGCCATGAAACTTTTGCCATCGACGTGCAGGCAGGTCATTTCGCCCAGTTCCACGCGGCTGCCGGATTTATCGGTGCAATAGCAATCCACGGTTTTACCGCCGATGGTTTGATCGGCGAGCGCCGGGGTGGCCAGACAGCATATGAGGGCGATCCATCGCATGGGCCCAGTATATCACAGGGTTTGATCTTGACCAAACCCGGGTAAAGGGGCAGATGCCATAGCCATGGTGCCTTTGGACAGACTGAATGAGATCGTGCAGCGTTTCGAATATATCGAGGCGCAGATGAATGCCGGTGGCGGGGATATCGCGCAATTGGGCCGCGAATATGCCGAGTTGCGCCCGGTGGTTGAGGAAATCCGCGCCTATCAGCAGGCTGTGCAGGATATCGAGGGTGCGCGCGCCATGCTTGATGACCCGGAAATGCGCGAGTTGGCGCAGGAAGAACTTTCTGAGCTTGAGGCGCAATTGCCGGGCATGGAGGAGCGGCTGCAACTGGCGCTTTTGCCCAAGGACGAGGCGGATGCGCGGCCTGCGGTAATTGAAATCCGGCCCGGCACGGGGGGCGAGGAAGCGGCGCTTTTTGCAGGGGACTTGGCGCGGATGTATCAGCGCTATGCCGAGGCGAAGGGCTGGAAATTCGAGGTGATCGAAGAAAGCCAGACCGAGCTTGGCGGGATCAAGGAATTGGTCGCGCGGGTGTCGGGCGATCATGTTTTTGCACGGCTCAAATACGAATCCGGGGTGCATCGGGTGCAGCGGGTGCCGGAAACCGAAAGCGGCGGACGCATCCATACTTCGGCGGCGACGGTGGCGGTTCTGCCCGAGGCGGAGGATGTGGACATCCAGATCGACCAGAACGATCTGCGGATTGATACGATGCGATCCTCGGGGGCGGGTGGGCAGCACGTGAACACCACCGACTCGGCGGTCAGGATCACGCATGTTCCCACCGGGATCGTTGTGACCAGTTCGGAGAAGTCGCAGCACCGCAACCGCGAGATCGCCATGCAGGTGTTGAAAACCCGGCTTTACGACATGGAACGGCAGAAGGCGCATGATGAACGGTCGAGCACCCGGGCGGCGCAGGTGGGCTCGGGCGATCGGAGTGAACGCATCCGGACCTATAACTTCCCGCAAGGCCGGATGACCGACCACCGGATCAACCTGACGCTTTACAAGCTCGATCAGGTGATGGCCGGTGATCTGGACGAGGTGATCGACGCGCTGACGGCGGATGCGCAGGCGGCCATGCTGGCGGAGATGGAGGGGTGATCCTGCGCGATGTGCTGAGCACCGGGGCAGGGGAGTTGCGTGCGGCGGGCATTGAGGAGGCCATGCGCGATGCGCGGCGGTTGATGGCATTGGCCTTGGGCGTTGAGACGGGGCGCTTGACCCTTTTGGAACGCGATGAGGTAAAGCCCGTGGCCGTGGCGACCTTCCATGATGCGGTGCGTCGGCGATGTGAGGGGGAACCAGTGTCGCATATCCTTGGCTGGCGGGAATTTTACGGGCGGCGCTTCGAGGTTACTCGGGATGTTCTGGACCCGCGACCCGAGACCGAAGGATTGATTGCCGAGGCCCTGCGGGAGCCGTTCGAGGAGGTTTTGGACCTTGGCACCGGCACGGGCTGCATCCTTCTATCGCTTTTGGCGGAGCGGTCGGGGGCCAGTGGGGTCGGGACGGATGTGAGCCCCCATGCTTTGGACGTGGCCGCGCGTAATGCGCAGGCCTTGGGGGTCGCCGGGCGTTGTGCCTTGATCGAAAGCGATTGGTTCGGCGCCGTGCGGGGGACATATGACCTTATTGTTTCCAACCCGCCCTATATTGCCGCCGGTGAGATGGCGGGGCTGGCGCGGGAGTTATCCTATGAACCGCGTATGGCCCTGACGGATGAAGCCGATGGGTTGAACGCCTACAGGGCCATCGCGGCAGGCGCGGGCGCGCATTTGCGGCCGCAAGGGCGGCTTTTGGTCGAAATCGGCTGTGCGCAGGGGGCTGCGGTGGCCGCGCTGTTCGAGGCGGCTGGATTCGCCGATGTGGGGGTGTGGCCCGACCTTGATGGCCGTGACCGGGTTATCACTGGACGGTGGAACGGTGCGGAAAAACGCTGAAACGGCGACAAAATTCGGCGAATCGAGTACAAATTTAAGAATTTCCCTTGTAAGCAAGGCTGGGGCATGTTTAGTCAGGGTATCAAGACGGTGGATGCCCCTCTCGGGCGGTCCCGCTTGATATTAAGCCAAGAAAAGATTGATCCGGTGGACTGGGTGCAAGAGGCACCTGACGGATCAAACGGCAGCAGCACAGGGCTGATAGCTGAAAAATGAGATCATCCAAGTCACGTTCGCGTAACAAATCGGGCCGCAATAATCGCTCGATGGGGAATATCGTCAACCGGGTTTTCGATAGTTCGGGCCCGGAAGGCAAAGTGCGCGGCACGCCGCAGCAGATCGTCGACAAGTATAACCAGTTGGCCCGCGATACGCAGCTTTCTGGAGATCGGGTTCTGGCCGAAAATTTCCAGCAACACGCGGAGCATTACCTGCGCCTTCTGAGCAGCGCCCAGAAAGAGCAGGAGCAGCGCCGCGAAGAGCAGGAGCGCCAGAACCGCGAACGGCAGGCGGAGCGGGATCGCGAACGCGCCAAGCGGCAGGAGCGCGAAGCGAACAGTGGCGGTGATCCTTCTGATACGCCGCAGCCTGATGTGGTCGAAGAGGCGAGCGATGACAGTGGTCTGGTGGAAACGCCCGAAACCAAGAAGTCGGACAAGCCCAAGCGGACACGCAAGCCCAAGCCAAAGGCCAAAGCTGATGGCGATAAGGCCAAAGGTGAGGATATGCCTAAAGCCGAGGGTGGCGACGGAGCGCCGGAAGCGGCGGAGTGATCTTGGTCTGACCCAAGTGTTCGAAACGGTCCTTTCGGGGGCCGTTTTTCATTTGTCAGTTGGTTTTGGCGGGCAGGGGTTTTTGGTCAACCCGCGTGACGTGGCGCGCTTGAAGACTGGTCGTGGTTGGCCACGACATGACAGTCTGTGTGCCTTTTCAGGGTCAGAGCAGAGCCGCGAGTAGTGTGGTCGCGCTTGACGATGACAACAGGGCCGGTTGCGCCGCGTAGTTTACAAAACCCCAGCAAGCGATAAACTTGTCGAGTGAGTGCGGATGCATGACCGAGCCAAAACCCGATGGACTTACGCAGCATCGCGGATTGGGCATCAAGAGGGAGGATCAAGATGTGCCAGATTTTTGCCGGCCAAAACCCGGAGCGCTACGATTTGGAGACCCGGCGGATGCGACTGAATGGACAGAGTACCAGTATCCGACTTGAAAAGTCTTTCTGGGCCATCGTGGATGAACTGGCCGCGATGGAGGGGTTGTCGACCCCAGGCTTCGTTTCGCAGTTGCACGGTGAAGTGCTTGAATTGCATGGTGAAACCAAGAATTTTACCTCGCTTCTGCGCTGTACTTGTTTGCTTCATCTTGAGCTTCAGCAGGGGGCGGGCAGCGGGAATATCGCCGCTGAGTAGAGAGAAAGCCGGTGTAGTAAGCCGTTACTACCCAAATCAATGATGGCCATGGCACACTTCTTGAACAGATAACCTGTTTGGAGGAGCCCATGGCAAAAGCCATTCACAGCATGATCCGTGTTCTCGATGAGGACAAATCCGTTGCGTTCTACAAGACGGCATTTGGCTTGGATATTGCCGACAGGCTGGATTTTTCGGATTTCACGCTGGTTTACCTGAGTAATGACGAAACCGAGTTCGAGGTCGAGTTGACCGTGAACAAAGGCCGAACGGAACCCTATGATCTGGGTGATGGGTATGGCCATCTTGCGGTGTCGGTCGAGAATCTCGAAGCGGAGCACGCGCGCCTGACCGAGGCGGGGCTGGAGCCGCGCAAGATTGTCGAATTTGCGCCCGACGGTGAGCTTGTCGGAAAGTTTTTCTTCATCGCGGATCCCGATGGCTACCAGATCGAGGTGTTGGAGCGCTCGGGACGTTTCAAGTGACGCGATAGCAATCAACGCGGGTTGGGCCTGGCGTGATCCGACCTGCATAACAAGAGGAAAGCACGCCACATAGGGAGGACATAACGTTGAGTACCCAAACAAAATCGCTTCGGACCATGTCCCGGCGCGATCTACTGAAAGGTGCGACCACCGCCGTCGGCGCATTCGTTTGCGGCGCGGGCTACGTGACAGGGCAGAATGCCGCCTGGGCCACGGAGATGGACGCGCTGAAGCCGGAAACCTTTGCCACGCTTGTGCAGATGGCACGGGATATTTACCCGCATGATCAGGTTGGCGACGAATACTATGTTGCCGCCGTCAAGGGCTATGACAAACCCGAAGAGGTCGACGCGATCACTGCGGGCATCGACGCGCTGAATGACCGTGCGCGTGAGATGAAAGGCCAGGAATATGCCGATCTTGGATGGGAGCGGGACCGCGTGGATGTGCTGCGCTCGATGGAGGAGGAGGCCTTTTTCCAGCGTATTCGCGGCGGGCTTGTGACCGGGCTATACAACCAGAAAGCGGTTTGGCCGATCTTCGGCTACGAAGGCGAGAGTTTTTCGAAAGGCGGATATATCAACCGCGGTTTCGATGACATCTCGTGGATCGGTTGAGGGGAGGATCAAACCATGACAGCACCATTTGAACACAACGACGACAGTGTCGTCGTCGTCATTGGGACAGGCGCCGGTGGTGGCGTTCTGGCCAACGAACTGGCGCAGAAGGGCGTGAGCGTTGTGGCGCTTGAAGCCGGTGGGCGTTACCTGCCCGAGGATTACGTCAACGACGAGTGGGAGAGTTTTGGCCAATTGGCATGGCTTGACCCGCGCACGACCTCGGGCGATTGGCGCGTGGCCAAGGATTTTTCCGGCCTGCCTGCCTGGATCGTCAAGGCGGTGGGTGGCACGACGACCCACTGGGCCGGGGCATCGCTTCGCTTCCAGGATCACGAGTGGAAGGCGCGCACGACCTATGGCGAGGTCGAGGGTGCCAGTCTGCTTGACTGGCCCATCGACCCTCGCGAAATGGACAGCTATTACGACAAGGCCGAGAAAAAGCTGAACGTGACGCGCACCAATGGCAATCCGGGCCTTCCGGGATGCAACAATTACAAGGTGTTCGAGGCGGGCGCGAAAAAGCTGGGTTACAAGGAGGTCCATACCGGCCGCATGGCGATCAACAGCCGTGACGACCAGGATCGGGCGATGTGCCAGCAGACGGGCTTTTGCTTTCAGGGATGTAAATGGGGGGCCAAGTGGTCGGCGGCCTATACCGACATTCCGCAAGGCGAGGCCACCGGCAATCTTGAAGTGCGCGAGAAGGCGCATGTGGCGCGTATCCTGCACAACGAGGCGGGCAAGGTCACCGGCGTGGAGTATTTCGACGAGAATGGCGATCTGCAAATGCAGAAGGCTCGCATTGTCTGTGTTGCGGGCAACTCTTTTGAGTCGCCGCGCATGTTGCTGAATTCGGCGTCGAACATGTTCCCGAACGGTCTGGCCAACAGTTCCGATCAGGTGGGCCGCAACTATATGCGGCACATGACCGGGTCTGTCTATGCGGTGTTCGAACAGCCGGTGAAGATGTGGCGTGGCACGACCATGGCGGGCATCGTTCAGGACGAATCCAGGCATGACCCGAGCCGTGGTTTCGTGGGTGGTTATGAGTTGGAAACCCTGTCGCTTGGCCTGCCGTTCATGGCGGCCTTCCTTGATCCGGGAAGCTGGGGGCGTGAGTTTACCACTGCGCTGGACCAGTACGAGAACATGGCCGGGATGTGGATCGTGGGCGAGGATATGCCCCAGTCCGACAACCGTGTCACGCTCAATACCGAGGTGAAGGACCAATTCGGGCTACCGGTGGCGAATGTGCATTTCAGCGACCATCCCAATGATATCGCGATGCGCAACCACGCCTATGAGCGGGGCATGGCGATTTATGATGCCGTGGGAGCGACGCGGACTTTCCCGACGCCGCCCTATCCCAGCACCCATAACCTTGGCACCAACCGGATGTCGGAAAATCCCGAGGACGGTGTTGTGAACAAGTGGGGCCAGACCCACGATATCGACAATCTTTTCATCTCCGACGGGTCGCAGTTTACAACCGGGGCCGCGGAGAACCCGACTTTGACGATTGTCGCGCTTGCCATTCGGCAGGCGGATCATATCGCAGGCGAAATGTCAGCCGGCAATCTTTGATCGGTGGCATGAGCGTTGTCCCGGCGCCTTGAAGGGGCGCCGGGATTTTTTGTGCGATGATGGTCGTGGGGTTGCGTAACCCGCCGTCTGGTGACGGCTGACAAAAGACGGTGGTTAGGCCTCGAAACCGCGGGCGAGGGCGCAGAATTGTTCCAGATGCACGGTTTCGGCGCGGTCGGTGGGTTGGATGCCTGCGGCAAGCAGGCGGTCTTCGATATCGGGGGCCATGCCCTTGAGGGCGGCGCGCAGCATCTTGCGGCGTTGGTTGAAGGCGCGGGCGACCACGCGTTCGAGGATCTTGGGGTCGGCGGGAAAGCGCGGCTCGGACAGGGCCTTGAGTTGAACGACGGCGCTTGAGACCTTGGGCGGCGGAGTGAAGGC
>NZ_CAJXNN010000034.1 GCF_913057115.1 uncultured Roseovarius sp.
GCGCCAAGCGCGCCGTCGATGACCCGGTGATCGACGCTCAGGGTGACGGACATGACGGTTGCAACCGTCAGTTCGCCATCCTCGCCGACAATGGGTTTCTTGACGCCGGAGCCGACCGCAAGGATGCCACCATGCGGCGGGTTGATGACCGCATCAAAATTGTCGATGCCGAACATCCCGAGGTTGGAAATCGCAAAGCTGCCGCCTTGGTATTCCTCGGGCGAAAGTTTGCGATCGCGGGCGCGGGTGGCAAGGTCTTTCATTTCCGCCGACAGCGCCGAGAGCGATTTCATGTCGGCGTCTTTCAGAACCGGGGTGAAAAGCCCCCCTTCGATGGCCACGGCAACGGCCACATCCGAGGGCTTGAGCTTGAGCACCTTGTCCCCGGCCCAGACGGCATTGGCATCCGGTACGGCCTGAAGGGCCAGCGCGCTTGCCTTGATGATGAAGTCATTGACGCTGAGCTTCACGCCACGGCCTTCGAGCTGTTTGTTGAGCTGGCTGCGGAAGGCCAGAAGCGCATCAAGCTTGATATCCCGGCGCAGGTAGAAATGCGGGATGGTCTGCTTGGCCTCGGTCAGCCGGGCCGCAATGGTCTTGCGCATCCCGTCGAGTTTGACCTCTTCGTACTCGCGGTTCTGATACATGGCGGCAACGGCATCGGCGGAAGGGCCGGTTGGGGCCGTGGCTGCCGCTTGAGGTGCCTGAGCGGGGGCCGCTTCGGATTTGGCAGGGGCCGCGCCTGCCTTGGCACCTTCGACATCTGCCTTCACGATCCGACCGCGTGGGCCAGAGCCCTCGATCTGGTTAAGGTCGAGGCCTTTATCGGCGGCGATCCGGCGGGCCAGAGGCGAGGCGAAGATACGCTCACCATCGGCGGATTGCGGCGCTGCGGGGGCTAGCGTCTCAGACGCTGCTGCACCATTGCCAGAGTTATCGCCACCCGACTTGTCCGAGGGTGCGTCATTGTTTTCCGCCTTCGGTGCGGGTTTAGCATCGTCGCCCGAGGTGTCGATGTCGTCGGCACTTTCGCCTTCTTCCAGCAAGACGGCAATGGGCGTGTTAACTTTCACGCCTTCGCTGCCTTCCTCGACGAGAATCTTGCCAATCGTGCCTTCATCAACGGCTTCGAACTCCATGGTGGCCTTGTCGGTTTCGATTTCGGCAAGAAGGTCCCCGGAATTGACGGTATCGCCTTCCTTGACCAGCCATTTGGCCAGCGTGCCTTCCTCCATGGTGGGGGAGAGGGCGGGCATGAGAATTTCTGTGGGCATCGCTCCGTCTCTCCTTAGCGGTAGGTCACTTTGTTCACGGCCTCAAGCACCTCGTCGGTCGAGGTGAGGGCCAGTTTTTCGAGGTTCGCGGCATAGGGCATGGGCACGTCCTTGCCGGTGCAGTTGATCACCGGCGCATCGAGGTAATCGAAGGCGCGTTCCATCAGGGTAGCGGTGATATGATTGCCGATGGAGGCCACCGGAAACCCTTCTTCCACGGTGACGCAGCGGTTGGTTTTCATCACGCTGGCAATCACGGTGTCATAGTCGATGGGGCGCAGGGTGCGCAGGTCGATCACCTCGGCCTCGACGCCGTCTTCCGCAAGTTTCTCAGCGGCTTCGAGGGCATATGTCATGCCGATTCCGAAGCTGACGATGGTCACATCCGAGCCCTCACGCCAGATCTTGGCCTTGCCGAATGGAATGGTGAAATCATCCAGCACCGGCACTTCGAAGGACTTGCCGTAGAGAATTTCGTTTTCGAGGAAGATCACCGGGTTCGGATCGCGAATGGCCGATTTCAGTAGGCCCTTGGCATCGGCCGCTGAATAGGGCTGCACCACTTTAAGGCCGGGTACATGGGCGTACCATGCCGCATAGTCCTGACTGTGCTGCGCGCCGACGCGCGCAGCGGCACCATTGGGACCGCGGAAGACGATAGGGCTGCCCATCTGACCGCCGGACATATAAAGCGTTTTGGCTGCGGAGTTGATGATCTGGTCAATTGCCTGCATGGCGAAATTCCATGTCATGAACTCGACAATCGGGCGCAAGCCGCCCCATGACGCGCCGACGCCGATCCCGGCAAAGCCGTGTTCCGTGATGGGCGTGTCGATCACGCGTTTGCCACCAAACTCGTCAAGCAGGCCTTGGGTGATCTTGTAGGCGCCTTGGTATTCGGCCACTTCCTCGCCCATGACGAAAACAGTTTCGTCGTTGCGCATCTCTTCGGCCATCGCCGTATTGATCGCTTCGCGCACGGTCATTGTTTTCATCTCGGTCCCGTCGGGCCAATCGGGGCTGGTATCAGGTTTGGGGATGTCCGGGGCGTCGTCACTCTTGGCTTTGGCTGGCGCGCTTTCCTCTTTGGCTTCCGAGGATGGTTCAGGTTCGGCTGGGGAAGAGGCGCTTTCGATGTCGTCGGCGCTTTCGCCTTCTTCCAACAGAACGGCAATTGGTGTGTTCACCTTTACGCCTTCGCTGCCTTCTTCAACCAGGATCTTGCCGATGGTGCCTTCGTCGACGGCTTCGAACTCCATCGTGGCCTTGTCGGTTTCGATCTCGGCGAGAATGTCACCGCTGGACACCTCGTCGCCTTCCTTCACAAGCCATTTGGCAAGAGTGCCTTCTTCCATTGTCGGGGAGAGGGCGGGCATAAGAATTTCAGTTGCCATTTTGATCTCTCCTCAAGCGTTCTGCGGGGCAACATCGGTATAGATGTCTGTCCAAAGTTCTTCGACGGCGGGTTCAGGGCTGTCCTTGGAGAATTCGGCAGCGTCATTGACGACGCCCTTGATCTCCTTGTCGATGGCCTTGAGGTCTTCTTCGGTGGCGTGCTTGCCCGAAAGCAGAAGGTCGCGGACATGTTCGATGGCGTCTTTTTCCTCGCGCATCTTTTGCACTTCCTCGCGCGTCCGGTATTTCGCCGGGTCCGACATGGAGTGACCGCGGTAGCGATAGGTCTTGATTTCAAGGATGTAGGGGCCTTTGCCGTCGCGACAGTGGGCCACCGCCTTCTCGCCGGCTTCCTTGACGGCAAGGACATCCATGCCATCCACCGCTTCACCGGGGATGCCAAAGGCTTCGCCGCGGGTGTAGATGTCGGGGGTGGAGGTGGAGCGTTTTTGCGAGGTGCCCATGGCATATTGGTTGTTCTCGATAACAAACACCACCGGCAGGTCCCACAGGGCGGCCATGTTGAAGGTCTCGTAGACCTGGCCCTGGTTGGCGGCGCCGTCACCGAAGTAGGTAAAAGTTACGCGGTTGTTCTCTAAGTATTTGTCGGCAAAGGCCAATCCGGCACCGAGCGGTACGTTAGCACCAACGATACCATGACCGCCGTAAAAGTCTTTCTCGGTCGAGAACATATGCATCGACCCGCCTTTACCTTTGGAGTAGCCGCCTTCGCGGCCGGTGAGTTCGGCCATCACGCCCTTGGGGTCCATTCCGCAGGCCAACATGTGGCCATGGTCCCTATATGTTGTGATCCGCTTGTCGCCCTCCTCAGCTGCTGCCTCCAATCCGACGACAACGGCTTCTTGTCCGATGTAGAGGTGGCAGAACCCACCGATCAAACCCATGCCGTAGAGCTGCCCCGCCTTTTCTTCGAATCGGCGGATCAACAACATGTCGCGATAGTATGACTTTAATTCATCAGCAGAAACATTTGGTTTCTTTGTACTTTTCCGGGTGGCCATATGTGGCGCCTCCTCCGCTGCATAAATAGTTTAGCGTTAAACTATTAATTACACCATTCGCGGAGCAATTTCGAGAGACAATTTCACGAGCCGCCGAAATGCTGTGTTCAGATCGTACGAGTCGTACGATTTACCTCCGAGTTTCGTACGAAAATCGGGGGGTGTGACAGGGGCGTCGTACGAGTCGTACGAAAAATCCTATTCAGCGGGCTGGAAGCCTTCGATCAACTGGCGCAATCCGAAAGCCGCACCGGCGATGATCGAAAGCATGGTAACGGGCGCGGAGTAGCTGAGCACGGAAAAGGCGGAGATGCCCTGACCGACGGTACACCCCATGGCGAGGACAGCACCGGCCCCCATCAGAACCGCACCGATGATCTGACGGCGCAACTCGCGCGGGTCTTCGCAGGCCTCCCAGCGAAAGTGGCCCTTGATCAACGACCCGGCGAAGGCGCCAAGCGCCACGCCAACGACAGACCCCACCGCGAAGGACGGTGCGCTTGCCGAGGCGCGCATGGTATAGAGCAGGGTTTCTCCCACGGGGGCGGAGAAGCTATGCGAGACAACCGGCATTGCGGCGAAACCTTGGGTGGCGACCATGTAGCTGCCGGCCCACCCGGCGGTGATGGCAAGGCCCACGACGACCGCCCAAAAGACCGAGCTTGGTTTTTCCAACAACGGGCGCGAGGTGAGTGCGGCCACGCAGATCAGCAACCCTATGAAGATGCCAAGGGTGGCCAAGGGCAGATTGGTATTGGCCGAAATCAGATGCACGATACCGGGGGGCAGGTCGGTTGTGACGTCTTCTTGGGGAAAGACCCAGTTGCGCAGATAGGAAAACGGCCCATGCAGCATGGCATAGGCCGAGACCCCCATCACCACGACGATCACGAAGGCACGGATATCGCCGCCGCCCAACCGCGCGATGCAGCCATAGCCACAGTTGCCCGCCAAGGCCATGCCATAGCCGAACATCAATCCGCCGATAATAGAGGCAAGCGGCATCCAGCGGATCGACAGGTAAAAGGATTGTTCTGGTGCGAAGTGTCCGGTGGACGTCAGGGCATAGACCCCGATCACGGCCACCCCGATGGCCAGAAACCACATCCGCATCCTGACCCACGAGGCGCCATAAAGCGCGTCTTCAATGGCGCCCATGGTGCAAAACCGCCCAATCCGCGCGGCGAGACCCAGAAACAGGCCCGAGGCCAGCCCGATCAGGGCCACCAAGAAATTATCGTCGATGAAATCGTACATATGTGCTCCCTCCACTCCGGGCGAAGGGGCGCGATTCCTTATGTCGCCTCGGAGTCCTCGGCGCAGAATAGCTCATAAACAAGTTCGAGTACACGTCGCGGCTTGTCATCGGCGAGGCGGTAATAGATCGCTTTGCCGTCGCGCCGCGGGATGACCAAACCTTCGAGGCGGAGGCGGGAAAGCTGTTGGGAAACAGCGGCTTGTCGAGCCGAGAGCAAGTCCTCGAGTTCGGTCACCGATTTCTCGCCCGAGACGAGGTGACACAGGATCATCAGGCGGCCTTCATGACTGATCGCCTTGAGGAAATTGGACGCGTTGGTGGCGTTGGTCACCATGCGGTCCATCTCATCCTCGGACAGTGAATCGTCAAAAACGGGAAGTCCCATGGTCCCATGCCTTGTTTTGTTATGGCCTGCGCGGGCCTTTAATTGGTTTTTGCGCGATCTTCAAAGTCTGTGTTGTCTTCCAGCATCATCGTCAGCAGACCCCAGAAAAAATCTTCGCCCGGATAGCCTTCGATCCGGGCCAGTTCCTGACCTTCGTCGACCAAGATGAAGGTCGGTGTGAAATTGACACGGCGGTCGAATTCCATGCCTTCGGGTGCCCCATCGGCGATATCGACGACACGCAGTGGTGCATAGACCCCTTCGGCGGTCTTGGGATAGATCGGGCCAAGGTTTTCTTTCCATTCGATGCAATAATGGCACCCTTTAGCCTCGACCATGACGAGTTCGGTCGCTTGCGCCACTGGGGTAAGCGAGAGCCAGAGAGCTGGCGCGAGTAACGAGAGTGCCCTTGACAGCATTCCACACCTGATTGACGTTGACTTAACCCACAACATAATTTGAATATGTAGATAAGACAAGGAATCTAGGCGATGATGGATATTTCCTTTGCCGGGGCGGCGCTTGCCGGGCTTTTGGCCTTCTTCACCCCGTGTATCCTGCCGATGGTTCCTTTCTACCTCAGTTACATGGCCGGGCTTTCGATGTCGGAGCTGCGCGAGGAGGGCGAGATTGCCCCGGGTGCGCAACGGCGATTGATCTTGTCCTCTGTCGCTTTTGCCTTGGGCGTGACGAGCATCTTCACGCTGATGGGCATGGGTGCCACGGCCGTGGGGCAGGCGTTCAGCCAGTGGTTTGATGTTTTGCGCTATGTGGCGGCCGGTTTGATCTTTGTCTTCGGGCTGCATTTTCTGGGCGTGATCCGCATCGGGATTTTGTATCGTGAGGCCAAGATCGACGCCAAGACCGACCCCAAGAGCTTTGTCGGGGCTTATATCATGGGGCTGGCCTTTGCCTTTGGCTGGAGCGCCTGTGTGGGGCCGGTTCTGGCGACCATCCTGATGATGGCCAGCGGCATGGGCGAGGTTTGGCGGGGAGGACTTTTACTTTTGGTGTTCGGCCTTGGGATGACAGCGCCTTTCGTCGTTGCGGCGATGTTCGCCAAGCCGTTCCTGGGCTGGCTACAGCGTAACCGGAAGTATCAACCTTATGTGGAAAAGGCCTTGGGTGTTATGCTGGTCGTGTTCGCGCTGTTGATCGCGACGGGCACGATCAACGAGATTGCCAATTGGATGATAGAGACCTTCCCGGTGTTTTCGCAACTGGGATGACAGCCTTAGAGGGAGGAGAGGCGATGACACGTATTTTCGCGATTTTACTGGCGGTGGTTGGCTTGAGTGCCCCCGTGGCGGCGGCCAATATCGGGGATGACGGGCTGCACAAGGCGGCTTGGATGCGCGACACCTTTCTGGATATGGCCGAAGATCTGGAAGAGGCCAATGCCGAGGGCAAGCGCCTTGTGCTGATGGTGGAGCAGCGGGGCTGCATTTACTGCAAGAAAATGCATGAGGAGGTTTACCCCGATGAGGCGATTTCCAGCTACATCGACGAGAATTTCTTTGTCGTGCAACTGAATCTTCACGGATCGCGTGAGATGGTCGATTTTGACGGCGATGTGCGGTCGGAACGCGAAATGCTGCGCAAGTGGGGGATTCTTTTTACACCGACGGTGATTTTCCTGCCCGAAGAGGTTGAGGACGGCAAAACCGCGCCGCAGGCGGCGGTGGCCACGATGCCGGGGGCGTTCCAGAAGGGAACCACTTTGGACATGTACACTTGGGTGAACGAAAAGCGCTATGCCATGGATTCAGAGGAGGATTTTCAAAGGTATCACGCGCGCCGCATTCAGGAGCGTGCGGCGGCGAAAGAAGACTAAAGCTACCGTGCAGTTGCGGCAATAATTCACAAAGCTGAATTTGTTGTTGCATCCTGCGGGGGCGGTGGCCTACTGTATACATAGCTAGCCGAATACAAGGCATGATAGTCATGGGAGGAAACATGAAGCTTTCGACAACAATTTTGGCGGCGGCGGTCCTGACCGCCGGGGCGGCGCAGGCCGGTCCGGTTGCGCCGGGCGACGTCCAGTATGGCGAATACGGTGAAGTGACCGAGTCGCTGACCGGTGTTCCGGGTGATCCGGAAAACGGTGCCAACGTCATGAAGAACAAGGGCATTGGCAACTGTATCGCCTGTCACCAGGTGACCGCATTGAACGATGCGCCGTTCCACGGTGAAATCGGGCCGCCCCTTGATGGCGTGGCTGATCGCTGGGGCGAGGCCGAGTTGCGTGGAATTCTGGCGGACGCCAAAAAGACGTTCCCGGACTCCATGATGCCGTCTTACTACAAAGTTGAAGGCTTTGTTCGCCCGGGTAATGCCTACACGGGCAAAGCCGCTGAGGGTGAGCTGGATCCGCTTCTGACGGCCCAGCAGATCGAAGATGTTGTCGCCTTCCTGTCGACGCTGAAATACGAAGACTGACGCGGATCGGGCGGGACAAGAGTTTGACCAAGGAGATGAAAATGGACTTCACACGACGTGAAACGCTGGCGATCGGCGCTGCCGCCGCTGCGGTAACCGCGCTGCCGATGCCCGCGATGGCATCGCTGACTGACGACGCGATTGCGGAATTCACCGGCGGGGCCGATGTGGCCGATGGCGGTGTTGACCTCGACGCGCCGGAAATCGCCGAGAACGGCAACACCGTGCCGATCGAAGTGAGCGCCGAGGGTGCCACCGCGATCATGGTGCTGGCCGCTGGCAACCCGACCCCGGGTGTCGCGACCTTCAACTTTGGCCCCGGTGCTGGCGCGCAACGTGCCAAGACCCGTATCCGTCTTGCCGGTACGCAAGACGTTGTTGCGGTGGCCAAGATGGCGGACGGCAGCTTTGCCAAAACCCAGAAGACCGTGAAGGTCACCATCGGCGGCTGCGGCGGCTAAGCGAGCGAGAAGGAGAAAACACAATGGCAAAAGGTGTACGCCCCCGCGTGAAAGCGCCCCGTTCGGCCGAAGCCGGTGAGGTCGTGGTTCTGAAAACCCTGATCAGCCACAAGATGGAATCGGGTCAGCGCAAGGACAGCGACGGCAACGTCATCCCGCGTTCGATCATCAACCGTTTCACCTGTGAGTATAACGGCGCGATGGTCGTGGATGTGGAAATGCATCCGGCGATTTCGACCAACCCCTACTTCGAGTTCGAAGCAACCATCCCCGAAGCAGGTGACTTCAAGTTCACTTGGTACGACGACGATGGCTCGGTCTATGAAGAAACCAAATCGGTTGCGGTTGGTTGATAACAAAAAGGTGCCCTGCGCCGGGGTGAACCGGGGCAGGGACAACCTTTAGGGAGGGAAAATACATATGAAATTCAATGCAATGACAGCAGTGGCTGCCTTGATGCTGGCGGTGCCCGGTGTTGCCTTGGCGGGTCCGGATGATGACAAGATGGTTATCAACGGCGAAACCGAGATGACCACCAAGGCACCGTTGCCCGCGCATATGGAAGACGCCAACATGGACGAAATCATGTCTGGCTGGCATTTCCGCTCGGACGAGACGCAGGCCTTGCAGATGGATGACTTCGACAACCCCGGCATGATTTTCGTGGACGCTGGCATGGACCAGTGGAACGCGGTCGAGGGCAGCGAGGGCAATTCCTGTGCGACCTGCCACGAAGGCCCGGAAAGCATGAAGGGCGTGCGCGCCGTTTATCCGAAGTGGGATGAAGAGGCGGGCGAGGTGCAAACCCTTGCCATGCAGATCAACGATTGCCGTGAGAACAACATGGGCGCCGAGCCTTACAAATACTCGGGCGGTCAGATGGCGAACATGGAAGCGCTGATTTCCTTGCAGTCGCGCGGCATGCCGGTGAACGTGGCCATTGATGGCCCGGCCAAGGAAACGTGGGAGAAGGGTAAAGAGCTTTACTATACCCGCACCGGTCAGCTTGAGCTGTCCTGTGCCAACTGCCACGAAGACAGCTATGGCATGATGATCCGCGCCGACCACCTGAGCCAAGGTCAGATCAACGGCTTTCCGGTTTATCGCCTGAAAAACGCCAAGCTGAACACGGTTCACGGACGTTTCAAAGGCTGTGTGCGGGATACCCGTGCCGAGACCTATAAGCCCGGCAGCGATGCCTTTGTCGCGCTGGAGCTTTATGTTGCAAGCCGCGGCAACGGCCTGTCGGTCGAGGGCCCGTCGGTTCGCAACTGATGTGACGATCGGCCGGGGCGGCACGTGAGGCGCCCCGGCCAAGCCGCTGCCTGCATGACATTGAAATTCATGGCCTTTCGGCCAAGCCGCATCCGGAGGGCCGGGCGCGGTAACGGGACAACTTTAACCAACCGGAGACGGATTACATGATCTCTCGTCGCGATTTTCTTCAGGTCAGCATGGCGGCCTCGGCGCTTTATGGCGCAAGCGGCTTTGGCAATTGGGCGAAACTGGCAGCGCAGCAGGCCCTGACCCAAGACCAGCTTTTGGAATTTGACACTTTCGGCAACGTGAGCCTGATCCACGTGACCGACATCCACGCGCAGCTTAAGCCGATTTATTTCCGTGAGCCGGAGATCAACATCGGTGTGGGCGGCAACAAGGGCGAGGTGCCGCATGTCACCGGCGCGGATTTCCGCAAACTTTATGGCATCGAGGATGGCAGCCCCAGCCACTATGCCCTGACGTACAATGATTTCGCGGCCTTGGGCAAAGAATACGGCAAGGTCGGTGGCCTTGATCGTGTGGCGACTGTCGTCAAGTCGATCCGCGCGGCGCGGCCTGATGCCCTGCTGCTGGACGGTGGCGACACCTGGCACGGGTCTTACACCTGCTATCACACCGAAGGCCAAGACATGGTCAACGTGATGAACGCGCTTGAGCCGGATGCGATGACCTTCCACTGGGAATTCACGCTGGGCCAGGACCGGGTGCGCGAATTGGTCGAAGGGCTACCTTATGACGCCTTGGGTCAGAACATTTTTGACGCCATGTGGGATGAACCGGCTGCCGAGTTCAAACCCTATGAGTTTTACGAGCGCGGTGGTGTGAAGATTGCCGTCATCGGGCAGGCCTTCCCGTATATGCCGATTGCCAACCCCGGTTGGATGTTCCCCGATTACAGTTTCGGTATCCGCGACGAGAACATGCAGGCCATGGTGGACGAGGTGCGCAGCCAAGGCGCCGAACTGGTCGTTTGCCTGAGCCACAACGGATTCGACGTGGACAAGAAGATGGCCAGTGTCGTGAAAGGCATCGACGTGATCCTGACCGGTCACACCCACGACGCCTTGCCCGAGCCGGTTTTGGTGGGCGATACGATCCTGATTGCCAGCGGCTCGAACGGGAAATTCGTAAGCCGTGTGGATCTGGATGTGCGCGATGGCCGGATGATGGGGTTCCGTCACAAGTTGATCCCGATTTTCTCGGATGTGATTGAGCCGGATGCCGATATGGCAGCCCTGATCGACGAACAACGCGCGCCTTATAAGGCCGAGTTGGAAGAAGTGATCGGGGAAACCGATGATCTGCTCTATCGTCGTGGCAACTTCAACGGGTCGTGGGATGATCTGATTTGTGATGCGCTGATTTCCGAGCGTGAGGCGGATATCGCCATGAGCCCCGGCGTGCGTTGGGGGCCGAGTATCCTGCCCGGTCAGGCGATCACCCGTGAGGACATCTGGAACGTGACGTCGATGTCTTATGGCGAGGCTTACCGCAGTGAGATGACCGGCGAATTCATCAAGGTGATCCTTGAGGATGTGGCCGACAACATCTTCAACCCCGACCCCTATTACCAGCAGGGCGGTGACATGGTGCGGATTGGTGGCATGGGCTATTCCATCGACATCAGCAAACCGCAGGGTGAGCGGATTTCCGACATGACCCTTCTGAGCTCCGGCGAGGCGATCGACCCGGCGAAGAACTACGTTGTCGCGGGCTGGGCCAGCGTCAACGAGGGCACCGAGGGACCGCAGATTTGGGACGTGGTGGAAAGCCACATCCGCAAACAGGGCACCGTTAAATTGGAGCCGAACAACAGCGTCAAAGTCAGCGGACTTTAAGCGCGCCGCGACGCTTTGACAGATACCTTACATTCATCAAATTCATGTAGATGAATATGATGTCGAAAGAGGAGGCTTAGGACAGAGATGACAGCCGACAAGAAATCTAACGGGGCTTCGCGCCGGGCGTTCCTGAAGGGCGCCGTGGCGGCCGGGGGTGCCGTGGCGGGGGCGGGCATGGCCCGTGCGGCGGGCGACCCCGATCCGCTGATCACGGAAGTGCAAGACTGGGCCAGCGGCCTTGGCGAAGGTGTGGATGCCACGCCCTACGGCCTGCCCATTCGGTTCGAGGACGATGTGGTGCGCCGCAACGTCGAGTGGTTGACCGCCGACACGATCAGCTCGATCAACTTCACGCCGATCCATGCTTTGGATGGCACGATCACGCCGCAGGGCTGCGCCTTTGAGCGTCACCATTCGGGCGCGATCGAGTTGAAGAAAGAGGACTATCGCTTGATGATCAATGGCTTGGTCGATAAGCCGCTGATCTTCACCTATGCCGATCTGGAGCGTTTCCCGCGCGAAAATCACGTGTATTTCTGCGAATGTGCGGCGAACACAGGCATGGAATGGGCCGGGGCGCAGCTCAATGGTGCGCAGTTCACCCATGGCATGATTCACAACATGGAATACTCCGGCGTGCCGCTGCGCACCCTGCTTGAAGAGGCCGGGTTGGACACTGCGGGCGACCTGAAAGACAAATGGGTCTATGTGGAAGGGGCGGATGCCTCGTCGAACGGGCGGTCCATTCCGATGGACAAGGCGCTGGATGATTGTCTGGTGGCCTTCAAGGCCAATGGTGAGGCCCTGCGCAAAGAGCATGGTTACCCTGTGCGTCTGGTCGTTCCCGGTTGGGAAGGCAACATGTGGGTCAAGTGGTTGCGTCGGGTTGAGGTGCTGGATGGCCCCGTGGAAAGCCGCGAGGAGACATCGAAGTACACCGATACGCTGGCCGATGGCACAAGCCGCAAGTGGACGTGGGAGATGGACGCCAAATCGGTCGTCACGACCCCAAGCCCGCAATCACCCATCACCCATGGCCCCGGGCCGCTGGTGATCACCGGTCTGGCATGGTCGGGCCGTGGCGCGATCACCCGGGTTGATGTCTCGTTGGATGGTGGCAAAAACTGGCAACAGGCGCGTCTGGCCAAGGAAGGCGAGAGCAAGGCCCTGAGCCGGTTCTACTTGGACATCGACTGGGACGGCAGCGAGATGCTGCTGCAAAGCCGGGCGCATGACGAAACGGGTTACGTGCAGCCGACCAAGGCACAGCTGCGCGAGGTGCGCGGCGAGAACTCGATCTATCACAACAACTGCATCCAGACTTGGTGGGTGAAAGAAAGCGGAGAGGCGGAAAATGTCGAAGTCTCTTAAACTCTATGGTGGCACGGCAGTGGGCGCAGCGGCGCTTTTGGCCGTGGCCTTCAATTTTGCCGACCGCAACGTCACCCCGATGCCCGAGCGCGCGGATGTGATGGGCGAGGCGCCTGCTAACCCAGATCTGGGCTTTATCGCAATGGCGCGTGCCGCAAGCGAGCCGCATGGCAATTACAACCTTGGCCGTATGGCCCTTCCGGAAGAGATCGCGGCATGGGACGTGGATGTGCGCCCCGATGCGACGGGTCTGCCAGAAGGCTCGGGCGATGTCTTGACTGGTGAAGAAGTCTTCATTGAGCAATGCGCCATTTGCCATGGTGACTTTGCCGAAGGACGTGGCAACTGGCCGAAACTGGCCGGTGGCGACGGCACCCTTGCCGACAAGGACCCGTTGAAGACAGTGGGCAGCTACTGGCCCTATCTGTCGACGGTTTGGGACTATGTCCACCGCTCGATGCCTTTTGGCGCGGCGCAGACCCTGACAGCGGATGAAACCTATGCCATCACGGCGTATATCCTATATTCCAATTACCTTGTGGAAGATGATTTTGTGCTGTCGCATGAGAACTTTCTTGAGGTGGAAATGCCCAATGCCGATGGGTTCATCGTAGATGACCGCGAAGAAGCCGAGGCGCATTTCTGGAATACCGAGGCCTGTATGTCAGACTGTAAGGACAGCGTGGAAATCACCATGCGCGCCGCGGTTCTGGACGTGACCCCGGAGGAAGAGGAAGAAGCGGCCGCTGAGCCTGCCGCCGCCGAAGAGGTGGAAATGGCCGCAGCGGAGACCGAAGAGGCCGCTTCGGCGGAGCCCGCGGCGGAAGAAACGGCCGCCCTGGACGCTGAACTGGTGGCTGCCGGTGAGAAACTCTTCCGCCAGTGTCAGGCCTGTCACCAAGTGGGAGATGGCGCGAAAAACCGCGTTGGCCCACATCTGAACGGTGTCATGGGCCGGACCATCGGTGGTATCGAAGACTTCCGGTATTCGAAGACCATGGCGGCGATGGGTGAAGAAGGTCAGGTGTGGGACGAAGAGTCCATGGCCGCCTTCCTTGCTGATCCGCGCGGTTATGTGAAGGGCACGAAGATGTCCTATCGTGGCCTGAAGAAGGAGGAGGATATCGCGGCGATGACCGAATATCTGAAGTCTTTCTCGAACTAAGATTTCAATGCGGGGCCGGGTCAAACCGGCCCCGTTTTTTCTTTGAATGAGGGCGCTTGCATGCCATCATTCAAGCATGAGCTTTGGGAGGAGCGTTCATGCGGAAACGCGCGATAGGTGCGGCGGCCCTGACGATCGGGTTCATTGCATCGCAGGCCCTTTGGGCCGATGAGATCGGTGACGCCGAACGGGGCAAGGAAATCTATGCCAAGTGTTCGGGGTGTCACCAAGTGGGTAAGGGGGCCGAAAATGGTATTGGCCCGCATCTGAATGGGATTTTTGGCCGCAAGGCGGCATCGGTTGCGGATGATTACCGCTATTCCAAGGGTTTGAAACGGGCTGGGGCCGATGGGCTTGAGTGGCATCTTGATACCCTTGATGCCTACATTGAAAATCCAAAGGCCTTGGTCAGTGGGACGCGGATGAGTTTCCGGGGGCTGAAAAAGCCGCAGGACCGGGCCGATGTTCTGGCCTATTTGCGAATTTATTCGGATGATCCGGCCAATATCCCCGAGGCGGACCCGACGGCGATTGCGCCGGAGGTGGAATTGCCGCCCGAAATCCTCGCCATGGTGGGGGACCCTGAGTATGGCGAATACCTGTCCAGTGAATGCAAGACCTGCCACCAGCCGGATGGCAATGACGATGGGATTCCGTCGATCACCAACTGGCCGGCGGAGGATTTCGTGGTGGCCATGCATGCCTATAAGCAAAAGCTGCGGCCGCATCCGGTGATGCAGATGATGGCCGGGCGGCTGAGCGACGAGGAGATCGCGGCGCTGGCGGCCTATTTTGAAGACATAGAATAACTTGCCGGAAGACACCGGCGCAATCGGGAGGAGATACTATGACCCTTAACAGACGAGCCTTTATCGGCACGGGCGTCGCGGCGGCGGCGGCCTTGTCGGCACCGATGGTGCGCGGCCAAGGCAAGCCGCGCGTCGTTGTGGTTGGCGGCGGGGCAGGCGGGGCGACCGCGGCCCGCTATATCGCCAAGGACAGCGATGGCGCGATTGACGTGACATTGGTGGAACCCACACGCGCCTATTACACCTGCTTTTTCTCGAACCTCTATATCGGCGGTTTCCGTGATCTGAGCAGCATCGGCCATAGCTATGGCACCTTGGCCAGTGATTTCGGCGTGAACGTTGTGCACGACTGGGCCGTTGGGATTGACCGTGATGCCAAGACCGTGACTTTGGCGGGGGGGGCGTCACTGCCCTATGATCGGCTGATCCTGTCGCCGGGGATTGATTTTGTCGAGGGCGCGGTTCCCGGTTGGGACGTGAGCCAGCAAAACAAGATGCCCCATGCCTATAAGGCCGGCAGCCAGACCGAGCTTTTGAAAGCGCAGATCGAGGCGATGCCGGAAGGCGGGCTTTATGCCATGGTGGCCCCGCCCAACCCCTATCGTTGCCCGCCGGGGCCCTATGAGCGGGTCAGCATGGTGGCGCATCTGCTGAAAGAGATTAACCCCACCGCGAAAATCCTGATCGCCGACCCCAAGGCGAAATTTTCGAAAATGGCGTTGTTCCAGGAAGGCTGGCAGGCGCATTATGGCGGGATGATCGATTGGATCGGGCCGGATTTCGGCGGCGGCAACGTGAGTGTGAACCCCGACGAGATGACCGTGGATATCGACGGTGCGGTTGAGAAGGTGGATGTTTGCAACGTCATTCCGGCGCAGAAGGCGGGCAAGATCTGTGAGATGGCCGGGATTACCGAGGGCAACTGGGCGCCGGTGTCGGGCCACACCATGCAAAGCCGTATGGATGAGAATATCCATGTGCTGGGCGATGCTACGAACCAGGGCGATATGCCGAAGTCGGGCTATTCGGCGAACAGTCAGGCCAAGGTGGCGGCTATGGCCGTGCGCGGGGCGCTGACCGGTTCCAAGGTCTTCCCGGCGAAATTTTCGAACACCTGCTGGAGTCTGATTGACACCGACGATGGTGTGAAGGTCGGGGCCTCATATCAGGCGACCGATGAGAAGATCGCCAAGGTCGATGGTTTCATTAGCCAGACCGGAGAAGATTCGGCGCTGCGCAAGGCGACCTATGAGGAAAGCCTTGGCTGGTATTCGGGCATCACCGAGGACATGTTCGGCGCGTCGTGATCCACGATGAAGTGTGACAGGCGGCCTCCGGTGCGGATCGGGGGCCGCTTTTTTGTGCAGTGTCACATTCAGCGTGTTTCCTGATAGGAATATTAAATTCTTTTTGTTGAAGTTGCTTTCGACTCGGGCTAGCGTTTCCAGCATAGGATTATGGAGGCGTCGATGTGTGGAATCGTCGGGTTGTTTTTGAAGGACAAAGCGCTTGAACCGCGCTTGGGTGAGATGCTGAGCGAGATGCTCATTACTATGACGGACCGTGGCCCCGATAGCGCGGGGATTGCCGTTTATTCCGAAGATCGGGAGGGGTGGGCCAAGCTGACGGTGCAAGCCGATGACCCAAGCCGCTTTGCCGGGTTGGATGATGAGTTGGCCCAAGCGCTTGGCTGTGAGGTGACGGTGCGGATCAAGGATACCCATGCGGTGATTGACCTGCCCGAGGCCAAGATGGCCGAGGCGCGTGCTGCTTTGAAAGAGTTGCGCCCTGAGGCGCGCGTGATGAGCGCGGGCGAGGTGATCGAGATCTACAAGGAAGTGGGCCTTCCCGGTGATGTGGCCAAGCGCTTTGATATTCCGCATTTGGCGGGCAGTCATGGGATTGGTCACACCCGTATGGCGACGGAGTCGGCGGTGACCACACTGGGCGCGCATCCGTTTTCGACCGGGGCGGATCAGTGCCTAGTGCATAACGGGTCACTCTCGAACCACAACTCTTTGCGTCGACAGTTGGCGCGCGAAGGGGTCAGCGTGGAGACTGAGAATGACTCTGAGGTGGCTGCCGCTTACCTGACGTGGAAAATGCAGCAGGGTCATAGCCTTGGCGAAGCGCTTGAATCCGGGTTGGACGATCTGGACGGGTTTTTCACCTTTGTTGTCGGCACCAAGGATGGTTTTGGCGTGGTGCGTGATCCGATTGCCTGCAAACCGGCGGTGATGGCCGAAACCGATCAATACGTGGCCTTCGGGAGCGAATACCGCGCCTTGGTCAATCTGCCCGGTATCGAAGAGGCCCGCGTTTGGGAGCCGGAACCCGCAACCGTTTACTTCTGGAAGCACTGACATGCAGACATTTGATTTGGAAGCCAATGGCCTGCGGGCCTTGAATGAGGCGCTACAGGCGCAGAGCCAGCAAACCAATGAAACCGCTTGGGAAGTGGTCAATCCGCGCGGCAGCCATGCGATTGCCGTGGGGTTGGATGCGCCGATTGATGTGACCGTCAAAGGATCGACCGGGTACTATTGCGCGGGCATGAACAAGCAAGCCACGATCACGGTGGATGGCAGCGCCGGCCCCGGTGTGGGCGAAAACATGATGAGCGGCACGGTGATCGTTGAAGGCGACGCCAGCCAATATGCCGGGGCCACGGGCCATGGTGGCCTGTTGGTCATCAAGGGCAACGCCAGTTCGCGTTGTGGGATTTCCATGAAGGGGATCGACATCGTGGTGCAGGGCAATGTTGGCCATATGTCGGCCTTCATGGCGCAGAAGGGCAACCTTGTGGTCTGTGGCGATGCAGGCGAGGCTTTGGGCGACTCGATCTATGAAGCGCGTTTGTTCGTGCGCGGCGAGGTCAAAAGCCTTGGGGCGGATTGCATCGAGAAAGAGATGCGGCCCGAGCATCTTGAGACCCTGCGCGAGCTTTTGGACCGGTCAGGTGTGAATGCCAAACCGGAAGAGTTCAAGCGCTATGGCTCGGCCCGAAAGTTGTACAATTTCAACATCGACAACGCGTATTGAGGGGAATCGATATGGCAGATGATCAAAAACACGCGATTCCGCAAACCATGCCCATTCAGTCGGCGACCTTCAGCCCGGAGGTGAATGCCGAAATCCGGCGCGCGGCGGCGACGGGGATTTACGATATTCGCGGCGGCGGGGCCAAGCGGCGGGTGCCGCATTTCGACGACTTGCTGTTTTTGGGCGCGTCGATGAGCCGTTATCCGTTGGAAGGCTATCGCGAGCGGTGCGACACGAATGTGGTGCTTGGTACGCGCTTTGCCAAAAAGCCCATCGAGTTGGACATTCCGATTACCATTGCGGGCATGTCCTTTGGCGCGTTGTCGGCGCAGGCCAAGGAGGCCTTGGGGCGCGGTGCGTCGCTCGCGGGCACCTCGACCACCACGGGCGATGGCGGCATGACGCCCGAGGAGCGGGGCCAGTCGAAAACGCTGGTCTATCAATACTTGCCGTCGCGCTATGGGATGAACCCTGATGACCTGCGCAAGGCCGATGCGATCGAGGTGGTCGTGGGGCAGGGCGCGAAACCCGGCGGGGGCGGTATGCTGTTGGGCCAAAAGATTTCCGACCGGGTGGCCGAGATGCGTGATTTGCCGAAAGGGATCGATCAGCGCAGCGCCTGTCGGCACCCCGATTGGACGGGGCCGGATGACCTTGAAATCAAGATCTTGGAGCTGCGCGAGATCACCGGTTGGGAAAAGCCTATTTACATCAAGGTCGGTGGCGCGCGGCCCTATTTCGACACCACCTTGGCGGTCAAGGCCGGGGCGGATGTCGTGGTGTTGGACGGGATGCAAGGCGGCACGGCGGCGACGCAGGATGTGTTTATCGAACATGTTGGGCAGCCGACGCTGGCCTGTATCCGCGACGCGGTGCGCGCGCTTCAGGATCAGAACATGCACCGCAAGGTGCAGCTCATTGTATCTGGCGGTATCCGGTCGGGTGCGGATGTGGCCAAGGCCTTGGCGCTTGGGGCGGATGCTGTCAGCATCGGCACGGCAGCCATGGTGGCGCTTGGCGACAATGACCCAAGGTGGGAGGCCGAGTATCAGGAGATGGGCACCACGGCGGGGGCCTATGACGATTGGCACGAGGGGCGCGACCCGGCAGGGATTTCCACGCAGGACCCCGAGCTTGCCAAGCGGTTGGACCCTGTGGAAGCGGGCCGTCGGCTGAACAATTACCTCAAGGTGATGACGCTGGAAGCCCAGACCTTGGCACGGGCCTGTGGCAAGAACCATGTGCAGCATTTGGAGCCCGAGGATTTGGTGGCCCTCACGATGGAGGCGGCGGCCATGGCGCAGGTGCCGCTTGCGGGCACCAACTGGTACCCCGGCAAGCCGGGCACGCAGTTCTAGGGACAAGACAACCGGACGGGGCGGCCATGGGTCGCCCCGATTTCGTATCAACAGGGATGTAAACAAGCGAAAGGGACGACAAGACCATGACGACAGATCTGGCTTCCTTTGCCGCCGAGCGCGGCGTTAAATATTTCATGATTTCCTTTACCGATTTGTTCGGGGGGCAGCGCGCCAAGCTGGTGCCAGCACAGGCGATTGCCGACATGCAGGAAGAGGGCGCGGGCTTTGCCGGCTTTGCCACTTGGCTGGATATGACGCCGGCGCACCCTGATATGCTGGCGGTGCCGGACCCCGAAAGCGTGATCCAACTGCCGTGGAAGCCCGAGGTGGCCTGGGTCGCCGCCAACCCGGTGATGGAAGGCGAGGACGTGGCGCAGGCCCCGCGCAACGTGCTGCGGCGGCTGATTGACGAGGCGGCAAGCGAAGGCATGCATGTGAAAACCGGCGTCGAGGCGGAGTATTTCCTGCTGACGCCGGATGGAACGCAGTTGAGCGATGAATTCGATACCGCTGAGAAGCCTTGCTATGACCAGCAGGCGGTAATGCGCCGCTATGATGTGGTGCGCGAGATTTGCGACTATATGCTGGAACTGGGTTGGGGACCGTATCAGAACGACCACGAGGATGCGAATGGCCAGTTCGAGATGAACTGGGAATTTGCCGATGCGCTTGTCACCGCCGACCGGCATTCGTTTTTCAAGTTCATGACCAAGTCGGTGGCCGAAAAACACGGCTTCCGCGCGACCTTCATGCCCAAGCCGGTTGAGGGGCTGACGGGCAATGGGTGTCACGCGCATATCTCGGTTTGGGATGCGCCGGGGGAGGGGGCCAAGACGAACGTCTTTGCCACCGAGGCTACCAGTGGCAGCCCGACCGCGGAACTGGGCCTGTCGGAGAAGGGGGCGCATTTCCTCGGGGGGATCATGAAGCATGCCAGCGCCTTGGCGGCGATCACCAACCCCACGGTCAACAGCTACAAGCGGATCAATGCGCCGCGCACCATGTCGGGGGCCACATGGGCGCCCAATACCGTCACATGGACGGGCAACAACCGCACCCATATGGTGCGTGTGCCGGGGCCGGGGCGGTTTGAGCTTCGCCTGCCGGATGGGGCGGCAAACCCCTATTTGTTACAGGCGGTTATCATCGCGGCGGGGCTGTCGGGCGTGCGTGCAAAGGCCGACCCGGGCAAGCGCTATGACATTGATATGTATGCCGAAGGTCACAAGGTGCGGGGCGCACCGAAACTGCCGCTCAACATGCTGGATGCCTTGCGGGCCTACGACAAGGACAAGGGCCTCAAGGAGATGATGGGGGCGGAGTTCTCGGCCGCCTATCTGAACCTCAAGCACAAGGAGTGGGACAGTTTCGTGTCGCATTTCAGCCGCTGGGAAAAGGACCACACGCTGGACATCTGACCCGGCCATCACGTGACAAGACCCGAAGCGCGGCTTCGGGTCTTTTTGTCTGTCGGTATCACGTCGGTATTTTGTCGGTATCGGGTCGGTGGAATCGTCCGGCTCAGTCGTCCGGTAATTTACCGTCCACCTCGTCGGCCAGAGACTCGGCCCGGGCGGCGATTTCGGCGAGGCTGTCGGTGACATCCTCGGGCACGATGGGCACCTCTATGGTTTTCGGCTCGGGCGTTGGGGCATTGCGGAGCTGATCAAGCTCGGCCTCTTTCTCGGCCATGCGGTCTTCCATCGCTTTGAGCTTGTCCTGGAGCCCGGCGGTTTTGTCCGCCAGCATCAGGCCGGCCATCAAGAGCATCCGCGCCTCGGGGATGCGGCCGATCTGCGCGGCGAGCACCGATGCTTCTTCATCCAGCATCTTTGCGGCGGAATGCAGGTAGTGTTCTTCACCTTCCTGACAGGCAACATCAAAACTGCGGCCACCGATTTCAATTTGGACTTCGGGCATCAGGCATCCTCCGGTTGGGTGGTGTCACCGCCGTCTGTGGCGCGTTTCAGGAGCGCGTCCATTTCGGTAAGGATCGCGTCGGCCTCGGATTTGTCGGCGGCACGCGTGGCGCGCAGGCCTTCGAGTTCGGCCAGCATGGCCTTGTTGATGAGATGCGCCTCGCCGACGCCTTCGGCATTGGCTTCACGCAGGGCGGCGTTGTTTTCGCGCAGCTGTTGATTGGCCTGGCGCAGCGATTGCAGAGAGGTATCAAGTTCCTTGAGCTTGTCGGCACTGTCGGATTGCGCGGCATCGCGGGCGGCCTCGGCCTCGGACAGCGATGCCTTGAGCTTCTTGATGCGCTCCTCGAGTTGGGCATTGGCGAGCTTTTCGTCTTCAAGCTGCTGGCGGAGGCTTTCAACTTCGCCGGCGTCTTCCGATTTGGCCATGCCGTCCAGCCCTTGGCTGATCCGGTCAAGTGCTGCGGTGATGCGGCGCTGCAACTCGGGTATGTCGCTCATGTCCTGACCTCTTGTCTTGGTACTATCGCCATGTCCGCGAATCGCGGTGAAACGATTTTACACGCAAGTCTAATGCCTTCTGGCGAAAACCTGAAACATCGCTTTAAGTGGGCGCGTTTTGGCATGAGCGGGATGCTCGGCAAGCCCGTGCGGGCTTTTCTCGCAGGGGGGCCATGTAGCGCGGTGTTGTGCTTGATCTTTGGCCCGCGCCTGATATGCAGCGGGCAAGATGAACCTTTGCGAGGATGACCCCCGTGGATATTGCTGCCCTGCGCTCTGCCAACCCTGACCACTGGACAAAAGCAGCCGCCATTCGCGCGCTGACGCTGGATGCGGTCGCTGCGGCCAACTCCGGCCACTCCGGTATGCCCATCGGTATGGCCGATGTGGCGACGGTGCTGTTTGAAAAGCACCTGAAGTTCGATGCCGCCAATCCCGAATGGCCGGATCGAGACCGCTTCATCCTGTCGGCGGGGCATGGCTCCATGCTGCTGTATTCGCTGCTCTACCTGACGGGGAACCCGGACATCACGCTGGAGGAGATCAAGAATTTCCGTCAGTGGGGTGCCAAGACAGCCGGCCACCCCGAGAACTTCCTTGCCCGCGGGATCGAGACAACCACCGGCCCGCTCGGGCAGGGGATTTCCAATGCCGTGGGCTTTGCCATGGCCGAAGAGATGCTGCGTGCGCGTTTTGGCCGGAAACTGGTAGATCACCACACCTATGTCATCGCGGGTGACGGGTGTCTGATGGAAGGTGTCAGCCAAGAGGCCATCGGTTTGGCCGGGCGGCACAGTCTGGGCAAGTTGATCGTGCTTTGGGACAACAACAACATCACCATCGACGGCAAGGTCGATCTGGCTGATCGCACCGATCAGGTGAAACGCTTCCGCGCAAGCGGCTGGCAGGTGCTTGAGATCGACGGGCATGACCCGCAAGAGATCGACGAGGCCCTGACCAAGGCGAAAACCGGCAAGCGGCCGACGATGATCGCCTGCAAGACGCATATCGCCTTGGGCCACGCGGCGCAGGATACCTCCAAAGGGCACGGCGCGCTGACCGATCAAGATCAGTTGGTGGCTGCCAAGGAAGCCTATGACTGGCCCTATGGTCCTTTCGAAGTCCCTGCCGATGTAAAATCCTCGTGGGAGGCGATTGGCGCACGAGGCGCCGAGGAGCGTACCGCGTGGGAGTCCCGCATGGGCGAGGTTTCGGAACGTCGCCAGGCGGAGTTCACCCGGATTTTCAATCGCGAGGCCCCGAAGAAGCTTTCGGCGCGGATCAAGGCGCTGAAAAAGCAGATCAGCGAGGAACAGCCCAAGGTCGCCACCCGCAAATCCAGCGAGATGGTTCTGGAAGTGGTCAACCCGATCATGCCGGAAACCATTGGCGGTTCGGCGGACCTGTCGGGGTCGAACAACACCCAATCGGGCGATATGACGGTGTTTGACACCGATAACCGCAAGGGGCGTTACATCCATTACGGTATTCGTGAGCATGGCATGGCCGCCGCGATGAACGGGATGGCCCTGCATGGTGGTATTCGCCCCTATGGCGGCACCTTCATGTGTTTCACAGATTATGCGCGCCCGGCGATGCGTTTGGCCGCGCTGATGAAGCAGCCGACGGTGTTCGTGATGACCCACGACAGCATCGGCCTTGGCGAAGATGGCCCCACCCACCAGCCTGTAGAGCATCTGGCGATTTCGCGTGCCACTCCCAACACGATGGTGTTCCGCCCCTGTGACACGGTGGAAACCGCCGAAGCCTGGGAAATTGCACTGACCTCGAAAGACACACCTTCGGTTCTGTCGCTGACCCGTCAGGGGGTAAAGACCCTGCGCACCGAGCATCGCAACAAGAACATGGTCGCCCAAGGGGCCTATGTTCTGGCCGATGCAGAGGGCAAGCGTCAGGTTATCCTGATGGCCACAGGCTCGGAGGTGGAAATCGCCATGCAGGCGCGCGAGGCCTTGCAGGCCGAGGGGATCGGCACGCGGGTTGTCTCGATGCCCTGCTGGGAGTTGTTTGAGCAACAGGACGAGAAGACCCGTCGGCAGGTCTTGCCCGGTGGCCCGGTGCGTGTTGCGGTTGAGGCCGCGGTGCGCCAAGGGTGGGACCGCTGGCTGTGTGGCGAACGCGGGCGCGAGCAGAAGGCCGGTTTTGTCGGGATGGACAGCTTTGGCGCCTCGGCCCCGGCGGGCACGCTTTACGAGAAATTCGGCATCACGGCTCAGGCCGTCACCGAGAAAGCGAAAGCCCTGCTTTAAGCCTTGGTATGCACCTGAAACGCAAGGCCGCCGACCCATTTGGGCGGCGGCTTTTGCTTGTGGTTCGGGCGTTGACCATTGGCGCGAGGCCGCGACGGCCATGGCGCTCGGGATTGGACTGTCCCTTGTTCTTCAAAGGGTGGTGGCCGGTCCTAATGTGGTCGCCACAGCCACCGGCACCGGCCGGGGCATTGGTGTGCAAAAAGCGGCCCCACTGCGTCGCAGCGCCCTTGCCTTGGGGGTCGATGCCAATTTCTGGCCAATGACCCCTTCTTCTGTTCAAAAATATCCTGGGGTGAGGCCGCAGGCCGAGGGGCAAAGCCCCTCAACCGGCGCGCAAAAGCGCGCTTGAACCTGTCGCGCCGCAGGCGCGCCGTTTGGATTATGCGTTGGCTTCGCGGATTTTCTCCGCGGCGTCCTTGTCGTAGGCCACCTCGTTTTGGTCGAACATCTGGTCCAACTCGCCCGAGAGCGTCATCTCGGTGATGATGTCGCAGCCGCCGACGAATTCGCCCTTGATGTATAGCTGCGGAATGGTGGGCCAGTCGGAATAGTCCTTGATGCCCTGACGGATTTCCTCGTCGGCCAGAACATTCACGTCCTTGAAGGCAACCCCCATGTAATTGAGCACCCCGGCCACGCGCGAGGAGAAGCCGCATTGCGGCATGTCCTTGGTGCCTTTCATGTAGAGCACCACGTCGTTGGATTTCACGGTTTCATCGATCTGTGTCTTGGCATCGGTCATGGGAGCCTCTTTTGTCTGTTCGCTTAAGTGTCGTTTTCACCGGCGTTCGGTTTGGGTGGTTCATAGCTGGGGGCTGTTTCGTCGATGTCATAGGCCCCACGTTTGTTCTTGGACGGGCCAAAGCGGCGCCAACGTTGGTATTCCTTGACCGAGGCCCAGACGAACATGATCACGAAGGGCAGGAGCAAAAGCATGACCCATGGGTGAAGCGTGAAGAACTCGTGTGTTCCTGCCCCGAAAGGAGAATTTTGCATGACGCGCGTTTCCTTTCTTGTGCTTCGGAGACGCCTTCTAGTCCGGTGCCTTGGTGGTCAGTGCCAGCGCGTGCAGGTCGCCCGAGGGGCCGTCCATCTTGCCTTTCAATGCGGCATAGACCGCCCGTTGTTGCTGTACCCGGTTCATGCCCTTGAACGAGGCGTCGATCACTTCGGCGGCGTAGTGGTTTCCGTCGCCTGCCAAATCGGTGATCGTGATCTGGGCATTGGGAAACTCGGCGCGGATCAGGTCTTCGATTTCCTGAGCTTGGATGGGCATGCGGGGTTTTCTCCTGTTGGTCTTGACAAAGATGTAGACCCGCGCCGGGGGTCTTGCAAGGGATGGCGTGCTGGTCGAAGCCTGCGCATTGTATGTCAGGCGAAGGTTTCCCCGAAGCTGTTTCGGTAGATTGCGGAGAGTTCGGAGAGCGGTGCTTCGGAGGTGCCGAATTTGACCGTATCGCCAGTGAACTTGCCGACGCTTCGGATGGGCACACCGGCGCGACCGGCTTCGATCATCAGCGCCTCGGCCTGATCGAAGTTGCAGGCCACCAGATAGCGCGCCTGATCTTCGCCAAAGAGGGTGGGGGTGTCGTCGGCGTCAAGCTGCACACCTACGCCGGCGGCTTCGGCCATCTCGAAGGCCGCGAGGGCCAGCCCGCCATCGGAGAGGTCAGTGCAGGCCTTGATCAGCGCGTGATTGGCGCGGATGAAGTCGCCGTTGCGTTTCTCGGCGTCGAGGTCCACGGCGGGGGCATCGCCTTCGATGCGGTTGTAGACCTCGGCCAGAATGGCGGATTGGCCAAGGTGGCCGGTGGTTTCCCCGATCAGGATGGCGACATGGCCGTCGCGCACCTCGCCTGAAATGGCGTTGTCGGCGTGGTCAATGAGGCCCACGGCCCCGATGGTGGGGGTGGGCAGGATCGCCTGACCGTCGGTTTCATTGTAAAGCGAGACATTGCCCGACACGATCGGCATGTCGAGGGCCGAAACCGCCTGACCGATACCTTTGATGGCGCCGACGAACTGGCCCATGATCTCGGGCTTTTCGGGGTTGCCGAAGTTCATGTTGTCGGTGGTGGCAAGGGGGCGTGCGCCCAAGGCGGTGAGGTTGCGGTAGGCTTCGGCCACCGCTTGCTTGCCGCCTTCGACTGGGTTGGCCTTGACGTAGCGCGGGGTCACATCCGAGGTGAAGGCCAGCAGTTTGTCGGTGCCATGCACGCGGATCACCCCCGCGCCAAGGCCGGGGCCGCGGGTGGTGTCGGCCATGACCATGGTGTCGTATTGTTCATAGACCCATTGGCGCGAGCAGTAGTTGGGTGAGCCAATGAGTGCCTTGAGACCGTCGATCGGATCGACGCCCGGCACGCTGTCGGTGTCCAGCGGCTCGGCGGCTTGCGGTTCGTTCCAGGGCCGGTCGTATTCCGGCGCGCTGCCCGAGAGGGTGGCGAGCGGCAGGTCTGCTTTGACCGCGTTGCCGTGCATGATGAGGAAGCGGTCTTCGGCGATGGTTTCGCCAACGATGGCGAAATCCAGATCCCATTTTTCAAAGACCGCGCGCGCCTCGGCCTCTTTTTCGGGGCGCAGGACCATGAGCATGCGTTCTTGGCTTTCCGAGAGCATCATCTCGTAGGCGGTCATGTTTTCTTCACGCTGCGGGACTTGGTCAAGTTGCAGCTTGACGCCAAGGCCGCCCTTGTCGCCCATTTCCACCGCCGAGCAGGTCAGGCCCGCCGCGCCCATATCCTGAATCGAGATCACCGCGCCGGTGGCCATCAGTTCCAGCGTGGCTTCCATCAGGCGCTTTTCGGTGAAAGGGTCGCCCACCTGCACGGTGGGGCGTTTTTCTTCGATGCTTTCATCGAATTCGGCCGAGGCCATGGTGGCCCCACCAACGCCATCGCGGCCTGTCTTGGCCCCGAGGTAAACCACCGGCATACCGACGCCGGAGGCGGCGGAGTAGAAAATCTTGTCGGCATCCGCGAGACCGGCGGCAAAGGCGTTCACAAGGCAGTTGCCGTTATAGGCCGGGTCAAAGCGCACTTCGCCGCCGACGGTGGGAACGCCAAAACAATTGCCGTAACCGCCGATGCCTTCTACGACACCGTGCACGAGTTGCCGCGTTTTGGGGTGATCCACTTCACCGAAAGACAGCGAGTTCATAGCGGCGATGGGGCGTGCGCCCATTGTAAAGACATCACGCAGGATGCCGCCCACGCCCGTTGCCGCCCCTTGGTAGGGTTCGATGTAGGAGGGGTGGTTGTGGCTTTCCATCTTGAAGATCACGGCCTGACCGTCGCCGATACCCACCACGCCGGCGTTTTCGCCGGGGCCGCAGATGACTTGCGGGCCTTCGGTGGGCAGGGTGCGCAGCCATTTCTTGGAGGATTTGTAGGAACAGTGCTCGTTCCACATGGCCGAGAAAATGCCCAGTTCGGTGAAGGAGGGCTCGCGGCCGATGATCTCGAGGATCATGTCGTATTCTTCGGGTTTGAGGCCATGGGCCTCGATCAGTTCGGGCGTGATTGCCGGGTCCTGCATTTTGATGGATTCCCCCAAGGTGTCCGGTTGGCGCCTCTTTACGGCATGCAAGGGGCAGGGGGAAGGGGGTGAAACCTCTGCTGTTGATGCAAAACGACCCGGGCGCAAGGCCCGGGCCGCTTTTGGGAAGGCGATGCTAGGTGTTACCCTTCAATGCGATCTTGGATGGCTTCACGCAGGGGTGCCAAATCTGCGGTGTGCTCAAGGCGAACGCCTTCATTGGCGACGCGCAGTGCATCGACGGGGAAGGCCACGACATCAACCGGGAGTTTCGCGTCAGCCGCCACATCGACGTAAACCAAGTGGCTGCCTTCGGCGTATTCTTCAGTCTTGAATGCCGTACCGATAGCGGCGTTGTCCGATGTCCAGATCTCGGCGTCTTCTTTCGCGACGGCCAAGATGTTCTCGGGGGATGTATCGGCGGCGCGCGACGTATCCGGCTTGTCCGATACGTCAGAACTGACTCCGGCGTCGTCGATATCCACCATGTCAATGTTCATGGCCGAGCGACCGTCCATGTCATACTCGACACCCATTTCGCTGAAAACACTCGTGCCAGCCGCGATATCGCCATGGTCACCCGACATGCCTTGGTCGTCGGCGAATGCGGCGACTGCAGTTGCACTGCTGATTGCGGTTGCCATTGCGAATTTGCGAAAGGTCATAAATCCTCCGTTTCTGCAGGAAATGTTCCTGCGGGTTATTTCTAACGCACCGAATGCGCGTCTGAAGGGTCAACGCAGCGGGCGATGAGGTGTTCCAGACCCCGTCGAAAAAATTTTTGCGGTTGGCAGAACGCCGGTCCCGGCGACAGATGTAGGATTGACGCGAAGCACGGCTTTGGATCACATGCGCTGATACGAAAAAGGGGGGAGCATGAAACAGCTATCCAATCGGTTTCGAGGCATTGGCATGCCCGCGGATGTTTTGATGGGCGCGCCATGGCCCAGTGTCGTCGCGGCGGCACCCGAGAAATTGTTGGCGCAATGCCCGGCAGCGCGCGAGACCCCTTTGCTAGAGGTCGAGGGTTTTGGTGCACGCCTTTGGGTCAAGGACGAGCGCGGGCGCATGGGGCTTGGTAGCTTCAAGGCGCTTGGCGCGGCCTATGTGATCGCCCATGAGGCGGTGACCACGGGGGGCGAGGATTTTTCCAGCGCGCTTGACGGGCGTACCTATGTCACCGCCAGCGCGGGCAATCACGGCCTGTCGGTCGCTGCAGGAGCGCGGATTTTCGGGGCCAAGGCGGTGGTGTACTTGTCCGACACCGTACCGGAAGGCTTTGCCGCCCGGCTACGTGACAAAGGGGCCGAGGTGGTGCGCGCCGGGGCTGAATACGAGGCCAGCATGCAGGCGGCATTCGAGGCGGCGGAAGAAAATGGCTGGACGCTTCTATCGGACAGTTCGTGGGAGGGGTATTTCGACCTGCCGCATCGGTTGATGGAAGGGTATTTGGCCATGGCGGCCGAGGCGGCCCGGCAAATGCCCGAGCCGCCCACGCATATCCTGTTGCAGGCAGGCGTCGGGGGCTTGGCCGGGGCTTGTGCCGCTTGGTTCCGCGAGGTTTGGGGCGATGCGCCGCAGATCGTGGTGGTGGAACCCGAGGCCGCGCCGGCCTTGCATCATAGCATCGCCGAAGGTGGGCCGGTGGAAACCTCTGGGCCAGTGTCGAATATGGGGCGTTTGGACTGTAAAGCGCCGTCGCTGATTGCGTTGAAGGGATTGGCACGGGATGCTGACAGCTTTGCCTTGATCTCGGACGCCGAGGCCAGCGCGGTATTGCCGGATTTGGCGGCAAAGGGCTTGGCGACCAGTGAATCAGGCGCGGCGGGTGTGGCCGCGCTGCGGTTGATGGATTTGCCCAAGGATGCGCGTGTCTTGTGCATACTGAGCGAAGAGGCGGATGCGTGACGCGCGGGTTTGCGGCGGAAGAGTTCCGCGCGCGTGTCGCCCGCGCGCAGGCGCGGATGGACAAGGCGGGGCTTGGCGCTCTGTTGCTGACCACCGAGCCGGATGTGCGGTATTTTACCGGGTATCTCACGCGGTTTTGGGAAAGCCCGTGCCGCGCGTGGTATTTGGTTGTGCCGGTAAGTGGTGAGCCGATTGCGGTAATTCCGTCAATCGGGGCGGCCTTGATGGGTGAGACTTGGATTTCCGACATTCGCACATGGCCCGCGCCCGACCCCGAGGATGATGGGGTAAGCCTTTTGGCCGAGGCTTTGGGCGAGGTGGGTGGCCCGGTGGGCCTGCCCAGCCATCAGGGTAAGGCCCTTCGGATGCCTTTGAATGATCTGGAGGCGGTGAAGGCGCAAAGCGGTTTGGCCTTTACCGACGATCGCGGGATCGTGGCGGGACTACGTGCGGTGAAATCAGAGGCCGAGATTGCCAAGATCGCGCAGGCCTGCGCGATTGCCGGGCGGGCCTTTGACCGGGTGCATGAGATTGCAGCGCCCGGGGTGGTCCTGTCGCGTGTCTTTCGCGATTTTCAGCGGTTGCTGTTGGAGGAGGGGGCCGATTGGGTGCCCTATCTGGCCGGAGGGGCCGGGCCGGAGGGCTATGCGGATGTGATCTCACCGGCAAGTGACGCACGCTTGGAGCGCGGCGATGTTCTTATGCTGGATACTGGGGCGGTTTGGGATGGATATTTCTGTGACTATGACCGGAATTTTGCCATTGGCGAGGCCAGTGAGGCGCAACGGGCGGCGCATGCCCGGTTGATCGAGGCGACGCAGGCGGGATTGGAGGCGGCGCGCCCCGGTGCGCGCGCCTGTGACGTCTGGCGCGCCATGGCCGATGTGGTGGGCGGCGGCGAGGAGGCCGGGCGTTTGGGCCATGGGTTGGGAATGCAACTGACCGAGGGGCTTTCGGTTTCAGCGAAGGATCAAACCGTGCTTGAGCCGGGCATGGTGATCACGCTGGAGCCGGGGGTGGAGCTGAGGCCCGGAAAGATCATGGTGCATGAAGAAGACATCGTGATTACCAGTAATGTTCCAAAGCCGCTCTCGCCATGGGCCGGGCTGGACTTGCCAGTGATTTGAGCCCTCTGCATATGAATTGGGCGGCCTGAAAACGCCGACTGGTATCTGCGCAAAAAAAAGGCCGAGCACTAAGCTCGGCCATAGTCCAACAGGGAGGTATGATGATGACCTGATGTCATCGTCATGGCTGGGAATTAGGCAGTTTGAGAGAGTCGATCAAGGGCCAAGATGCCGCAGTTGCAGCATGGCCGTTATGCGCCCAATGCATAGCCAAACCTGCATGTGATGAATGGCTTAGCTAACTGCCTGTTCTTTCATCTTTTTCCGGTAGGCAAAAATCTCTTGCTGAACAAAGTCGCGGAAGGCGGCAATGCGTTTGGATTGGCGCAATTCCTCGGGGTAGGCGAGGAAAACCGGCACTTCACTTGATTGAACATCTGGAATGACGCGGATCAGATCGGGGAAATCGCGCGCCAGGTAATCGGGAAGAACACCGATTCCAAGGTTGTGCAGCACGCCTTGCAAGACGCCGAAATAGTTGTTTACCGTCAAAAGCGACGGCACGTCGTAGGTCATCAATTCGTTGACAAGGGTCGCGCCTGCGCCGACCTGGGCCGAGCGAGGGTTCTGGCAGATGAGCCGGTGTTCGTGGAGTTCTTCCGGACTGTTGGGTGTGCCATGCTGCTCAAGGTAGTCACGAGAGGCGAAGAGGCACATGTGCACGCTCATCAGCCTTTTGCGGATCAGGTCAGCTTGGCTGGGTTCTTTCATGCGGATGGCGACATCGGCCTCGCGCATCGGCAGGTCGAGCACCTTTTCCTCTAGCATCAGGTCGATTTTGAGGTCGGGGTATTGTTCGTAAAGCTGCGGCAGACGCGGCGCGAGCCACAGCGTGCCGAAGCCGATGGTCGTGGTGACCCGGAGCTCACCGAATACCTCCTCTTCGCTGTCGCGAATGCGTGCGGTGGCCGCATCAAGGCGTTTCATCATGGCGCGCGTCGCATCAAACAGAAGTTCGCCCTGTTCGGTGAGAATCAGCCCCCGCGCATGGCGGTGAAACAGGGTGGCATTGAGTGATTCTTCAAGCCCGCGCACCTGCCGTGAGACAGCCGATTGCGAAAGGTGAAGCTGATCACCGGCATGTGTTAAACTTCCGGCGTCGGCAACGGCGTGAAAGATTCTGAGCTTGTCCCAATCCATAAAGGTAACTTTCGACTCATAATTCGGGTTGTCAGTGCAATAGCAGAAAAGTGGTTCCAATTCACAGGCTTGCAAGTGCGCTTTGTAAAAAATGTGGTTGGTAGGTCACAATTTATGACCTAATATTGCCCTATATTTAGACAAGGTGACACACGCCCAAGGGAGGCCCGGAATGACCAAGCAGACCGTGACGTTGAGTGACCGCTTCGATCTCGAAAAATCGCCTGTTCTTTTGAATGGCACGCAGGCGCTTGTGCGGCTGATGCTGACGCAGGCGGCGCGGGATCATGCTGCGGGGTTGAGCACGGCGGGTTATGTGACGGGGTATCGCGGCTCTCCCTTGGGGGCGGTCGATATGCAGATGAACCGCGCCGCCAAGCAATTGGCCGAGGCCAATGTGACCTTCAAGGAAGGGTTGAACGAGGATTTGGCAGCGACCGCGCTGTGGGGCTCTCAACAGGCCGAATTGCGGGGCGAAGGCAAGTATGACGGGGTTTTCGGCCTTTGGTATGGCAAGGGTCCGGGGGTGGACCGCTCGGGCGATGTGATGCGGCATGCCAATATGGCAGGCACCTCGGCGCATGGCGGGGTTTTGATGGCCATGGGTGATGACCACACCGGCGAATCCTCGACCGTGTTGCACCAAAGCGAATGGGCCATGGTGGATGCCTATATGCCTGTGGTCAGCCCGGCGGGTGTGCAGGAGATCATTGATTACGGCATATATGGCTATGCCCTCAGCCGTTTTTCGGGGCTTTGGGTGGGCTTGAAGACCATGAAAGACACGGTGGAGGCCACCGCTGTGGTGGATGGCCGCGTCGACCGGATGCAGATTGTCACGCCCGAGTTCGATATGCCCGAGGGCGGGTTGAACATCCGCCTTGGCGACACGCCGCACGCGCAAGAAGCGCGAATGATTGATTACAAGCGTTTCGCGGCCGAGGCGTTTTCCCATGCCAACAAAATGGACAAGCGTGTTTGGGGCAAGCCGGGGGCCAAGATCGGGTTTGTTGCGGCTGGCAAGAACTGGCTTGATCTGGAACACGCGCTGACGCTGTTGGGAATTGATGAGCAGGAGGCTGAGCGGCTCGACATTACCACCTACAAGGTCGGGCAGGTGTTCCCGCTGGATATGAAAGGCTTTCACGATTGGGCCGAGGGGTTGGACCTAATCGTCGTGGTAGAAGAAAAGCGCAAGCTGATCGAGGTGCAGATCAAAGAGGCGATTTTTGACGATCGCCGGGGCCGGCGGGTGTACGGCTGGCACAAGGGGGGTGGTGCGGGCTCCATGCATGGGCCGGAATTGTTCCCGACGCGGGGCGCGCTTGATCCGATTTGGATTGCCGAGAAGCTGGGTGAAATCCTGATTGAAGAGGGGCGCGGCACCGATGCGGTGAAGGCGGGGCTTTCCAGCTTGGCCGAGGCGCGGGCCGGGGACAATGCCGAGGAGATCGCGGCGCGCTTGCCCTATTTCTGTGCCGGGTGTCCGCACAATAGCTCCACCAAGCTGCCCGAAGGGTCGCGCGCCTATGCCGGGATCGGTTGCCATTACATGGTGCAGTGGATGGACCGCGAGACCACCGGCTTTACCCATATGGGGGGCGAGGGGGCCAACTGGATCGGGGAGGCGCCGTTCTCCAAGCGGAAACATGTGTTCCAGAACTTGGGCGACGGCACCTATAACCACTCGGGCGTGCAGGCCATTCGTGCCGCGTTAGCGGCGGGCACGGCCATCACCTACAAAATCCTTTACAACGATGCCGTGGCGATGACGGGCGGGCAGCCCAATGATGGGGGCCTGAGCGCGCCGCAGATCGTGGCGGAACTGCGTGCCATGGGCGTGCAAGAGGTGGTGGTCGTCTATGACGAGAAGGAAGATGTCGACCTGAACGCCTTTCCCAAGGGCGTTGAAATACATGAGCGCGCCGAGTTGATGGCGGTACAAGAGCGTCTGGCCGAGGTCGAGGGGGTGTCGGCCATCGTCTATATCCAGACCTGCGCCGCCGAAAAGCGCCGTCGCCGCAAGCGTGGCACCTTCCCGGACCCTGACAAGCGGGTGTTCATCAATACCGATGTTTGCGAGGGCTGCGGCGACTGTGGGGTGCAATCGAATTGCGTGGCGATCAGTCCGGTGGAAACCGAATTGGGCCGCAAGCGTGAGATTGATCAATCGGCCTGCAACAAGGATTTCAGTTGTCTGAAGGGGTTTTGCCCCAGTTTCGTGACGCTTGAGGGGGCGGAACTGCGCAAGGAGGAAACCGCAAGCCTTGAGCTGCCCGAGATGCCGGAACCCAAGTTGCCCGCGATTGACGGCACCCATAACGTGGTGATCACCGGGGTCGGTGGCACGGGTGTTGTGACCATCGGTGCCGTGCTGGCCCAAGCCGCGCAGATTGACGGCATGGGCGCAGGCATGATGGAAATGGCCGGTTTGGCCCAGAAAGGCGGTGCGGTGCATATCCATTGCCGCCTTGCCAGTTCACCTGATGATATCAGTGCGATCCGCGTGGCCACCGGTGAGTGTGACGCGCTGATCGGGGGTGATCTGGTGGTCAGCGCCGGGGCCAAGACGATTGGTCTGATGAAAGAGGGCCGGACCGGGGCCGTGGTGAACAGTCATGAGATCGTGACCGGCGATTTCACCCGCGACCCGGAGTTTCATCTGCCTGCCGACCGCCTGAGCCTTGCGCTTGAGGCGCGGTTGAAAGAAGGTCTGCAATTGGTCGATGCCTCGGAATTGGCTCGGGTAACCATGGGTGACTCGATCTTCTCGAACATGATGATCTTTGGCGCGGCGTGGCAGCGCGGGTTGATCCCGGTCAGCTATGAGGCGATCAAACAGGCCATAGAGTTGAACGGGGCCGCCGTGCAACGCAACCTGCGCGCTTTTGAGATTGGACGTTGGGCGGCTTTTGCGCCGGATGAGGCCGAGAGGCTGCTGGTGCCGAATGTGGTCGAAAAACCTAAGAGCCTAGAGGATAAGATTGCTTTCCGGGCCGATCATCTGGTGGCCTATCAAGGCAAGGGATTGGCGAAACGCTATCGTAAACTTGTTGATGGCATCGAGGATGGCGAACTTCGCGCGGCGGTGGCCAAGGGCTATCATAAGCTGTTGGCATATAAGGATGAATACGAAGTCGCGCGGTTGCTTCTATCCAGCCGGGACAAGGCCAAGGGGACTTTCGCCGGAGATTTCAAGATGACATTCCACCTTGCGCCGCCGTTGATGGCCAAGACGGGCGCTGATGGGCGGCCTGTGAAGCGTGAATACGGTGCGTGGATGGAACGGCCCATGCGAGTGCTGGCGAAGTTGAAGCGCCTGCGTGGCACGCCGTTGGACCCCTTTGGCTATACCGCCGAGCGCAAGATGGAGCGCGCCCTGATCAAGCAATACGAGCGGGACATGGCGGAGGTTTTGCCGAAGCTGGATACAAACAGCCGCGATGCGATCATCGCCTTGGCGGAATTGCCCCTGCAAATCCGAGGTTTTGGCCCGGTCAAGCAGGCCAATGAGGCTAAAGCGGCGAAACGGCGTGAGGAGCTTTTGTCGGTCATCCGGGCAGGTGGGGCGCCTGTGGCACAGGCGGCGCAGTAATGTCATGAAACCGTAACGTGAACTGGTCACAACCGTCGCATACCCCTATGACACAGGCGAATCGAACGGGAAGTTGACCATGCGTCAGGAACGCCAAGTCGCGCGCGACATAAGCTATTCATACTCGGCCCAGACAAAGGGTGGGCGGGCGATGATCCGCACGATGGAAAACCTGACCGGGCGTATTCGCCTGATCAAGCGTGCCAAAGGCTATGAGCGTGACGTGGCCGAGGGGCGGGATTTCTGGGAGGTGATGGTTGAGCGGTATGGCCTGTCGCTGGATGTGGTAGGCGGGAGCCTGTCGAACATACCGCGCGACGGCCCGCTGATCCTGATTGCCAATCACCCTTATGGAATTCTGGATGGGTTGATGATGGGTCATATCCTGAGCCAGACGCGCGGGGATTTCCGGATTCTGGCGCATCAGGTGTTTCGTAAGGCCGAGGACCTGAACAAGATCATCCTGCCCATTAGTTTCGATGAAACCAAAGAGGCGGTTCAGTTGAACTTGCAGACGCGCAAGACCTCGCTTGACTATTTGGGGCAGGGCGGTGCGATCGGAATATTCCCCGGTGGTACTGTCAGCACGGCGGCCAAACCCTTTGCGCAACCGCTTGACCCCGGTTGGCGCGGGTTTACGGCGCGGATGATTTCCAAGTCGAATGCCACGGTGGTGCCGGTGTTCTTTGATGGGCACACAAGCCGGTTGTTTCAGGTGGCCAGCCATTTGCATTACACGCTTCGGATGGGCCTTTTGATCAAGGAGTTCGGCAAGCGGGTGGATACCTCGGTGGGTGTCGTGGTGGGCGACCCGATTGGCCGCGCGGAAATGGACGCCTACAAAGGTGATACGAAATCGCTCATGGCATTCCTGCGGCGTAAGACGTATGAGCTTTCTCCAAGGCCGATTGATCCTGCGTCGGTCGGGTTCGAATTCCAATAAGGGCGTCCCGCCGGGCGGGGCGGGGCAATCATGGCAGTTGGCATTTTTGATAGTGGTCTTGGGGGGTTAACCGTTCTGGACGCGGTGGAGAAACGCCTGCCGGATGTGCCGTTTGTTTACCTTGGCGATAATGCGCATGCGCCTTACGGGGTGCGGGATGCGGATGATGTTTACGAATTGACAACCCGTGGGGTGGAACGGCTTTGGGCAGCGGGTTGTGATCTGGTGATCCTCGCCTGTAATACCGCGAGTGCCGCTGCGTTGCGTCGGATGCAGGAATCCTGGGTGCCGCGCGACAAGCGTGTGCTGGGCGTTTTTGTGCCGCTAATTGAAGCACTTACCGAACGTGAGTGGGGTGACAATTCCCCGCCGCGCGAGGTGCAGGTCAAGCATGTTGCCCTATTTGCCACACCGGCCACGGTGAGCAGCCGGGCCTTTCAACGGGAACTGGCCTTTCGCGCGATTGGCGTGGATGTGGAGGCGCAAAGCTGTGGCGGGGTGGTGGATGCCATCGAGGAGGGGGACATGATCTTGGCCGAAGCCTTGGTGCGCAGCCATGTGGATGCCCTGAAGCGCAAGATGCCCAACCCGCAAGCGGCGATCTTGGGATGTACCCATTACCCCTTGATGCAAAACATTTTTCAGGATGCGCTTGGGCCTGACGTGCAGGTCTATTCGCAGCCCAATCTAGTGGCCGAGAGCCTTGCCGATTACCTGACGCGTAGGCCCGAGATGCTGGGCGAGGGGACGGCGAAGCAGTTCCTGACGACGGGCGACCCCAAGCGGGTGTCGGCGCGCGCGACGCAGTTCTTGCGACGCGAGATTACTTTCGAGCAAGCCTGAGCGGAGTTTTGTACGACTCGTACGTTTTGTACGCGAGTTTTGTACGAAAATCGGACCCTCGCTTTGAAACGTCGTACGACTCGTACGAAAATCTTGATGAAAAGTGGTCATTCATCATCCGCTGATTGCCCCATGGGTTCGGTTGTTTCCGGGTTGCGCTATAAGTAGCGCCTTGCAACTATGAGGTGCATTTCAAGTGCGGATTTTTGCGCGTTGTGCGCCTGGGAAGACAATTAATGAAACGCTTGGCCGAGGTGAAATTTCAAAGGTTACTTTTTGTGCGTGGGGTTACCCATTTGCTGATGGGTTTTCTAAGGTGGCAACTGTTCGCCGGACTGAAAGGCGCGTGGTCCCGTTTCGCACTTGGGGTCATTTTGGTTTCGTTCCTTGCGAGTTGTGCGTCAACAGGTGGCTGGCATCAGCGGTTGACGGTGACGGTCATGACGCCAGAGGGGCCAGTCTCGGGCGAAAGCGTGATGGGGGTTGAGTTC
>NZ_CAJXNN010000035.1 GCF_913057115.1 uncultured Roseovarius sp.
GCGCGCCTCAGCGACCCGTCGTGGCAGTGGTTGGCGGGGCCAAGGTCTCGACCAAGCTGGACCTGCTGGGCAACCTCGTCGAAAAAGTCGACCAATTGGTAATCGGCGGCGGCATGGCCAATACCTTCCTTGCCGCCCAAGGCCTGAACGTCGGCAAATCGCTCTGCGAACACGACATGGCCGACACCGCGCGCGCCATCATGGCCAAGGCCGGGGCCTCGGGCTGTGAACTCCTGCTGCCCGCCGATGTGGTGGTGGCGCGCGAATTCGCCGCCGGGGCCGAAAACGAAACCGTCCCGGCGCATGCCTGCCCCGAAGATGCAATGATCCTCGATGCAGGCCCACTGGCCGTGGCGCGCATCACCGCCGCCTTGGACAAGGCCAAAACGCTGATCTGGAACGGCCCGCTGGGGGCCTTTGAAATCGCCCCCTTCGATGCGGCCACCAATGCCGCCGCCCTCCATGCCGCAAAACTCAGCAAAGAGGGCAAGCTGATCTCGGTTGCCGGCGGCGGCGATACCGTGGCCGCTCTCAACAAATCGGGCGCGGCGGGCGATTTCACCTACATCTCCACCGCTGGCGGCGCCTTCCTTGAATGGATGGAAGGCAAAGACCTGCCGGGTGTGGCGGCACTGAAAGCCTGAAGCAAGGGCGGTTTTTAGAGCCCATCCGATTTCTTCAAAAAAGAAATCGGACCGAAATCTTTTGAAGATTTCGGTCTGCAGTCAGGTCCAATCGTCTCGCCCCAAGCGCCGCAAACGCTGTACCCTTCGGCAAATCGACCAAGACCCGCCCCTGTTAGCGCGACCAGAATTGCAACGCCCGCCCCCCTCGCCTAGAAGCGGGCCAACCGGTGCGCCCTGCACTCAATTTATTCCGAATTCAGAGGTCAGATCATGTCGAACGAACGTCAGGCAGAACAGCTACGCAGTGGCAAAGGCTTTATCGCGGCCCTCGATCAATCGGGTGGCTCCACGCCCAAAGCCCTGCGCCTCTACGGGATCGAGGAAAGCGCCTATAGCTCCGATGCCGAGATGTTCGATCTGGTCCACGCCATGCGTACCCGCATCGCCCAAGCCCCGGCTTTTAATGGCGACAAGGTAGTCGGCGCGATCCTGTTCGAGATGACCATGGACCGCGAAATGGGCGGCAAACCCACCGCGCAATTCATGTGGGAAGATCGCGGCGTCATCCCCTTCCTCAAGGTCGATAAGGGGCTAGCCGAAGAAGACATGGGCGTGCAGATGATGAAACCCATGCCCGAGCTTGACGCGCTGCTGGAACGTGCCGTGAAGGCCGGCATTTTCGGCACCAAGATGCGCTCGGTCATCAATGCCGCCAATGCCGATGGAATCAAGGCCGTGGTGGCGCAACAATTCGAAGTGGGCAAGCAAATCCTCGGCCATGGCCTCGTGCCGATCATCGAACCCGAGGTGACCATCTCAATCTCGGACAAGGCCGAGGCCGAAGAGATCCTGCTGGCCGAGATCAAGGCACAATTGGACGCGCTGCCGGACGACCAACAGGTCATGCTCAAGCTGACCCTTCCGGAAACCGCCAATCTCTACAAACCGCTGGTCGACCATCCCCGCGTGATGCGCGTGGTGGCTCTTTCGGGCGGCTACTCGCGCGAGGAGGCGAACACCCGCCTGTCGCAAAATACCGGCATGATCGCCAGCTTTAGCCGCGCCCTGACCGAAGGGCTTTCGGCACAGCAATCCGATGATGAATTCAACGCGACTATCGCCGCCTCGATCGACAGCATCTATCAAGCCTCTGTCGCGGGCTAAGCGCGCTCATCGGTCCCTGTCGCGCCCTCTTCGCGCGGAGGGCCGTGAGGCCCGATAAGCGTCCGTTTTTGGGACTGGGGGCCTTGCCCCCGCCGCCCTTCGGGCGCCTCCCCCAGGGTGTATTGGCCAAGAAAAAACCACCGACGCTATACCGACAAAACACCGACGTTATACCGACGCGGTATTTTCGGGTGAATATTTTGATCAAATTATGGTGGCATTGTTTGTTCCAAGCGATTAGCCTGACGCCTGAAAAGGCGCAAGGATCGCTCCAATGGACCTGTCAAATCACCCCACCTTCCGCGTCGCGGCCTGCGACCTCAATGGCCAGATGCGCGGCAAGCGCGTGCCGAGTGACTATGCGGAAAAGCTGGAAAGAGGTGCCGTGCGCATGCCGCTTTCCGCGCTCAATGTGGATATTTTCGGGGCCGACATCGACGGCTCACCCCTGGTGTTCGAGACGGGCGATGCCGATGGCATCCTGCGCCCAACGGACCGTGGCGTGGTTCCCATGCCCTGGCTCGATGGAGCGCCCCCTTTGGTGCCCATGACCATGTATCATGAGAACGGCATGCCATTCGACGGCGATAGCCGCCATGCCCTTGAAAACACTTTGAATAAATATGCTGAGCGCGGGTGGAAGGTTGTCGCTGCGACCGAGCTTGAATTCACACTGGTCGATGACAGCGGCGATGCCTTGGCCCCGGTCAAGGATCCACGCACTGGCCGCCCTCTGGACGCGCCCGACATCCTGTCGATCGCGCAACTCGACGCCTTCGATGATTTCCTCAATGCCCTCTACGACGGCTGCGCCGCCATGGGAATCGCCGCGCAAACCGCCACTTGCGAGTCCGGCGTCGGCCAGTTCGAGGTGACCCTCAACCACCAAGACGCCCTGCGCGCCGCTGATGACACATGGCTCTTCAAAGCATTGATCAAGGGCCTCGCGAGGAAACACGGCTTCGCGGCCACCTTCATGGCCAAACCCTTCGCCGAAGATGCCGGCAACGGCATGCATCTGCATTTTTCCGTACTGGATGAGGCCGGCCGGAATGTCTTCGACAATGGTGGCGACGAAGGCTCTGACCTCCTGCGCTCAGCCGTTGCGGGATGCTTGTCCGCGATGCCCGACAGTACACTGATTTTCGCTCCCCACGCAGGTAGTTACGCGCGGCTTGTTCCCGGCGCTCATGCCCCCACCGGGGCCAGTTGGGCCTACGAAAACCGCACCGCCTCGATCCGCATCCCCGGCGGCTCTCCCCTTGCTCGTCGCATCGAGCATCGCGTTGCCGGCGGTGACATCAATCCCTACCTCATTTTTGCAGGCATCCTTGGCGCGGCCTTGATGGGTGTCGAGGATAAGATGACCCCCCCTGACCCGATTTCTGGAAATGCCTACGATCACGACCTGCCGCAGCTGGCGACCGATTGGGGAACGGCCATTGACCGTTTCGAGGCAAGTCAACTTATGCCCCGCATCTTCCCGGAAAACTTGATCCGCAATCTCGTCATGACCAAGCGACAAGAGCTTCGCTTGCTCGCCACGAGGCCAGAAGACACATATTGGCGCGTCTACCTCGATTCCGTTTGATCACGGGCTTGTCGTCAGCGCCAACCTCAGGTACTTTAAAATTTGATCAAATTATGAGTTCACCATGAAGATCGGCATATTGCAAACCGGCCACGCGCCCGACATCGTCCAAGACGAACTGGGCGATTACGACGCGATGTTTGCACGGCTTCTCGACGGTCACGGCTTCGCCTTTCGAACATGGAATGTGGTGGATCAAGACTACCCTATCGCACCGTCCGATGCGGACGGCTGGCTGATCACTGGCTCAAAGCATGGCGCATACGAGGATCATCCTTGGATCGCCCCCCTCGAATCCTTCATTCGCGACGTCTACGCTGATGGACGCCCCCTCGTTGGCGTCTGCTTCGGCCATCAGATCATCGCGCAGGCCCTTGGTGGCAAAGTCGAGAAATTCAAAGGGGGCTGGGCCGTGGGCCACACCACATACGACATGGAGGGCAAAGAGCTCGACATCAACGCTTGGCATCAGGATCAGGTGGTTGCCCTGCCGCCCGACGCCAAGGTCATCGGCTCGAACGATTTTTGCGCCAATGCAGCGCTACTCTACGGCAACCGCGCCTACACCATTCAACCCCACCCTGAATTCACTTCCCGGATGGTCGAACTATTGATTGCTCACCGAGGCCCCGGCGTGGTTCCCGATGCCCAACTGGCAGAGGCCCGGGCACACCTTGCCACAACGACGGCCAATGATACCATCGCCAGGCGCATAGCCGAATTCTTCAAACAGGAGCGCTGATCATGGCCGACTGGAAAGACACCCTGCCTGAGGCGGCGCAAGGTTATCTCGAAGGCCGCCGCCTTGACGAGGTGGAATGCATCATTGCCGATTTGCCCGGCATCGCCCGGGGCAAGGCCGTGCCAGCCTCGAAATTCGCCCGCCAACAATACTTCCACCTGCCGGACTCGATCTTTTACCAAACGATCACCGGCGATTGGGGCGAAGCCGCAGGCGAAGAAGGGTTCATCGAACGCGACATGATCCTGCGCCCGGATATGTCAACCACCACGGCCGCGCCTTGGACAGGGGACTGGACCCTCCAAGTGATCCACGACGCCTTCGACCGCGAGGGCGAGCCTATCCCCTTCGCCCCCCGCAACGTGCTCAAGCGCGTCGTCGACCTCTATCACCAACGTGGCCTCAAACCGGTGGTCGCGCCAGAAATGGAGTTCTTCCTCGTGGCCCGCAACCTCGACCCCGCGCATGAGATCGAACCAATGATGGGCCGCTCGGGCCGCCCCGCCGCGGCGCGACAGGCCTATTCCATGACCGCTGTCGATGAATTCGGCCCGGTGATCGACGACATATACGACTTTGCCGAGGCCCAAGGGTTTGAGATTGATGGCATCACTCAAGAAGGCGGCGCCGGACAACTGGAAATCAACCTGCGCCACGGCGACCCGGTAAAACTCGCCGACGAGGTATTCTATTTCAAACGCCTGATCCGCGAAGCAGCACTGAAACACGATTGCTTCGCTACATTCATGGCCAAACCGATCGAGGATGAGCCCGGAAGCTCCATGCATATCCATCATTCGCTTCTGGATATGGACACCGGCGAGAACATCTTTTCAGGTCCGCAGGGCGGCGAAACAAATGCCTTTTATCACTTCATCGGGGGGCTGCAAAAACACCTGCCCGATGCCATCGCTATCTTCGCGCCCTACGTCAATTCCTATCGTCGCTACGTCAAGGATCACGCAGCCCCCATCAACCTCGCCTGGGCAAGCGACAACCGCACCACCGGCATCCGCGTGCCCCTCGCCTCACCCAAGGCCCGGCGTGTCGAAAACCGGCTGGCGGGTATGGATTGCAACCCCTACCTCGGCATCGCGGCCAGCCTCGCCTGCGGGCTCTTGGGGCTGCAAAACGAAACCCAGCCCGATCCCGAATTCAAAGGCGACGCCTACGAGGGCGAGGCCGATATCCCCCGCGTTCTGGGGTCGGCACTTGAACTTTTCGACAACGCCGAAGACCTGCACGCCATTCTCGGCCCTGATTTCGCCCGCGTCTACTCCATCGTCAAACGCGCTGAATACGACGAATTCCTGCAAGTCATCAGCCCGTGGGAGCGTGAACATCTGCTGCTCAACGTGTGACCAAATGCAGAAGTCCCTGTCCTTCTTCTGTTTCCAAATATCCCGGGGGAATCGCGCACCGCGCGATGGGGGCAGCGCCCCCTTTTCGACGCCACAGGTCACCCCATGAACCTGCTTTTTTCAAACGACCGCCGGGGCGAATATCCGCAAAGCTGGTACGCGGCCACGGCCAACTCACTGCCACCATTCGACCAGCTACGGGGCGAGGTCCGCGCCGATGTCTGTATCGTTGGGGCCGGCTATACCGGCCTCTCGGCAGCGCTGCATCTGGCCGAACGCGGCTTTGACGTCGTGCTGCTGGAAGCGCACCGCGTGGGCTTCGGGGCCTCGGGGCGTAACGGCGGACAACTCGGCTCGGGTCAGCGGATGGATCAGGAAGGGTTGGAGAAACTGGTTGGGCGAGAGGATGCCGCGAAACTCTGGGATTTGGCCGAAGACGCCAAGGCCCTCACGAAGTCCCTGATCAGCAAGCATAAGATCGACTGCCAACTCAAGCCTGGCGTGGCCCATATGTGCTTCACCAGAAAAGAGGTGGCCGAGGAACACGCCTACGCCGACCATCTGGCCGATCGCTACGGATATACCGCGCTCGAAAAGCTGGATCACGACGCGGCCCGGGCGCTTTGCCCCTCGCCGCAGTACAAGGGCGGGACGTTGGACATGACAGCGGCGCATCTGCACCCGCTCAACTACGCTCTCGGACTGGCCCGCGCGGCACAAGCCGCCGGGGTTCGGATTTTTGAAAACTCATGGGTCAGCGACATCACCAAGGGCAGCCCCGCCACCCTGCAATGCGACCAGGGAAAGGTGCAAGCCGATCATGTGATCCTCGCCTGCAATGGTTATCTCGGCAGGCTTGATGCCAAGGTGTCCGCCCGCGTTATGCCAATCAACAATTTCATCGCCGCCACTGAACCCTTGGGGGATGAGGCAACGCGCGTCCTGACCCAAGACGTAGCCGTGGCGGACACGAAATTCGTCGTGAATTACTTCCGCCTCAGCCACGACAACCGCCTGCTCTTTGGCGGGGGCGAAAGCTATGGATACCGCTTCCCCGATATCGACGCCACGGTGCGCAAACCCATGGCGCAGATCTTTCCGCACCTCAAGGACGTGCGGTTCGATTATACTTGGGGCGGCACGCTGGCGATCACCATGAAGCGTATGCCCTACCTTGCGCGACTCGCGCCAAACATGCTTTCAGCCTCGGGCTATTCCGGTCACGGCGTCGGCACCGCCACCCATGCGGGCAAACTCATGGCCGACGCCATCGCAGGAGAGGCCAGCGGCTTCGACGTATTGTCGCGCGTGCCAACTCCACGTTTCCCCGGCGGGCATGTCTTACGCAACCCGCTCCTGGCCCTCGCCATGACATGGTACGCCACCCGAGACCGGCTGGGCCTGTGATCTAAAAACCGCGCGTGCGCCTCTGTTGCGAAAATTTCACTTGGGGTGAGTCGCTCTTTGTTTTAGGTTTTCCGAAACTGCACTTCAGGAAAACCGAAGCCATGACCCAAGCGCCCAACGTTCACGACGCCGAACCGATCCCCGAAGCCGCCCGCGCCGAGATTGATCGCCTGCTGCAATCGGGCGATCTGTTCCGCTATACCGCACCCCAAGACGCGCCGGTTTCGCTTCTGGAACGCGAATTCGCCGCCTTCATGGGCAGCACCTACGCGCTCGCGGTCTCCTCCTGCTCCGCCGCCTTGTTTCTGTCTTTGAAAGCGCTTGGCCTGCCGCGCGGCGCGCGTGTCCTGATCCCCGGATTCACCTTCGCCGCCGTTCCCTCTTCGGTCGTGCACGCCGATTGCCAACCGGTGCTCTGCGAAGTGGGCGAAGATTACCGCATCGACATTGAGGATTTCACCAAACGCCTGAACGAGAACATCGCCGCCGTCATCGTCAGCCACATGCGCGGTCACACCTCCGACATGGACGCGATCATGGCCCTGTGCGACGCGCACGACATCCCCGTGATCGAAGACGCCGCCCACTCGCTCGGCACTCTCTGGGATGGTCGCAAAATCGGTACGATTGGCAAAGTCGGCTGTTTCAGCTTCCAATCCTACAAGCTGGTCAATGCGGGCGAAGGCGGGATCATGGTCACCGACGACGCAGACCTTGTCGCACAGGCCGTCATCATGTCCGGTGCCTACGAACACAACTGGGCCAAGCATATGGCGGGCGATGATCCTGCCCTCGCATCCGCCTTTGCCCGTTGGCAAAACAAACTCCCCCTCTACAACCTGCGCCTCAGCAACCTCGGCGCCGCGATCATCCGCCCGCAACTGGCCGAAGTGCCCCGCCGTGTGCGCGACGGTCGCGCCAACCACGATTACGTGGCCGAGCGACTGAACACCTCGCCCTTCCTGCATGTGCCCCCCAAACTGGCCAAGGAAGACCGCGCCCCGGATTCCATCCAGTTCAACCTTGTTGATCTCTCCGATGACGAGGCCCGCCACTTTGCCGAGGCCGCCGCCGCTCGCGGCGTCAAGGTACAGGTCTTCGGTCAAAGCACCGACAACGCCCGCGCCTTCTGGAACTGGCAGTTCATTCCCGGCCCGGCGCCGGAACTTCCCCGCACCCGCGCCATGTTGATGCGGGCCTGCGATTGCCGCCTGCCCGCACGACTGACACGGGATGAGTTGGATTTCATCGCCCTCACCCTGCTTGACGCCGCGCAAGACGCCGTTGGCGGAGTGCGCGCCTACGGCACCTAGAGCGTTTCCAGTTTACCTTGAATCAAAGCGCATCGCCAATGTCCCGAGAAGGCCGAAGGCCTGGCAGGGTATTGGTGATGCAACAATAACTGGAAACGCTTTAAAGGATCGTCAAGTAATCCGCCATGAACGGGTGACGCGCGATTGCGGGCGTCACCAACTGCTCTCGGAAAATCGGCTTGAGCGTCGCAGCCACCTGCGCGGGCATTTCGCCCAAAATCTCCTTTCGCGCCGTCAAGCTGATCGTCCGTGTTAGTGGCTCGAAGGGCAACTCCAACACGTCGATCTGGTCGGCAAAACGCCGCGCCCGCATCAAGGCCAAGGGTGGCAAAATAGTCCAACCCGCCCCCTGCCCGACAAGCGCAAGAATGGCGTGGTAACTGTCAATCTCGAACCGATGCCGCAATGTCAGGTTCTGCTTGGCCAGGTGGGCATTCACAAGCCGCCCCATGTGGTGGCGCTGCGTGTATTGCACCATGGTCATGCGCTTGAGCTGCCGCAGGACGTCACCACCGGCATTGACCGCCCCCTTGGGCGCGGCCACGACAAAGCCTTCGCGCAGTAGCGGGTGCACCTCGACCCAAGCGTCCTCGGCCCCCAATTCGGCGGCCACTATCACGTCCAATCCCCGCGCATCCAATAAATCATACAGATAGTGACTAGCGCCGGTCTCAAGCAGGAACTGGCAGCCCTTCAACTCCTCGGCCATATGAGTGAGCAACCTTGGCGTTACATCCGCCTCCAAGTCCTCGATCATACCAAGGCGAAACCGCGTCAAATGCGACAGGTCCGACATGGCCAATTCAGCCCGCGCCTGCGCGGCCTCATTCAGAATAACCTGTGCATGGCGCTTCATGATCTCGCCCGCGGGCGTTAACCGAACCGGCCGCGCGTTGCGTTGCAACAGGGTAGCGCCAACCGCACCCTCCAGATTGGTCAACTGCTGGCTTACGGCTGACGGGCTGGCCCCTAACCGTTTGGCCGCGGCAGAGATCGACCGTTCGTCAGCCGCAGCCATGAACACTTCAATTCCCCAAAGGGTGATCCGACCAGGGCTATCGACCATCGAGGTCTACTTGCTCATCTTCGACAGTTTTTGCTGCAGCTCGGCAAGTTGCTTCTTGATTTCGTCCAGATCTTCACCTTCGGCTTCTTCAGCGCTACTTTCAGATCCGGGCACGGTGCTGCCCCCACCTAAACCTCCGGTCATCGCCTTCATGAAGGCCTCTTGCTGGGCGCGCATCGCGTCCATTCCGGGCATGCTGGCCAGCGGATTGGCCTTGGTCATGTTTTCCATCATCTGGCTTTGACCCTTCTGGAGCATCTCGAAACTGGCCGCCAAAAACTCGGGCACGACACTGGAGGCTTGCGAGGTATAGCTACGCACCAGATCGTTCAAAACATTGATCGGCAGTACGCTTTCACCACGACTCTCGTGTTCGGCGATGATTTGCAACAAATACTGCCGCGTCAGGTCATCCCCGGATTTCAGGTCAATGATTTGCACTTCCCGTCCGTCGCGAATGAATTCTGCAATATCGTCAAGTGTCACGTAATCGGACGTCTCGGTATTATAGAGGCGCCGGCTGGCATAACGTTTGATCAAAAGGGGTTTGTCAGTCTCGGCCAATGCACGGTCCTCCCAGAAATGCAGCGCTGCAGCGCAGACTATGCTACCGCAGCACAAAAAGAAAGAGCGAGCCTTTCTAGGGCTCGCTCTCGCGCAAACGCATCCTTAACAGGGAGGAGATGGATACGTTTATATTTGCGCTTACTTGGCAGCAGTTGCTTTCTTGGCAGCCGACTGAACGTCGTCAGTGGCTTTCTTGACAGCTTTGGCCGCATCTTCTTGCAGGTCCTTGCCAGCCGCCATCATCAGTTCAACGGTGTCCATTTGAACTTTTTTGGCGATTTCGGCGAAAGCAGCCATGTTTTCGGCAGCCACTTCAGCGTTGGCCGATGCGAAATCGGTCATGGCTTTTGCGTAGTCGGCAGGCTCGGCTTTGGCTTTGGTCATGTCCGACATCTTGGCCAGGGTCTCTTTTGTCCACTTGCTCGACAGCTCGGCCGATTTCTCGGCGGCGTCCAGAGCAACGCCCGACAGCTTTTCGTTCAGGGCGGCTTGGTTCTTGAATGCGTCTTCCATCGCTTTGGTGTCGACGGGGAATGCGCCCATGATGTCTTTCATCACGGTGTTCATGTCTTGTGCTTTAGCCATTGGTAAGGCTCCTTGGTCTATCGCTGCGGGAGAATTCCCGCTTTTCTGCGTCTGCAAACAATATGCATGCCGCAGCGCAGCATTTCAAGGTTTTTTTCTGCACTGCAGCAAAACTTTTACATTCCGCAAAATATGGCGATTTTTCAGGCGCTTGCTTTCTTGCGCACATAACTTCCGGGTGCCGGGGCCAATGGCGGGTGCTCCGAATCGCCCGGTTTCCGGGCCGGAACCATCTTGCCAGACCGCTTCTTCAGCCAAGTTTCCCAGCGTGGCCACCATGACCCTTCGTGGAACGTGGCCCCCTCCCGCCAGCTGTCAGCGTCCAAACTCAGGTCACTGTTGGTGTAATGTCCGTACTTTTTCTTGTTGGGCGGGTTCACGATGCCCGCGATGTGGCCGGATTGCGAAAGAATGAACGTCCGGTTCTTCGATCCGGTCTGCTGGAAACCACGATAGCAATCTTTCCACGCCGCGATGTGGTCGCTCTCACAGGTCACCGACATCAGCGGCACAGTCACATCTTTGATATGTACCTTTTCACCACAGATATCGAAACCATCAGTCACAAAGGCGTTCTTCTGACACAGCCCCCGCAAATACTGCATCGTCATCGCCCCGGGCAGGTTGGCACCGTCGCCATTCCAATACAGCAGATCGAAGGCAGGCGGAGTTTCCCCCATCATGTAGCTCCGGATCGCGGGGGTATAAATCAGGTCGTTTGACCGCAGGAAAGACATCGTGCGGGACATGATGAAAGATCTTAGAACGCCTTGCTCCTGCACCTCCGCTTCAATGCCGTCCACAAAATCGTCTTGCAGGAAAGGAACAAACTCCCCCTGCTCGGAAAAATCCGTAAGCGCGGTGAAGAATGTGGCCGACTTCACGCTCTTGTCGCCCTGCTTGGCTAAAAGCGCCAGTGTCAGGTGCAAGGTCGTCCCGGCAATGCAATAGCCCACGGTATTGACCTGTTTCACACCGCAAATCGCCTTGGCCTCGCGGATCGCGGTTAGAAATCCTTCCTCGATGTAATCATCCATGCGTACATCGGCATAAGAGGCATCCGGATTCACCCAGCTCACCACGAAAAGGGTATAGCCCTGATCGGTGATCCATTTGATCATGCTGTTCTGTTCCTTGAGGTCCAGAATATAGAACTTGTTGATCCAAGGTGGGAAGATGACCAGAGGCGTTTCATGGACCTCTTCCGTGGTTGGCGCGTACTGGATCAATTCCATCATCCGGTTGCGATAGACGACTTCACCCTGCGACGTGGCGATGTTCTCTCCCAATTCGAAGGCGCTTTCATCAGCCAGACGCACAACCATCTCGCCCTTGTTGGCTTCCAGATCGGCCACAAGGTTTTCCAAGCCCTTCACAAGGCTTTCCCCCTCGGTCGCCACGGCCTTCTCCAAGGCATCGGGATTGGTACCCAAAAAATTCGTCGGGCTCATCATGTCCACGATCTGGCTTGAGAAATACTCAAGCCGCTGCTTGTCTTTTGGTGACAGGTCATCGGCCTCTGCCACCGCATCTTCGATGGCTTGCTTGTTCAGGGCGTATTGCTGCTTGACGTAACGAAAGTACGGGTTCGTCTCCCACAAGGGATTTGAGAAACGCTTGTCGCCCTTCAAAGGATCTTCTTCGTCCTCATCGGCCTCGGGCACGTGCCCCTGCATCAAGCCTTGCTGCGCCTCCATGAAGTGGCGCACCGATTTCCCCCAGTACTCCAACTGCTTTTCATAGATCTTGCCGGGGTTTTCCAACATATCCGCCCAAAGCGAACTGGCCGCCTTGGCAAAAAGTTCCTGATCGGGCCCATTCAGCGAGGGATTCGCCGGGTTGCGCGCCGAAAACGCCTTTACCAGACGCTGCGTAAGCTCTTCGACACGGGCCAGATTCTCATTCATTTTCTCGAGATTCTCACCTGCGACATCCTCATGCGTTGCCATATTAAAGAAATCCTTTTAACTTTCTGCCATGCAGCATACCGTCGCTTGAGCGGAGGAGCAGTGCGACGAAACGAACCGGCGGTCCCGGGGAACAGGAGACGACGATGCGCTACATGATGACCTACGACCTGATGGAGACCCTCCGCAACACCAATCAGTGGTTGGGCGCATCCGCCCTGTCAGTGGCATCCTACCCAATTTTTGCGCTCACGCCAAACCCCGCGCTCCAATGGATGGCCGCTTGGGGTGAAGTCACCGAACGGACCTTCCAACGCATGGTGGTCAAGCCCGATTGGGGTATTGAATCGATCACTGGTGAAGATGGCCGCGATCACCTGATCAACGTGGAAACCGTGATTGAACGCCCGTTTGGCGACCTGATCCACTTTGACGTTCAGGGGCGCGAAGACATGGATCGCCGCGTTCTTCTGGTTGCGCCTATGTCGGGCCACTACGCCACGCTGCTGCGCTCCACCGTTCGCTCGCTGCTGCCCGATTGCGAAGTTTACGTCACCGATTGGCATAACGCCCGCGACATTCCGGTTTCCGCCGGGAAATTCGATGTCGAGGATTACACCCTCTACCTCATGGACTTCATGCGCGAGTTGGGCAGCGACCTGCATGTTATCGCCGTCTGCCAACCCGCGCCCCTGACCTTGGCCGCCACCGCCTATCTGGCCGAGTTGGACCCCAAGGCCCAACCCCGTAGTCTGACGCTTATCGGCGGCCCGATCGACCCCGATGCAACCCCAACCGACGTGACCGACTTCGGACGCCGCGTGACCATGGGGCAGCTAGAAGAAACCATGATTCAAAGGGTGGGATTCAAATACAAAGGCGTCGGGCGCATGGTCTACCCCGGCCTGCTACAGCTCAGTTCCTTCATGTCCATGAACGCCGAGCGCCACGGACAGGCCTTCATGGATCAGATTGGTCGTGTCTCGCGCGGAGAAGCCAGCGATCACGACCCCCATAACAAGTTTTATGACGAATACCTCGCAGTTATGGACATGCCCGCGGAGTTTTATCTTTCCACCGTCGAACGAATTTTCAAGAACGGTGAGATCGCGAAGAACGAATTCGTCGTCGATGGGCACAAGGTCGATATCGGAGCGATCACCAATGTCGCCGTGAAAACCGTCGAAGGCGCGAAAGATGACATTTCCGCCCCGGGCCAATGCGTGGCGGCCCTTGATCTTCTCACCGGCCTACCCGACGACAAGAAAGCCAGCCACCTTGAACCCGAGGCTGGCCATTACGGCATTTTCGCGGGCCGCAGCTGGCGCAACAACATCCGGCCCCTTGTGCTTGATTTCATCGACGCCAACTCCGAAGCACCGGCCGAGCGCAAACGTACAAAGCCGCGCAAGGCCAAGCAGAAGGCGGCAAACAAAAACGCCGCCGCCTGAGCTTACTCGAGACAGTGCAGTCAAAAACGGCGCGGACCACCGCGCCCTTTTTTCGTTTTGGGGTTAAGCGTCCGGCCGCCGGATTGCCACCAGTTGCACCCCGGCATCCCGCAGGACGTCCATGACTTCGGCAAGGGTCCAATCGTCGGCCGCCTTGGCCGTTTCCTTGGTTAGACGTCCTTTGTGGCGCAACATGTGCAAGGCATGTGCAACCTCCTCATCCACTCCCGTTGCAAGCGCATCGCTCAGATAAACTGCACGCAAGCGCGGGTCGGTGAAATGGGCCGCCAAATCGGTTCGGAGGCCAGGCTTACGATCAGGCATACTCTTACTCTCAAACTATTCAGGTTTGCGGCAAACTAGGCCAAGCAACCCGCATTTTGCTGGCCAAATCCGAACAATTTTAGGAAAATCGGATATTGGGACGACAGCTAACGCCAATTCGTAAAACTGTTCCGGATGCGGAAACAAGATTAAAATTTGATAGGATCAATCATCTTTTCGTTGACGTAGCCAGCGCAGGATCGGAACGATATCCAAGGCTGCGACAGCTACCCCCAAGGGAAACATCCAAAACCCCAAAACCGGCAGGAAACCAAGCACTCCAAACCCCATCAGAATCAGGCCCAGCAACAACCGCAACCCCGGCGGTACATGGCGCTTGGTCCAGACTTGCAGCCGCCTGCGCACACGGCGAAGGCGCGCCTTGGCCCCACCCTTGGCCTCAGGCATCGGCGCGCGTCTGCAGAACGAAGGGCTGCCGCAACCATTCTTGCAGCGCCGTCGTGGTGGCATCCGGGGCTTCCAGGGTGGGAATGTGCCCGGCTTGCTCGATCACCTGCAACTGCGCATAGGGGATCAAATCGGCCATGAAGCTGTGGCGCTTCACCGGGGCCAGCCCATCATGCACACCACAAAGAACCAAAGCAGGGACTTTGCAGCGACGTAAAACAGATTGGTAGTCGCGCCGGCGCTGCAGTGCCCGCATTTGCCGGATGATAGCCTCCTCGCCAATGTCTTCCGCCATGGCGAGCACGTCAGCCATCAACGCCGTGCGTTGCGGCCCCGGTGCGAGACTCTCGGGCGGAACCACCCCTTGCACTGCCTCCTGCAAACGCCCGGAGCGCAGCTTTATGATCAGCGGCTCGTATTCCGCCGCCGATTGTGGTGTTTCCGCCAACGGATTGGTGTCCATAAGGGCAATGCGCGTGACCCTTTCAGGCGCACGGCGCATAAGCTCCATCGCCACGATCCCGCCCATCGACAAACCCGCAACCGCAAAACGGCGTGGCAACATATCCAGCAAGCCCGAGGCGATCTCTTCGACCCTCTCGCCATGGAAGATCGGGGCCACGCTGACCATCGTGTCTCGGCTCATTACTGCCAGTTGCGGCGCGAACACCCGCGCGTCACACATCATGCCCGGCAGGAACACCAGTGGCTCACGCATCGGGGAACATCCTTTGTCTCTCGGGGTCTCACGGCCCTGTTGCCTCACATCCACCTTGCCACAGTAGGCCGCCGCGTCAAGCGCGGGCTGACCCTAGCACCGCTCTATCGTCGCAGCGTTGCAACCCATTCGAGGATACGCTTGATCGCCTTATCAGTGTTGCCCGGGGCCATGATGTCACCGGCGATGACATGCGCCAAAGGGTCGTCGCCTTGGCGCAGGTCCGGGTAGCCGCGCGTCACCGGCGCGCCCCATCGCTCTGCAACCCGCACCGTTTCAGAGGCATCCACCACCGCGTCCTTGTCCGAGAAATAAAACAGAGCCGGCACCGTGATCTTGCCATGATCCAGATTTGCCGCGTGTTTCACGATCGCCGCCATCGGAAAAACCGCGACCGAGGGATACTCGGTTGTCCAATGCGCCGCCTGCTGCTCATTCATCGGCTCGAACGCGCGGCGCTTTCCGGCCAGTAACGGCAACCAATGCCGTGCGGCGGGCCAAGTCAGCAAAGGGGCCACCGCATTGTTGATCCCGAAGTTGGGCGAAACGAACACCGCACCAACCACGTTCTCCGCCAAGTCGGGTTGCGCCAAGGCCGCCGTGGCAACGCTCGCTCCGGTCGACGTCGCGATCACCAAGACCTTGCCTCCAACGGCGCGCGCCGCGGCCAAGGCTTCGGCGGCATCCCTCATCCAATCCTGAACTCGCGCTGTCGCCATGGCGTCACCGTCGCGCCCATGGCCTTTGAACCGCGTATAGACCAGATTGGCCCCCAGCGCCGCGGCGACCGCATCGGGCACCGGGCGGATTTCCTCCGAACTGGCCGAGAACCCATGCATGTAGACCACCGATAAAGGCGTGGTCTCCTCTGCCTGCCCTGCCCAGATCACGCGCTTTTGCGCCCCCTCACGCAAATTCGGCACATCGGCTTCGGCCCGCTCGAAATACGCCGCAACGCCCTTCTCGAACCGCTTCGGATCAAAGCGGACGTCCACGACCACCGGTTCGCGCGCCCCGAAAACAAAAAGCGCAGCAAGCCCGATGGCCAAAATGCCAAAGATCCACAACGCATGGCGCATCATGCCTTCGCCGCCCGCGCGCTGACCTCTTCGATCGAGGCTTCAATCAGCGACAAACACTCCGCGTCCGAAAAGCGATGATCCGCGCCATCCACCAAAGTAAGGCGCATATCAGGGCCGCTCGCATGGTCCAAAAGCCTCAAGGCGACGGATATATCCACATCTTCATCGGCCGTGCCTTGCAAAAATCGAACAGGAAACGGCAAATCCAAGGTATCGCGCAAGACAAGATGCGCTCTCCCGTCTTCAATCAACCTCCGGGTAATGATGTAGGGCTCACCGTAATCACTGGGCAGGGCCACCTGCCCCTCGGCCTCCAATGTCTTGCGCTGCGCCTCATCAAAACTGGCCCACATGGAATCCTCCGTGAAGTCCGGCGCCGCCGCAATGGTGACCAAGCCCGCAACGCGTTCCGGCATTGCCCGGGCACACAAGAGCGAAATCCAGCCCCCCATGCTGGAGCCGACCAATATCTGTGGCCCATCGGTCATTGCGCCGATCACCGCCATGGCATCTTCGGCCCAATCGCCAATGCTGCCATCGGTAAAGGCTTCTGATGATCGTCCATGGCCGGAGTAGTCAAACCGCAAGAAGGCGCGGCCCTTCGCGCGCGCCCAGTCTTCCAGGTGGACCGCCTTGGTGCCCTCCATGTCGGATTTGAAACCGCCAAGGAACACCACGCCGGGGCCGTCCCCTTCAATCTGGTGATAGGCCAATCGCCGCCCCTCGGGCGACATGAAGAATTCAGGCTGCGTCATCTTGGGCTCCCCTGTCTCGATGTCGGCGCGAGCGTCGCCGAAACCGGGGGCCATATGCAAGCCGCAAAGGCCTTTTACGTCAGGTTATAGAACCGACCAGCCCCTCAATCCGCCTTAGCGACCATTCCGCCTCTGGACCGGATTGAACCGCATCATCGGTGCGGCGGTTCTCCGTGGCGCACATCTTGCGCGGCGCTTCACGGGTGAGTTGCAGGTACTGCTCTGTCAGGGTCGTCCCATTATCGGACTGTGCCATTTTGGGGGCTCTCATGCCTCTTGGTTGCCGTTTACGCCGCGTACAACGCAGCATGGAACAAGCGTTAACCAAATTGTCACAAAATAGAAATCTCTTTTTATGTCAGCCTGTTACATAGACAATCGCATACAGGGGCACACATCTGCACACGGCCTTAGGCATCCCGAAGCCGCAAGGCCAAAAGCCCGCCCAGCAAAGACATGGCCGCAAATCCCGCCAAGGCCGCCTGCGGCCCAAGCCATGTCAACGCACCACCAACCGCGCCCACGGCAAGCAAAATCAAACCAATCGCGGTATTGGCAATCGCTGCGTTGACCGAACGACGATCCTCCGGCGAAATATCGACCAAGTAAGTTGACCGCGCCTGACGCACCCCATGATAGGCCACCATCAAGACAAAAAGGATCGACGGGATCACCCAAATCACGTTGGCCAGTCCATTGACCGCCGCAATGATCGCCAAGACCATGGAAAGGGCCCCCAAAATGCCCGCAAGCAAAAGCATGATGCGCGACGACCGATCGGCAAGCCACCCCCAGACATAAGAACTCACAAATCCCGCCGCAGAAGACGCCAGTACAAGCCCGCCCAGCATACCCAATGCCTCTGCCCCGGACCGCGTACCAAGAACGACAAGATAAGGCGGCGCAAGCGCCGTCGAAACCAAAAGCCCCCGCACCAGAATGAACTGCCGCAAGTTCCTGTCATCTTTCAGAATTTTCAAATAGCTCTCAGCATCCGCCCGGCCGTCTGTCGCACTGTCCTCTTCACGAAGCCGCCCGAGGACAGCCGCCGCCAATAGCCATAAAACACCCGCTACTGCGATTGCGGCAATCACAGCGCGTTCATTTTGCAGAACGCCACTGACCAGCAAGAGCGCGAATACAAAGACCGCCGCCGACGAAACCGATCCCGCCGCGCCGGTCACCGTCCCACGGCGCGTTTTGCCCACGGTTTTGCCCAAGATGTCCTTGTAGGAAACAGAGCATGCGGCACGCGACACCGCCAAACCTGCCAAGATACCGCAAATCGCCAAACCGGCGGCCCAGCCAGCAAGCGTCAAAGCTGCGAGGGCGATCAGCAAAGCGGCAACCCCTTGGCCCGCACTGCCCAACACCCAGACCCAACGCCGTTGGCGTCGCCGCTGCAATATCCCGGCCATTGCGATCTGCGGAAGCAGTGCCCCTGCTTCTCGGATCGGCACCAACATGCCTATGAACACAGCAGGCGCGCCCAAAACACCCAACAGCCAGCTCAACACCAACTTCGGGTCTATAAGACCGTCAGCTACCTTCGAAAGGCTTAGCGCCACGATGTGGCGCAAGCCATTTTGCGCCTCAACCGGGTCGCTCTTCTGCCCGGTCAGGCCTTCGAACAGATTTGGCAAGCTGTCCCTTTCACAAGTCCTTTATCGGTTACCCACCGATGTAAGGCTGCTGCTGGGGACGGTAAAATACTTTTTGATTGTGCAACCGGCCCAAAAGGTCATGGATTTGGCGCACCGAGTGATCCAAGTCTTCGTCGACAGTTTCCTGTTCCACCAACTGGCCTGCCAGCTCACTTTTGGTTTGACGCAGCGCTGTTTCGATCAAATCCACATCTTCCACAGACAGTTCGAAAGTCTCATTAAATTTGGTCATCGCTCTCACTCCTCAATGGCAGCTTTTCCTAGAAGTTTCCGATAGGTGATATCCGACAATATACGCGCCATTTCCGACAACTCCAGATGATTTTCCTAGATGCGTCAATGTGTTACCGATGGCCTTGCATACCGTTGAACACGGTATCAATTTCATGTTTGGCAAAACTGGAAAAGTTTGTTTCTGATCAGAAACTTGTTCGTAACGCGCACAATTGCACGCCAAGGCACACCATCGCATCCACCGGTTTGCCTTACGCAGGTTTTTCCGCCCTGCTTCTCCAAAAGCCCGCAACAGGATGACCGACTACCGCATCCGCACGGCCTTTTCGCCTTCCCGGATACGCCATGCTAGCCCGATAGTGTCGTGCAAACGGATGACCTCGCCGCGCTTCTTCAGCGCCTTGCGCCGACACGCGCGGCGTAATCAGCCTGCGCGCCACGATCCCTCGGCTTGCCCCAGCTTCTCGCCGATCAGAGAGCTTTTTCGGGATTTTTCGTACGAGTCGTACGAGGTTCAGTGAGCGTGCCTCGTTTTTCGTACGAAACTTGGGGGGCAAGCGTACGACTCGTACGACATTCCCGCGCTTGACTTGACGCCGCTCAACGGCCAAAAGACGCGCGAGACATATAACCCGCAACCGGGCGTTCCGTGGGCGCCAAACCGACGAGGAGCTACAGGCCAATGGCCCAGATTTCCCTTACTTTTCCTGATGGTAACGCGCGTTCCTACGAGGCCGGGATCACCCCCGGCGAAGTTGCCGCAGACATTTCAAAATCCCTCGCAAAGAAGGCCATCTCGGCCACCGTGAACGACCAGCACTGGGATCTCCAGTGGCCGATTGACCACGATTCTTCCATTAGTATCAATACGATGAAAGATGAGGGGCCTGCCAACGAACTGATCCGTCATGACCTCGCCCATATCATGGCCCGCGCTGTCCAGGAACTTTACCCGGATGTCAAAGTCACCATCGGACCGGTGATCGAGAACGGCTGGTACTACGATTTCGATCGCGATGAACCCTTCACCCCCGAAGACCTTGGGGCGATTGAGAAAAAGATGAGGGAAATCATCAATCTACGCGACGAGGTGCGCACCGAAATCTGGGATCGTGACCGCGCGATCCAGCACTATCGCGACAACGATGAACCCTTCAAGGTCGAGTTGATCGAGTCCATCCCCGGCGATGAACCCCTGCGCATGTACTGGCACGGTCACTGGCAAGACCTCTGTCGTGGCCCCCACCTGCAACACACCGGCCAAGTGCCGGCAGACGCCTTCAAGCTGATGTCCGTCGCTGGGGCCTATTGGCGGGGCGACTCTGACCGGAAGATGCTGCAACGCATCTACGGCGTGGCCTTCACCGGCAAGGAAAAACTCAAGAATTACTTGAACTTCCTTGAAGAAGCGGAAAAACGCGACCACCGCAAACTGGGCCGCGAAATGAACCTTTTCCACATGCAGGAAGAGGCCCCGGGCCAGGTTTTCTGGCACCCCAATGGCTGGACGATCTACACGGCGCTGCAAGACTACATGCGCCGCAAACAGCGGGCGGGTGGCTACAAAGAAATCAACACGCCACAGGTTGTGGATCGCAAACTCTGGGAAGCCTCGGGTCACTGGGACAAGTACCAGCATCACATGTTCGTCGTTGAAGTCGACGAAAGCCGCGACGGCGAGAACGACGATGCGACGGCCAAGAATAAGGATCAAACCCGGATCAACGCGCTCAAGCCGATGAACTGCCCCTGCCACGTTCAGGTATTCAATCAGGGTTTGAAATCCTATCGCGACCTGCCCCTGCGCCTTGCCGAGTTCGGGTCTTGCGCAAGGTTCGAACCGTCCGGCGCCCTGCACGGCATTATGCGCGTGCGCGGATTCACTCAAGACGACGCGCATATCTTCTGCTCCGAAGAGCAGATCCAAGAAGAGTGCGCGCGCTTCATCGACTTCCTTGCAGGCGTCTACCGTGAACTGGGCTTTCCCGAGTTCGAAATCCGCTTCGCCACACGGCCCGAGAAACGCGTCGGCTCCGACGAAAGCTGGGATTACGTCGAGGGCGCGCTTGAAAATGCGATCAAGGCCGTCGGCCGCGACTACACGTTGGAACCGGGCGATGGTGCCTTCTATGGGCCCAAGCTCGATTTCTACCTAACGGATGCAATTGGGCGTGTCTGGCAATGCGGTACCTTTCAGGTGGATCCGAACCTCCCGGAACGCCTTGGCGCGACATACATCGCCGCCGATGGCGAAAAGCATCGCCCCTACATGTTGCATCGAGCCTGCCTTGGCTCCTTCGAGCGGTTCATCGGCATCCTGATCGAAAACTGGGAAGGCAAACTGCCCTTCTGGCTGGCCCCGCGGCAGGTGGTCGTCGCCTCGATCATTTCCGAAGCCAATGATTACGTGCAAAAGATCGTCGAGCAACTGAACGCCGTTGGCATTCGGGCTGAGGCCGATCTGCGCAATGAAAAAATCAACTACAAGGTTCGCGAGCATTCAGTCGGCAAGGTGCCTGTGATCCTCGCCTGCGGGATGAAAGAGGTGGAGGAAGATACCGTCTCGGTCCGCCGTTTGGGTGAAAAGCAAACCCGAGTGGAGGCTTTGGCGGACATCGTCGAAACCCTTGCAAAAGAAGCAACTCCGCCTGACCTTTTGTAACAATTGGCATATTTTCAGTCTCGGGCCGTGTAATATATTGCGCGGCCCGCTCGCAGAATTGAAATTTTCCGTTTCATTCTAGTTGCTTCGCGTCCCTGGCGTTCTCACGCTTGCTAACGCGCCCGTGTTTAACGCGGACGTGAATAGCCATGTGAGCCTTTGCAAACATACCCTTTTGACATCGCTGATCCGCATTTGCGGCAGGGATGAGATTTGCAACAATCTAGGGAGAGCCCGATTATGTCCAAAACAATGAAAACCGTCGCCATCGCTGGCGCAATGACTGCCGCACTGGCCGCGCACAGCACACCCGCCGCCGCTCAGGAAAAAGAGAAATGCTATGGTGTTTCGCTGGCGGGGGAGAATGATTGCAAGGCCGGTGCAGGTACGACATGCGCGGGTAGCTCGACAGTGGATTACCAAGGCAACGCTTGGACACTTGTCGATGCCGGCACCTGCGAAGACATCGAACTGCCGGATGATCGCATGGGCAGCCTTGAGCCTCTGGACCGCGATCTTCCGTCCTAAAGTCGACATGGGTGCGCCCAAATCGGGCGCACCTACTTCCATCTTTTTGAAAGGTGACCCATGCTTGATTCCAGCATTCCTTTTCCCACGCTGCCTCCAGCGCCCGGCGTTGGCTACAAGCCACAGCACTTCCAAGACATCTTAGGTGACGCGCGCCCGGTCGAGTGGCTTGAAGTACATGCCGAGAACTACATGGGCGAAGGCGGGCGTCCCTTGGCGCAACTGCGACACCTTGCCGAGCGTTTTGCAATTTCTGTCCACGGTGTTGGGTTAAGCATCGGTGGCGAAGGGCGGCTTGACCCCGACCATCTCGCACGTCTCAAGCACCTCTGCGGCTGGCTTAACCCGGCGAGTTTTTCGGAGCATCTGGCGTGGTCAACACACGACAGCCATTTTCTGAATGATCTCCTGCCCCTGCCCTATACGTCAGAGACCTTGCAGCGTGTCGCCGACCATATCGACGAGGTGCAGGAATCAATTGGACGACGAATGCTTCTGGAGAATCCATCCAGCTATCTGGCGTTCGAAGAAAGCACCTATTCCGAAACCGACTTTCTGTCCGAAGTGACGCGCCGCACGGGCTGTGGCCTGCTATTGGATGTGAACAACGTCTTTGTCTCTTGCACGAACCTGGAACTTGATCCGCGCGCCTATATCGACGCGTTTCCCATTGATAAGGTTGGTGAAATCCACCTTGGCGGACATGATGAAGATGAAGACGACCACGGTGCGCCACTCCTGATTGACAGCCACGGTCGCGAGGTTGCCGATCCCGTTTGGTCGCTGTTGGATCACCTGCTTGAACGCAGTGGCCCCCGGCCATTGCTGATTGAATGGGATGCCAACATTCCTCCATGGTCCGAGCTTGCGGCTGAAGCCGCGCGTGCGGCGAAAGCCCTCGAAAGGGTGCCGGCATGAGCGTGTCTCAAACCCAATTCCACGATGCTCTTTTGGACAGTTCGACATCTGTTCCAATCGGCTTGAGCGATGGCCGAGGACAACCCGCAGGCGCGCGCTTCTCGGTCTACCGCAACAATGTCGCCGTCAGCTTGACCGAGGCTTTGGAAGTCAGTTTTCCGGCTATTCTCAGCTTGATAGGGCATGAGAACTTCAAGAAAACCGCCGGCCTCTTCCTGCGCCAGCACCCACCCAAGAACCCGATGATTATGGTTTATGGAGATGAGTTTCCAAGCTTCCTTGAAGACTTCGAACCACTACAACATATCGCATATCTGCCCGACGTTGCGCGACTTGAGCAAGCGTTGCGAGAATCCTATCATGCGGCGGATGCGGACGCCGTGGCCCCAAACGAACTGGCGATATTACCACAAGAAGCCCTTGCCGCATCCAAGTTGATCCTTGCCCCGTCCCTGCGACTGGTTCGTTCGCGATGGCCCATTCACGCGATCTGGTCCTACGCCTTGGACAGGAGTTCCGCAAAGCCCAAAAACCAAGGACAAGACGTCCTGATCACGCGGCCCGCATACGACCCTGAGGGCAGGGTTCTTCCCCCCGGAGCGAGCCTATTCGTGGCCAACATCCTGGAGGGCAAGACCTTGGGTGACGCCTATGAAAAAGCGATGCACGACGCGCCCGAATTTGACCTGACAGGGCTTCTGACCATGCTTCTCGACACTTCGTCGATCATTGAAATCCAAACGCAGGACTAAGCCATGACTGCCATCATTTCCCTTTACCAGACTTTCGCGACACGGCTGAACAATGCCGATTGGGTTATTTCGACCACGGCCAGATTCCTGTTTGCTGCCTTGTTCTTGATGTATTTTTGGGTGTCAGGCCTCACCAAACTGGGCGAAGGCATGTTTGGCCTGTTCTCACCGTCCGTGGGCGCGTATGCGCAGATCTTCCCTCGCGCGATGGAAGCCGTGGGATACGACAGCAGCCAACTCAGTTTTTTGCACACACTTGTCGTTTTGGCCGGAACCTGGGCCGAGTTTTTATTGCCTGCCCTGATCGTGGTCGGACTGTTGACGCGGCTATCGGCCTTGGGAATGATCGGCTTCGTAATCCTGCAAACACTGACTGACCTGTATGGCCACGGCGCTATCGGCGAGGCATCGACCGTCGGCGCATGGTTCGACAAGGCACCAGATGCAACCATCCTTGATCAGCGCGCGCTCTGGGTGTTCTTGCTTTTGGTCCTCGTCATCAAAGGTGCCGGGCCACTGTCGTTGGATCAGCTATTGCTCAAAAATGCGTCTTCGGCTCATCGGGTTTCCCCGCCGCAATCGCAAGCACACCGCCCAAAACCGTGAAACCGATTGGGAACATGGTGAAGACATTGAAATCAAAGGCATAAAACATCGCTGCAGCCGAGATCAGCATAAGCGCACCGCCCCACAGCGCGCGGATCTTGGCCATCGCACCCCCGGCGATGGCCAAGAGCGGCGCAAGGAAACTGACGCTTCGGATCAGGCCCACGCGATCGACTTGTTGGGCCAATCCTTCAATCTCGCCAAATTGATCAATGAACTCGGTATAGCCGTAGCTGAAGAACCCGACAAACACCGCGAACAGGCCCCCAATGACACCCAGAACCATAGCTGCGCTACGCATTTCAAGCTCCTAACCGTTTCAAAGCAGATAGGTATTTTTGCCAATCATCCAAGGAGTTGAGCTTGTACGTCCTTGCCCCAACCAAGGAAAAACTGATCGGTTGAGACAATCAGTGGGCGTTTCATCAAGGTCGGATGCTCGGCGAGCAATTCAAGCACGGGGCGGGCGCGCGTGGCCTCGTCCAAACCACGCCATGTGGTGGAGCGGGTGTTGAGCAGGGCATCGCCCAAGACCTCATAAGCGGATTTCAGCACGCCACCCGGCACACCCTCGGTCCGGACATCGACGAACCGCGCATCCGGCAATGATTTCAAGGCCTTGCGGCAGGTGTCACAGGTTTTCAAACCGTATAGGATCATCGCATTTCCCCGGTGTTTCCGCCTCAATAACGGGCATTGGCGGAACAGTCACGGGGGTTTCGCTTGCTTTTTACAATGCCCGTGTAATCATCCTTGGGTGCCAAGGCTTTAGGGGGTTGGTGCGTGGCCCGGCAGGATCCGGGGACGATGAAGATCAGAAGGAGAAACGGCATGCCCAGTGGCACCGTGAAGTGGTTCAACACCACGAAGGGATACGGATTTATCGAGCCAGATCAAGGCGGTAGCGACGTATTCGTACACATCAGCCAAGTCGAACGGTCGGGCTTGACCGGGTTGGCGGACAATCAGAAAGTCGATTACGAACTGGTGGAAGGCAAAGATGGCCGCCAGATGGCTGGCGACCTCAAACCCCTGTAAAACAACGGAAATTTCCGCCCAAGGGCTTAGTAACAGCCCTTCACGCCTTCGGCACAGGTGTCAACGACGCGACTGTGGCGCAGGCGAGTGACATGCCGTTTCTTCGGAACGGGATGACGCATAACCTGTTGATATGATTGGTTTTGATTGGGCTGACCGCAGCAAATGACACCGTTCATGGTGATCGGTTGCAGGCCGCTGGGGCAATAGTTGGCACCGGCGTCATAGGCGTAAATCTTGGGGCCTCCGGCAGCGGCCGGAGCCGCGATGACAGCGGCGAGAAGGGCGGCGGAGAGGGGGAAGCGCATGTGGAACCTCTTGAAAACGCTGAAAAATAATCCTGATACTGCTTGCAATCGTAGCCGATCCCCCGCCCCTGTCAAACCTTTTGGGCCCGGACGGGCGCATCCGCGAAACAATCTGAACGCGTGAGTCTTATTGACCACGCCGCGCGGACAGTGCGGCCAGCAAAATTTTCGTACGAGTCGTACGCTTACTCCCCGCGTTTCGTACGAAAATCCGGGGGGCCTGAAACTGTTTCGTACGAGTCGTACGAAACCGGGGCTTCACACGGGCCAGATCGCTGCCGCGCTGAGGGGGCCGCACGGTGGGGTCAGGGGGTGTTAACGCATTGCGGGGAGATTGGGCGCATGTCGTTTGGAGATGTCATGTCCGATGCGCTGCCCCGACCTGTGATTGATGCGCGGGCGCGGGATCAAGGCGCGCAGCGCCGCCGCGCCAAAGCCGACGCGCCCCGTCGCCCCAGAGGGGCGCCGACATGACGGTGGCACGCCTTCGGCGTGACGCGGCGGCTTTTTGGCCATTGCTGCGCACCGCTTGAGGTTTTTCGGATTTGGCAGGGATAAAGCGCTGCCGCCCATATGGGGCAATCGCCCCCGCGCGCGTCGTCTTTGGCGCGGCTCTGGCACAATCAATAGCTGTATTGCAACAGAGGGCCACGCCCGGCCCTGGGAGGGCATTGGGGCGGGGGCTTGGTGTGGGGCGGTCCAAGAGTCCGAAACCGATATTCAGCATGGCAACTGTTGCAGGACGCCCTCCCGGGGGGAGGGTCGGGCGTGGCCCGTCAGAGCCGGGCGGCTCGGGTTGCCAGCGATGCGCTATGATTCCAGCGCAGAGAAGTTGGGCAATTGGTGTTACCCCAACACCTCCTGAAACTCGCGCCATTCCCCCTTGCTCATGCCTGAGGTTTCCTGGGTGACCTCCTCGCCTTTCAGCATCCGGCGGAGGCAGTCGAGGCCCTTGGCCGAGAGGGTCGCACCGCCCATGCGGTAATCCTCGAAAGCGCCATAGGCAGCGGGGACCCAATCGGCGACGATCTTGCAGAGTTCCTCGGCATAGACGCGGATTTCGTATTGGGCGTGGTGGTCGGCGCGCAGGCGCAGGAAGTGCAGCAGGTTGTGCAGGTCGACTTTCCAGTACCATTGGGTATAGACATTGGCGGGCAGGTTCATGCGGGCCAGCTCCCGCGCGAGGCCCTGTTGGCCCTCTTGGCTGATCATCTCCTCGTAGTGGTCATAGGCGCGCATGGAATCCTCTTGCAGGAGGCGCAGGACGCGCTCGGCCTCTTCGCCTTGAAGCGCCTCACCGCGGCCTTGGTTGTTGGTGGTGGATTGCGCGGCGAGGTGATCGGGGGCGGGAATGTAGAACTCCCGATCAAGGATCGAATAGCGGGCGGAGTATTCGTTGACGTTAGCGGTGCGGTGGCGGATCCATTGGCGCGCGACGAAAACCGGCAGTTTGACGTGCAGCTTGATCTCGCACATCTCGAAGGGCGTGGAATGCCAGTGGCGCATGAGGTAGCGGATCAGCCCCGCGTCATTGCTGACCGATTTGGTGCCTTTGCCGTAGGACACGCGGGCGGCCTGACAGATGGCGGCATCGTCGCCCATGTAGTCGATCACCCGGACAAAGCCGTGATCGAGCACCGGGTAGGCGGTGTAGAGGTGTTTTTCCATCCCCGGGGCGGTGGTGCGCAGGGTGGATTGCGGTGTGCCGCGCTGGTCTTCGATTTCGGCCTGTTGTTCGGGGCTGAGGGGCATGGGGCATCCTTTCGTCAAGCGGGGCGAGTCGTGACACGACTATATCTCGCGGATCGCGCGGACAAAACGACAATATGGGGTGCTGATCGTGTTTCCTGAGCGAAGGCATGCCTTGTGCGGTCGGTGGTGCTTGTGCAGTTCGAGGTGATGAATTCGACGGGCTGAACGGCGACTTGGGTGTCGGTGGTCAAGATGAGCTTGGCTTTGGCTTGTGAATCCGGGGCTTTCCCCTCGACAGACGCGCAGGCACGATTATCCTTTGACGAAAGATTTGAAAGGAGTGATCCGCGATGCGCGTAAGATACCTGCACACGATGGTTCGGGTGAAGGACCTGGAAAAATCCAAGGAATTCTATGAGTTGCTGGGCCTGAAAGAGGTTCGGCGCATGGATGTGGAGGCCGGGCGCTTTACGCTGGTTTTCATGGCGCCGGAGGGGCAGGAAGAGTGCCCGGTGGAGCTGACCTATAACTGGGATGGGGATGATGCCCTGCCCGATGACAGCCGCCACTTTGGGCATTTGGCCTATTCGGTCGGCAATATCTACGAGATGTGCGCGCATTTGCAGAACAATGGCGTGACCATCAACCGCCCGCCGCGTGACGGGCGGATGGCCTTTGTGCGCAGCCCTGACAATATCTCGATTGAGTTGTTGCAGGAGGGTGAGGCGCTGGAGCCGGCCGAGCCTTGGGCCAGCATGGAGAACACGGGCCATTGGTGAGGATTTGCGCGGCGCTGTGGCTTTGGGCCTTGGCGGCGCTGCCTGCCGGGGCCGAGGGGTGCCGTTTGGCGTTGGTTCTGGCGCTGGATGTGTCCTCGTCGGTGGATGAGGTGGAATATGATTTGCAGCGCGTCGGGCTGGCCGCGGCACTGGACGCGCCCGAGGTGCGGCATGCGATCCTCGGCGGCGGGGCCGGGGCGGTGGCGCTTTCGGCCTATGAGTGGAGTGGGCGCTACAAGCAGAAGGTGCTGCTGGACTGGGCGCTGTTGCAGACAGAGGCGGATATCGACCGGGCGGTTGATGCGCTGGCCGGGTCGGTGCGCAGTGAAAGCGAGTTTCCCACGGCCATGGGCTATGGCATCGGCTATGCCGCGCGGATGCTGGCGCGCGCGCCTGAATGCGCGCGGCGGGTGATTGATGTCTCGGGCGACGGGGTGAACAACGATGGCTTTGGCCCACGCCTTGCCTATCGGCATTTCCCCTTGGCCGATGTCACCGTGAATGGCTTGGTCATCCTTGGCCATGACGAGGAGGTTTTGGGGTTTTACCGCAACGAGGTGATCCGGGGGCGCAATGCCTTTCTTGAGACCGCCAATGGTTTTGAGGATTTCCGGAACGCCATGACCCGAAAGCTCTACCGCGAAATCAACGATATCATGCTGGGCGGCGCGGTGCCCCCTGCCCCGCGCGGATGAAATGCGCGGCGCTATTGTTTGGCCTTTGGGCCGGGGCGGCGCAGGCGGCGTGCCGGCAGGCCTTGATGTTGGGGCTGGATGTCTCGGGGTCGGTCGATGGGGCCGAGTATCGCTTGCAGTTGGAGGGGATTGCGCGCGCCATGGAGGCCGCAGAGGTTCAGGCGGTGGCGCTGTCCATGCCGCAGGCGCCCATTCGCTTGGCGGTTTATGAATGGGGCGGTGTTGGGCAACAGCGGGTGCTTGTTGATTGGGCCGAGTTGCGAGATGCGGAGGATATGGCGCAGGTGGCGGCGCGATTGCGGGCGGTGACACAGCGCTATGACGATCCGGGAACGGCCATCGGCGCGGCCATTCGTTGGGGGGCCGAAGCGCTGGCGACGCAGGATTGTTGGCAAAAGACCTTGGATATTTCCGGTGATGGTCCGTCGAACGATGGCCCGCATCCGGGGCAGTTGCCTGACGCGGCGGTTGCGGGGATCACCGTCAATGGTTTGGTTGTCGGGCCGCAGGCGCGGGCCAATATCAGCAAGGACCTGAGCCAAGTGATTTCGATGCAGGCCTATTACCGGCGGCATGTGATCCGGGGCCCGGGGGCCTTTGTTGAAACCGCATCGGATTATCAGGACTTTGCAGCTGCCATGCAGCGCAAGCTGGAAAAGGAGATGGCCGCGCCGCAGGTGGTGCGGGCACGGCCATGAGCCAAGGAGAAGGCCGGTAAAAAAGTTGCGTCAGTAGATATAGCGGATCTGGTCCGTCCAGTAGCGTTCGACCCGGCGCAGGGAGCTGGTGATCTGGTCGATGCCATCAAGGCCGATCACGCCTTTGTCCTGCATGCCGTCGGCGTGACGTTCGAAAAGCTGTGCCACGATATCGCGAATACCGCGCCCCTTTTCAGTGAGCCGGACCCGGACCGAGCGGCGGTCAACCTCACAGCGTTGGTGGTGCATATAGCCCATTTCCACCAGCTTCTTGAGGTTGTAGCTGACGTTGCTGCCTTGATAGTAACCGCGCGTTTTAAGCTCCCCCGCTGTCACCTCGTTGTCGCCGATGTTGAACAGCAAAAGCGCCTGTACCGCGTTGATCTCAAGAACGCCGACGCGTTCGAATTCATCCTTGATGACATCCAGAAGCAACCGGTGCAGCCGTTCGACCAGCGCCAGCGCATCAAGGTAGCCTGTCATGAAACCCTGCTTGTTCGCGGGGGTCTCGAAGGGGGTGTGCAAACTCATGTCCGTCTCCGTGCGATACTGCTCAGAGAGGGACATTGGGATAAATTGCCGAATAATCGGTTAAACCCTATGGGAGGCGTATAAAATCCGAACTAAAGTGTATCGCGAATAACCTGAATGACAGCTTTTCGCGAAATGCAGCCCAGCACTGAATCGTTGCACGCGTTCCGTCCTTCGCTGATAGCTCAGATCAAAGGCGGACCACTTTATTTGGCACCGCTGGCGTTCGAAAGCCGTGCAATATCTTCGATCAGAGGCGCGAGCGCATCAGGTGCCGGGGCCTGCCCCGTCACCCATTGATAGAGATCCTGATCGTTTTCGGACAGAAGCGCATCGTAGGTGTCGAGGCTGGCCTCATCCAGATCGGCCAAGCGCGTGTCGGCGTAGCGGCCAAGGATGATGTCCATCTCCTTGATGCCACGCCGGATGGAGCGCATGTAAAGCCGCTTGAGCCGGATGTCGCGGGTTTCTTCAGGCACCCGCCTCGTCCTTGAGTTTGGAGCGCAGGGTTTTTTCCAAGCGGCCCAGGCGGTCCACGTATTGCGCCATATGAGTGCGGATATCGCGAATCTCGGTCAGCATTTCGGTGACGTCACGCGAAAGTTCACCTTCTTCCCCCGGCGCGTCGGGGCCATCGCCCTCGCCCGAAAGCAGCCACAGAAGCGAGACATTGAGCAGGCCCGCCATCATCGACAACTTGTTGGCGCGCGGCTCGCTCAGGTCGTTTTCCCAGCCTTTGAGGGTCTTGAGTTTCACCCCAAGGCGTTTGGCCAGTTCCGTTTGTGTCATGCCTGCTTGTTCGCGGGCACCGGCGACACGGTCGCCGAAGGTGGTGGCCTCGGGGTCGAACCAGCCGTCGTTGGTTTGCTCGTTCATGGGACTTCCTTTCGCGTGATCCTGCAGGGTGCTTGATACGTCTTGTCGCGGACTCTAAGACATTCGAAGAAGTGATACAAACCGGAGCCTGACATGAACCCTCTTTCCGCGACACTATCGCGCGTCAAACCGTCCCCGACGATCGCCATGACCGCCAAGGCGGCGGAATTGCGCCGGGCGGGCAAGGATGTGATCGGGTTGAGCGCGGGGGAGCCGGATTTCGACACGCCGGACCATATCCGCGCGGCGGGCATTCGGGCCATTGAAGAGGGCAAGACGCGCTACACCGCGCCCGATGGTATCCCCGAGTTGAAAGAGGCGGTTTGCGCCAAGTTCAAGCGCGACAACGGGCTGGACTACACCCCGGCGCAGGTGAGTGTGGGCACGGGCGGCAAGCAGATCCTTTACAACGCGTTGATGGCGACGCTGAACCCCGGTGACGAGGTGGTGATCCCGGCGCCCTATTGGGTGAGTTACCCCGATATGGTGCTTTTGGCGGGTGGCACCCCGGTGATTGCCGAGGCGGGTGTCGAGACCAATTTCAAGCTGACGCCCGAGGCCTTGGAGGCCGCGATTACCGACAAGACGCGGTGGTTCATCTTCAATTCGCCGTCGAACCCGACCGGGGCGGGCTATGCATGGGATGAGTTGAAAGCGCTGACCGATGTTTTGATGCGCCACCCGCATGTTTGGGTGATGAGCGATGATATGTACGAGCATCTGGCCTATGACGGGTTTGAATTCTGCACGCCCGCGCAGGTGGAGCCGGGGCTGTATGACCGCACACTGACCTGCAACGGGGTCAGCAAGGCCTATGCGATGACCGGCTGGCGGATCGGTTATGCCGCGGGGCCGGAGGTATTGATCGGGGGGATGCGGAAAATCCAGAGCCAAAGCACCTCGAACCCCTGCACGATCAGCCAGTGGGCGGCGGTGGAGGCGCTGACTGGAAGTCATGATTTCATTGCGTCGAATAACGCGGTGTTCAAACGCCGCCGCGATCTTGTGCTGGAGCGTTTGAACGCCATCGAGGGGATCACCTGCCCGGTGCCGGAGGGGGCGTTTTACGTTTATCCTTCGATTGCCGGGCTGATGGGCAAGACCAGCGCCGGTGGAGCCAAGATCGACAGTGACGAGGCATTTGCCACCGCCCTTCTGGAAGAGGAAGGCGTGGCCGTGGTCTTTGGCGCGGCCTTTGGGCTGTCACCCGCATTCCGGGTGAGTTATGCCACGTCGGATGAGATGCTGGAGGAGGCCTGCACCCGGATTACGCGGTTCTGTGGCGGGCTTCGGTAAGCTCGCGCGCGCCGATTCACGTTGATCGGAATGCCGCAGGCACGGCAAAATGCGCCGGCGTTGGAACCTGGATTGTTGCTTAGACCGTCAATTTGTGGATTGTAACGGCAAAAAGACAGTGTTTTTTAGGGGGCTTTATGACCGGAGACTTGCCGGAATATTACTTCAGGGTCCGTGACAACGGGGCCTTCGTGTTCCGCGTGGACACCGAGAACCGGCAGCGACGGATCGACATGGACCAGATTGCCGTGGTCAATATCCGCAAGGCCGAGATCAAGCCCCATGGTGACCGCGAATTGAGCGAGGCCGATATTGCCGCCATCGAAGACTGGATGGCCGAGCGCGCCGAGATCCTCGCCCATCGGGACATCGACGATATCTTTCGGGCGGTGGATTACCTCAACACCACCACCCATTGGGCGCAATCGCGCGCGACGGCAGAGCAATTGGAAGAAGTGACCGATGCGCTGCTGCTGGCGATGCATGACTTGCGCACCGTTCTGGTGCGCAAGAAGGCGGATCGGTTGATGAAGGGCGAGTGAGTTTCGGACAAGTGGCCGATTGAGAGACAAAGCCCCTCGAATGGTCAGGTCTGGCGCGCTGTGAATTCCTGTCCCGGCCAAGGCTTTTCGAAAAGCCTTGGACCACGCAAATTCGAATTTGCGTGACAAGCGCCTTCGAAGGCGCTTGTCGGAAGGCGTTTCGAAACGCCTTGCCAGCCTAACGAAGAATGTCCGGCCTGCCCGGCGCTTCGTGGCATTGGGTGACCAATTTCACTCCAACATCGCCGCGCCTGCAATCGGGCCGTGGCCGGATTGCTGGATCAGTACGACCAGCGGCTGGTCGCCCTTGAGCGGATGGCTGACGCGCAGGGGGTTGGCCCCGGTCCATGTGCCCAGGGGTTCCATCGACGTCACGATATTGGCATAGCTGAGCGTTCTCCCTGCATTTTCGCCGGACTTGATGGCCACGGTGGCCTTGGGCCTGTAGCGCAGAAGCGTGATGTCCATGCGCGCCGGTACCGCCCCCCGCGGAGTGGCCATGATGTGCAGGGTGTCGCCTTCGCGGCGCAGTTTGAGTGTCACGGGGTTGGGTTTGGCATGGTGCTTGGCGATGGCGGCGGCCACGGCCTTGGGCTTGGTGCCCGCCACGCCATAGCTGCCATCGACGATCATTTGCGGAGTGTAGACCATTCTTTTGTTCTGTGCCGCCGCATAGGATTTTTGCCGTGCTGTATAGGCGGGATCGGCAAAACTGTCTTTCCACCCGATGTAATCCCAGTAGTCGACATGCATGGCCAGTGCGACGACCCCTTCTTGCTCGGCCAGTTCATGCAGGTAGGCATCGGCGGGCGGGCAAGACGAACAGCCCTGCGAGGTATAAAGCTCAACCACCACGGGCCCGGGACCTTCGGCAAGGGCGGGGCTGGCCAGCATCAGAAAGGCGGCGACCCAATGGCGGATGTTTCGCATGGCGGTGTCCTGTGTTTGCGGCAGTCTTGGTTACCCCATTGTTCTATGTACTCGGCACCGAAACGGCCAATCAAGGTTTCGTCAGTACAGGGTGATGCTTGATTTTCATGTGATTCTGCGGCAAATTGTGTGCAATAGTATACAATTTTGCCTGACTCCTCTTGATCGGGGTTTTCAAATCGGTCAGAAGCAGGCCAGCGAATTCCTATTCCTGCCTTGAACGTGAAAGGAAGGCCAACAATGCCTATCACCGTCGGACATGACACCACAAAGACGCGCAAGGAATTGAGCGTCAACGGCAAGACCTTTGCCTACTACTCCATCGCTGCCGCTGAAAAAGCGGGCCTTGGCGATTTTTCCAAGCTGCCTGCTGCGCTGCGCGTGGTTTTGGAAAACATGCTGCGGTTCGAGGATGGCAAGACCGTCACGGTCGACGACATCAAGGCGTTTTCCGAATGGGCCACCAAAGGCGGCAAGAACCCCCGCGAGATCGCCTATCGCCCGGCCCGCGTTCTGATGCAGGATTTCACCGGCGTTCCCGCCGTTGTGGACCTTGCCGCGATGCGCGACGGGATCGTGGCATTGGGCGGCAAGGCCGAGCAGATCAACCCGCTGAACCCGGTTGACCTTGTGATCGACCACTCGGTCATGATCGACGAGTTCGGCAACCCGCGCGCCTTCCAGATGAACGTGGACCGCGAATATGAGCGCAACATGGAGCGTTACCAGTTCCTCAAGTGGGGTCAGGGCGCCTTCAACAACTTCCGCGTCGTGCCGCCGGGCACGGGCATCTGCCACCAGGTGAATCTTGAGTATCTTGCCAAGGCCGTCTGGAGCGACGTGGACCAAGACGGGGTCGAAGTGGCTTATCCCGATACCCTCGTCGGCACCGACAGCCACACCACCATGATCAACGGTCTGGCGGTTCTGGGCTGGGGCGTGGGCGGTATCGAGGCCGAGGCCGCGATGCTGGGTCAGCCGATTTCGATGCTGATCCCGGAAGTCGTCGGTTTCGAACTGACCGGCGAGATGGTCGAAGGCACCACCGGCACTGACCTTGTCCTGAAGGTCGTGGAAATGCTGCGCGAGAAGGGCGTTGTCGGCAAGTTCGTGGAGTTCTATGGAAACGGTCTGGACAAGCTGCCGCTGGCGGACCGGGCGACGATTGCCAACATGGCGCCGGAATATGGTGCGACCTGCGGTTTCTTCCCGATCGACGACGAGACCCTGCGCTACCTGCGCAACACCGGGCGCGACGAAGACAGCGTTGCATTGGTCGAACAGTATGCCAAGGAAAACGGCTTCTGGCGCGATGCGAGCTATGCGCCCGTGTACACCGACACCCTGAGCCTTGACATGGGCACCATCGTTCCGGCCATTTCCGGGCCGAAACGCCCGCAGGACTACGTGACACTGGACAAGGCCGCCCCGGCGTTCTTTGACGTGGTTTCCGAATATCGCGGCGAAGACGAAACCTCGGCTGCCACCGATATGGCGGCTGAAGGCCCCGCGCCCGATGCCCTGATCGACCCGCGCAAGAGCGCGAAGGTCGAGGGCGAGGATTACGAGCTGCGCGACGGGTCGGTGGTGATCGCCTCGATCACGTCATGCACCAATACCTCGAACCCCTATGTGATGATCGGTGCGGGCCTTGTGGCGCGCAAGGCGCGCGAATTGGGCCTTGATAGCAAACCTTGGGTGAAAACCTCGTTGGCACCGGGCAGCCAGGTGGTGTCGCATTACCTTGAGGCGGCCGGCCTGCAGGACGATCTGGACGCCATCGGCTTCAACCTTGTCGGCTATGGCTGCACCACCTGCATCGGCAACTCCGGCCCGCTGCAGGAGGAAATCTCGAAGGCCATCCATGACAACGACCTGATCGCCACAAGCGTTCTGTCGGGCAACCGCAATTTCGAAGGCCGGATCAGCCCGGACGTGCGCGCCAATTACCTCGCCTCGCCGCCGCTGGTGGTGGCCTATGCGCTGGCCGGTGACATGAACATCGACCTGACGCATGAACCGCTGGGCCACGATAAAGACGGCAACCCCGTCTACCTCAAGGACATCTGGCCGACGCAGAAGGAAATCGCCGATCTGGTCGAGAAGACCGTGACTCGCGAGGCCTTCCAATCGAAATATGCCGATGTCTTCAAGGGCGACGAGAAGTGGCAGGAGGTGGAGACCTCGGAAGGGGAAACATACGACTGGCCGCCGCAGTCGACTTACGTGCAGAACCCGCCTTACTTCCAGGGCATGGCGAAAGAGCCGGGCACGATTTCCGACATCAAGGGCGCCAAGATGCTGGCGCTTCTGGGCGACATGGTCACCACCGATCACATCAGCCCGGCGGGCAGCTTCAAGCCCTCGACCCCTGCGGGCCAGTACCTGACCGAGCGTCAGGTGCCGGTGCGCGAGTTCAACTCCTATGGCTCGCGTCGTGGCAACCACGAGGTGATGATGCGCGGCACATTCGCCAACATCCGTATCCGCAACGAGATGCTGGATGGTGTCGAAGGCGGCTACACCAAGGGCCCGGACGGCGAGCAGACCTCGATCTTCGAGGCGGCCATGGCCTATCAAGAGCAGGGCACGCCCCTGGTCGTCGTGGGCGGCGAACAGTACGGCGCGGGCTCCAGCCGTGACTGGGCCGCGAAGGGCACCAACCTGCTGGGCGTCAAGGCGGTGATCGCCGAGAATTTCGAGCGTATTCACCGCTCGAACCTCGTGGGCATGGGCGTGATCCCCTTCGAGTTCACCGGCGGCGACACCCGCAGCAGCCTGAACCTGACGGGTGACGAGACTTTCGACATCACCGGTCTGGAAGGCGATATGAAACCGCAGGCCGAAATTCCCTGCACCATCACCTATGCCGATGGCACGACCAAGGAGATCACCTTGAAGTCGCGCATCGATACGGCGGTGGAAAAAGAATACGTCGAAAACGGCGGCGTGCTGCACTATGTGTTGCGCAACTTGGCCAAGTCGGCAGCCTGATTTTCGGATCAGACAAGTTAGAGGGGCGGCCTATCGGGGCCGCCCTTTTTTGTTGGTTTGACGGGCCGTTGACCCGTCTTGGTTCCAACGTGGGCAACGTCCTTGCGGGAAACCGGGAAGCGGGTTCATGGTGCCGCATGTCGGCTTTGCGGGACGAAGCTGCCGCCCGAGGATCGCGAAAGGATTGCCGTCGAGCGCAACCGCCCGGCGCAGTCCGGGCATCG
>NZ_CAJXNN010000036.1 GCF_913057115.1 uncultured Roseovarius sp.
GTGTTTTCGACGCTTTGATTAACCTCCGCCGCGATGCGGGCGAGGGCGGCGATGCCATCCTCGGTGAAGTCAACCGTCACCTCCTCGGTCCCCATCAGGGCGGTATATTGGCGGGTGAGGGCGTTGTCATGGGGCCTTTGCCCTCGGCCTTCGGGTCGATGATATCGCCGCTCCTCAATTCCCTGCGCTTTCCATTCTGCGGGTTGCGATGACCTGCTCCAGCCAGCCGGTTTCCAGTTCCGGCACCGATGACACAGCCGATCGGTGCAATCGTCGAAGGGCGGGCTGAGCATCTGGCTCTTCGGCCGATACCTGACGATACGGCCCTGATCCATCACGGCGATCGCCCTGACCATGGCGAGGTCATGGGGGATTGGGTGCGTTTCAAGCACGTTAGGACGCGCGTGAGTAACGGACGCCCTCTGGCACATGCTGATCAAAGGCCGAGGCGATAATCCGGGTCAAGGAGCGGCCTTCTGGCAGAATCTCGATGCGCTTTCCCGTCAACTTCACGAATGGCGCGAAGTTTGCGGCCACCTCTTTCAGGCATGGCAGAAGTTTCCCGGCGCGTGGTCCGAATTCTTGGCTCAGGTCGTCGAGGTCCAGCGCGAATGTACACATCAGGTGCTCGATCGCGCCTGCGCGCAGGTGATCCTCCGGGTTCATCTGGTAGCCACGAGAGCCGGGCAAACCACCCTGCGCAATCCGTTGTTTATAGGCGGCTGTTGCAGGCGCGTTCTGCACGTATCCGCCCGGGAAGCGGGAGATCGACGATGCGCCAAGTCCGATGAGGGTCTGACACTTATCTGCCGTGTATCCTTGGAAATTGCGGCGCAAGCGGCCTGTTTCGAGCGCTGTTGTCAGATCATCACCGGGGCGTGCGAAATGATCAATGCCGATGGCCGTCATGCCGGCCGCGATGAATTGTTCCGCGGCATATTTGGCGAGGTTGTAGCGCGCCAGATCATCCGGAAGCGCGTCTTCATCGATCAGTTTCTGCCGTTTGGACACCCATGGAACATGCGCGTATCCAAAGAGAGCAACGCGATCCGGTTCAAAGGTCAGGACCTTGTGGATCGTGTCGTCAATACGTTCGAGGCTTTGATGTGGGAGGCCGTAGACGAGATCAGTGTTGAGCGATCTGATGCCTGCCGCGCGCAGGTCGTTGACACAATCGCGCGTGGCATTGAAAGGTTGCATTCGGCCGATGGCCTGTTGCACTTCGGGATTGAAATCCTGAATGCCGATCGACGCACGGTTCATACCTTCGGCGGCAAGGGCATCGATTTTGGCCCGGTCCACCATCGTCGGGTCGATCTCGACGGAGAACTCCAATGCGTCGGTGGGGGGAAACACCCTGCGTATCGCTTTGGCCAGGCGGTGGATCAATTGAGGAGGCAAGATTGTCGGTGTTCCGCCGCCCCAGTGAAGGTTGCCCATTTTCAAGCCGTCCGGCAGCCTCGTGCGCAGCAGCTCGAGTTCCGCCTCAAGCGTCTCCAGATAGCTTTCCACTGGGCCGAGTGTTTTTGTGCCTTGCGTATGACAGGCACAGAACCAGCACAGTCGCTCGCAAAAGGGGATGTGGATATAGACCGAGACCGGGTCTTTTGGATTTAGCGTTTCGAGTGCGCGGCTCTGGAAGACTGCGCCGGTATCGGGCGTGAAGACCGCAGCGGTGGGATAGGATGTGTAGCGCGGTACGCGCGCATCGAAGAGGCCAAGTGCCTTGAGTGCTTTTGCATGTTCCATACCGTTTTATGAAACAAATCAAAGCAAGGCTCTTTGCCATAGGGCAAACTTTCAAATCACAATGTGCGGCCATTGGGCAATAAGGCTGACAGGGAGAGCATTCTCAATCCTTTTCGGTTTTGGTTTCTGGGATCGCGAGCAGGTGTTTTCACAGGTTCGGCAAAACTTGGTCATTCGCTGCATCTTTTTTTGTCCATGTATGGACCTCAATCGCGGGCGATTTTCTCGATATCTTTCCCTTGGATGCCTCAGAAACCGCAGCGAAGCTATTGATACGAAAAGCAGAGCCTTTCGTCAGCGTTACCTGCTTCCTCAACGCGAGGTCACAATGCTGGCACTCCGATCACGTGAGGGTGGGCCAACAGCAGCCCGGCGAAAGCGGCGAGGCCGATCAGTAGCCGGATGAAAGTTTCGGGCCAAAAGCGCGGGGCATGGAACAAGGGCGCGGTCCGTCGCGCAGTATCAAGGGCGTTCCACTCTGTGACCCCCAACACACGCCGCTTTCGCCGGTCGATCAAGGCCCGGCTTGCAAGGGCAAAACCACCAAGAACGCCGAACAGGATGACATGTGCAAGGTCCCCGTTGGGCAACAGATGTACGCCCGCCCAGATCGCAAGCGCCAGCAGGATCGGGTGCCGCGTCCATCTTACTATGCCGGGCAGGGTGGGATCAAAACTGTTGTTCCGCGCCCCGCCAAAGGAAAACGGATTTGGCCGCGCGACACTAAGCGCAAGCAGCAGGCAAACCGCCAACATGCCCAGATGCGCCGTGTGGCGGTGCCATTCCATCTGCGGCCAAAGTTGCACATAGGGCGCTTCGCCCGCCGACCAGATCAGAAGCGCCAGCATCGCCACTGAAAGGATCGAATAGGCCAGCCCAAAGCCGCGTGTGCCAAGCGTTTGCACAAGGCGGGATTTTACTGCTGGGCGAACCGGGGTCGAATGCGTCAGGAAGAAGGCCGCGAAAACAGCGGTGAAGCCGAACCATCCCATCTTATCTCTCCGGTTTGGGTCGCAAAAGCGAGGGTCCATAGGCAATCACGAATCCCGCGAAGGCCGCAAGCCATAGCGCCCCGGACAGGTGCATAAGATGTGGGGAAACCGAGGCCCAGACCCGCGCCACGACCGAGCCGAAAAGACACAGGTAAATGCCCACGGTCGCCCGGTTCGCGGTTAATGCCCGCCCGGTATGCCCCAGGCTTGCGCGGGTCATAACGGCAAGGGTCATGGCGCCGATGGCCCCCGCCATCCAAAGATGCTGCGCCCCGGCTGTGCCCGGATGTTCCATGATCTGATCAACCCCAAGCGCCAAAGCGCCCAATGGGATGAACAAATAGGCGGCGTGCAGCACCCAGACCAAGGGCTCACGCGCTGTCAGATGTGGTGCCCAACGGGCCTGCCGGATCAGATGCAACCCCCCGAACACAATCAGCGTTGCAGCGGTTTGGGCGGTGAAGGGCTGCCAAACCCAAAGCAGCAAAATGGCAAGGCTGGCCAACAGCACCAGCTTGTCAAACCGTTGCATAGGCGGCGCAGGCCGCGCCGGGTTCGTCCCCTTGGCCAGCCAGTTGCGGGTGAACGACGGGATGATCCGCCCGCCAATCACGGCGATCATCATGATGCCGGTGGCCAGACCAAGGCGCAGGCCGATACCCTGCGCCGCATAGGTGCCGCCCAGGGCCTCGGTGTGAAAAATGCCATTGGCAAGCGTGAACACCGCCAGCAGGCCCAGCACGATCAGGTTGCGCCAGTTCCGGCCCGCTATGATTTCGCGCAGGATCAATCCGCCCAAGACCAGCGGAAAGGCCAGATCAACCACAGGGGCCACCGCCGCGGGCATCAGGCCCGAGGTCAGGACCGCGACGCGCCCGGCCACCCATAGCGCAAAAAGCCCCGCCAGCGGCCAGCCCACCATCGGCAACCGGCCCGTCCAGTTGGGCACCGCCGTCAACAGGAATCCGGCTAAAACCGCGCCCAGGTACCCGAACAGAAATTCATGCGCGTGCCAAGACACCGGGTCCAACCGCGTTGGTAGCGTGATCGCCCCCGACAGGGCGAAAAGCCAAAGCACCATCGCCAGCGCGACCCAAAGCGCGCCGAACAAAAAGAAGGGCCTGAAGCCGAAACTGAAAAGCGCCGGCCCCTGCCACGCCCGCATTTGTTCTGCCGATGTCCTTGCCATCATCTTGCTCCGGTCTTGGCCCGCAGGGTCTTGAGCACGGTTCCGTCACTGGAACAGGTCAGCCTCAGGCGCATGTCATCATGAAAGAAGTGAAGCCGCATTTTCCCGGCGTCCTCGGCTTCGCCGATTTCCAACCGACTGGTGATTTGCCCGCTTTGGATGTCGATCTTCATGGCGCTTCCGTCCCGTCGGAGACATCCATCAGGTGGCGGATATGCCGGGCAAAATACCACGTCGCAGGCAGCCCGATAAGACAGCCCAGCCCAATTGACCAAGCGGTCGAGGCGATCGGCCCACCGATCCAGCTCAAGATCAGTGAGGCGAAAAAGACGTTCACCGCCGCCGCCCCGGCCCCGAAGGGATAAAGCGCCAGCGCGATGCGCCGGGTGGACCACCCTTGCCGGGTCATCGGCGCGATATCAGTCGCTGCACCGCCACCATTGACGCGACAAGCGCAATGCAGGCCAAGGCGTACCAGAATTCGGCGGTGGCCGATTGCGCCTGCGGAATCGGCCGGTCAAAGCCCTCTGCAAAGGCGGGCGACGCAAACAGTGTGGCAAGGGAAAGGATTAGTCTGCGCATGTCAGGTCTCCTGTGTCAGGGTGCGGTAAATGTCGGGCAGGGCACGGGTCAGACGTTCGGGATCGGGCAAAAGGGTGAAGCCGCCGCGCCCGAAGATGCGAGCGAACCAATCCTGCCCATCCTCGTCGATGATGATGCCATGCAGGCTGAGGCCCGCATTGCGGGCCTCGCGCACGGCCATGTGGCTGTCCTCGATGCCGTGCTGACCTTCGTAATGGTCAAGGTCATTGGGCTTGCCATCGGTCAGCACGATCAACAGTTTGCGTGCGCTGGGCTGCTCGGCCAGTTGCGCGCTGACGTGGCGGATCGCGGCCCCGAGGCGGGTGTAGTGGCCGGGGCTAAGCGCGCCGATGTTGGCGGTGACGTCGGGGGACATGGGCGTGTCGAAATCCTTGCAGCGGGTCAGGAATACGCGGTCCCGGCGCAAAGATGAAAACCCCCAGATGCCCAAGCGGTCACCCGCCGCGTCAATGCCGCCCGCCAGCGCGGCCATGGCCTCGCGCGCAACTTCGATCACCGATGTGTTCCCGATCGCCGCCTCGGTCGAACGGGACGTGTCGATCAGGAAGGCCACCGACAGGTCACGCTCGGTCTGCCGGGCCGATTGCCAGATGCGGTCCGACCCGCGCCCCGTTGCGGCAAGGTCCGCACGCGCGGTCAGCAGGGCATCAAGATCAAGCTCGCTGCCATCCACTTGCCGCGGTTGCAATATCCGGCGGGGGCGCAGCGCTTCGAACTGTCGGCGCACCTCGCGCATACGCCGCGCATTGGGCACGAAGGGCGTGCCGCCGGGCCGCGCGGGCGCATCCAGCACGCGGCAATGGTCGGGCATGTAGCTGCGGCTGCGGGGGTTCCACTCGGCATAGGTATATTCACCCGATAACGCCTCGTGGTCGGCATCGGCGGGCGACAGGTCGAGGTGCAGGCGCAGGCGGGTCGCCGCCTTGCGGTCGTGCTTTGACAGGGTGATCTGGTCTTGGTCGTCGGCGGCCTTCTGGGCGTTCTCGTCGTCATCATCATCGACACTGCGGTTGATGTTCATCGACTCGACCCAAGACAGGATCGATTCAAAGCGGTGAATGATGAAACTGTCCTTGCGGTTTTGTTGATCCTGATCTTTGCGCTGGCCCGGTTTGCGGCTGGTATGCGCGGCATTGGGTGGCGGGGCGGCCGGATCAGCCTCCTTGCCGCTGGCCGCAGCACCCGAGCCGGGGGTGCCAAAGCGCAGCCAGATCGGCACCGGGGCTGCTGGCATGTAACCGCGCGCCGCAGTTGGCGGGCTTATCGCGGGTCCTGTTCCACAAAGTTGGTCAAGAATGGCGGCTTCTATCGCCGCCTCCTGGGCGGGGCGGATCACGTTCGGTCGCGCCTCGGCGCACAGCTGCGCCATTTGTTCGTAACTCTCCCGCAAGCCGGGGCAGGCGGCATCGGCGGCGTCGGCGGCTGCCATGTTGGCGCGGATCTGGGCGCAGTCTTGGGCGGGGCCATCCATGGAGAAATCGAACTCCGCGACATCGGCACATGCCGCCAGCGCCGTCAGCCAGAAGAAGGCCGCGCGGTTCAACCGCTCTTCGGGAAAGGTCGCGATGAAGGGGGGCAGGGCCAGACGCTCGCCGTCGAAGCGGGCAAGCCATTCGTGATCGCGCTCGGCCCCCAGTTTGCGCCGCAAGGGGCGACGGTGCGCCGCCAGCGTGGCCGCCACCTCGGACAGTTCAACGCCCGGCGCCCCGCCAAGCGCGCGGAACAGCACCGCAAGGCTGGGCCGGACCGAGGCGAGCGTGACACTCGCCTGCGGATAGCTCACCTCGGCACCGATCTGGCTGGCCATATCGTGCCAAAGGTTGCCAACGGTCTCTTCCGGTTCCATGAGGTCAAGAAGGTGCATCGCGCTTACCCGTAGATCGTTTCGACCAGATCGCGCAGCGCCCGCTGCACATCCGGCTCATCACTCAATGGTTCGATGATGGCGGCCTCCAGCGCCTGAACGACTCCCATGCCACCCGCCATCAGCGTCGCGGCATAGATCAACAGGCGGGTGGAAACCCCTTCCTCAAGGTCCATGCCCGACAGCCGCCGGATATGCCCGGCCAACCGCACCAGTGGTGCGACGCGCCCCGGTTCCAAGCGGCTTTCGGCGGCGACCACGGCGATCTCGGTCTCGGCATCGGGAAAGTCGAAAGAGATCGACAGGAACCGCTGCCGGGTGGAAGGTTTCAAGCGTTTGAGGACATTCTGGTAGCCAGGGTTGTAAGAGGCCACCAGCATGAAGCCCTCGGGCGCCACCAGTTCCTCGCCCGTCCGGTCGATCATCAGGCTGCGCCGCGTGTCCGTCAGCGGGTGCAGAACCACGGTGACGTCCTTGCGCGCCTCTACCACCTCGTCGAGGTAACAGATACCGCCCTCGCGCACCGCGCGGGTCAAAAGCCCATCGACCCAGACGGTTTCGCCGCCTTTGAGCAGGTAGCGCCCGATCAGGTCTGCCGCCGACAAATCGTCATGGCAGGCCACGGTATAAAGCGGCTTGCCAAGCCGGGCCGCCATATGTTCGACAAAGCGGGTTTTGCCGCAGCCGGTCGGCCCCTTCAAAAGAAGGGGCAAACCGTTGTCATGGGCCGTCTCAAAGAGGTCGCATTCGCGGCCCGTGGGTTGATAGAACGGCAGGGTTGGTTTGTTTTCCATGTTCATGGCTCACTCTCCCGGAACAGGGTTTGCAGGGCCGGGGGTGATGACCTCGGACTTTCGAACCACCAGCATCGAATAGATGAACAAGAGCGCCCCGATCACCACCGCAAGGCCAGAGCCCCAGCGCATCAGATAGAAGATCGACAGGCTGTCCTGAACCTCCATGTAGTAGTCACCGATGACGCGTTGCATATGCGTCTGAATGGTGCCGGCGAAGGTCAGCACGAAGGTCATGAAGGCCATCCCGCCGGTCATCAGCCAGAAACTCGCCATGTTCAGCACTTGGTTGTAAGGCGCGCGCTGCCGCAGCATCGGCATGGCATAGCTGAAGACCGCAAGGTTGAGGGCCACGTAAGCGCCATAGAAGGCAAGGTGACCGTGCGCGGCGGTGATCTGCGTGCCGTGGCTATAGAAGTTCACCCCGTGCAGCGTGTGCAAGAAGCCCCAGACGCCCGCGCCGAAGAAGGCTACAGTTGACGAACCAAGCGACCATAGCAAGGCGGCCTTGTTGGGGTGGTTTTTGCGCCCCTTCCAGACCATGACAAAGGCGAAGGACATCATCAGGAAGAAGGGGATCACCTCGAAGGTCGAAAAGATCGAGCCGACCCACTGCCAGTACCCCGGCAGACCGATCCAGTAGAAGTGGTGCCCAGTGCCAAGAATACCCGAGAAAAGCGCGGTGGCGACGATGACATAAAGCCATTTTTCCACCACCTCGCGGTCCACGCCGGTCAGCTTCAGCAGCAGGAAGGCCAGGATCGCGGCCATCACCAATTCCCATGTCGCCTCGACCCAGAGGTGCACGACGAACCACCAGTACATTTTGTCGAGGCTGAGGTTGTCGGGGTTGATGAAGGCAAAAACCCAAAGCAGCGACAACAGCCACAGGCCCATGAGCAGCACACCGGTGATTGCGGTCTTCTTGCCCGCGAGAACGGTCATCGAGATGTTGAGCAGGAAAATCAGCGCGGCCACAAGAATACCGAACTTGACCCAAAGGGGCTGTTCCAGAAACTCGCGTCCACCGTGGATGCCGACGAGGTAGGAGCCGACCGCACCCAGTGTGCCGACAACCAGAATGATAAGTTGGATATAGGCCAGTTTCGGCGACCATATCTCGCGCTCGGATTCCTCGGGCACAAGGAAATAGGCCGCCCCGAAAAAGCCCAGCAACAGCCAGACGATCAATGCGTTGGTGTGGATCATGCGGATCACGTTGAACGGCAACAGCTCCGACAGGAAGTTCGGCGAGACATAGACCCACCCCGCCAATAATCCGCCCGCCACCTGAATGCCGAAAAGCGCCAAGGAGGCGAGGATATACCAATACGCCACTTTCTGAGATTCGTATTTCATTGGTTTGCCTCCTTATCCGGCGTCATTGGGCGGCCAGCCCTGGGTGTCTGTCTGATCGGCCCAGCGCAGGAACTCGGCAAGGCCGCGAAGGTCTTCGTCGGTCATGTCATAGGCGGGCATCTGGCGGCGTCCTTCGATGCCGCTGGGCTGACTTTCGATCCATCCCTTGAGCATCCAAAACGCGTCCTCTGGGCTGTCTTGCACGCCCCAGCGGGTCATGACGTTGCCAAGTTCAGGCGCGAAATAGGCGCCTTCGCCATGCAAGCTGTGGCAATTGATGCAGGAATGTTTTTCCCACACGTGCTTGCCGTGAACGACCTCCTCGCTCAGTTCCATACCGGCGGTCGAGGTTTGCACCACGTAACGGTGCGAATGGACGGTCATCCCCACAAAGACCACGACAAAGAATATCGAGCCCCCGTAAAAGATATTTCGCGCCCGCGATTTCGTGAGAATTTCAGCCATGTTCGGGCCTCCTTGAAGTCGGGATGCCCTCTTCCTAGCGGTCCGCCCAAGACCGAAGTTTGCGCCAGCACAACGTTTAACGCGATTGGTGGCCTAGGGTGGTGCGGGAAAGGAGGTACGCCATGGCCCGTATTCGCTTGGACGATCCCGACCTGCCCTTGGAAGACCTGATGCGCGAATGGCCGCAAACGATAAGCGTCTTCATGCGGCACAGGATGCTTTGTGTCGGCTGTCTGGTCAGCCCGTTTCACACCGTGACAGATGCCTGCGCGGAATATCAGTTGGACGAAGACTTGTTTCTGGCCGAATTGATGCGCGCCGCCGGTCTGGCGTGACCGGGGTTATTTCTGGGCCAGCACGACCAGCGCATGAGGGTCGCGCACCACGATCCGCTTGCGCCTGCTTTCGACCAGCCCCTGCTTCTCCCAGCCACTCAGAAGGCGGCTGACCGTGTGCAGGGTTGTGGCCGTCAATTCCGATAGGTCTTGGCGCGTGATCGGGAAATCAATCTCGATTCCGTTTTCGACATTGCGGCCCGTCTGGTTGATCAGACGTAAGAGTGCATTGGCGACACGTTGCTCGACTTGCTGGGTGGCCATTTCCACGACCTTGTTCTGCACTTCATTCAGTCGATGGCCCAGCGTCTTGTAACTTTCGGTGGCAAACCCGTCGTATTCTGTCACGAAACTGTCCCACAAATGCATGGGCCAACTCAGGGCGAGCGATTCCGACGCGGTCATCGCTGTCGCCGGGTAGGTATCGCGCCCGATTGCACGCGCGATACCCAATAGCTGCCCCGCCGGTATGTGAAGGGAGGTCACCTGCTCCCCGGTCGACGTAATGCGCACCACCCGGACATACCCATCCAGCAGCATGTAAAAGCGGTCCGCAGGGTGCCCTTCCTGAAAGATCGCGACACCTTCTTCGTACCGTCGCGATGACGCCCGATCGAGAATTGCGCGAATCTGCCGACGGTCGAGCCGCGAGAAGGGCGGCAGATGCGTCAGCAGACTCTCGTCGAGTCGCGGCAAGGTTTTTTTCGAAGGGGTTGTGTCCATTTTGCGTGTTTTGCCACAACGCGGCGTCCCGCACCATATGCAGTTTTGCAGATCATCTTTTGGAAGTTTGTGCCAGAGCAAAAAGCGCGCTGCACAGACGCGGTATCTTTCCCTCAATCGAAACGCGATCAGAAAGGAAAGACCAATGATCCGCAAAGTGGCAACCGGCCTCGCACTTGCCAGCCTTATGGGGGCCGCCGCCTTCGCCGAGACATACGAAGTCAAGATGCTCAACAAGGGCGCCGATGGCGAACGCATGGTGTTCGAGCCTGCCTTCGTGCAGGCCGCGCCGGGCGACACGATCAAGTTTATCGCCGCCGACAAGGGCCATAACGCCGAAACCGCCAAGGGCATGCTTCCCGAAGGCGCGGAAGGTTTCAAAGGCAAGATCAACGAGGAAATCGAAGTCACGCTGAATACCGAAGGTGTCTATGGCGTGATCTGCAAGCCGCACTACGCCATGGGCATGGTGATGACCATCGCCATCGGTGACGTGGACGCGCCCGGCGATTTCCTCGAAGGCCGCGTGCCGAAAAGGGCCAAGGCCCGCTTCGAAGACCAACTCAACAACATGTGACGCATCGATGCGCGCGGGATGGCCTGCCGCATCACCCAATCCCAGGAGGATAGAATGACCAAATTCATCAACCCAGGTCTTGCACCAACCAGCCGCCGCAACGTCTTGCGCGGCTCGCTTCTGGCCGGTGCGGCCGCCGTCAGTGGCGCGGGCGCATTCGCCGCGCGCCGTACGCCTCAGCCGCTCAAGGCCGATGCGGTGTCGCGCAACCTGCACAAGGCGGCGGCCGACGGTGCAACCGAAAGCACCGCGAAACCCGCCGACCTGTCCGGCTATACCCGCGTCAAACAGGAACTCGTGGCACCCCCCTTCGCGCCTGAACACGAACAAGTCGCCACCGGCGGGCCCAAGATCATCGAGATCACCATGGTCACCGAAGAACGCCTGATGGTCGTCGACGAAGACACCGGGGCCAGCGTCTGGGCACTGACTTACAACGGCTCGGTCCCCGGCCCGCTGATCATCTGCCACGAGGGCGACATGGTCGAACTGACCCTGCGCAACCCCGAAAGCTCGATGATGGAACACAACATCGACTTTCACGCCTCAACGGGTGCGCTGGGCGGCGGTGGATTGACCCATGTCTACCCTGGCGAGGAATGTGTCCTGCGCTGGAAGGCGACGAAACCGGGTTGCTTCACCTATCACTGCGCCCCCGGCGGTGCGATGATCCCCTACCATGTCACCCACGGCATGAACGGGGCGATCATGGTGCTGCCACGCGACGGCCTGAAAGATGCCGAGGGCAATCCGCTGCGCTATGACAGCATCGCCTACATCGGCGAACAGGACTACTATCTGCCGATGGACGAAAACGGCGACTACAAGTCCTATGACGCCGCAGGCGACGACTACGCCGACAGCCTTGAGGCCATGCGAACCCTCGTGCCGACCCATCAGGTCTTTAACGGCGCGGTCGGGGCCCTGACAGGTGAAAATGCCCTCAAGGCCAAGGTTGGTGAAACCGTCTTGATGGTGCACAACTCGTGCAACGTGGACAGCCGCCCGCACCTCATTGGTGGCCACGGCAACTATGTCTGGGAAAGCTCCTTCACCGATCAGCCCCTGACCGGAATGGAAACATGGTTTGTCCGCGGCGGGAGTGCTGCGGCAGCGATGTACACCTTCGAGCAGCCGGGCGTTTACGCCTATGTGAACCACAACCTGATCATCGGCGCGATGCTGGGCGGCACCGCACACTTCGTCGTCGAAGGCGAGTGGGACAACAACCTGATGGAACAGGTTGTGGCACCGCGACCCTTCGCAACCTGAGTATAAAAGGAGCTGACGAATGACCGCCGCGAAAACATGCAAGCCTGCCCTGAAGTCGTCCCTTCGTTTGGTTGCTTTGCTTGTGGTCGCGGCGGTTGTTCTCGGCGCCGCGCTCATCGGGCGCGGCGCCGGGCATGATCCGGCGCTTCTGCCGGACATGGCCGAAAGCCCCGTCACCCTACCCAACGGCACGCACCTTTACGTTCAGAAATACGAGGTCAGCGTGGCCGAATGGAACACCTGCCACGACCAAGGCGGCTGTACCCTGCGCCTGCGTGTGCGGCCCGACCAAGAGGCACAGACAACCCCGGCCACGGGCCTGAGTTATCTTGACGTCTCGGAATACCTGCACTGGATCAATGATGCGACGGGGGCCACCTTCCGCCTGCCCACGGCGGACGAATGGGCCGAGATGGCCCGGCCCGTGCTGCCAAAAAAGGCCGACCCGGCCTTCACCGATCCCTCGCTCACCTGGGCCTCGGCCTACCTGACCGAGGGGATAGCCCCACGCGCGCTGAAGCCACAGGGCAGTTTCTCGATCTCGCCCGAAGGCATCTGGGATCTCGACGGTAGCGTGTGGGAATGGACACAAGACTGCTTCGCCGGGGCATCGGGCGAAACCGACTTGTCGCGCTGCCCCGCGTTCTTCGTTGGCGGGGAACATATCGCCGCGATGTCCTACCTGATACGCGATCCCGCCCGCGGCGGCTGCGCCGTTGGCGTGCCTCCGGCGCACCTCGGCATGCGGCTCGTTAGCGACAAGCCGATCAGATGGCAGTGATTCAGTCGCTCCTTATGCCGGCGGTCTGCATTCGATGCGTACAAGGTTTTGTTCGCTCACCTTTAGCGACCACACGGTGACTACAGCTGGTGTAATCTTTGGTGCTCTCAAATCAGCAAATATACATGCGGTATTCCGAGCTCTGCTTTGGTGGTGCTGCACTGTAGCTTTCTGTCCAGTTCACTATGGCCGCATCGGGCCGTCCGTGACGACGGCCGATGCGGCCTTTGTTACAAGCAGAGCGCAGTGCGTGAATGGCAGGTAAGGTTGGTGTTTTCATGATGGACCCTCCGATCCACCACGCCCTCCCATATCGACAACCAGACGTTGACAAGGCACCATATCACATGGTGCCGCGTTGCAGCCGAGGTCAGATTGTGAGCCCATGTTTGCCAATCCACGGTCTATTGATGATAACCATTCGTCGGAAATCCTAGGCTCGCCGATTGGGCCAGCCTTGGGTGCATCGCGTTTGTGTCGCGCGCCAGTGAATTGGATCAAGCACTTTAGCCCAAACGCTGGATCGCCGCGCCGCGGCCCTGCGCTGTCGCGGCCGTTCAAATACTGCTGAAGATGTGGCTTGTCCCGCTCTTCAGACGCCACAATGATCTTTGACGAATGCCCGCTCACCTCAAAGATCACCCCATTCACCTTCCTCATCCCCGCATCTCGCGGTAAAATCCACATTAGAGATGGATTATCCGAATTCGGTGTACTATGGTATGCCGAAACTTCAGAAAGCGTGGAATCATGGCTGAAAACACTCCTGACATTATCTATACCAAGGTCGACGAAGCCCCCGAACTGGCTTCGGCCTCCCTTCTTCCGATCATCGAGAGCTTTGCCAAGGCGGCGGGCGTGAGCGTCGGGACCAAGGATATTTCCCTTGCCGGGCGCATCATCGCCACCTTCCCCGAGGTTCTGACTGAAGAACAGCGCCAGTCGGATGACCTTGCCGAGCTGGGCAAGCTGGTGAAGACGCCAGAGGCCAATGTGATCAAGCTGCCCAATATCTCGGCATCGGTGCCGCAGTTGGTGGAAGCGATCGAGGAATTGCAATCTCAGGGTTATGCCCTGCCCGATTACCCTTATGAGCCTTCCAATGACGAAGAGAAGGCCATTCAGGCCAAGTATGACACGATCAAAGGCTCGGCGGTGAACCCGGTTCTGCGCGAAGGCAACTCGGACCGTCGTGCCGCCGCGGCTGTGAAGAAATACGCCCAGAACAACCCGCATCGCATGGGGGATTGGAGCGCCGACAGCAAGACGCGCGTGGCGTCGATGTCGGGTGGTGATTTCTTCTCGAACGAAGTGTCGGCGACTCTGGACGGGGAAGCGACCGCCAAGATCGTTCTGGAAGGCGCGAATGGCGAGACCGTGTTGAAAGACGGGGTTTCCTATCCGGCGGGCACGGTGGTGGATGCCACCTATATGAGCGCCAAGGCGCTGGATGCTTTCCTTGCTGAAGAGATTGAAAAGACCAAGCAAGAGGGTGTTTTGTTCTCGCTGCACATGAAGGCGACGATGATGAAGGTCAGCGACCCGATCATTTTCGGCCACGCGGTCAAGGAATTTCTCAAGCCCGTTTTCGAGAAATACGGCGACGAGATGAAGGCCGCCGGTGTGAACCCCAATTCGGGGCTTGCCGCTTTATTGGATCGGGTGGCCGACAAGCCCGAGATCAAGGCCGAGATCGATAAGGTCATGGCCGAGCGTCCGCCGATGTACATGGTGGATAGCGACAAGGGGATAACCAACCTGCATGTGCCGTCGGACGTGATTATTGACGCGTCGATGCCGGCGCTGATCAAAGCGGGCGGCAAGGGCTGGGGCCCGGATGATGCACAGCACGACACCAATTGCGTGATCCCGGATAACTCCTACGCCCCGGTCTATGACGAGGCGATCGCGTTCTTCAAAGAGAACGGCAAGCTGGACCCGGCCACCGCAGGCACGGTGCAGAACCTTGGCCTGATGGCGCAGAAGGCCGAAGAATACGGCAGCCACCCGACCACCTTTGAAATCCCTGAAGACGGGGTTGTGAAGATGGTTCTGGACGATGGCACGGTGTTGCATGAGCACAAGGTTGAGGCCGGGGATATCTGGCGGTCTGCCAGCGCGCGCAAGGCACCGATCGAAGATTGGGTGAACCTTGCGATTGAGCGTCAGAAAGCCACCGGGTATCGTGCGATCTTCTGGCTGGATGAGGGCCGCGCCCATGACGCCGAGCTGATCAAATACGTCAAGCCGATCCTTGAGGCGAAGGGCGTGACCGACAAGTTCGAGATCATGGCCCCGCGTGAGGCGACCCGTGCCAGCCTTGAGACCATCACCAAGGGCGAAAACACCATCGCCATCACCGGCAACGTGTTGCGCGATTATCTGACCGACCTGTTCCCGATCCTTGAGCTGGCCACCTCGGCCAAGATGCTGTCGATCGTGAAGCTGATGAATGGCGGCGGGTTGTTCGAGACCGGCGCCGGTGGCTCGGCGCCTAAGCACGTTGACCAGTTGATGGAAGAAAACCACCTGCGCTGGGATAGCCTTGGTGAGTTCTGTGCGCTGGGCGAAAGCTTCAAGTTCTTGGCCGATCAGAAAGACAACGCCAAGGCGCGTGTTCTGGGTGATGCGGTTGAGGCGGCGACACAGGGTATCCTGGACAATGGCCGCAGCCCCTCGCGGAAAGTGGGTGAGCCGGACAACCGCGACAGCCACTATTGGTTCGCCCGCTACTGGGCCGAGGCACTGGCCGCGCAGAGCGACGATGCCGAATTGGCCGCGCATTTCGCACCGATTGCCAAGGCCCTGGCCGAAAAGGAAGGCCAGATCGTTTCCGAACTGGCTGCGGCACAAGGCCAGCCTGCGGATCTGGGTGGCTATTACCACGGTGATCCTGCCAAGGTGGCGGCTGTGATGCGCCCCTCGGCCACGCTGAACAGCATTATTGGCTAATCGGTTTCGGGCCGGGTGATCCCCGGCCCAAACAAAAACGCCCGGGCCTTTGGGCCTCGGGCGTTTTCTTATTGGTGCTGGTCCGGCTTAGCCGTAGACCGACTCTTTGCCGAAGTGCTTGGTCAGCATGTAGTAGACCACGGCACGGTACTTGTTGCGCTCGGAGCGGCCATAGGTTTCGATCACTTGGTTGATCGCGTCCATCAGTTGCGGACCATCGGCAAGGCCCAGCTTCTTGATGAGGAAGTTGTTCTTGACGGTTTCAAGCTCTTCGGGTTGGCCGGCGGCGACGGTCGAGGCATCCGCGTTATAGATTGCAGGACCACAGCCGATGGTCACCTTGGTCAGAAGGTCCATATCCGGCTGCATCCCGCATTTGTTGCGCAAGTCGTCAGCGTATTGTGCGATAAGGTCGTCGCGTTTGCCCATTTGTTTTCTCCCACCAGAAACCGGCGATGTGCCGGTGAAATGTTTCAAAATCAAAGCGCCAATATGGTGCTAGAGGCACGATAGCGCCTGTTTTTGCGTGCTCAAAGGGAAATATTGGCACCACTTCCCCTATAGAGATTATCGGCACAGGCCCCAGCCCGTGGCTTGTAGGTGGAAATGATCGGCATGCAGGTTGTTGTAATCCGGACCAAGCGCCAAGGGAAACCAGATACAGGCACTTTCGAAGGCATCGCGCAGGAAGGCCGATTTGGCATCTTCGCCGGGCCAGTCGCGGCGCAGGTCCACGAGGGTGCCATCAGCAAGGCGAAAGCCCGAGACATCAATTGCATTCGCGGTGGCATGGCTGCTCATCCGGTCACTTTCACCGGCGCTGGTGCGCATTTTTCGGCAACTATAGCTGGAATAGTGTCTGATCTCGATCACCTCCCGCCCCAAGTGGCGACGCGCGGCGGTCTGAAGGCCATGCTGTTCCCACATCGCGAGGCGCAGGGCGGTTTGGCACCGTGTCTCGAATGCCGCCAGTGTTGCATCGCCGATTGAGCTAAGGGCCAAGCGGGGCTGAATATGGCATTCTTCACTGTCGAACAGGGGTGGCATTCGGGAGACATGCGCCACCTGCTCCAACGCAGCGAAACAGGCGTCATCGCGCCGCAACGCTGCGCGCAGTTTCCACGAGGTCAGCGCGGTGACCGGAGCATTGACCTGCAAAGGTTTGGTCGGGTTCCATTCATCCGGCAGCGGCGTTTCGGGGTGAAACAGAGCCACACCACCCCCCAAAACAGAAATCAAAACCCCCACACGCAAAACCGCCCGGCGCAGGGCCGGGCGGATGATTTTCCAGTCATAGCGCATCGCAGTCAGTAACGATAATGCTCGGGCTTATAGGGGCCTTCGGGTTTGACGCCGATATAGGCCGCTTGTTCGGGGTCCAGCGGGGTCAGCTTCACACCAATCCGGTCAAGGTGCAGGCGCGCGACCTTTTCATCCAGATGCTTGGGCAGGATGTAGACCTCGTTCTTGTATTCCTCACCGCGCTGCCACAGTTCGATCTGCGCCAGTACCTGATTGGTGAAGCTGGCCGACATCACGAAGGACGGGTGGCCGGTGGCGTTACCAAGGTTCAAAAGGCGGCCTTCGGACAGAAGGATGATCCGGTTGCCCGAGGGCATTTCGATCATATCCACCTGTTCCTTGACGTTGGTCCACTTGTGGTTTTTCAGGCTGGCCACCTGAATTTCATTGTCGAAGTGGCCGATGTTGCCGACGATCGCCATATCCTTCATCTCGCGCATATGCTCGATGCGGATGACGTCTTTGTTGCCGGTGGTGGTAATGAAGATATCCGCCGAGGATACCACATCTTCCAGCAAGACCACCTCGAAACCGTCCATCGCGGCTTGCAAGGCACAAATCGGGTCAACCTCGGTCACCTTCACGCGGGCGCCGGCACCGCGCAGAGAAGCGGCGGAACCTTTGCCCACATCGCCGTAACCCATGACCACGGCAACCTTACCGGCCATCATGGTGTCGGTGGCGCGCCGGATACCATCGACGAGGCTTTCTTTACAGCCGTACTTGTTGTCGAACTTCGACTTGGTGACACTGTCGTTCACGTTGATCGCCGGGAAGGGCAGTTGGCCATCGCGCACCAGTTGGTAAAGGCGGTTGACGCCGGTGGTGGTTTCCTCGGACACTCCCTTGATCTGATCACGGACCTTTGTGAACCAGCCGGGGCTTTCTTTCATCCGCTTGGCGATTTGCGCCTTTATGACTTCCTCTTCTTCAGAGGACGGCACGGGGATGATATCCTCACCCGCTTCGGCACGCGCGCCCAGCAGGATGTAAAGCGTGGCGTCGCCACCATCGTCGAGGATCATGTTGGGACCATCGTCGAACAGGAAGGATTTATCCAAGTAATCCCAATGCTCTTCCAGCGTCTGACCCTTGATCGCGAAAACCGGCGTGCCGCCCGCGGCGATCGCCGCCGCCGCGTGGTCCTGCGTGGAGAAAATGTTGCACGACGCCCAGCGCACATCGGCGCCCAGCGCTGTCAGCGTTTCGATCAAAACGGCGGTCTGTATCGTCATGTGGAGCGAGCCGACGATGCGCGCGCCTTTCAGGGGCTGTTCGGCGCCGTATTCTTCGCGCAGAGCCATCAGGCCCGGCATTTCGGTTTCGGCGATATCCAATTCCTTGCGGCCATAGTCCGCAAGCGCGATGTCTTTAACGATATAGTCCTGTGCCATCCGGGTGGCTCCTTGCAATCTGTAATCTTGCCGTGCAGATAGCACCGGTCAGTTCCTTCGGCAACGCCAGAGCCGCACAAGTGATGCGGCGCGACAAAGAGGCCACGATGAAACAACCCCGTGCATGGCAGAAGATGCTGTCCGGCAGGCGGCTTGATCTGCTCGACCCGACCCCGGTGGATATCGAGATCGAGGATATCGCTCATGGCCTGAGCTTCGTTGCGCGCTGGAATGGGCAGACCGTCGGGGACTATGCCTATTCGGTTGCCGAGCATTCACTCTTGGTGGAGCGGCTGTTCACGCGACTCAACCCCAGAATTGACGCCAAGTGGAAGCTGGCCGCGCTTTTGCACGATGCCCCGGAGTACGTAATCGGCGATATGATCAGCCCGGTGAAAGCCGCCGTTGGCCCGGGGTATGACGAGTTGGATAAACGCCTGACGGCGGCGATTCACATCCGCTTTGGCCTGCCTGCGGTGATCCCGATGCAGATCAAGAAACAGATCAAGAAGGCAGACAAGATCAGCGCTTGGATGGAGGCCACGCAGATCGCCGGGTTTTCCACCGCTGAGGCCGACAAGTTCTTTGGCCGTCCGGTGGCCGATGTTATCCAGGGCTTGCAAATCGTCCTGCGCCCACCGCTGGAGACACGCCGCGATTACGTGACGCGCCATAACGTTCTGCTGGAGGAGATCAGGTGATTCACATCCGACCGGCCGGGCCGATGGATGCCCGCCAGATGGCCGAATTGCTCAATGCCATTATCCGCAAGGGCGGCACCACCGCCTTTACCAACGAGATCACACGCGGCACAGTTGTCGAATGGCTCGAAACAGCTCCCGCCAGGTCCATCTGGCATGTGGCCGAGGATGAGGCGGGCCAGCTTCTGGGTTTTCAATACGCCAAACCGCACCCCAATCTGCCGCCGGAGACCTGCGATATCGCAACCTTCGTCAAGCTGGGCACAACTGGCCTTGGTATTGGTTCGAAACTCTTCGAGACCACTAAAAGCGCCGCCCACGCGCTGGGCTACAAATGGATCAACGCGACGATCCGCGCCGATAACGCCGGGGGGCTGGCCTATTACCAAAGCCGCGGATTCGAGGATTACGACCGCCTGCCCAACCAAACCCTTGCCAATGGTCAGGTTGTCGACAAGATTTCGAAACGCTTCGATCTCTGAAGCGCATCGCTTTTCATCTTTCCCAAAATACTCCCGCCGGAGGCATCCAACAGGTGCAAAAAGCGCGAAGGTTTGATTAACGCGGGCTGCGCTTTGCCAGAATCCGTTGCAGCGTACGGCGATGCATGTTCAACCGACGCGCGGTTTCAGAGACATTGCGATCACACAGCTCATAAACCCGCTGAATATGCTCCCAGCGCACGCGGTCCGCGCTCATCGGGTTTTCTGGCGGTGGCGGCAGGTCTTCGCCCTTGGCCAAAAGCGCACTGGTGATGTCGGTCGCATCGGCGGGTTTCGACAGGTAATCGGTGGCCCCGATCTTGACGGCAGCGACGGCGGTGGCAATCGCGCCATAGCCCGTGAGAACCACGATGCGGCTGTCGGGGCGTTTCTCGCGGATCACCTCGACCACATCCAGACCATTGCCATCCTCAAGCCGCAGGTCGCACACCGCATAGGCGGGCGGTCGGGCCGTGGCAATTGCAGTTCCCGCGGCAACGGACCCCGCGGTTTCCACCTCAAAGCCGCGCTTTTCCATGGCCTTGGCCAGACGCCGCAGAAACGGCTCATCATCATCGACGAGAAGAAGCGAGCGATCCTCACCAAGATCGTGCAAATTATCGGACATTCAGCCGCTCCTCCCGTTCGCGCTCACCTACACTCAAAGTAGTTCTAGCCTGCGTTTCGGGGTGCGTCAAACGAACGCGGCGCTTTACATGGCATCGAGGAAACATTGAACCTTGTCAGCCATTTGTTCAGGGCTGAGCGTCCGTTGGAAGAACTCGACAAAACCATGCTCGGGCAAGGTCAGGTAGGTCATGGTGGTGTGGTCCACGAGGTAATATTCCTCGGCCCCTTCGGCAGGCGCTTGTTTTTCGTAAAAGGTCCGATAGGCGCGGCTGGCAGCCTTGACCTGTTCCTCGGTTCCGGTCAAGCCCAGCATCCGGGGATGCAGATTATCGGTGAATTCGGCCATGACCTCGGGCGTGTCGCGGGCCGGGTCGACCGAGATGAACACCGGTTTCACGATCTCGCCACGCTCTTCGAGAATCCTGATGGCCTCTGCGTTGCGGTAATTGTCCAGTGGGCAGACATCCGGGCAGAAGGTATAGCCGAAATAGATCAGCGAGGGTTTGTCGATCACATCGGCATCGGTGACGGTTTCGCCGGTTTCGCTGACCAAGGTGAACGGGCCACCGATCTGCGATGTGCCACCGGCCACCTTGCCAGTGCGACATTGGGCGAATTGGTCGTCCGGTGCGCTGCCGATGGTCATGTAATAGACACCGCCCAACAGGCCCAGAATGGCCACCACAGCCGCAATCGCATAGGTCCGCGTCATCTCAATTCCCTTTGTGAAGCTAGGCAAGCCGCCCATCGTATGGCACATCTAACATCGGATGCCCAAGTTGCAACGGGGCGGAAAGGCGCAGATGTCCGACTCTTCGATGGATATGTTCAAATCTCCCAGCCGGGGAAGCTGGATCAGGTTGCGCACGCTGATCCTATTGCGCTGGTGGGCGATTTTCGGGCAGGTGACCGCGCTGATCGTGGCGCAGCGGCTTTACAACCTCAATCTGGAGATCGGGTTGTGTTATCTGGCGGTGGGCGTGGCGGTGACGTCGAATCTTGTCGCGTCATTCATCTATCCAGAAAACAAGCGCCTGTCCGAGACCGAAACGCTTTTGGTCGTGTTGTTCGACATGCTGCAACTGGGGTTGATGCTTTATCTTACTGGCGGCCTCAACAATCCGTTTTCGATCCTCATTGTGGGGCCGGTGATTGTCTCGGCCTCGGCGTTGTCGTCACGTTCGACCATGTTCCTTGGGTTAACGGCAATCTTGATCGTGTCGTTGTTGACCCAGCTTTACTTGCCCCTGCGCACCGAGCAGGGGTTTATCCTGCGGGTGCCGCAGATCTTCATCTTCGGCAATTGGGCGGCGATCGTCATCGCCGTGGTGTTCTTGGGGGTTTATTCACGCTGGATCGTATCCGAGATGCATTCAATGTCGGATGCCCTGCAAGCCACGCAGATGGCCTTGGCCCGTGAACAGAAATTGACCGACCTTGGCGGTGTGGTGGCGGCGGCGGCGCATGAGCTTGGCACGCCTTTGGCCACGATCAAGCTGACCAGTTCGGAACTGGCCGAGGATTTGGCCGATAGTGATGATCTGCGCGAAGATGCGCTTTTAATCCGCGAACAGGCGGACCGCTGCCGCGATATCCTGCGGTCGATGGGCCGGGCGGGCAAAAGCGACCAGATGTTGCGCCGTGCGCCGCTGACCGCCGTAGTCGAGGAAGCCGCAGAACCGCATGTCGAACGCGGCAAGGTCATCCTTTTCGAGCACGGCAGCGAAAGCACTGGTGAGCCGCCCACTGTCCTGCGCCGCCCCGATGTGATTCATGGGCTACGCAATCTGGTTCAGAACGCGGTGGACTTCGCGCAAGAGAAGGTCTGGGTCGAAAGCCGTTGGACCGAAGACCGTATCGTCATTCGGATCATGGATGACGGGCGGGGGTACCCGCCGCATGTCCTGAACCGGATCGGCGACCCTTTTGTGCGTCGCCGCAGCAGCCCACCGGATGCCCGCCGCCCGGAATACGAGGGGATGGGCCTTGGCCTGTTCATTGCCAAGACGCTTTTGGAACGCTCGGGCGCGGACCTGAGCTTTGCCAATGGGTCGGACAGTTTCAAACGTCAATCGGCCCTGGCCGAGCGGACCGGCGCTTTTGTCGAGGTCAGTTGGCCCCGCGCGCGTATGGAGGCCGAGCCGCGTAGCGACCGCGCGCCGATGGGCGAGAACGAGCAAATCCGGCAGTAGCGCACCACGCGCATTAATCAGCGATTAACCAAGGATTAACCAAGATAGGAGCACTCTTCCCCCAAGGGCCGTCGCCAAGGGGAGTATCATGGACGTCGTGACACCGCTTTATATCCTGATCCTCATGGGCGCGGCGTCGATTGTGGCGCTTTTCGTTCTCTGGGTTTCGGGGCTTTTCCTGTCCAGACCCTCGGACCACGCAATACAAGGTCAAGCCTTGCCAAGTGACGCATTCTTTCTGTTTCAGGACGACAGGTTGGCTGACATGGATATCGGCGCCGATGGCTCAATGGAAGATTTGCAAAGCTGGGAGGGCTTTCGAACAGCGATCGGGGCGCAGTTTCCGGATTTGCCCAACTCCCTTGCCGACCTGCCGGAAGATTTGGAGGTGCGCCTTCCGGCCATTGGCGCAGCACAGGGGGCCCGCCTCATATGCCACCGCCAAGGGGCAACGACCCGCCTTCGCTTGACCTTGGAGAACGCGCCGACGGCTTGGGACATCCTGAACAATGCCACGGCGCATCATCACCGCACAAACCTGATCAAGGCGTTGCACGACGCGCCCAATGCGGTTTGTGTCACCGATAGCGCCGGACGCGCAACATGGCACAACCCCGAATGGGCTTCGCTTCCCTCAGTGGTCGCCAATATCGCCATGGAAGAGAGCGGCGCAGACGAGAGCAATGCCGTGCCTGCCAGACGGATCACCGACCCTGATACAAGCCGCGCGTTCGAGCTGCGCATCGCAGCGCATGACACCGGCAGCTCGCTTTTCGTGTCCGAGATCACAGGCTTGGTAAGGGCAGAAAACGCCCAACGCAAATTCGTTCAGACGCTGACCAAGACCTTTGCCAACCTGACCACCGGCCTTGCCGTCTTCGACCGCAATCAGGAATTGGCCCTGTTCAACCCGGCGCTTCTGGAGCTGACCGCCTTGCCCGCCCCCTTCCTGACGGCGCGCCCGCATGTCATGAGCTTTTTCGACAGCTTGCGCGACCGGCAAGTGATGCCCGAACCGCGCAACTATGCCAAGTGGCGAAAGCATATCCTCGACATGATCGAAAGCGCCTCCGACGGGCTGTATCAGGAAAACTGGGCACTGCCCTCGGGCCTGACCTATCGGATCACGGGGCGGCCGCACCCCGACGGCGCGGTTGCCTTCCTGATTGAAGACATCACTGACGAGATGTCGATCAAACGGCGGTTCCGCGCACAATTGGATTTGCGGCAACTGGTGCTGGATGAAATGGACGATGCCATCACCGTCTTCGATTCCCGGAATCTCCTGATGTTCTGCAATCAGCGCTGTGCCGATCTTTTGGGGATCGACCCCGACAGCAGTTTCGCCGATTTCAGCGTCGCCGATATTATCAAGGCCTATACCGACACCCCGCTTGGTCACGCCGATTGGGGCGAGGTCGAAGCGCGACTTGCCTCGGACATGGGTGGCATGAAGGAAAAGTTTCTTCTTCGGGGGTCTGCAGGGCAAGTCATCGAATGCCGCGTGAGGTCGCTTTCGGGGGGCACGAAAATGCTGCAAGTTCGGCCAATGGCCACTTCAACAGAGCCGAGCCGCACGGCCGAACGCGCCTGATCCCACTTGCAGGCGGCGAAGGCGCGTGTAGTGTCGCGTCATGTCCCGCCAAACTGCCCGGATCACGACCGAAAGCCCCGAAGAAACCTGTGCCCTGGCGCGGGTCTTGGGCCCGCGTTTGGCCCCCGGTGACGTTCTGCTCCTGAACGGTGAGGTGGGGGCCGGCAAAACTCATTTCGCGCGGTGCCTTATTCAGGGGCTTTTGGACGAACCTGAGGATGTCCCCTCGCCGACCTATACCTTGGTCCAGAACTATCCGGGGCCTGCGGGCGAAATATGGCACGCCGATCTCTACCGCTTGACCGATACGAGCGAGATTGAAGAACTGGGCCTTGTCGACGCCTTCGAAACCGCGATCTGCCTTGTCGAATGGCCCGACCGATTGGGCGAGTTGACGCCGCCCGCCGCGCTATCCCTGACACTGGAAGCGCCGGCGGGGGATGACAGCCGTGTCCTGATCTTCGAGTGGTTGGACCCTGCATGGACACCCCGCGTGAAGGAGCTCGCCGATGTCGGATCGTGATCCCCTGATCGAGACATTCATCGAAGGCACCGATTGGAAGGGGGCGACTGTCGCGCCTCTGGCGGGCGATGCCTCGAACCGGCGTTATCTCCGGCTGACCCATCCCGAGGGCGGCAGCGCCGTTTTGATGGATGCGCCGCTCGAGAAGGGCGAAGATACCGCGCCTTTCATCCGCATCGCCGAATACCTGACAGCGCAGGGGCTGAGCGCGCCAAGGATTTTGGCGCGCGACGAGGCGCTGGGATTCTTGCTTTTGGAGGATCTGGGTGATGACCTTTTTGCCCGGGTGATCCCGCGCGAGCCAAACCTTGAAAACAGTCTCTATTCGGCCGCAACTGATCTTTTGGTGCAGTTACACGCGGCCCCACCAGCCGAAGGTCTGGCAGCCTACGACCCGCCCTTGATGGCTGATCTCGCCGCATTGCCGTTTGATTGGTATGCCAAGGTCGAACCCGGCCTGCGACGTGCCTTTGCGCAAGCGATGCAGAGCACGCTAGAGGGACTCCATGGCGCAAGCGATGTTTTGATTCAACGCGATTATCACGCGGAAAACCTGCTTTGGCTGCCTGAGCGTAAGGGCGCGGCGCGCGTGGGCTTGTTGGATTTCCAGGATGCCATGTTGGGCCACCGGGCCTATGATCTGGTCTCGCTCTTGCAGGACGCGCGGCGCGATGTGCCCCCGCGGATCGAAGAGGCAATGATCGACCGCTACATCGATCAATCCGGGCTGGACCCGATGCGATTTCGCGCCGATTACAACCGGCTCGGGGCACAACGGAACCTGCGGATTGTCGGGGTTTTCGCCCGCCTTTGCATCCGCGACGGCAAGGCGCATTACGTTGACCTGATCCCGCGCGTTTGGGGTCACCTGATGCGCAACCTTGAAGACCCGGCACTGGCCGATGTCGCAACCCTTGTGCGCGGGCATCTTCCCGTACCGAATACCGCCACCCTCCAAAGGCTCAAAGACCAATGCGCGACAAACCAAACGCCCTGATGCTTTTTGCCGCCGGCTTCGGCACGCGCATGGGCGCGCTGACCGCCGACCGGCCCAAACCGATGATCGAAGTGGCGGGCAGGCCGCTGATTGATCACGCGCTGGAGCAGGTGCGGGGCCATGGGGTGGAGACCGTGGTGGCCAATGTGCATTACAAACCCGACCCCCTGATCGACCACTTGAAAGGGAGCGACGTGCGGTTTTCGCATGAAACGCCCGATATTCTCGACACCGGCGGCGGCCTTCGTCACGCGCTGCCGCTCTTGGGCGATGGGCCGGTTTTTACCATGAATAGCGATGCAGTCTGGAAAGGACCGAATCCGCTGTCACAACTGGCCGAGGCGTGGGAGCCTTCAAAGATGGACGCCCTTCTGCTCTGCCTGCCGCGCGAGAACGCCTTGGGCCACAAGGGTGCGGGCGATTTCATGGTTGCGCCGGATGGACGTGTTACCCGAGGTCCGGGGCAAGTCTATTCCGGGCTGCAAATCCTCAAGACCGACCGCATGCAGGAGGTTGGCGAGGATGTTTTCTCACTCAATCTTCTTTGGAACCGGATGTTGGAGGACGATCGCCTCTTTGCCGAATCCTATCCGGGCAAATGGTGCGACGTGGGGCACCCCGAGGGTATCGTTCTTGCTCAAGAGATGCTTGGATACCGCAATGTTTGATCCCAGTGATGCCCCCCGTGTCTTTGGCGTGCCGCTTGGCGTGGATTTCCCCAAGGCGCTGGTCGACGGGCTTTTGGCGCTGCAAGAAGGTAAGCCGCCCGAGGCGCTGGCGCGGGTGCAGCTGATCGTCAATACCCGCCGCATGGCCCGCCGCATCCGCGAGATGTTCGCCCAAGGCCCGGCGCTACTACTGCCGCGTATCTCGCTCGTGACCGATCTGGGCGAGGATTGGGCGATGGCGGGTTTGCCCGATGCGGTGCCGCCCCTGCGGCGGCGGCTGGAATTGTTGCAACTGGTGGAGCGCCTGCTGGAACAATCCCCCGATCTGGCCCCGCGCGCCGCGCTCTATGACCTGTCCGACAGCCTTGCCAGCCTGATGGACGAAATGCATGGCGAAGGCGTGCCGCCCGAGGTGATCGAAGATCTGGATATTTCCGATCAATCCGGCCATTGGGAGCGAATAAAGGCCTTTTTAGGCATTGTTAGACCCTATTTCGATGTTGGTCAGACAGAACCCGACGTGGAAACCCGGCAGCGCATGGTGATTGAACGCTTGATTGATCGCTGGCAGGAAACGCCCCCGGATCATCCGATTATTCTGGCTGGTTCAACCGGCTCGCGCGGGGCAACGCAGATCTTGATGCAGGCGGTTGCACGGCTGCCGCAAGGTGCGGTCGTGTTTCCGGGATTTGATGAAGACATGCCCGAGGACGTCTGGGACACACTCGAAACCCCGATGAGTTCCGAAGACCATCCGCAATATCGCTTTGCCCAATTCATGGCGCGGCTGGGTGGCCACCCGCGCGATGTCGCCCGATGGCCGTGGGCGCCGGGCCCGGTCAGCCATGACCGCAACAAGGTGATCTCGCTTGCCCTGCGTCCTGCACCGGTGACCGATCAATGGCTGCGTGACGGGCCGAATTTGCCTGATCTGACCAAGGCCATGGCCGATGTCACGCTGTTGGAGGCCGAGTCGACCCGCGATGAGGCACTGACCATCGCCATGCGCCTGCGTAAGGCCGCCGAGGATCAAACCACCGCGGCCCTTATCACCCCGGACCGAACGCTGACACGGCAGGTCACCGCACTTCTGGACCGTTGGGGCATAACCCCGGACGATTCCGCCGGCATACCGCTGCATCTTTCCGTGCCGGGGCGGTTCTTGCGGCATGTGGCGGACCTGATGCGCAACCGCCTGACGGCGGAATCGCTTCTGACCCTGCTCAAGCATCCGCTGACCCACACCGGCAATGCGCGTGGTCCGCACCTGCGGTTGACGCGCGAGTTGGAATTGCACCTGCGCCGCCATGGCCCGCCATTTCCCGATGCCGAAAGCCTGACCGCTTGGGCGGCTGGCCGCAAGGAGGAGGAGGCCGAGGAGTGGGTGGCGTGGATTCGAGACTGTTTCTGCGCAAAAGAGGTGCAAACCGACCAATCACTGACGCGCCTGGTAGAGGATCACATCGCCTTGGCCAGCCGTATCGCGCAAGGCCCTGAAGGCGAAGCCGCAGGGGCGCTTTGGGAAAAGGAAGCCGGGCGCGAGGCGCTGAAAGCAGTCACCGAACTTCAGGAAAACGCGAAACACGGCGGACAGCTGAACGCTCCCGATTACGCCAACCTCTTCAACGCCATTCTGGGCCGGGGCGAGGTGCGCAACCCCGACACGCCGCACCCGCATATCCGCATCTGGGGGACGCTGGAGGCCCGCGTTCAGGGGGCCGACCTTCTGATTCTTGCAGGGCTGAACGAAGGCAGCTGGCCCGAGGCGCCCAAGCCCGACCCGTGGCTGAACAGGAAATTGCGCAACGACGTCGGGCTTTTGCTGCCCGAACGCCGCATCGGCCTTTCGGCGCATGATTTCCAACAGGCCGCCACCGCGCCCGAGGTTTGGTTGACCCGCTCAATCCGGTCTGATGATGCGGAAACCGTGGTGTCGCGCTGGCTCAACCGCTTGGAAAACCTGCTCAAGGGCCTTCCCGAGCGTGGCGGCAAAGACGCCCTGGATGCCATGCGCGCCCGTGGGCAAAAATGGCTCTCGTTGGCCGAGCAACTTGAAGACCCGGGCCAAGCGACACCAGCCAAACGCCCCGCGCCTGTACCCCCGGCCAGCGCCCGCCCAAGAAAGCTATCGGTGACGGAGATAAAAACCCTGATCCGCGATCCTTACGCGATCTATGCCAAACATGTCCTGAACCTGCGCCCGCTCGATCCGCTTATGAAAGCGCCTGATGCCCTGTTGCGCGGCACCGTCCTGCACAAGGTGCTTGAGGTATTCATCGAGGACACGAAGGATGATCCAGATCTGCTGACTCGCAATAACCTGATTGCCATAACCGAGACTATCTTGGCCGAAAACGTCCCTTGGCCCGAGGTTCGCGCGATGTGGCTGGCTCGGATGGAACGGGTGGCCGATTGGATACTGGAGTCCGAGGAAACTCGGCGAAGCCGCGCTCGGCCAACTGTGCTCGAGGAAAAGGGCCAAGCGGAATTGCCCAAACTGGGGTTCACCCTTTCCGGCACCGCCGACCGGATCGATATGGACGAGACCGGGCGGCTTTATATCTACGATTACAAGACCGGTGCCGCCCCCGCGAAAGACCAGCAGAAGCATTTCGACAAGCAATTGCTACTTGAGGCCGCGATGGCCGAGCAGTTCGGCTTTGGCGATCTTGCACCAAACAAGGTGGCCGGGGCCTATTACCTCAGCCTGAACAATGACCCCAAGGAAGTGCCAGCGCCCTTGGAGGAAGAGTCCGCCGAGAAGATCTGGAAAGAATTCGAGGCCCTGATCGCCGCCTATCTGGATGAGGGCAAAAGCTTCCCCTCGCGTCGAGCCATGTTCACCAAGGATATGGAAGGCGACTACGATCAACTGGCCCGGTTCGGAGAATGGGACATCACCGATGACCCGGAAGAGGAGCCGGTGACATGATCGAACGGGACGATGCCACACAACGGCAAGTGGACGCCGCCCGCCCGGACTGCTCGACCTGGCTTTCAGCCAATGCGGGGTCAGGCAAAACGCGGGTTCTCACCGATCGTGTGGCGCGGCTTTTGCTGGAGGATGTCGATCCACAACACATTTTGTGCCTGACCTATACCAAGGCGGCCGCCAACGAGATGCAGAACCGTCTGTTTGAGCGGTTGGGTGGATGGGCGATGCTGCCCAACGACATGCTGCGCGCGGAGTTGGAACAGCTTGGCGTGGAGCAGAGTCTGGGCGATGACACCCTACGCAAGGCACGGCGCCTGTTCGCCTGCGCCATTGAAACACCCGGCGGGTTGAAGATTCAGACGATCCACTCATTCTGTTCGTCGCTCCTGCGCCGTTTTCCACTTGAGGCCGGTGTCACGCCCCAGTTCACCGAGATGGATGACCGCACCGCAAGCCTTCTGCGCGCCGAGATCGTGGAGGAGATTGCCGCGGGGCCGCAGGCCAATTCCTTCTACGCGCTTGTGCGGCACTACACCGGTGGCGATCTGGATAAATTGATCGCCGAGATCGTCCGGACGGGCAGCGCGCTCAAAGCCCCAATCAATGACGCGGATTTGGCGCAGATCTTTGGCGTGCCAAGTGATTTGAATGAAGAGTCGCTCTTGGCTTCGGTCTTCTTGGGCAGCGAACGGTCGCTATTGGATCACTTGATCCCCGCGCTTGAGGCAAGCGGTCCCCGAGACCAAGGCGCGGGTGCAAAGCTTCGCGCTATTACCGCGCTTGACCTTTCCGCACTTGCAGTGCTTGAGGGTGTTTTTCTCAACGGGCCGGGCGCGAAAGAGCCATTTTCGGCCAAGATAGGCTCTTTTCCGACCAAATCATGCCGTGAGGGCCTTACGGCAATCATGCCGCAAATCGACGATTGGATGGCTCGCGTGGAATCGGCCCGCGACCGGCGACTTGCCCTTGCCGCCATGCGGAAAACCCGCGCCCTCCATAGCTTTGCCACCATCTTTCTTGAGGCTTACGAGGCGGCCAAGCTGCGCCGTGGGCTGCTTGATTTCGACGACCTGATCCTGCGCACCCGTGATCTTTTGACCAACCCCGATGTGGCGGCTTGGGTGCTCTATCGGCTGGACGGCGGGATTGACCATGTTTTGGTGGATGAAGCGCAAGATACCAGCCCCGTACAATGGCAAGTGATCGAACGCTTGGCACAGGAATTCACCAGCGGCGAAGGTGCCCGTGCCGATGCGCCGCGCACGATCTTCGTGGTCGGTGACAAGAAGCAGTCGATCTATTCCTTCCAAGGGGCCGATCCACGGGAATTCGACCGCATGAAAGACGAATTCGCGACCCGGCTTGAAGCCACGAACACGCCGCTTCAGGCCTTGGGCATGGAACATTCCTTTCGCTCGTCACATGCCATCCTGTCCTTGGTCGACGCGACCTTCTCGCAGGCCAAAACAAGCGGTTTTACGCCGGAACAGTCCCACAAGGCGTTCAAAGCCGATATGCCCGGCCGGGTCGATCTTTGGCCGCTGATCGAAAAGCCTGAGAAGGAAGAGCAGCCCGAGTGGTACCTGCCTGTCGACACCAAAGCGCCGAATGATCCCGCGATCCTGCTGGCCCGCAAGATCGCCCGGACCATCCGCCAGATGATCGATGACCAAACGCCGATTCCGGACGGCAAGGACGGCATGGTTCCCGCCCAGCCGGGTGATTTCCTGATCCTTGTGCAACGCCGAAGCGCCTTGTTCCACGAGATCATCCGCGAATGTAAGGATCAAGACCTTCCCATCGCCGGAGCCGATCGCCTCAAGGTGGGCGCGGAAATGGCCGTGCGCGACCTTGGCGCGCTTTTGTCGTTCCTCGCCACGCCCGAAGACAGCCTTGCACTGGCCACCGCCCTGCGCTCACCACTCTTTGGCTGGTCCGAGGCCGAGCTTTACGATCTCGCCCATGGCCGCAAGCAAAAATACCTCTGGGCGGAACTCCGCGACCGCGCGGCAAAGTACCCCGAAACCATGGCGGTTCTGGGTGACCTGCGCAAACAGGCCGATTTCCTGCGCCCCTATGACCTTCTGCAACGCATCCTCACCCGCCACCACGGCCGCCGTAACCTTCTGGCTCGACTTGGCACCGAGGCCGAGGATGGCATCGACGCGCTTTTGTCACAGGCCATGGCCTATGAACAACGCGCGGTCGATAGTCTGACGGGGTTCCTTGTCTGGCTGGAAACCGATGACCTTGAGATCAAGCGCCAGATGGACAGCGCCGGCAACCGCATCCGGGTGATGACGGTGCACGGGGCCAAGGGGCTTGAAGCGCCTATCGTCATCCTGCCTGACACGGGTCAGCGCAAGAACGAGGTCAAGGATCAAATCCTTGCCCATCAGGACACCGCGCTTTGGAAAACCGGCGCAGACGACGCGCCGCAGGTGATCCGAGATATGATCGACGCCAAGAAATCCGCGCAATCCGCCGAGCGCGACCGCCTGCTTTACGTCGCCATGACCCGGGCCGAAAAATGGTTGATCGTGGCAGCAGCGGGCGATTTGGGCAAGAATGGTGACACATGGCACGACAAGGTCCGCATGGGGCTTGAGGCTTGTGGTGCCGCGCCACACCCGACCGAGGGCGAAGGCGCTTTGCGTCTGGAGTATGGCGATTGGGGTGTGTCAGGTGCAGGCAAAGAGCGCGAAACGGCTTCTACGGTACGCCCCGATCTCCCCGCCTATTTCCACGCCAAGGCGCCGGACAAAGCCACTGCTTTGGATACCCTCAAGCCTTCGGAGCTTGGCGGCAAGAAGGCCCTGCCGGGTGAAGGACTGGAGGAAGAAGAGGCCAAACGCCGGGGCCGCCAAATTCACCGCCTTCTGGAAATCCTGCCTACCGTGTCCCAAGACACATGGCCCGACACCGCCGCGCGCGCGCTGGCCAATGGCCCCGACGCCGCCGAGGGCGCGGAGCTGACCGCGCTATTGAGCGAGGCACAATCGGTTCTCACCAAGCCAGAACTAGCGCATCTCTTCACCCCTGATGTATTGGCCGAAGTGCCAATCAGCGCCAATATCGAAGCCCTGCAAAATCGCCGCATTCACGGGATCATCGACGCGCTGATCGTGACGCCTGACAGCGTGCTGGCGGTGGATTTCAAAACCAACACCGTTGTGCCCGACAGCGCGCAGGCCTGCCCCGATGGCCTCTTGCGGCAAATGGGGGCTTATGCCCATGCGCTGGCCGCGATCTACCCCGATCACACGGTGCAAACCGCTTTTGTCTGGACACGCACGGCAACTCTCATGCCCCTGCCCCACGATCTTGTGACCAAAGCGCTCAAGACCACGACCATTGCTTGACGCATCCGGCCCACGTACATAGGTTGCAGGTCAAACGCACACCCCTGTCAGGAGAAAGCCCATGGCCACCGTTGCCGTAACCGATGATACCTTCGACGCCGAAGTGAAGAATTCCGACATCCCCGTTGTGGTGGATTTCTGGGCCGAATGGTGCGGCCCCTGCAAACAGATCGGCCCGGCCCTGGAAGAGATTTCCGCCGAAATGGAAGGCAAAGTGAAGATTGCCAAAGTCGACGTCGACAGCAACCCCAACGCCGCCGTGCAAATGGGCATCCGCGGTATTCCCGCGCTGTTCATCTTCAAGGATGGCGAGGTTGTCTCGAACAAAACCGGCGCCGCACCCAAAGCCGCGCTGCAAAGCTGGATCGAAGAAAGCATCTAAGCGATCCGCTACAAGTTTCAAAAGGGCTGCCTTTGGGCGGCCCTTTTTGTTCGCACAAGGACGAATTTTTCCGGCCTAGAAGGATTGAGAAGGGCTGCGCCCTGGGCCTCAAACCTCAACACCCCTTCCTTTTTCAAGCTCAAAGCGCGACAAACAGGGCATGACCCTCACAAACTCCGATATTCTCGATCTCGTCGCCCTGCGCCATGACCTACACCGCCACCCCGAGGTGTCCGGCCATGAGGCCCAAACCGCCCAGCGCATCGTGCAGGAATTCGCGCCGCTCTCGCCCGATCAAATGGTCACCGATCTGGGTGGGCATGGCGTGGCGGCGGTGTTCGAAGGCCCCGGGGCTGGCCCCACAGTCCTTTTCCGCTGTGAACTCGACGCCCTGCCGATCTACGAGACTGGCACGCCCGCCCATCGCTCCCTCGCCGAAGGGGTCGGGCACCTTTGCGGCCACGATGGGCATATGGCGATCCTGATGGGTCTGGCTCGGCTTTTGTCGCGGCAACGTCCCGCGCAGGGCCGTGTGGTTCTTCTTTTCCAACCGGCCGAGGAAACCGGGGCTGGGGCCAAGGCTGTGCTGGAAGATGAGAAATTCGACCCTATTCAACCGCAATATGCCTTCGCGCTGCACAACACGCCCGGCCTGCCATTCGGTCATGTGGCGCTTACCTCCGGGCCGGTCACCTGTGCATCTCGCGGACTTGAGGTCCAATTCACAGGCCGCTCCGCCCATGCCTCACAACCTGAAACCGGCATTTCCCCGATGGCGGCACTGGCGCAACTCATGCCAGAGCTTACCGCGCTCAGCCAGGGCTCCACCGCAGACCCCGATTTTGCGCTCGTCACCGTGACCCACACGCAAATGGGTGAACCCGCGTTCGGCATCGCCCCCGGCGACGCCCGCCTTTTCGCCACCCTGCGCACGCTCACCGATGACCTGATGGCGAACCTCTGCGATCAGGCTCTAACCTTGCTGAAAACGGCCTGCGACACCCATGGCCTGACCTTCACCCACGCCTATCACGACATCTTCCTGCACAGCGAAAATGATGCCGAGGCCACGGCCATCGCCACCGCCGCCCTCGACGCGCTGCAAATCCCGCATGACGCCACCGGCCTACCCTGGCGCCCCTCCGAGGATTTCGGGCGCTTCGGCCATAGCGCCCGCGCCGCCATGCTGTTTCTGGGCGCGGGCCATGGCCATGCGGCTCTGCATAACCCCGATTACGACTTTCCCGATGATCTCATTCCCATCGGCACAGGCATCTTTCACCGCATCGCGTGTGACCTTCTGGGCTGAACCCTTGCACCACGCGCCACAGCCTTCCATATAGGCACGAACCAAAGCGGAGGCGGACAATGAGCAACGAATTCCCCGGCTGGCACGGCACCACCATCGTCGGCGTCAAGAAAGGCGGCGAAGTGGTCATCGCAGGCGACGGCCAAGTCAGCCTTGGCCAAACCGTGATCAAGGGCACCGCCCGCAAGGTCCGCCGCATCTCTCCGGGCGGTTATGACGTGGTCGCAGGGTTTGCAGGCTCCACCGCCGATGCCTTCACCCTTCTGGAACGGCTTGAAACGAAGTTGGAGGCCACCCCCGGCCAGTTGCAACGCGCCTCGGTCGAACTCGCCAAAGACTGGCGCACCGACAAGTACCTGCAAAAGTTGGAGGCGATGCTGATCGTCACCGACGGTGACCAAATCTATGTCATCACCGGCGCAGGCGACGTGCTGGAACCCGAACACAACTGCACCGCCATCGGCTCGGGCGGCAACTACGCCCTCGCCGCCGCCCGCGGCATGATGGACAGCGACCGCACCGCCGAACAGATCGCCCGCGACGCCATGGCCATCGCCGCCGATATCTGCGTCTACACCAACGGCAACCTGACCGTAGAAAGCATCTCCAAATGACCGACCTGACCCCCCGCGAAATCGTCAGCGAACTTGACCGTTTCATCATCGGCCAGAAGGACGCCAAGCGCGCCACCGCCGTCGCCCTGCGCAACCGTTGGCGGCGCAAGCAACTGCCCGATGACCTGCGCGAGGAAGTGTACCCGAAAAACATCCTGATGATCGGCCCCACCGGCGTCGGCAAAACCGAAATCTCCCGCCGTCTGGCCAAACTCGCCCGCGCCCCCTTCATCAAGGTCGAGGCCACCAAGTTCACCGAAGTCGGCTATGTTGGCCGCGACGTGGAGCAAATCATCCGCGATCTGGTCGATACCGCCATCGCCCAAACCCGCGACTACATGCGCGAGGATGTCAAAGCCTCGGCCCATCAAAACGCCGAGGACCGGGTGATCGAGGCCATCGCCGGCGAAGACGCCCGCGACGCCACGCGCGAAATGTTCCGCAAGAAACTCCGCGACGGGCTGCTCGATGACACGATGATCGAACTTGACGTCGCCGATCATTCCAACCCCATGGGCATGATGGATATCCCCGGTCAGCCCGGCTCCCAACTGGGGATGATGAACCTTGGCGACATCTTCGGCAAAGCCTTCGGTGGCCGCACCACCCGCAAGAAACTCACCGTCGCCGAAAGCTATGAGCTTTTGATCAGTGAAGAGGCCGATAAACTCCTCGATGATGAAACCGTCAACAAAACCGCGCTCGAAGCGGTCGAACAGAACGGCATCGTGTTCCTCGATGAGATCGACAAGGTCTGCGCCAAATCTGAGGCCCGCGGCGGCGATGTCTCCCGCGAGGGGGTGCAGCGCGACCTGCTGCCGCTGATCGAAGGCACCACCGTGTCAACCAAGCACGGCCCGGTGAAAACCGATCATATCCTGTTCATCGCCTCGGGCGCCTTCCACATCGCCAAACCCTCCGATCTACTGCCCGAACTGCAAGGCCGTCTGCCCATTCGAGTCGAACTGCGCGCCCTGACCGAAGAAGATTTCGTGCGCATCCTGACCGAGACTGACAACGCCCTCACCCGCCAATACACTGCCCTCATGGGGACCGAGGAGGTGACGGTTGACTTTACTGAGGATGGCATCGCGGCGCTGGCCCGCATCGCGGCGGAGGTCAACCAGACCGTTGAAAACAT
>NZ_CAJXNN010000037.1 GCF_913057115.1 uncultured Roseovarius sp.
AAAAATGCAACAAATTGGTGGGCCGAGGGCGGCCTTGAGGAGCGAGGAACGGGATGAAACTGCAATCGAAGGCGATTCCGGCATCAGAGGAATTCAAGGCCAACCGCGAGGGGCATCTTGAGGCCTTGCGCGTGGTCGAAGAGGCCGCAGAAATGGCCGCAGCCGGGGGCGGCGAGGCGGCACGCGAGAGGCATTTGAGTCGCGGCAAGATGCTGCCGCGTGAGCGGGTGGCCAATCTGCTGGATCCGGGCAGCCCGTTCTTGGAGGTGGGCGCCACCGCGGCGCATGGGCTTTATGATGGCGCGGCACCCTGTGCGGGCGTGATCGCCGGGGTGGGCCGGGTGCAGGGCCGCGACGTCATGGTGGTTTGCAACGACGCCACGGTGAAGGGTGGCACCTATTACCCGATGACGGTCAAGAAGCACCTGCGCGCGCAGGAGATTGCCGAGGAATGTCACCTGCCTTGCGTCTATCTGGTGGATAGTGGCGGGGCGAACCTGCCCAACCAAGACGAGGTGTTCCCGGACCGCGACCATTTCGGGCGGATTTTCTATAATCAGGCGCAGATGAGCGCCAAGGGCATTCCGCAGATTGCTGTTGTCATGGGGTCTTGTACCGCGGGCGGGGCCTATGTGCCCGCGATGAGCGATGTGACGATCATTGTCAAAGAGCAGGGCACGATTTTCCTGGCCGGACCGCCCTTGGTGAAGGCCGCCACCGGTGAGGTGGTGAGCGCCGAGGATCTGGGCGGGGGCGATGTGCACACTCGCTTGTCGGGTGTGGCCGATTATCTGGCCGAGGATGATGCACACGCGCTGGCGCTGGCGCGGCGGGCGGTGGGCAATCTGGGGGCGGCGACGGTCCCGGGAGTGCGGTTTGAAAGCCCCGAGGCCCCGGCCTATGACCCAGAGGAGCTGTTTGGTGTGGTGCCTGCGGACCTGCGCACGCCCTATGACATTCGCGAGGTTATCGCACGGGTTGTCGATGGCTCGCGCTTTGACGAGTTCAAGGCGCGGTTTGGCGAAACGCTGGTCTGTGGTTTTGCCCATGTGGAGGGCTGCCCGGTGGGGATTATCGCCAACAATGGCGTGCTATTCAGTGAGGCGGCGCAGAAGGGCGCGCATTTCGTGGAGCTGTGCAGCCAGCGGCATATCCCCTTGGTCTTCCTCCAAAATATCACCGGCTTCATGGTGGGCCGGAAATATGAAAACGAAGGCATCGCCCGGCATGGGGCCAAGATGGTGACGGCGGTGGCGACCACCAATGTGCCGAAAGTCACGATGGTTGTGGGCGGCAGTTTCGGCGCGGGCAACTATGGGATGGCGGGCCGTGCCTATCAGCCGCGCTTTATGTGGTCTTGGCCCAATAGCCGGATTTCGGTGATGGGCGGTGAGCAGGCGGCGGGCGTTCTGGCCACCGTCAAGCGCGATGCGATTGAGCGTAAGGGCGGCGAATGGTCGGCGGAGGAGGAGGCCGAGTTCAAGCGCCCCACGGTGGAGATGTTTGAGCGGCAAAGCCATCCTTTGTATGCCAGCGCGCGCTTGTGGGACGATGGCATTGTCGATCCGCGCAAGAGCCGGGAGGTGTTGAGCCTGAGCCTTCGGGCGGCGTTGAATGCGCCCATCCAAGACACGCGGTTTGGCGTGTTCCGGATGTGAGGGGGTACGGCTTGCATATCGAAGGCTGGCCCGGCCCGGACGGCCCCGCCCACCCACCCGCCGCCCGGACCGGGCCAGCGCGGGAGGCTATGCGATGATTGCGACGCGGTTGACCGAGCGCTTTGGGCTGGAGGCCCCGATCGTCAGCGCGCCGATGGCCATGGCGGCGGGCGGGCGTTTGGCCGGCGCGGTGAGCGAGGCCGGGGGGCTTGGCTTTATCGGCGGGGGCTATTGTGACCCGGAGTGGATCGCGGCGCAGTTTGGTGAGGCGGGCAATCGGCCTGTCGGCTGCGGCTTTATCACCTGGGCCTTGGATGAGGCCGGTCCGGCCCTCTTTGACAGTGTTTTGGCGCGTGGGCCTGCCGGAGTGTTTTTGTCCTTTGGTGAGGCCGCGCCTTATGTGGCGCGGGCGCGAGACGCGGGCGTGCCGAGTTTCGTGCAAGTCCAAGACGTGGCCGGGGCGCGGGCGGCGCGTGATGTGGGCGCCGATGTGATTGTCGCCCAAGGCAGTGAGGCCGGGGGTCATGGGGCCACGCGCGGGACCATGAGTTTGGTGCCCGAGGTGGTGGATGCGGTGGGCCGTGACGCGCTGGTTCTGGCCGCGGGCGGGATCGCCGATGGCCGGGGTTTGGCAGCTGCCTTGATGCTGGGGGCCGATGGTGTGCTGGTGGGCACGCGGTTCTGGGCCGCTGAGGAGGCTTTGGTGGCCGAGGGGTTTCAGCGCGCCGCCGTGGAGGCCACGGGCGATGCCACGCAGCGGACGAGCCTGCCGGATGTGGCGCGGGGGCTGGATTGGCCTGCGCCTTTTACCATTCGCACCCTGCGCAATGCTTGGGTTCGTGAATGGGAGACTGTTCCGGGCGGGCCTGCGAGCGATGAAGCGCGGGGGGCTTATGCCCGGGCCGTGGCGGAGGGTGACCCTGATGGTGCGCCGGCGATTGCCGGGGAGGCCGTTGGGTTGATCCATGGGGTGCGGCCTGCGGCACAGATTGTCGAGGCGATGATGCAAGAGGCGCGGGTGGCGCTGGGCCGGTGGTGAGCGTGGCCCGTTTGATCGAGCCGGTGGTGGCTTTGGTGGGCGTTGGAGGCCTCCGGCGGGAGTATTTTGGGAAAGATGAAGCAGGGCGAAACGGCCTTTGCGGATGGGAGAGACGAGATGTTTGACACGATCCTGATTGCCAACCGGGGGGAGATTGCCTGTCGGGTGATGGAGACCGCGCGGGCTATGGGTGTGCGCGTGGTGGCGGTTTATTCGGATGCGGATCGGGGGGCGAAACATGTGCAGATGGCCGATGTGGCGGTACATATCGGTGGCTCGGCGCCCTCGGAGAGTTACTTGCGGGGGGAGGCGATTATCGCTGCGGCCAAAGAAACCGGGGCGCAGGGGATTCATCCCGGCTATGGGTTCTTGTCGGAGAACCCGGAGTTCGTGGCTGCCGTGGAGGCGGCGGGGCTTACCTTTATCGGACCTTCGGCAGAGGCCATTCGCGCCATGGGCCTTAAGGATGCGGCAAAGGCATTGATGGAGAAGGCAGGCGTGCCGGTGGTGCCGGGCTATCACGGGACAAATCAGGGTGCCGCCTATCTGGCCGAGCAGGCCGAGGCAATTGGCTATCCGGTGTTGATCAAGGCCGTGGCGGGCGGTGGCGGCAAGGGGATGCGCCTTGTGGAGCGTCCGGAGGAGTTTGCCGATGCTTTGGCGTCTGCCCAGGGGGAGGCGGCGACGGCCTTTGGCAATTCTGATGTGTTGATTGAGAAATTCGTGCAGCAGCCGCGCCACATTGAGGTGCAGGTGTTTGGCGATGGGCAGAGTGCTGTGCATTTGTTCGAGCGGGATTGTTCGTTGCAACGGCGGCATCAGAAAGTGATTGAGGAGGCCCCGGCACCGGGGATGACCGAGGAGATGCGCGCGGCCATGGGTGACGCGGCGGTGCGCGCGGCGGAGGCCATTGGTTATAAAGGTGCTGGAACGGTTGAGTTTATCGTGGATGGCAGCGGTGGGCTACGCCCCGACGGCTTTTGGTTCATGGAGATGAACACCCGGCTTCAGGTGGAGCACCCGGTGACCGAGGCCATTACCGGCGTTGACCTTGTGGAATGGCAATTGCGCGTGGCCAGTGGCGAGGGCTTGCCCACGGGCCAAGAGGAGTTGCAGATTACCGGCCATGCCTTCGAGGCGCGGCTTTATGCCGAGGACGTGCCGAAGGGGTTTTTGCCCGCCACGGGGCGTTTGGCGCATCTGGCGTTTCCCGAAGGCGCGCGGTCGGACAGTGGCGTGCGGACCGGCGACGAGATCTCACCGTTCTACGATCCGATGATCGCCAAGTTGATCACGCATGGGCCCAGTCGTGCAGCCGCCCTGCGCAAGCTGTCGCGGGCTTTGGAACGCTGCGAGGTGGCCGGGACGGTGACCAATCTGGCTTTTCTGGGGGCTTTGGCGGGACATGAAGGTTTTGCCAAGGGCGAGGTGGATACCGGGCTGATTGCCCGTGATCTGGAGGCGCTGGTCGTCGCCCCACAGGCGCGGGCGCATGAGGTGGCTTTGGCCGGTTTGGCAGCACTTGGGCTTCTGGAGGCGCAGGCTCCGGCGACTGGCTTTGCCCTGTGGACGCCGCTCCGTCGGGCGGTGCAGTTGCGCCATGAGGGCGAGGAGTTGAGCGTTTACGTCCACAGTCACGGCGCGGAGGCGCATGACGTTGAAGTGGGTGATGAGGTGATCACCGCGCGTCGCGTCGGTGGCCGCTGGATGCTGGGTGATCAGGTGGCCCCGGACGTGGCGGTGACCGGTGACCTCGTGACGGTCTTTTCTCAATATGGGCTGGCCTTTGAGGTTATCGACCCGCTGGCACGCGATGCCATGGCCGGTGGCGATATGGACCTGATCGAAGCGCCGATGCCGGGGCTGGTGAAAGCGGTTTTGGCGCAGCCGGGGCAGAAGGTGGCCGAGGGCGACAGGCTTGCCGTGTTGGAGGCCATGAAGATGGAACATTCGCTTTTGGCGGCGCGCGATGGCACGGTCGAGGCGGTCTTGGTCGAGGAGGGCGCACAGGTGGAGGCCGGTGCGGCGCTGATCAAGCTGGCTGAGGAAGGGGAGGCTGCGGCATGATTACGCTGCACCATGTTCCACAAAGCCGGTCCATGCGGGTTTTGTGGTTGCTCCATGAATTGGAGGTTGGGTTTCAAGTGGTTGAACATGCCTTTGACCGAAGCCTTCGAGAGCCGGAATTCCGGAGCCTGTCGCCTGCGGGGCGCGTGCCTGCGCTTGAGATCGAGGGCGAGCGGATGTTCGAATCCGGGGCCATGGTGGAATACCTTTGCGAGCGGTTCCCTGAGCGCGGCATGGGGCGCGCGCCGGGGGATATGGACCGGATGGCCTGGCTGGTTTGGGTGCATTTTGCCGAGACAGTGAGCCAGCATGTCGCGGCGCTGACCCAGCAGCACATAATACTGTACGAAGACGAGATGCGCAGCCCGATCATCATGCAGCTGGAGGCGGCGCGCCTGCGCAAGTGTTACGAGGCGATCGAGGCGCGGCTGTCGACCCCGGTGGAGAACCGCGACTACCTTTTGACCAGCGGGTTTTCGGCTTGCGATATCGCGGTGGGGCAGGCGGTGTATATGGCGCAGCGGTTCGCGAGGTTGGAGGGCTTTCCGGAAGTGCAGGCTTGGTATGCGCGGATCACCGAGCGGGACAGCTTTATCAAAAGCCTGCCGGGACCGGAGAGCGCGTTGATTTTCGAACAGGATTTTTATGAGGCTTGGGATGGCTGAGCGTGTCGAGATATTCGAGGTAGGCCCGCGCGACGGGTTGCAGAACGAAGCGCGGCAAATTTCCACGGCGGAAAAGATCGCCTTGGTGGATTGCCTGAGTGGGGCAGGCTTTGCGCGGATCGAAGTGGCGAGTTTCGTCAGCCCCAAGTGGGTGCCGCAAATGGCCGATAGCGCTGAGGTGTTGGCCGGGATTACCCGTGTGCCGGGCGTGTCTTATGCGGCATTGACGCCGAACATGCGCGGCTTTGAGGGGGCGGTGGCTGCGAAGGCCGACGAGGTGGCGATTTTCGGGTCGGCTTCGGAAGGGTTTTCCCGCGCCAATATCAACGCGACGATTGCGGAAAGCCTTGAGCGGTTTGCGCCGGTTATGGAGGCGGCCGAGGGGGCTGGGATTCCGGTGCGCGGCTATGTGTCTTGTGTGACGGACTGCCCGTATGATGGTGAGGTGCCGCCAGAGGATGTGGCGCGTGTGGCCGGGGCCCTTTTCGAGATGGGCTGTTACGAGGTGAGCCTTGGCGACACCATCGGGCGGGGACGGCCCGAGCGGGTGGATGCGATGTTGGCAGCGGTGTTGGAGGTTGTTCCGGCCGAGCGATTGGCCGGGCATTTCCATGATACGGCTGGGCGCGCTTTGGACAATATCGAGGCGTCACTGGCAAGAGGCTTGCGTGTGTTCGACGCGGCTGTCGGTGGATTGGGCGGTTGCCCTTATGCGCCGGGTGCTGCGGGCAATGTGGCGACCGAAGCAGTGCATGATCGGCTGATCGCGCTGGGCTATGAAACCGGGTTGGACCGGGATGTCTTGGACAAGGCAGCAGAGATGGCGCGGGCCATGCGGGCCGGGTGACAAGAATTTTCGAAAATTCTTGTCAAAATTCTTGCAAGAATTTTGGCACGGGAGAGGGTGATGAGCGAGACAATCAGAATTAAGCGCGATGCGCGGGGTGTGGCGACGCTTTGGTTGGCGCGGCCGGAGAAGCACAACGCCATGTCGGCGCAAATGATCGCGGAACTGCATGGGGCGGCCGAGGCGCTTGGCGCGGATGAAACCGTGCGGGTAGTCGTGTTGGCCGCCGAGGGCAAATCGTTTTGTGCCGGCGGCGATCTGGGCTGGATGCGAGAGCAGTTCGAGGCGGAGCCTGAGGTGAGGTCCTCCGAAGCGGCGAAACTGGCGCATATGTTGCAGGCACTCAATACGATGCCGAAACCTCTGATCGGCCGCATTCAAGGCAATGCTTTTGGTGGTGGCGTGGGTTTGGCAAGTGTCTGCGACGTGGCGATTGGTGCGGACAGCATCCTCATGGGGCTGACCGAGACGCGGCTGGGCCTGATTCCGGCGACCATTGGCCCATATGTCTGTGCGCGCATGGGCGAGGCCAAGGCGCGGCGGGTTTTCATGTCGGGGCGCCGGTTTGGCGCGGCGGAGGCGGTTGAGTTGCAGCTTTTGGCCCGCATTGTCCCCGCACAGGCGCTGGACGATGCGGTGGAGGCAGAAGTAACGCCCTATTTGGAATGCGCACCTGGCGCGGTCGCCCGCTCGAAGGCCTTGCTGCGGCACATGGGGCCACAGATTGACGACGAATTGATTGCCCACACGGTCGCGGAACTGGCGAAATGCTGGGAGGGAGAGGAGGCCCCCGAAGGAATCGGGGCTTTCTTTGACAAGCGAAAGCCAAGCTGGGGAAGCTGACCCTGCCGAAATCGGGGGATGACAGGCCAGAGAATCGCTCTAATCTCGGGTCTATGGAAGACGTGTCCACGGATCGCGGCATGCAGAGAATACACCTGCAAGAGCAAAAATGCATACCAGTGCATACAATTCAGGGAGTGCGACCCCTTCACATCTTTGAATGTGTCTGCCGTTGGTTGACCCCAACGGGGGGCAGGGGTAAACCGTGGAACGTGAATGCAGCCATTTTGATGTGCGCAAGCGCGCGCATGGAAGGAGCCACCCCGTGGAAGAGATGCTGAGGGAATACCTTCCCATCCTTGTCCTCTTGGCGATTGCCATCGGACTGGGCCTTGTTCTTATTCTGGCCGCCGTGGTGCTGGCCGTTCGTCACCCCGATCCTGAGAAGCTGAGCGCTTATGAATGCGGGTTCAACGCTTTCGACGACGCGCGGATGAAATTCGACGTGCGCTTCTATCTGGTGTCGATCCTGTTCATCATCTTCGACCTTGAGATTGCCATGCTCTTTCCGTGGGCGGTGGCGTTCAAGGATGTCTCGATGGTGGGTTTCTGGTCGATGATGGTGTTCTTGGCGGTTCTGACGGCGGGCTTTGCCTATGAATGGAGGAAAGGGGCCATGGAATGGGAGTAGCAACCGGAGCGAATACAGCTGGTGCCGACCGTGAGCATGCCACTCAGGGTTTGAACCGCGAGTTGCAGGACAAGGGGTTCCTTGTCACCTCGACCGAGGACATCATCAACTGGGCCCGGACGGGCAGCCTGCACTGGATGACCTTCGGTCTGGCCTGTTGCGCGGTTGAGATGATGCACACGTCGATGCCGCGCTATGACATGGAGCGCTATGGCACAGCGCCGCGTGCCAGCCCGCGCCAGTCCGACCTGATGATCGTGGCGGGAACGCTGACCAACAAGATGGCTCCGGCGTTGCGCAAGGTTTATGACCAGATGCCCGAGCCGCGTTATGTAATCTCGATGGGGTCCTGCGCGAATGGTGGCGGGTACTACCACTACAGCTACAGCGTTGTGCGCGGCTGTGACCGGATCGTACCAGTGGATATTTACGTACCCGGCTGCCCGCCGACCGCCGAAGCCTTGATGTATGGCATTCTGCAATTGCAACGCAAGATCCGCCGGACGGGAACGATTGTACGCTGAGGCGTGCCAATTTTGCGACGTGCCCGCCGAGCGGCGCGCGAAAGGACGAAGACGATGAGCAACGCGCTGAAGGAACTGGGTGCGCATATCGAGGCCAAGCGGCCCGACTGCGTTCTGTCATGGGACGTGACCCGTGGCGAATTGAATGTGACCGTGGCCCTGCCGAATATCGTGGGGCTGGTGGAGTTCCTGAAGACTGACGCCACCTGCCGGTTCACGACGCTGGTGGATATCACCGGCGTGGATTACCCAGAACGCGCCAAGCGGTTCGACGTGGTCTATCACTTCCTGAGCATGTATCAGAACCAACGCATTCGCCTGCGGGTCGCCTGCCGCGAGGAAGATATGGTGCCCTCGATCACCGGCATCCATCCGAGCGCCAATTGGTTCGAGCGAGAAGTTTTCGACATGTTCGGCATCCTGTTCACCGGGCATCCGGACCTGCGGCGTATCCTGACGGACTATGGTTTCCGGGGGTATCCGCTGCGCAAGGATTTCCCGACCACGGGCTATACCGAGGTGCGCTATGACGAGGTGCAAAAGCGGGTGGTTTATGAACCCGTGAGCCTTGTTCAGGAATACCGGCAGTTTGATTTCATGTCGCCATGGGAGGGTGCGGAGTACATCCTACCGGGTGATGAGAAGACGGAAGATGCGAAGTAAGCGCAATGGTTTAGGGACTAGGTAACGCGATGATCTGGCTTATTCTTCTTTCAGTGGCCTTCGTAGTGCCCTTCTGGAAGTTGCTGCCGCACTATGGCATCGCCAGCCCTTGGGCGCTTGTGGCGATCTTGCCCGTCGGGGCATTGATCCTGCTTTATATCATGGCCTTCGGGGCCAAGCGGAAAGGAGGCCCGGCATGATGGGCGGTGGATACGGCATGGGCGGAGGCGGCCTTTTGTGGCTTGTGATCTTCGCGGCACTGGTGGTTATCCCATTCTGGAAACTTCTGCCGAAGTTCGGGATTCCCAATTGGGTATCGCTGGTCTCGATCATTCCGCTTGGGGCGCTCGTTCTGCTTTGGGTCATGGCGTTCCGTGATAAAATTGACGGAGGGAATGCGTGATGGACGGCTCAAAATTTGATGACGCCCTGACGGGCGAGCAGCAAATCCGTAATTTCAACATCAACTTCGGGCCGCAGCACCCGGCGGCGCACGGGGTGTTGCGCCTTGTGCTGGAGCTGGACGGTGAGATTGTCGAGCGGTGTGACCCGCATATCGGCCTTTTGCATCGCGGCACCGAGAAGCTGATGGAAAGCCGCACCTACCTGCAAAACCTGCCATATTTCGATCGGCTGGATTACGTGGCCCCGATGAACCAGGAACATGCCTGGTGCTTGGCCATTGAAAAACTGACGGGGGTCGAGGTGCCGCGCCGCGCGAGCCTGATCCGGGTGTTGTATTCCGAGATTGGCCGGATTTTGAACCACCTGCTGAACATCACCACGCAGGCGATGGACGTGGGTGCGCTGACCCCGCCGCTTTGGGGCTTTGAAGAGCGCGAGAAACTGATGATCTTCTATGAGCGGGCCTGTGGCGCGCGCCTGCACGCGGCTTATTTCCGCCCCGGTGGCGTGCATCAGGACCTGCCGCCCGAATTGATCGACGATATCGAGGAATGGGCGAAGGATTTCCCCCGGGTTATTGACGATATCGACGGGTTGTTGACCGAGAACCGGATTTTCAAGCAGCGGAATTGCGACATCGGGGTTGTGACCGAGGAAGACATCCAGGAATGGGGCTTCTCGGGCGTCATGGTGCGCGGCAGCGGCATGGCATGGGATTTGCGCCGCGCGCAGCCCTATGAATGCTATGACGAATTCGAGTTCCAGATTCCGGTGGGCAAGAACGGCGATTGCTATGACCGTTACCTGTGCCGGATGGAAGAAATGCGCCAGTCGCTGCACATCATCCATCAGGCGATTGAAAAGCTGCGTGCCCCCGAGGGGCAGGGCGACATCCTTGCCCGCGGTAAGATCACGCCGCCCAACCGCGGTGAGATGAAACGCTCGATGGAAGCGCTGATCCATCACTTCAAACTCTATACCGAGGGCTTTCACGTCCCCGAGGGCGAGGTTTATGCCGCCGTTGAGGCGCCCAAGGGCGAATTTGGGGTTTACTTGGTGGCGGATGGCACGAACCGGCCCTATCGTGCCAAGCTGCGGGCGCCGGGCTTCTTGCACCTGCAAGCGATGGATTACGTGGCCGGTGGCCACCAGTTGGCCGACGTGGCCGCGATCATCGGGACCATGGATGTTGTGTTCGGGGAGATCGACCGGTGAAGAAAGTTCTTGTTCCAGCCTTGGGCGGTCTGGCCCTTCTTTCGCTGGCCGCTTGTGATGTTCCGCCCGAAGGTACCACCGCCGAAAACATCGCCGAATACGAGATGGCCGTGGCTAGCATCGGCTGTGAAATGGTGGGTGAATCCGACTATTTGCCGGTCGAGTTCCAAGCGGGTCTGACCCGTGAACAAACGACCGCGATTACCTCTTACATGCTGTCAACCGGCAAGGCGGAACGCCTGCCCGAGGGCGGTGTCAAACTGACCACAGGAGCCTGTGCTTAAGAATGCTGAGACGTCTCCATCACGAACAGCCCGAGAGCTTTGCTTTCACCCAAGCCAATCAGGCATGGGCCGAGGCGCAGATATCCAAGTATCCCGAGGGGCGTGAGGCCAGCGCGATTATTCCGCTGCTTTGGCGCGCGCAAGAGCAAGAGGGCTGGCTGACCCGCCCGGCGATTGAAGCTGTCGCAGATATGCTGGGCATGGCCTATATCCGGGCGCTTGAGGTTGCATCGTTCTACTTCATGTTCCAGCTTCAGCCGGTGGGCAGCGTGGCGCATATCCAGATTTGCGGCACCACCTCTTGCATGATCTGCGGGGCAGAGGATTTGATCGGTGTTTGCAAGGAAAAGATCGCCGCGAACCCGCATGAGGTGTCCGCCGATGGGAAGTTTAGCTGGGAAGAGGTGGAATGCCTTGGGGCCTGTGCCAATGCGCCAATGGCCCAGATCGGCAAAGATTATTATGAGGACCTGACGGCGGACCGCTTGGGTGAGATTTTGGATGAACTGGCGGCGGGCAAGGTGCCGACGCCGGGGCCGCAAAACGGGCGCTATGCCAGTGAGCCGAAATCGGGCCTGACCGCGCTGACCGATTTTGACAGCGGCAAGTCGCAGTATAACGCAAGTGCCACGTTGGCCACCGAGATCGGCGATACCGTCAAGCGGATTGATGGCACCGAGGTGCCGCTTCTGGCGCCATGGCGTGACAAGGGAGCAATGCACAAGCCCGCCGATCCGGCGGTGAAGGTGCGCAAGACGCCGGCTGAGATCAAAGCGGCTGGACCCAAGCCCGGCAAGGGTGCGAAGGCCGACAAGACCGGCATTAGCAAGGAAGAGGCGCAAGCCAAAACCGCAGCCAAACCGACGGCGAAGGCCGCGCCTGCGCCGGTCAAGGAACCAGCCGAACCTGTCGCGACATCGGGAGAGGGCAAGAAGCCCAAGACGATGAAAGCGCCGCGCAAGGCCGGGGCCGACGATCTGAAGATGATCAAGGGCGTGGGGCCGAAGCTTGAGAAATTGCTTCACGCATTGGGCTTTTTCCATTTCGACCAGGTGGCGAAATGGACCGAAGAGGAAGTGCAGTGGGTTGACCAGAACCTTGAAGGCTTCAAGGGCCGCGTCAGCCGCGACAACTGGGTCGAACAGGCGAAACTTTTGGCGGATGGTAAGGAGACGGAGTTCTCGGCCAAGGCCAAGAAAGGAGGCGTCTATTAAGGGCGCCAGTCTGAGATAACAGGGGGTACTTGTGATGTCGAATACTGCAACGTGGAGCCCGTGCCGCATCATCTGTTGGGGCGTGGCGGCCTTGATCGGCCTGATTGTGCTTTTCAGTATATCGGATGGCGTTGGTTTTCTTGCCGCTTTGATGGCAGCGGTCGCTTTGGGGGTGTTCATTGGGCTTGTCGCGACTCGTTTGATATGCACCGGCGAGAGCGGTACTGCGAACGAGGGTGCTGGAGGCACCTCAGATGCGGCGACAGGTGCTGCTGCGGCGGCCTCGAAAGTGGGATCGGCAGTGGCCGAGAAGGCTTCGGAGGCCGCAGAAGCTACGACGGAGGCCGCGAAAACAGCTGCGAGCAGCGTTAGTGAGGCTGCCAATGAGGCGACGGACAAGGGCAAGGACGCGGCGGAAGACGTCAAGGCAAGTGCCAAGGCGACGGCACGTGCTGCCGAGGAAAAGGTCAAATCCGGAACCCTTTTGCAGGGTGAAGAGGAACTGGCCAGTCGCAAGGGCGAGTGGAGTTACGACAAGTCAGGCGCGGAGGCGAGCACGAGTGCCGCCGCGACGCCGGATTATGATGGCGATGGTGTCAAAGAAGGCGTGAACGAGGGCAGTAAGCCCGAGGCCCTGTCGGCGCCCAAGGGCGGGCAGGCGGATAACCTCAAGGAAATCAAGGGTGTCGGCCCGAAACTTGAGGCGATGCTGAACGACATGGGCTTTTACCACTTTGACCAGATCGCCGACTGGGGCCCTGAGCAAGTGGCTTGGGTGGATGCCAACATCAAGGGTTTCAAAGGCCGGGTGAGCCGCGACAATTGGGTCGACCAAGCCAAGACCCTCGCAAGTGGCGGGGAAACGGAATTCTCCAAGCGCGTCGAAGACGGCGACGTGTATTAAGGGGTGCAACAGACGATGAGCCATAATCCAGACGAAATGCAGTTGGCACGAAAGGGCCGCACCGTGGGTGTGGTCATCGCGTTGACAATGCTGGTCTGGATGGGCGCACAGTGGCTGGGCGCGCAGATGGGATGGCCTGTACGGTTCGTCTTTCTGTTCGACCTTGCCGCCATCGCCGCCATGATCTGGGCGTTGGTGGTAACCTATCAAATCTGGCGTGCGCGCCAGAACAACCGAAGGTGACAAGCGGATGCTGAAAGACCAGGACCGTATCTTTACCAATCTCTACGGTATGCATGATCGGACCCTGAAAGGGGCCAAGGCACGTGGGCATTGGGATGGCACGGCGAAAATCTTGCAGAATGGGCGCGACTGGATCATCGAACAGATGAAAGCCAGTGGCCTGAGGGGCCGGGGCGGCGCGGGCTTCCCCACGGGCCTCAAATGGTCATTCATGCCCAAGGAAAGCGATGGGCGGCCCGCCTATCTGGTGGTCAATGCAGATGAATCCGAGCCTGGCACCTGCAAGGATCGTGAGATCATGCGCCATGACCCGCATACCCTGATCGAAGGGTGCCTGATCGCCAGTTTCGCGATGAACGCCCATGCCTGCTTTATCTATATCCGCGGCGAATACATCCGCGAACGCGAGGCGCTTCAGGCCGCGATTGACGAAGCCTATGAGGCCGGGTTGATCGGCAAGAACGCCTGCAAATCGGGCTGGGATTTTGACCTTTACCTGCACCACGGGGCCGGGGCCTATATCTGCGGCGAGGAAACCGCTCTTCTGGAAAGCCTTGAGGGCAAGAAGGGGATGCCGCGGATGAAACCGCCCTTTCCGGCCATGGCCGGTGTCTACGGCTGCCCGACCACTGTGAACAACGTCGAGTCGATTGCCGTTGTCCCAACCATCCTGCGGCGCGGACCGGAATGGTTCGCGGGCTTTGGTCGCCCCAACAACACCGGCACGAAGATTTACGCCATTTCAGGGCATGTGAATAACCCCTGTGTCGTGGAAGACGCGATGTCGATCAGTTTCGAGGAGTTGATCGACAAGCACTGCGGTGGCATCCGTGGTGGATGGGACAATCTCAAAGCCGTCATTCCGGGCGGGTCCTCGGTGCCTTGTGTGCGTGGCGAGAAAATGAAAGACGCGGTCATGGATTTCGACGCCCTGCGCGAAGTGGGGTCGAGTCTTGGAACTGCGGCGGTGATCGTCATGGACAAGGATACCGACATCATCAAGGCGATCTGGCGTCTGTCGAAGTTCTACAAGCACGAAAGTTGTGGCCAATGCACGCCGTGTCGTGAAGGAACAGGCTGGATGATGCGGGTCATGGACCGTTTGGTACGTGGCGAGGCGGAAGTCGAAGAAATCGACATGCTGTTCGACGTAACCAAACAGGTTGAGGGCCACACCATCTGTGCGCTTGGCGATGCGGCAGCATGGCCCATTCAGGGCTTGATCCGCAATTTCCGCGATGAAATTGAGGACCGCATCAAAGCCCAGAAAACAGGCCGCGTGAGTGCGGTCGCAGCAGAGTGAGGGGCGCGTAACCTTGACCATGAGCCATGAAAATCGGCGACGCGCCCTTGCCGCGCTCCTCCTCGGCACGATTGTCGCTCTGCCCGGCTGTGCGGATCGTTCAGCCCAGGTTCGGTTTAACGGGGAGTATTACCCCGCGAAGGTGAGCCGGGATCGCGATGCGCGTGAACAGTTCCAGGTCGCAGTTCGCCGGGTGGATCGCGGGTTGACGGGGGCACGCGAGGCCGGTCGCTATGAGGCAATGCGGTATTGCTTGAAGGAATTCGGTACCTCGGATGTCGATTGGGTCAATGGCCCTGATGCCGAAGATGGGCGCCTTCAGATTTCCAATGGTCGCCTCATATTAAACGGAGAATGTGTCACGTGGTGACTTTCCTTTTCATATCAATGGTTTGCGCGGGCTGTTATTGTATATCAATGCCCGCGAAAGCCATCTGCGCAGCAGATGGAGGCGCAAGACCTGCGGCCTCTGCTGTGGTGAAAAAAGGAGACACCCAATGCGTATGATGACCACTTTTGTTCTGACAGCGGCCCTGACCAGCGCGGCGATGGCAGGAAGCGCCAGCACCAAGCCGGGTTTGCCCCAAGAGGCAGATATCAATAATGGCCTGCTGGCGGTGGCCGCGGCCGACAAAATTCGCCGTGCATGCTCTAGTATCTCGGGCCGGTTTTTCCGGGCGCGTGGCTACGTGAATGACCTGAAGGACATTGCCCTAGAGCGTGGGTATACCGAGGCCGAAATCGAGGCTTACGTCAACGACGATGCGGAACAGGACAAGATGCGCGCCAAGCGCAACGCCTACTTCAAATCCAAGGGAGCCAGCAACCTGGACCCTGAGAGCCTCTGCGTGCTGGGCCGCGAAGAGATACGCAAGAACAGCCGGATCGGCTCGCTACTGAAAGCAAAGTGAGAAACAATGTCTGACCTGCGCAAGATCATCATCGACGATCAGGAATTGGAAGTAGAGGGGGCGATGACCCTGATCCAGGCTTGTGAGCAAGCCGGGATTGAAGTGCCGCGCTTTTGCTACCACGAGCGGCTGTCGATTGCTGGGAATTGCCGGATGTGTCTTGTCGAGGTCGTGGGCGGGCCGCCGAAACCGGCGGCCTCCTGCGCCATGCAGGTGCGCGATTTGCGGCCGGGGCCGGAAGGTCAGCCGCCGGTCGTCAAGACCAACAGCCCGATGGTCAAGAAGGCCCGCGAAGGGGTGATGGAGTTTCTGCTTATCAACCATCCGCTGGATTGCCCGATCTGCGATCAGGGCGGCGAGTGCGATTTGCAGGATCAGGCCATGGCCTATGGCGTGGATTTCAGCCGTTACCGCGAACCAAAGCGGGCGGTGGACGACTTGGACCTTGGGCCATTGGTGGAAACCCACATGACGCGCTGTATTTCCTGCACGCGCTGTGTGCGCTTCACCACCGAGGTGGCCGGTATTCACCAGATGGGCCAGACGGGCCGTGGCGAGGATGCCGAGATTACTGCCTATCTGGGCGAGACCTTGGACAGCAATTTGCAGGGCAACATCATTGATCTTTGCCCGGTGGGCGCGCTTGTGTCCAAGCCTTATGCCTTCACCGCGCGGCCTTGGGAGTTGACCAAGACTGAAACCATTGACGTGATGGACGCGCTTGGCAGCAGCATCCGCGTGGATACCAAGGGCCGCGAGGTCATGCGTATCCTGCCGCGCAACCATGACGGCGTGAACGAGGAATGGATTTCCGACAAGACACGCTTTGTCTGGGACGGATTGCGGCGCCAGCGTCTGGACAGGCCTTATGTCCGCGAAAACGGGAAATTGCGCGCGGCCACGTGGCCCGAGGCCTTGGGCAAGGCTGCCGAGGCGATCAAGGGTGCCAGCAAGGTTGCCGGTCTCGTCGGCGATCTGGCCCCGGTTGAGGCGGCTTTTGCCCTCAAGCAATTGGTTGATGGGCAGGGCGGCAACGTGGAATGCCGGACCGACAAAGCCAAGCTGCCGGAAGGTAACCGTGCCGGTTATGTTGGCAATGTCGCGGTTGAGGATCTGGACAGTGCCAAAGAGGTGATCCTGATCGGCAGCAACCCGGCGATTGAAGCGCCGGTCTTGAATGCGCGCATCCGCAAGGCGTGGCTGAAGGGGGCCGAGGTCAAGGTTGTCGGGCCCAACATGGACCTGACCTATGATCATACCCATGCAGGCACCGGGCGCGACGCTTTGGCCAAGCTGGACGTCAGCGAAGATGCGATTGTCATCGTGGGCCAAGGCGCCTTGCAGGAAGCCGACGGTGCGGCGGTTCTGGCAGCAGCGCAAGCGTTGAGCGGCCGTATGATGGTTCTGCACACGGCAGCCAGCCGTGTTGGCGCAATGGATGCGGGCTGTACCACGGAAGGTGGGCTTGAGGCCGCGATTGACGGGGCCGACGTGATTTACAACCTCGGCGCGGATGAGGTGGAAATCGACGCGGGTGCCTTCGTGATCTACCAAGGCAGCCACGGAGACCGGGGCGCGCATCGGGCCGATGTGATCCTGCCGGGCGCGGCCTACACTGAGGAACAGGGCCTTTTCGTGAATACCGAAGGCCGCCCGCAACTGGCGCTGCGCGCCGGGTTTGCGCCGGGTGAAGCCAAGGAAAACTGGGCGATCCTGCGCGCCCTTTCGGGTGAGATGGGCGAGGCCCTGCCGTTCGATTCGCTTGTGCGCCTGCGTAAGCAGTTGGTCGAGGCGGCGCCGGTTCTGCAACAGGTGGACAAGGTGCCGGAAAATGCTGGCGAGGCGTTGCCCAAAGGCAAACTAGGCAAAGCCGACTTCCGCTTGGCAATCAATGATTTCTACCTGACCAACCCGATTGCCCGCGCGAGCGAGTTGATGGCCGAGCTGAGCGCGAATGCAAAAGAGCGAAATGCTCACCTAATGGTAGCGGAGTGAACTGATGCGAGGTCTGGACAGAGTTAGAAATGTCGGTCTTACCTTTTGCTTTTGCATTCTGGCAGGTTGTGCGTCTCAAATTATGGAAGGCTATGTTGGCAAATCCATTACTGAGCCAATGTTAGACTATGGTAAGCCATCGTCTGTTTTTGATCTGCCGAACGGTCAGCGCGCATTCCAATGGCAAATCAACAATAGTGGAGTGATGCCCATTACGACTCCGACTACAAGCACAATCTACGGAGCCAATGGCTGGGCTTCAGTGACGACGAACCAGACTAGTTATGTTCCTTACAGCAATAATTGTGTTTACACGCTCATGGGCGAACAGCGTGGTGATGATTGGATTGTTGTGGACTTCCGTCAACCGCGATTAGGTTGTGAGTAATGCGCCGCGCCGCCGTCATATCCCCTGTGGCGTTGATCTGCGCCGGTGCTGTCTCGGGCTGCGAGACAGGCGGAGAGGTATCGCGGTTTTCCCCGGATTATCAGGGAATCGAGACGCGCCTTCTGGATGGGGATTTGGTGAATTTCCATGTTCAGATGTCGGGCGCACGCAGCGTCGAAGACGTGGATCGCTATGCCGAATGCGCGGCGGCGCAATACGCGTTGATCCGAGGATACGGATTTGCCCGGCATTTGCGGACGAATGTGGATGAAGAGGGTGGCATCTGGCGCGGTGATGCGGTTTATACGATCTCGCCGGCGCTGCCCCGAGGATTGAAAACGATCGACGCAGAAGTCGTCGCCGCCGACTGTGCGGAAAACGGAATACCGATGGTGTGAGGACCTGATGGCTGAATTCTTTACAACCCCGCTTGGAATTGCGGTGCTAATCGTGGCGCAGTGTTTGGCCGTCGTGGGCTTTGTCATGATCTCGCTGCTGTTCCTTGTGTATGGCGACCGCAAGATCTGGGCGGCGGTTCAAATGCGCCGTGGGCCGAACGTGGTAGGGGCTTTTGGCCTTCTGCAATCGGTGGCGGATGCATTGAAATACGTGCTGAAAGAGGTGGTTGTACCAGCAGGCGCCGACAAGACGGTATTCATCCTTGCGCCGATGACCAGTTTCGTTCTGGCAATCCTTGCCTGGGCGGTGATCCCGCTCAATGAAGGGTGGGTGTTGTCAGATATCAACGTGGCGGTCTTGTTCGTCTTCGCGGTATCGTCGCTTGAGGTCTACGGTGTCATCATGGGGGGCTGGGCCTCGAACTCGAAATACCCGTTCCTTGGCTCACTGCGCTCGGCGGCGCAGATGATTTCCTATGAGGTCAGCATCGGCTTGATTATAATTGGCGTCATCATCTCCACCGGGAGCTTGAACTTCGGGTCGATCGTGGCGGCCCAGGATACCGCATATGGCTTCTTTGGCTGGTATTGGTTGCCACATCTGCCGATGGTCTTCCTGTTCTTCATTTCCTGCCTTGCGGAAACAAACCGCCCGCCATTCGATCTTCCCGAAGCGGAGTCCGAACTGGTGGCGGGGTATCAGGTGGAATATTCGGCGACGCCGTTCCTGTTGTTCATGGCGGGCGAATATATCGCGATCTTCTTGATGTGTGCGCTCACCTCGCTGTTGTTCTTTGGCGGTTGGCTGTCGCCGATCCCGGGTCTGCCCGACGGGGTGGCATGGATGGTCGCCAAGATGGCCTTCTTCTTCTTCCTCTTCGCGATGGTGAAGGCCATTACACCGCGTTACCGCTATGACCAATTGATGCGCATTGGCTGGAAAGTGTTCCTGCCGCTGTCGCTGGCCTGGGTCGTGGTGGTGTCGTTCCTTGCGAAATTCGAAGTGCTTGGCGGCTTTTGGGCCCGCTGGGCGATGGGAGGCTGACCGATGGCGAATATCGATTACGGACGCGCGGCGGGGTATTTCCTGCTCAAGGATTTCTTCAACGGCTTCAAACTCGGCCTGAAATATTTCTTCGCGCCGAAAGCGACGCTGAACTACCCGCACGAAAAGGGGCCGCTTTCACCGCGGTTCCGGGGTGAGCACGCGCTGCGCCGATATCCCAACGGCGAGGAGCGTTGCATTGCCTGCAAACTCTGCGAGGCGATTTGCCCGGCGCAGGCCATCACCATTGACGCCGAGCCGCGGGATGACGGCAGCCGCCGCACCACGCGATATGACATCGACATGACCAAGTGCATCTATTGCGGTTTCTGCCAAGAGGCCTGCCCGGTGGATGCCATCGTCGAGGGGCCGAATTTCGAGTTCGCGACGGAAACTCGCGAAGAGCTGTTTTACGACAAGGCCAAGCTGCTTGAGAACGGCGACCGTTGGGAAGCCGAGATCGCTCGTAACCTTGAACTGGATGCACCGTACAGATGACCGACCCAAAGAACCCCTTCGAGATGATGATGGCGCAGGCTCAGGAGATGGCCAAGGCCATGAACCCTGCGCTTGAGTCCTTCTCGCCCAAGGGGTTCGAAAGCCTATGGCCCACCATGCCCAAGGACATCATGGAGATGACCTTTGGCAAAGGGGTCAGCAAGGACGGCCTTGATGCCAAGACGCGGCTTTTGCTGACGCTGGCGGGGCTGACGATGTTAGGGGCGCAAAGTGACACGCAAATCCGGATGACCGTGCGCCATGCGCTTGAGGCCGGGGCCACCAAGGATGAGATTGCCGAAACCATCGCCCAGATGGCGATGTTTGCTGGCGTTCCGTCCATGACCCGCGCGATGGAATTCGCCAAAGAGGTTCTGGACGAGACTGAGGAAAAGGACAAAGACACATGACCATCGCAGCGATGTCGTTCTACCTGTTTGCGATCTCGGCGCTGACCGGGGGGCTGTTCACGGTGATAAGCCGCAACCCCGTGCATTCGGTGCTGTGGTTGATCCTGTCCTTTATCAGTGCGGCGGGGCTTTTCGTTCTGTTGGGGGCAGAATTCGTGGCGATGCTGTTGATCATCGTCTATGTCGGCGCGGTCGCGGTGCTGTTCCTTTTCGTGGTGATGATGCTGGACGTGGATTTTGCCGAGTTGAAAGCGGAGATGGCGAAATACATGCCGCTTGCCCTGCTGATCGGGGTGATCTTGCTGATGCAATTTGGGCTGGCCTTTGGCAACTGGACCATGGCCGAAGGGGCCGAGGCCGCGCGTGGGGCCATTGCACCGGATGGAGTGGAAAACACCGCGGCGCTTGGCCTGTTGTTGTACGATAAGTATTTCCTTCTGTTCCAGTTGTCGGGCCTGATCCTGCTGGTGGCTATGATCGGGGCAATCGTTTTGACGCTGCGCCACCGCTCGGACGTCAAGCGGCAAGACGTGCTGGCGCAGATGTACCGCGATCCGGCCAAGGCCATGGAGTTGAAGGACGTGAAACCGGGGCAGGGTCTCTAAGCACCTGCTCCGCCCCGGAAGTGATCCGAGGCAAAAGCAAGAGGTTCCGGGTTGAGCCCGGGATGCGATGAAAAGAAAGACGAACGGGCACAGCCCGGAGGGACACGCATGATTGGACTTGAACACTATTTGACGGTCGCGGCGGCGCTCTTCGTCATCGGGATTTTCGGGCTCTTCCTCAACCGGAAGAACGTGATCATCTTGCTGATGAGCATTGAATTGATGCTGCTTGCGGTGAACATCAATCTGGTGGCCTTCTCGTCGTTCTTGGGCGATCTGGTGGGGCAGGTCTTTACCCTGTTTGTCCTGACGGTCGCGGCGGCGGAGGCGGCCATCGGCCTTGCCATCCTCGTCTGCTTCTTCCGCAACCGCGGCACGATCGCCGTGGAAGACGTCAACGTGATGAAAGGCTGAGCAGATGATTTTCAAGATTATCCTCTTTGCGCCTCTCATCGGCGCGATCATTGCTGGCTTTGGCTGGCGTGTCATCGGCGACAAGGGCGCCCAGTGGGTGACGACCGGCCTGTTGTTCCTGTCGGCGCTGCTGAGCTGGGTCGTCTTCCTGCAAGGCGCGCATCAGGACGATCCGGTGCATATCCTTACGTGGATTCAATCTGGCACGCTGGACACATCTTGGTCGATCCGGGTGGATCGTTTGACCACCACCATGTTGATCGTGGTGACGACGGTTTCGGCCCTCGTGCACCTCTATTCCATGGGGTACATGGCGCATGACGAGAATTTCGACGACGAGAAAGAAAGCTATCGCCCGCGTTTCTTCGCTTATCTGAGCCTGTTTACCTTCGCCATGCTGATGCTGGTGACCGCAGACAACCTTGCCCAGATGTTCTTTGGCTGGGAGGGCGTGGGCCTTGCCTCGTACCTGTTGATCGGCTTCTACTTCCGCAAGCCAAGTGCCAATGCCGCCTCGATCAAGGCTTTCGTGGTCAACCGGGTGGGCGACTTTGGTTTCGCGCTTGGTATCATGGCGCTGTTTTTCCTCACCGACTCGATCCAGTTTGATGAGGTCTTTGCGGCGGCACCGGAACTGGCCGAAACCAACCTGACCTTCCTCTGGACCGAATGGAACGCCGCGAACCTGATCGCCTTCTTGCTGTTCGTGGGGGCCATGGGTAAGTCGGCGCAACTTTTCCTGCACACATGGTTGCCGGACGCCATGGAAGGCCCGACGCCAGTTTCGGCCTTGATCCACGCAGCGACCATGGTGACGGCGGGGGTTTTCCTTGTCTGCCGCATGTCGCCCCTGATGGAATATGCGCCCGAGGCCATGATGTTCGTGACTTTCCTTGGCGCCTCGACCGCGTTTTTCGCGGCGACCGTGGGCCTTGTGCAGAACGACATTAAACGCGTGATCGCCTATTCCACCTGTTCGCAGCTTGGTTACATGTTCGTGGCTGCTGGTGTGGGCGTCTACAGCGTGGCGATGTTCCACCTGCTGACGCACGCCTTCTTCAAGGCGATGTTGTTTCTTGGCGCGGGCTCGGTCATCCACGGGATGCACCACGAGCAGGACATGCGGAACTACGGCGGATTGCGCAAGAAGATGCCAATGACCTTCTGGGCGATGCTGATCGGCACGCTTGCGATCACCGGTGTCGGGATTCCGCTGACGGGCTGGATCGGTTTTGCGGGTTTCGCTTCGAAGGACGCGGTCATTGAGTCGGCCTTTGTCGGTAGCCAAGGCGGCTATGCCTTCTGGATGCTGGTCGTCGCAGCGTTGTTCACCTCGTTCTATAGCTGGCGCTTGATGTTCCTCACCTTCTGGGGGGAGCCGCGTGGCGACAAGCATACCCACGAGCATGCCCATGAAAGCCCCAATGTGATGTTGATCCCTCTTGGTGTTCTGGCTGTGGGTGCGGTCTTTGCCGGCGCGATCTGGTACGGCAGCTTCTTTGGCAAGACCAACGAGGTGGTGAAGTTCTTTGGCGGCAAATACGGTGAGCCGACACAGGAACTGGTCGAGGCCGTGGCAGAGCGCAGCCCGAAAGCGTCAGAACTGCATTACGTCATGGAAAGCGGCCCGGGTGAGGCGGCGATTTACATCGCGCCGGAAAACACCGTTCTTCACGAGGCGCATTATGTGCCAACGTGGGTCAAACTTTCGCCCTTCGTCGCCATGGTGCTTGGCCTGATCGTGGCCTATTGGTTCTACATCGTGAACCCGAGCCTGCCCAAGCGGTTGGCCGAAAACCAGCGCCCGCTGTACCTGTTCCTGCTCAACAAGTGGTACTTTGACGAGATCTATGACGCGATCTTCGTTAACCCCGCCAAGAAACTGGGGGGCTTCCTGTGGAAGCGGGGCGACGGCAACGTGATCGACGGGTCGATCAACGGATTGGCCATGGGGATCATTCCATTCTTCACCCGTCTCGCGGGCCGGGCGCAGTCCGGTTACATCTTCACTTATGCCTTTGCCATGGTCATCGGTATCGCGGTGCTTGTCACCTGGATGAGTTTCACCGGAGGGGCTGAATAATGGACAACCTTCTTTCCATCACGACCTTCATCCCCACGCTGGCGGCGGCAATCCTGGCGATTTTCCTTCGCGGTGAGGATGCGGCGGCCCAGCGTAATGCGAAGTGGGTGGCCCTTACGGCAACAACGGCGACCTTCCTAGCGTCGTTGTTCATCCTGTTCGATTTCGACCCCCAAAACACCGGCTTCCAATTCGTCGAGGAACACGAATGGCTGCTGGGGCTAAAGTACAAGATGGGTGTGGACGGGATCAGCGTGCTCTTTGTCATGCTGACCACCTTCATGATGCCGATCACGATCTTGGCTTCGTGGAATGTGACCACCCGTGTCAAGGAATACATGATCGCCTTCCTGATCCTTGAAACCCTCATGCTGGGCGTCTTCATGGCGCTTGATCTGGTGCTGTTCTACCTGTTCTTCGAGGCAGGGCTTATCCCGATGTTCCTGATAATCGGGATTTGGGGCGGCAAGGAACGTATCTATGCGTCGTTCAAGTTCTTCCTTTACACCTTCCTTGGCTCGGTCCTGATGCTGGTGGCCATGGTTGCCATGTTCTCGGACGCGGGCACCACCGACATTCCGTCGCTCATGCGGCATCAGTTCGGATCGGAAGACTTCAGCGTTCTGGGTATCCACATCGTGGGTGGCATGCAGACCCTGATGTTCCTTGCCTTCTTTGCCAGCTTCGCGGTGAAAATGCCGATGTGGCCGGTGCACACATGGTTGCCGGATGCCCACGTGCAGGCACCCACCGCAGGCTCGGTCGTTCTGGCGGCGATCCTGCTCAAGATGGGCGGCTATGGCTTCCTGCGGTTCAGCCTGCCGATGTTCCCGGTTGGCGCCGAGGTTCTGACGCCGCTGGTGCTGTGGATGTCGGCGATTGCTATCGTCTACACCTCGCTGGTCGCACTGGCCCAAGAGGACATGAAAAAGCTGATCGCTTATTCCTCGGTCGCGCATATGGGCTATGTCACCATGGGGATTTTCGCGGCCAACCAACAGGGGATCGACGGGGCCATCTTCCAGATGCTCAGTCACGGGTTTATCTCGGGCGCTCTCTTCCTGTGCGTCGGTGTGATCTATGACCGGATGCACACCCGCGAGATCGACGCCTATGGCGGGTTGGTGAACCGGATGCCGGCCTATGCGTTGATCTTCATGCTGTTCACCATGGCCAATGTTGGCCTTCCGGGCACCTCTGGCTTCATCGGGGAGTTCCTGACACTGGTCGGGGTGTTCCAGGTCAATACTTGGGTGGCGCTTGTAGCGACCACCGGCGTGATCCTGTCGGCGGCTTATGCGCTTTGGCTCTATCGCCGGGTGGTCTTGGGCGATTTGATCAAGGAAAGCCTCAAGTCAATCTCCGACATGACCACGCGCGAGCGGGCGATCTTTGCGCCCTTGGTGGTGATGACTCTCCTTTTGGGCGTTTATCCGAGCCTTGTGACCGATATTACCGGGCCCGCGGTTGAAGCCCTGATTTCCAACTATGACACGGCCCTTGCCGAGGCGCATGCCGCCACGCAGGTCGCCGATGCGACGCAGTAACGGAGGCCCTGACCAATGCAGGCTGATCTGAACGTTATCCTCCCCGAGATCGTCATCTCGGTCTATTCCATCGCGGCGCTTCTGCTGGTGGCCTACACGGGCAAGGACCGCATGGCGGGGCTTTTGGTGTGGCTCACGGCGGCACTGATGGCCGGTATGGCGCTGTGGATCGGGGCCACAGGGCAGGGTACGCGCACCGCCTTTGGCGGTATGTTCAACGATGATGGCTTTGCCCGCTTCGCCAAGGTGACCATTCTGCTTTCGGCCGCTGCCGTTCTGGTGCTTGGGCAGGAGTATATGGCCCGGCGCAAGATTCTGCGCTTTGAGTATCCTATCCTGATCGCCCTGTCGGCGGTTGGTATGATGGTGATGGTCAGTGCCGGAGACCTCATGGCGCTCTACATGGGGCTGGAGCTGCAATCTCTGGCGCTTTATGTTGTCGCTTCGCTGCGCCGTGACAGTGCCAAGTCGACCGAGGCGGGCCTCAAGTATTTCGTTCTTGGCGCGCTCAGTTCGGGCCTTTTGCTTTACGGTGCCTCACTGACCTATGGCTATGCCGGCACGACGCTCTTCTCGGGGATAATCGAAGCGGCCGAAGGGCAAGCGCCGATCGGCCTATTGCTTGGTCTGGTTTTCGTGCTGTCGGGTTTGGCCTTCAAGGTCTCTGCCGTGCCGTTCCACATGTGGACGCCCGATGTTTACGAAGGCGCGCCGACACCGATTACCGCCTTTTTCGCCACTGCACCCAAGGTGGCGGCTATGGGCCTCTTTGCCCGCGTTGTGCATGACGCCTTCGGCGGAGTTGTAGGGGATTGGCAACAAGTGATCGCGGTTCTTTCGTTGCTGTCGATGTTCCTTGGCGCAGTCGCTGCCATCGGCCAAACGGACATCAAGCGCCTGATGGCCTATTCGTCGATCGCTCATATGGGTTATGCCCTCATGGGGCTTGCCGCGGGCACCGCGCTTGGGGTCGAGGCCATGCTGGTTTACATGGCGATTTATGTCACCATGAATATCGGCACCTTCGCCTTTATTCTGAGCATGGAGCGGGATGGGCAGCCTGTGACCGATATCGCCAGCCTCAACATGTATTCGCGCGCCCATCCGGGTCGCGCGCTTGCCATGCTGCTGCTGTTGTTCAGCTTGGCCGGCGTGCCGCCGCTTCTGGGCTTCTTCGGCAAACTTTACGTTCTGCGGGCGGCCTATGAGGGCGGGCTGGCATGGCTTGCCGTGGCAGGTGTCATCGCTTCGGTGATCGGCGCTTTTTATTACCTTCGGATCGTCTATTACATGTATTTCGGGGAGGAGCGCGAGCCGCTGGAGACCGGAAAATCGCCGGTGCAATGGGGCTTCCTGATGGCCTCGGCGGCTTTGATGCTCTTGGGCATAATCAACATGTTCGGCGTCGATAGCATGGCTCAGGCTGCGGCGGCGACGCTTGTCAACTGATCTTCTGAAGGACGTCATGACAAAAGGCGGCGCGCCACTGGCGCGTCGCTTTGTTTCTAGCGGATGGTCCGAAAGGGGGCGCGCATGACCGATTGGCCCGAAGGCTATGATCGCCGGGTCTTGGCCGAGGTGGACAGTACCAACGCCGAGGCCGCGCGCGTGGCAGGCGAATTGACTGGCCCCACGTGGGTCATGGCCCTCAACCAGACCGCCGCGCGCGGACGGCGGGGCAGGGGCTGGGCCAACCCGGCGGGAAACTTCGCCGCGACCCTCGTCCTGCATCCGCCCGAGCCGCCCGAGCAAGCGGCCTTGCGCTCATTCGTTGCCTCTCTGGCGCTCTATGACGCGGTCGTTGCGGCCACGGGGCGCGCGCAGGGGGTCAGCCTCAAGTGGCCCAATGACGTGCTTTTGAATGGTGGGAAGCTGGCCGGTATTCTTTTGGAAAGCGCAGGTCACGGCCCGCGTCTGTCACATCTGGCCATCGGCATCGGGGTGAACCTGCGCAATGCCCCGGATGCGGGCGAGGTTGAGGAGGGCGCGCTGCGCCCAGTCTCACTATTGTCCGAGACCGGGGCGGATGTGGCGCCCGAGATCTTTTTGGACCTTTTGGCACAGGCCTATGCCCGGCAAGAGGCGCTATTCACCACCTATGGCTTCGGCCCGATCCGTACTGCTTGGCTGAAGCGCGCGGCGCGTTTGGGCGAGGTCATCACGGCCCGCACCTCAAAGGTGGAACTGACCGGCACCTTCGAGACGGTGGACGAGGCGGGCAATCTTGTTCTAACAACGCGCGATACGCGGCATGCCATCCCGGCGGCCGAGGTGTTTTTCTGATAAGGGGCGGCGGATGCTTCTGGCGATTGATTGCGGCAACACGAACACGGTGTTTTCCATTTGGGATGGCAAGGAATTCCTGTGCACACTGCGCACCTCGACCCATCATGCGCGCACGGCGGATGCCTATTTCACGTGGTTTTCCACATTGATCAATCACTATGGTATCAAGCCCGATATCACGGATGTCATCATTTCCTCTACGGTGCCACGCGTGGTCTTTAACCTGCGCGTTTTCGCGGACCGGTTCTTTGGATGCCGGCCCATGGTTGTGGGCAAACCCGAATGCCTTTTGCCGCATTACCCCCGGGTGGACCCGGGCACCCAAGTGGGGCCCGACCGTTTGGTAAACACCGCCGGGGCCTTTGACCGGCATGGTGGGGATTTGATCGTGGTGGATTTTGGCACGGCGACCACCTTTGACGTGGTGGCCCATGACGGGGCCTATGTTGGGGGCGTGATCGCGCCGGGTGTGAACCTCAGCCTTGAGGCCCTGCACATGGCCGCCGCCGCCCTGCCGCATGTCGATGTCACCAAGCCGCAAAAAGTCATTGGAACCAACACGGTAGACTGTATGCAATCGGGCGTGTTCTGGGGCTATGTGGGGCTTGTGAACGGCATTTGTGACCGCATCCGGGTCGAATACGAACGCCCCATGCGGATTATCGGGACAGGCGGGCTTGCAACGCTATTTGCCCAAGGCGAGATGCTTTTCGACGAGATCGAAGACGATCTGACAATGCACGGGTTGACCGTGATTCACGACTACAACAAGAAGGCCGAGGCGCAATGAGCAGCGAACGGATTATCTATATGCCCCTAGGGGGCGCCGGTGAGATCGGCATGAACGCCTATGTCTATGGCTACGGTGAGCCGGGCAAGGAACGCCTGATACTTGTCGACCTTGGCGTGACCTTCCCCGACATGGATGGCACGCCCGGCGTTGACCTGATTTTCCCGGATATTCAATGGCTTGCGGAGCGTCGTGACCGTCTGGAGGCGGTGTTCATCACGCACGCCCACGAGGATCACGTGGGGGCTGTCGCGCAGTTCCACGAAGACCTTGGCGCGCCGATCTATGCCCGTGCCTTCACTGCAAACATTGCGCGGCGCAAGATGACCGAGAAGGGCTATTCTGAGAAATCGGTGCGCACGGTCTCGCCTTGGCCCGAGGTGACGGAAGCGGGCCCCTTCAAGGTGGGGTTCGTGCCGATTTCGCATTCTATCCCTGAAAGTTCGGGCTTGGTCATCGATACGCCCAAGGGCCGTCTGGTGCATTCCGGCGACTTCAAGATCGACCATGACCCTGTCGTAGGCGAGGCGTTTGACGAGGCGCTTTGGGCCTCACTGGCAGAGCCCGGCGTGAAGGCCCTGATGTGCGATTCTACCAATGTTTTCAATGCACATGCGGGCCGTTCTGAAAGTACTTTGGCGGGCGATATCGAAGGGTTGACTTCAAGCGCCAAGGGAATGGTGGTGGCGACAACCTTTGCCAGCAACGTGGCGCGGGTGAAAACACTTGCCGAGGCGGGCAAACGCGCCGGGCGATCGATTTGCCTCTTGGGCCGGGCCATGCGCCGGATGATCGAGGCGGCGGTGGAAACCGGCGTGCTCAAAGAGTTCCCGAAAACCATAAGTCCCGAAGATGCAAAGGAAATTCCGCGCGAGAACCTGATGCTCATCGTCACCGGCAGTCAGGGCGAGCGGCGCGCGGCCAGTGCGCAACTGGCGCAAGGCAAGTATCAGGGCATCACGATGAAAGAAGGGGATATGTTCCTCTTTTCCTCGAAAACCATTCCGGGCAACGAACGCGGCGTTATCAGAATTATCAATCAATTCAGTGAGATGGGCGTCGATGTTGTGGATGACAGCAGCGGGCTTTACCACGTGTCGGGCCATGCCAACCGGCCTGACCTGGAAAAGCTCCACGATCTGGTCAAACCGCATTTCGTGGTGCCCATGCACGGCGAACACCGTCACCTGCGAGAGCACGTAAAACTCAGCAAATCCAAAGGCTTGCGGGGCGTTCTTGCGCCAAATGGCACGATGGTCGACCTCACCGGAGAGCGTGCCGAGGTGGCAGATTACGTTGAAACTGGCCGCGTCTATCTGGATGGCAGCGTCAAGATCGGATCCTTGGACGGCGTCGTACGTGACCGTATCCGCATGGCGCTCAATGGCCATGTCATGGTCAATGTCATCATGGATGAAGATGACGAACCCCTGGGCGAACCTTGGTGCGAAATCAAAGGCTTACCCGAAGAGGGCCGCAGCCGCGCCCCGCTTCTCGACGTGCTCGAAGAAGACCTGAGCCAGTTCATGGGCCGGGCCGGGTCCAAGACCTTGATGGACGATGACAAACTGGAAGAGGGGCTGCGTAAGGTCACCCGGCAAAGCGCCCAGAACGAGATCGGGAAACGCCCCGAAGTCACCGTCATCATCAGCCGATTGAGCGCCTGACATTTCGTACAAGTTGTACGCTTACCCCCCGGTTTTCGTACGAAATTCGGGGATGTCCCGAACAGGACCGTACGAGTCGTACGAAACTGGCATCATCAGGGCATAATAGCCCCTTCTTCTGGCCCAAAATATCCTGGGGAGTTTGAGGGGCAAAGCCCCTCATCCAAATCAAACCTGTGCGGCGCAAGCCGCGCTTTTCGGGAACCGGTTCAGCCCGCGCGGCGTTCTTCGAAGCTGAGCGCGATGAAGCTGGGCAGGTGATCGCCCATGCCGACAACGCGGTTGTCGTTGCCGCCTTTGTTGCTACCGCCACGGCCACCGCGTGAACGCGAGGAGGACTTACCGGCATCCTCGGACTTGGCATCCGTTTTTTGCGCCTCGGGTTGCTTGGTGCCGGGTTTGTGCTGTTTCTCGGGTCTGGCGGTCTCTTCCTTGGGCGTGTCGGACCCCTTGGTGGATTTCGACCGCGAAGACCGCGAACGGCCGGGTTTCGGCTTGGTCTCTTCGCTCTCGGCCTCGGCTGCTTCTGGTTTGCCGGATTTCAGGGGATTGTCGATCCTTGGGATGTCTTTCTGGAGTAGCTTCTCGACGGCATCCAATGTCTTGTCGTCACGCGGACCGCAAAGCGTGATCGCCTTGCCTTCGCGACCAGCACGGCCTGTGCGGCCGATGCGGTGCACGTAGTCTTCCGCATGGCCGGGAACGTCGTAGTTGAAGACATGGCTGACCGCGGGCACGTCGAGGCCGCGGGCGGCCACATCCGAGGCCACGAGAAAGCGAAGTTCGCCATTGCGGAAGGCATCGAGCGTCTTGGTGCGCTGTGACTGATCAAGATCGCCGTGGATCGGGGCGGCGTCATAGCCGTATTTCTTCAGTGACTTGGAAACGATGTCCACGTCGGTCTTGCGGTTGCAGAAGATGATGGCGTTCGTGCATTTTTCCTGCTCGCCGTCGATCATCGCGCGCAGGAGTTTGCGTTTCTCGCTGTCGGCGCGGTCGCGGCGGGAGGGTTTGAACATTACCGCGCCCTGTTCAATGGTCTCGGAGGCCGTGGCTTGCCGCGCCACTTCAATGCGTTCCGGCGCTTGCAGGAAAGTGTTGGTGATACGTTCGATCTCGGGCGCCATGGTCGCCGAGAAGAAAAACGTCTGCCGGGTGAAGGGCGTGAGCGAGAAGATGCGTTCGATATCGGGGATGAACCCCATGTCGAGCATGCGGTCGGCTTCGTCCACCACCATGATTTGCACGCCGGTCAGCAAAAGCTTGCCGCGCTCGAAGTGATCGAGCAGGCGGCCCGGTGTGGCGATCAGCACATCGGCGCCCTTGTCGATCAGCTTGTCCTGTTCCTTGAAGCTGACCCCGCCAATCAGCAGCGCCTTGGTCAGTTTGAGGTGTTTGGAATAGGTGTCGAAGTTTTCCGCCACCTGCGCGGCCAGTTCCCGCGTGGGGCAGAGCACAAGGCTTCGCGGCATCCGCGCGCGCGCCCGGCCACGGGCCAGAAGCGACAGCATGGGAAGGGTGAAGCTGGCGGTCTTGCCGGTGCCGGTTTGCGCAATCCCCAGAACGTCGCGCCCTTCGAGGGCGGGGGGGATGGCCCCGGCCTGAATCGGGGTCGGTGTTTCGTAGCCGGCTTCGGTGATGGCTTTGAGGACTTTTGGGTTCAGGTTCAGATCAGTGAATTTGGTCATGTGTGTCCATGTCTTGCGGACACTACCTTGGCCCGCGCATCTGGTTCGGGTCGGGCCCGTGTGGCCCCGTGAGTCGTCACATATGTGACCCGAGTGCCCCTGCGTTTAGCGGAATTCAGGGGGCAGGGTCAATCCAAGGAGGTCGGACCGCGACGATCATGTTGTCAAGATGGGGATTGTTGCTGAAATATCAACAATTCAAGCGATATGGGGGAAATGCCGGGCGCGTTTTGCCGCCAGATCAAGCGTGATGGCGTGCAAGTGGCCATGCTCTGCCAGTCTTTTGCGCAAGTCGGGTGTGGCGGTGCAGACCTCGGTATAAAAGGTGCGCAGGGCCTCTTCGCCGCTCTCATCTTCAAGCAACGTGAAAAGTTGGTTCATGGTCAGGGCCACGCCATCGGCCATTGGCGCAGGCTTGAGGCTGTCGCGGTAGGAGCCTTGGGCAAGTCGGAACCGGTAGTGCTTGAGCCAGTGGTCCCAGTCGTGGCCGTGCAGGTGAACGAGGTGGGTCTTGGGCAGGGGGGCGGCGTTATCGTCCTGTTCGCCGTTCCGGAAGGCGTTGTGGATGCGCAGGGTGATTCCATCATGCCCGGTGCGGACAAAGACTTTGCCCGCCACATGACTGAGAAATCCTCCGTTCAGGTGATCGCCATAGGTGGGGTAAATGGCGTTGGTCTGGGCGCGGCGGTGTTTGAGCCGATCGGCGCAGCCCTTGGCCCAGATCTGCCCCTCGGGCGGGGGATCGGTTGGATCAGAGGCCAGCGCTTCGATCGGGCGGACGCGGGCCGAGAGGGTGCCGTCGGGGAGGGTGGCCAGTTGGTCGGGCAGGGGGGTGGCCGGCCAGAGAAATTCATCGACATCGAGATGCACCAGCCAATCCACCTGCGGGTTGCGGTTGTAGCAATGGGTGGCATTCATCGTCTGGCGGGGTTGGTGTTTGGCGGGGCGGCCTTTGCGCTTGGCGCGGCGTTTCCAATAGCCGTCGTCGCAAAGGATGACGCGGCATTTGGGGTGGCCTATGAGCGCCTCGCGCGCCTCGGGGGCGTCTTCATCCAGATAGATGTGCACGCGATGCGCGCCCAGATCGAGGTGGTGGGCGGCGAAACTCAGGATATCGGTGCTATTGGCCTTGATCGTGGCGACAAGGCCCCATGTGGGCGTGCTCATGCGTGGCAGAATGCGCCGTTGGTCTGCGGGGTGCAAGAGGGCGCGCTCATCAGCCCTTGCGGGCTTCTTCGCGAGGAGCGTCAGCGATGAGCGTCGCGCGCTTAGTCGGTCAGGTAACGTTGCAAGACGATGCTCGGCATGTGGCCGCGCAACATCATGTCGGGCAGCACGTACGAGGGCGTGAGATCAATATCGAGCGCTTTGGCCAAGTCAGGGTTGGCCCCCATGTCGATCAGCGTGACGCGCAGGTCGTGGGTATTGGCGAGATCGCGCAGGTCGGCCGTGGCGCGGGTGCAATCGGGGCAGTCGGACCGGACCAGCAGGGCGATGGTTTGGCTGGCATCCGCCGGGCCGAACCCCGGCAGGCCGGGCGCAAAGAGGCGGTTTGCCTGCGCCTCGATCCGCGCCAGATCGCTTTCGATGGCATCGGCGTAGGGGTCGATGGGCGGTGGGGCTATGCGGTCGGTCAGGTCGGGCAGGCCCAGCAGCGCCTCGCG
>NZ_CAJXNN010000038.1 GCF_913057115.1 uncultured Roseovarius sp.
CAAGGTCTAAATCCCGCCCTCACGGACCGATAGCTCAGCTGGATAGAGTACCTGACTACGAATCAGGGGGTCGGGGGTTCGAATCCTCCTCGGTCCGCCACTTCCCCCTACACCAAAACGCCGCCGCAAACCTGCTGCCATGTCGTTACCTGACATCAGCAGCACTCACAGGGCCACCTCCAATCCCCGCTTTACAAGCCCAGCATGGCCTGCGTCATGGGGCCAAAGACACCATCCACATCCAAGCGATGCGCCTTTTGAAACGCCCGCACGGCCCGTGCGGTGTATGTACCATAGTACCCATCCTGCAAAAGCGGCCAGCCCGCCTCGGTCAGGGCTTGCTGAACGGCCAGAACATCCGAGCCGAACATACGCGGCGAGGTCAGATGCAGCCTGCGCGACACAAGCTCCACTGGCGCATCGTCGGTCTCCAAAGACACCTGCGCCAAAGGCGTGCCATCGGCCAGCAAATCAACCTTTGGCCTGTCTGGCGCGTCATCACCACGCCCACCCGAAGAAGAGGTGCTGGCATTCCCCCCTTGCACGGTTATCGGCGCATCGCGCTCGATCTGTACATCACGGATTGTCGTTCCAACATCTGTGACAACCCCACCGCCACAGGCCGCCGGATCCACCGGGCGTGATTTGCCCAGCACGGTCGAGGCCGACAACGCCCGTGCACTGTCAAATTCACCTTCAACCACCATCGTGCGCTCTGCCCGGCTCAAATGATCCTCAAGCCGGATGGTTTTAGTCAAACCCGCATCACCGGTTCGCACCAGAACGTCATAATTCCTTCTCTGACGTTCCTTTCCCCCATAGGGGAACATGCAATGGTTATCCACCATCTTGCCCGAATGCATATTGCCCCGGTACTTGGCGCGGCACACAAAGGTGCGACCGTTATATCGCCCCTCGCGGCTTTCTTTTACCCCATAGAAAACATCGGCCCGGCCCTCGGCGATTTCGCGTTGCGAAAACGCATCTTCGAAATCCTTGTGATCCATCCATTCATACTGCGCCCCCGGCACGGACAAAACGTAGTAATCCGAGGTTCCACGTTCATCCCCGTCATAGCCGTAATGACATATCTTCTCGACAATCTTGCCCGGATGCCCATCCCCGGATTTGCACACGACCAGATCCCGCCAATCCCCATTTGGCTTACGCTCTTCCCCGGCAATCACGATGCCAGCGGGCAGGCCCTCCGCCTTAACATAGGGAACCCAATAACTCTGCGTTTCGGTCGCAATTGTCGCGTCACCTATCAGTTCGACCTCGATCTTGAAGGGCGTTCCTTCGATTACTTGCTCGATAACCTGAAGTTGCACGTCCATTTCCCGTTGTGGCGGCACAACCACCGAATACCCCGACCGTACCTTCAACGTCGTGGTGGTCTTTCCCCCCGTTGATGCCGAAACCGATATCTTCACCTCCTTACCCACTTTGCCCGACCCAAGAACAGGCAGCTTACCTTCGGCCTCCACGGACCAGCCAACCTCAAAACCCCCCGTAACCTCCCAGCTTGAGGTTTCCTTGTATTCGTCCTGCAAGTGATCGCTGACGGTCAATACCGCGTCAGTCTCGCAATTATTCGCCACATGCCCCTTCATTGCGACAGGCCGTATTTCATATTCGTCGGGGGCCAACCCCCATTCAATCGGTCCCGGCGATGTACGGCCTTTGAAGGTAAGGCTCTTGGGCGGGTCATTGGGCTGGAACAAGCTGTTGAAACTGTTCTTGGTCAAAAGATCGCGCAGCAAACGGTCTTCTGTGCTGTTCATTTCCGCCCGCGTGACGGTTGCGAATGGCAGGCTGATGGCAACAACGGCGACGGCAATTGGAAATGAAAAATTCAAAGTTTTTGCTCCCCTATGACGGTGTCACAAACACAAATATCAACTCGTGATAGCACAATGCGGCCTCAAAAGGTATTTTTATCGGGGCTGCGGCCCCGTCACCCCCCGCAAGCCCTCACGCCGATGACCTTGGCCAAGACGATCATTGCGTGCTGCAATTGTGGCGCTTGCCATCCGAAGGTGCTGAAAATGATCACAATTTCGCACGGCCCAAGGGCCAAATCGGCCTTAATGGTTTGGCAATGGTTCTGCCTCAGTATCCGTAAGGCAAGAGGTTTCCATGTCTCATATCATTCAATCCACGAAGGCCGCGCGCCACGCGCGGTTGTTCGAGCTTATCCGGCAACGCAACATTGCCAGTCAGGTTCCGGCACAGGTGACACCCGCGAACCCCGCCGAGGCACAGCTTTTTCGCCTGCAAGCTGAACGCTCGATAAGTTCGGTTCAACCAGCCAAGCTCGCCAGTTAAGGGGCGTCAGCCGCGAAAACCGGTCGCGACCACGAATTTTTCCGAACTGTCCGCCCGTGATGCGGGCGGTTTGACGTTGGCGACCTTGGCAAACCGCTGCTTGAGCAGCTTTTGCAACTCGCCCTCCGCCCCGCCGGCCAGAACCTTCGACACGAAGGTGCCCCCCTCTTCCAGCACATCAAAGGCCAGATAGGCCGCCGCCTCGCACAGGGCGATGATCCGCAGGTGGTCGGTCTGCTTGTGGCCCGAGCTTGCCGCCGCCATGTCACTCATCACCACGTCAGCCTTGCCGCCAAGCCATTCCTTGACCTTGTCGTCGGCACCATCGTCCATGAAATCCAACTGGTGCAACTCGCAGCCCGCAATCGGCTCCACCTCCTGCAAATCAACCCCAAGGATCGACCCCTGCGCCTTGCCTTGCTTCTCGCCCAGTGCATTCACCCTCGGAACCGCAACCTGACACCAGCCACCGGGCGCACAGCCCAAGTCGACCACCCGCGCGCCGGGCACGAGAAAGCGGAACTTGTCGTCCAATTCCATGATCTTGTAGGCCGCGCGCCCTCGGTACCCATCGGCCTGCGCGCGCTTCACATAAGGATCATTCAACTGACGTTGCAGCCACCGCGTCGAGGACGGCTTGCGCCCGCGCGCCGTTTTTACCTTTACCTTCAGGTCGCGTTGACCCCGCCCCGAGGTATTCTTGCCATCCGGTTTCTTCGCCATCAGTCCTGTTCGTCCTTCAATACGCCATCCTGCGCCATCTGCGCATAAAGCATGCCCTCGCGCAGGCCCCGGTCCGCCACCGAGAGCCGGTCGGTCGGCCAACAGCGCAGCAAGGCTTGCAAAATCGCCGCCCCCGACATGATCAGCGCCTGCCGGTCCAGACCGATACGCGGGTCACGCCGCCGCCCCTCGGGGCCAAGAGTCAAATATCCCCGGATCACCTTGTCAATCTCGTCACTGGTCATCCGCAAGCCGTCCACCTTGTTGCGGTCATAGCGTTTGAGGCCCAGATGACTGGCCGCCACCGTGGTCACCGTGCCGCTGGTGCCAACGATCTGGAACCCTTCGCGCACCTGCTCGTCCTTGTAAGGTGCGAATTCGGCGAGGTTTTCCTCGAAATACCAACTCATCAGCGCAAACCGCGCGCTGTCATCCTCCACGTCCCGGAACTGGTCGCGCAGCGTCGCCACCCCCAGCGGCACGCTGATCCAATCCACCACCTTGGCGGCGGGAAACCCCGTATCAGGGCAATGAAATCCGCTGTGCATACGCATGATGGCCCGCCGCCGCTCGCTCTTGGGCACATCACGCAGGTCAATCCAGACCAGTTCGGTCGAGCCCCCACCGATGTCCACCACCAATAGCTGATCGGTGCTCCGGCTGACGAGCGGCGCACAGGACACTACGGCAAGCTGCGCCTCTTCCTGCGGTTCGATAATGTCCAGCGTCAGCCCGGTTTCCCGCTTCACCCGCGCCATGAAATCGCGGCCGTTGCGCGCCCGGCGACAGGCCTCCGTCGCCACAAGCCGCATCCGCTTGACCCTGTGCCGCTTCAACTTCTGCTGACAGACGCGAAGGGCTTGAATTGTCCGGTAAATCGACGACCGCGACAGGCGGCCGGTTTTCTCCAACCCCGCACCAAGCTGCACGGATTTGGAAAAACTGTCGACGACCTTGAACTGACCGCCCTCGGGACGGGCAATCAGCATACGGCAACTGTTTGTTCCCAGGTCCAAAGCCGCATAAAGCGGCCCTGTTGACCCGGGGGGTTTGAGTGCGGGGCTTTCGACCGCTTTGGGGACCGCGCCCGCACTTCCGGGACGCTTGGGCGCCATAACTACACGCCCTCCATTTCGAGTTACCTCAAAGGTAGTGCGTCAAAGCCCCCCGCGCAAGCTGTTGTAAAACTCTACATGACGATCATGAGAGGTTTTCCGAATTGCCCCCATGGTGGCGCATCGACAGGCGCGTTAGTCTCCGCACGTCGCATGATGTCCGCGTTCTGTCGAAAATCGACCCCGCCCGGGGCCTCGCCTGCTTTAGACACGACCCACGAAGATAGAGGAATCAGCCATGGTTGACGTCACAATCGTATATTGGCGGGACATCCCCGCGCAGGTGATCGTGGGCAAGGGCCGCCGGGGCGCCAAGAAACCGCTCCCCGAACGCTTTGAACAAGCCATCGACCGCGCCGCCATGAAAATCGGCGCCTCCGATACCGATGCCTACCTCGCCGAATGGCGCAAGGCGGCCCCCTATCAAGTCGAAGGTGATCCCGCCGAGGTGGCCGAGGCCGAGGCCACCCGCCTGGATACCGAATACGATCAGGAGCGCATCAAGCAACTGATCGCAAACGAAGGTTGGGCATGAGCCCGAGATCGCTATGGGAGGCCGCAATGGCTCTGTTGAACTTCAAGAAGCGTGACGCAGGCGCCACCGCCCCTGCCCCCGTCAACCCGCAAGTCGAAGCCTTCCTGCAAGGCTATTCGATCGAGGTCATGCCGCGCACGGCCGAAAAAGTCGAAAACTTCCGCGACCTGCTGCCCCAAGGCACCCGCGTCTACATCGCGCATATCGAAGGCACGCCCATCGAGGACATGGTCGCCACCGCCAAGCGTCTCGCGGACGAGGGTTACCCGGTGATGCCGCATTTCCCGGCGCGCATCATCAAGGACGCGGCGACGCTGGAAAACTGGATCGCCATGTATCAGGGCGAGGCCGGGGTCGACCAGGGCCTCATCCTCGCCGGCGGCGTTGAAAAACCGCATGGTGATTTCCACGCCTCGACCCAGCTTCTCGAAACCGGCCTTTTCGACCGCGCGGGTTTCAAGCGCCTGCACGTCGCCGGGCACCCCGAGGGCAACCGCGATATCGACCCCGACGGCTCGCGCAAGAACGTCGACGCGGCGCTGCAATGGAAACAGAAGTTCTCTGAGCAGACTGACGCCGAAATGGCCCTCGCCACCCAGTTCGCCTTTGACGCCAAGCCGATCATCGCATGGGCCGACGCCCTGCGCGAAGCGGGCATCACATTGCCCATCCACATCGGCATCGCCGGCCCGGCAAAGCTGCAAACCCTGATCAAATTCGCCATCGCCTGCGGCGTCGGCCCCTCGCTCAAAGTGCTGCAAAAACGCGCCATGGATGTCTCCAAACTCCTGCTGCCCTATGAGCCCACGGATGTTCTCACCGAACTGGCCGCGCACAAGGCCGCGAATCCCGATTTCAACATCGAAAAGGTGCACTTCTTCCCGCTTGGCGGTATCAAGACCAATGCCAACTGGGCCATTGAACATGGCGGCGCCTCGGGCGTTCCCGCAAACCAACAAGGATAAACCATGACCCGTACCATCATCGAAAGCAAAACCAAGACCGCCGTAATGGGCTTCGATGAGCCGTTTTGCGTCATCGGCGAACGGATCAACCCCACTGGTCGCAAGAAACTGGCCGCTGAACTGGAAGCCGGCGATTTCTCGACCGTCGAGCAAGACGCCATTGCACAGGTCGCTGCCGGGGCCACAGTGCTCGATGTCAACGCGGGCGTTGTCTATAACTCCAACCCCAACCCGAACGAGACAGAACCGCCCCTGATGACCAAGATCATCGAACTGGTCCAGGGGCTGGTCGACGTGCCGCTCTGCATCGACAGCTCGGTGCCCGCCGCACTTGAAGCTGGCCTTGCCGCCTGCGAAGGCCGCCCGCTTCTGAACTCGGTCACCGGCGAAGAAGACCGGCTTGAAGCGATCCTGCCGCTGGTCAAGAAATACAACGTGCCGGTCGTGGCCATCTCGAACGACGACACCGGCATTTCCGAAGACCCCGAGGTACGCTTTGCCGTCGCCAAGAAGATCGTGGAACACGCCGCCGATTACGGCATTCCCGCGCATGACATCGTGGTCGACCCGCTGGTGATGCCCATCGGTGCCATGGGCACCGCCGGTCAGCAGGTCTTTACCCTTGTCCGCCGCCTGCGCGAGGAACTGGGCGTGAACACCACCTGTGGTGCGTCGAACATCTCCTTCGGCCTGCCCAACCGCCACGGCATCAACAACGCCTTCCTGCCCATGGCCATGGGCGCGGGCATGACCTCGGCCATCATGAACCCGGTGGCGCTGCCGGTAAAACAGTCCGAAATCGAGGCAAAGAAAGCCGAAGTGGCCGCCGCGGGCCTCGTTCTGCCCGAGGACATGGACGACGAAACCTTCTGCCAGCTTTTCGGCCTTGGCTCCACCAAGCCGCGCCCGGGCAAGGAAATGGAGGCCATCCGCGCCGCCAACTTCCTGACCAACAACGACCCGCACGGCGGCGAGTGGATAAAGTTCAACAAGGCCCCGCCGAAACCCGGCGAAGAAGCCGCCGGTGGCCGGGGCGGCCGCGCCGGCTCCCGCCGCCGCCGCCGCGCCTGATCCACGATTGGCAAGACATAGGAAAGGCCCCGTTTTACGCGGGGCCTTTTGTTGTGGAGTGACGTCACAAGTAGGCCCGGAATTCGACACGCCAAACGCTGAAATGCATCGCCCCTCTGCGGCCAATACGCCCGGTTTTGTCCCCTGAATGATCCAAGGCTGCGAAATCACCGTACACCTTAGGTGCTTAGTGTTTGTGTAATCCTTCTCAAAAATGATCAAAAGGACTTCAACATGAACCGCCGCTTTACAATGAAGACACTGGCAGCGCTCGGCATTGCTGCATTCACCACCGCCTGCGCTCCGATGATGGACGACGGCGACGACATCGTCGATATCGCTGCATCAAACGAGAGTTTTTCCACACTTGTCACCGCTGTTCAGGCTGCGGGCCTCGTTGACACGCTCAAGAGTGACGGACCGTTCACGGTCTTCGCACCGACCAACGAAGCCTTCGCGGCGCTGCCCGCGGGGACTGTCGAAACCCTGCTGAAGCCGGAGAACAAGGATAAGCTCGTCTCGATTTTGACGTACCATGTCGTTCCCGGCGCGGTCACCTCCGACCAGCTTGCCGGACAACGCCTTTCGGTCAAGACGGTTCAAGGCTCCACGGTGCATGTCGACGGCACCCATGGTGTGAAAGTTGACGGCGCAACCGTCACCTCCGCAGATATCATTGCCTCAAACGGCGTGATCCACGTTATCGACAAGGTGATCATGCCGTAGTGCCCCCTTCCAAGACGGCTTCAAAGGCTCTGGGTCTCCAGAGCCTTTTTTTGGTTCCATTCCGTTTCAAGTGATCCCCGACAGGCGCGAACACGTCGTAGGACCGCTTGGGGCCTAACGGCAGAGCGGCGAAGGCGGGGTTTGAGCCCGTCAGGGCTGATGAGCACGCCACTCCAGAACGTACAAAACTCGCGTACGTTTTGTACGAAACACACCGCACGCCCTGTTAATTCCCGTGATTACAGACATCCAAACCGACGCAATACCGACGCGTTACAGACAGGGGTTTTTCTTGTTAATCAATACTTTGCCCTGATTCGCCCGGAGCAGTTAACGACAGCTCCGCCGAAAAGCCCTCCGGCAGGTACGACATCCGCCGCTCGATGGTGGCGCGCCGCGACGCATCAGCAACCTGCCCCTGTAACCGGATCACCTCCGTGTCCACTTCCAAACGGCCTGACTCCAACATCGAAAGCCCAACAAGTCCCGCCCTTGCAGCCCCCCACCATTCCGGGCTGGCCAGCACCTCGGCAAATGTCAGGTCGCCTGCCTTGACCGCCTGCCCGAAGATCGCCTTCTGCGAAGCCAGACCAAGGTCCCGCGGTACCTTGCCAGAACTCAAAGCCGCTTCGCCATCATATTGAATCACAAGGTAAAAAGGCCGCCCGTCATCCAGATAGGTCAGATCGACCCCCACCTCGAAGCCCGCAGGCATCTGCGCCATCGCGGCCTCGACGCTTTCGCCCGCTTCGGGGTCGCGCACCAAGGCCTGCAAATGCACCTTGCCGGTCGCGACGGATAGCGTGCCTTTCTCGGCCAATGAAAGCGCTCTCGTCCCGGCCATCACGGCGGCAGAAAATCCTTTTTCGACAGGCAGGTAGGCCACGGAAAGCCCCACATCGCTGACCTCGGCCTCCAAGGCTTGCGCCAAATCCTCAATCCGCAATTCCTCGGGCAACTTGCCCTTGGCGACCCCAACACCCCCTTCAAGCCGCAGGGTCATCCGGGCCGGTGTGCCATCGTCTTTCAGCGTCAGGTCAAGCACAAGGTCCACATCTTGCGGCACCCCTTCCAAAGCGGCCAATATCCGCGCCTTTTCATCCGGGCCAAAAGCCTGTCCGGACAAGTGCAATTGCCCGTCCTGCACGCGCAATTCACCGCGCTCAAAATGCGCGAGACCCTCCAACCCGAAACTCGCCGCAGCCCACCAATCCGGGCTTGCCGAAACCTGCGCCACCTCGAGATCACCCTCCAGAACCGGATGATCCAGAAACGCCCCCTGCGTTCGCAAGGACAGGTCACGTGGAATCTTACCCGAGGCCACAGCCTGTTGACCGTCAAATTCCACCGTTAAATCAAAAGGTTGACCATCATCCATCTGCGTCACGGCAAGGTTGGCGGCGATGCCTCCGGGCATCCCCTCCATAAGGGTCCTGACCTCCCGCATCGCCGCGTCCGACCACGCCTCACCACTCAAGGTCAGCGTGCTTCCGGTGATGCTCAATTGGCCGATCCGCAAGCTCTCCAACGCCCGAATACCATTCAACACAGCCTTGTCCCAATCGGCCACGGGCGGCGGCACGGGTGTGGTGACGATTTTCGCGGTGTCGTAGCCCTGTAACACCATGCCCTCGGGCAATTTCCCGGCCAGGCTGACAGCCCCGCCAATCGTCCGCCGCGCCGACAAACGCAAAGGGCTCCCATCGTCAAGAAGCTCAAGCCGTGTCTCAACCGAGAAGGTCTCTGGCACCGCCTCCAGCAATCGTTCCGCACGCCCTGCTTCCAATGGCGCCAACGCCGTACCCTCGAATGAAACCTGCATTGCCTACAGCACCACGCGCCCCTGCTCAAGTTGCATTAGCGCCTTGGCCAGCAATTCCGCCGCGTCGGTCCAGTTCAGCGGCGCCCCGGACGCCAATTGAACGTCCTCTAGGTCATGGCCCAAAACCTGTTCGAGCCGGGTTCTCGCAGCCTCGGATGGAACAAAACCGCTTGTCGTTATTGTCCCGTCTTTTGCTCGCGACAGCTCGGTTCGAAACGGTTCGACCATCTCAAGGATCTCGACATCGGCGTCAACGCTTCCGCGCCCCTCGATTTGGCGCAACTCGTTCAAAAGGCGTGTTTTTTCCGCCTCGCTATCCACCAATCCCCTGAGTAACAGATCCCGGCCATCCACGTCGACAGAGACGCTATGCCTGGCCTCCTGAACCACCCTGTCCGAGGCCGCCTGAAGTCCGGCCTCGACCAATGGATCCTCTTTCTTGAAGTCAAACACCCCAAGCGCGAAAAAGGCGACGATCAGGGCGATCGCACCAAGGAAATCTTCCAATCTTGCAAAAGGCTTTCTGACCATCTTGCCGCCGGTTATCCCCGCGCTCGCAACGCGATGTCAAACCCTAAACATGCCCTTGTGTCAGGTCAGACCCATATCGCGACCCAACATCGCGGCATGGGTGCGATTGCGGGCTCCTAGCTTGCGCGACAAGGTCTTGACGTGAAGTTTTACAGTGACTTCCTGAATATTCAAATCGCGGGCGATTTCCTTGTTGGATTTGCCTTCCGCCACGCCGCGTATCACGTCCTGCTCGCGCGGTGTCAAAACGACCCGATCAGCCGCCGGCTTAATTCCCGAAAGAAACTCCGCCGGCAAATAGGTTTCCCCCAGCAACATTTGACGAACAGCCGCCAAAAGCGACATCGGGTCGAGTGTCTTGGGCAAGAAGCCTGCTGCCCCTGCACGCAAGGCCCGCCGCGCCACATCGGGCGGTGCCGTTCCCGAGATAATCGCCACAGGGCAGGCCAAGACTTCACGCATTCGGGTCAGGCCACCCAAAGCGTCCATCCCGGGCATCGAAAAATCCAGTAAAACAAGGTCAATCCGTTGCGCGCTTTGGGCCTTGTCCAGAGCATCTTCCAAGGAAGACGCAACAAGCACCTCATAGCCACCCTGTTGCCTAAGGTACACCGCGATGGTTTCACGAACCAAGTCGTGATCATCGGCGATTAGCAAGCGTTTCGTTTCCATTATACAGCGTCCGGCGCTCCTGAATCCCCAGCCAAAAAGCCGCCCTAACGCCAATTCAATGGCGTATACTTCAGAACGAAACTACATTTGACCTATGCATTTGAATAGGGATAGCACCGATTGATGAAAAAAAGCATACTCAAAAACGCAATTCTCGGGTTTGGGAAGGTTTGCTAATATGTTGACGCGTCGTTTTTTCTTGAACGTTTTGATGGCGACTTGGACGGTTACCTTTGCTTCGATGAAAGTTCTGTATGCTGACCCCTCAGACGTTCTTTTGACACTTGTTCAGCCGCAACCTGAGAATGACAGCGTGATTCAATCCGGGATCACCAGACAATCCCTGTTGGACCTACCGCAAGCCAGCTTTGAAACCACAACGATCTGGACAAGAGGTGTGCAAGAGTTCGAAGGTGTTTGGCTGTACGATTTTCTGCAGTCTTTCAAAGTGACGGACGGTACGCTCGAACTTGAAGCGATCAATGATTATTTCGTCGAGATCCCTCTAAACGAGATTGAAAAAGGCCAAGCGCTTCTGGCTCACACCCGCAATGGCAAGCCGATGAGCGCGCGTGAAAAAGGGCCGGTCTGGCTGGTTTACAATTACGATTCCGATCCAGCGTTTCGAACGGAAACGGTCTATTCACGAAGTGTCTGGCAACTGGACCGCATCACGGTTTCGCGCTAGCACAGGTTATCGCAATCCCCATGAGGGCAGATACCGATGCCCATTGGCAAATTGATCCGACCTATGTTTCGGCGCAGGCCTCAACTGATCCTTTTCAGTGGGCTTGCATCGGTATGCCTCATCGCCGCGATTTATATGGCAACGCAAGTTTTTCTAAAACTCGGTGAATTTGGCTCCACAGCGACGGACAATATGCAATGGACTATGGCCCAGCTTGAGGTCGAGCAGGTCAAGGCAATAAACGCGCTTGAGCGTCTTGATCCAGATGATCCGACAACGGGACAAGAGGCGCGCCGTAGGTTCAACGCGCTCTTCAGCCGCGTCGTCACGCTCAGGGAAGGGCGTGAGTATGCCGAGGCCCTGGCCGGTTCTGACGCTGCGGTACAGCTTGAGCGCATCTATGACACGCTGATCGGGGTCCTGCCGGTGTTTGATGGCGACCGCAGTCCTTTGGTCGCCTCAGGTCCCATGCTTGTCACCGCGTTGGAAGGGCTCACATCACCGATACGCCAGCTTGCAAGTGCCGGTCTCTCCATTGACGCCCGCCAATCCGATGCCGAGCGCAGCGAGCTATCCAACCAACTTATCCGGCTTACCTTGCTGGTCATCGTCATGGTCGTCGCCATGCTGTCAATGCTGATCCTGCTGTGGCGGCTTTTTCGGGTCTACCGGCGCAGGGCGCTTGAAAACCGCATCACGCTCAACCGGTTGTCGACCATTCTGAATACGTCGCAAGACGCGGTTTTGGTCGTACATCCCTGCGGTGAGATCCTGGATATGAATGCCGCGGCTCAACGCATGTTCGGCCTTGACGAGAACACCCCCCGACAGCGCGACAATGTCGGCCAATTGCTTTTGCGCCAATCAGAAGATGGTACATTGGCCCCCCTGCCCGGTCCGCGCTTGGTACAGTCCTGCGCGGATGGTCCGAACCGCTGTGCCAACCTCATTGCGCGTGGTCCAGACGGTCACCAATTCCCGGTGGAGCTGTCGGCGGACATGGCGGTACGGTCAGGCGACAGAGTCTGCGTTTGCTTCATCCGGGATATCTCACGCCGCATCGCCGCCGATGCCGAGATGCAGGTCGCACGAGACAACGCGCTTGCCGGTGAACGCGCAAAGGCCCGTTTTCTGGCGATAATCAGTCACGAGATGCGCACCCCCCTGCATGGCATACTTGGCACACTGGACCTTCTGGATGAAACACGGCTGACGAAGGAACAGCGCCGCTATGCCCAGATCATGCATGGTTCGGGTCAGCAGCTTTTGAATCAGATCAACGATGCACTTGAAATCACGCAGGCCGACGGCGGCACACTTCGGTTGCGCGAAGCGGTCTTTGATCTCGACTCCCTCTTGGCGGATTTGGTCGAAGCTCAAAACGCGAACGCCCAAGCCCGCAATACCAAACTTGCCCTTTTGTCCCCGGTGCAAGGGTTCGGTCATGTGCTCGGTGATGAAGGCCGTGTTCAGCAGGTCTTGGTCAACCTGGTCGCCAATGCGGTCAAATTCACGGAGAACGGCTCCATCACACTTGAAGCAACGCGTCATAATGGCGTCGAGCAGGATCTCGACCTTGTCGAATTTCAGATCAGCGATACCGGTATTGGCATCGCCGAGGAAGACCTGCCCTACATTTTCGAAGATTACGTCAGGCTTGGCGGTGCCTCCGCCGGATGGATCGAAGGGACCGGGCTGGGGCTTGGGATAGCACGCCAGTTGGTGACGCTCATGGGCGGGCAGATCGGTGTGGAAAGCGTCGAGGGTGAAGGCAGCCTGTTCTGGGTTCGCCTGCCGTTACCCAAAGCCCAGGCCAAGACACAGCCGGCAGTTGCCGAGATTCCGTCCCACGATTCCACCCCCTCCTCGGTTCTGATTGCCGAGGATAACGTCTCCAACCGCTATGTCCTGTCCCAAATGCTTGAAAAGGACGGACATCATGTGCATGCCGCCGCAGACGGCAACGAAGCGGTTGCGATGGCCAATACCGAAGCCTTCGATCTGATTTTGATGGATATTTCCATGCCCGGCCTGGGCGGCGTTGAAGCCGCACGCGCGATTACCCAAGGAAGCGGCCCGTCGCGAAATGCTCGGCTGATCTTCTTGACGGCGCATATCAATCTTGACCCAGACGAGCAGCTGCGCGCCTCTGGCGCCGAAGGTATACTGACCAAACCGCTGCCAAGGGCAGAACTACGCGCCATACTCGCCGGCAAACGCCCCACCAGGGACTTGACCGAGGAAAACAGCGCAACCGAGTGTCCCATCTTGGACATTGATGTTTTGGATCAATTGAACGAGATGCTCTCGTCAAATCGCATGGCGAAAACGCTTCGTGATTTTCAGCAAGAGGCCGATACCCTGATCAGGGAAGCGCCTCATCTTCTGGGCAGCGCGACGTCCGGCGCTCTTGCAGAGCGGTTGCACAGACTTGCGGGCTCGGCCGCCGTGTTGGGTGCAAGCGCCATGCAAATGAGTTTGGGCCGTGCAGAAAACGCCTGTCTTTTAGGCCGCCCAAAGGACGTGAAACGGCATCTTGCAGAGCTGCAAGAGGTTTGGCAGGCCACTCAGGAAGGTCTTGCAACCTACAACAATGCGGCATGACCGGTCCATAAGTGATTGCCAATTCGGCGTGCAACATTACCATCATTTCCGCAGGTCTCGATTGCCTGTCCCGGTTTTAGGAGTAATCCTGCGTGCCTGTCTGGAAACAGCTTTTGATTTTGTGCTTGGCGGCGGCGCTCGGCTATGGTGCCTACGAGGGCTATACCCGCCATATCGCCGAAGATGAAAAGGCTCCGGATGCCCCCTCGCGCGGGGGCCGGGCCGCAACCGTTGAAGTGGCGATAGTCGAGACACGAACCTTGCGCGAAACAGTCGAGGCTGTCGGAACGACCCGCGCCAAGCAATCCGTCGATATCGTTCCCGAAACGGATGGGCGCGTTGTCGAACTGGCAATACGCCCCGGCATGCGGGTCGAAAAGGGGGCTGTTCTGGTCCGGCTTGACGATACTATCGCCCGCGCCGACGTCGCCGAGGCTGAAGCGCGCCTGACAGAACGCGAGCAAGCCCTCGCGCGAATCACGCAATTGCGCCGTACCAATGCCGTTGCCGAGGCCACTCTCGAGGAAGCAACCGCAAGGCTGGCCGAAGCCCGGGCACAGCTCAATCGCGCCAGGCAACGCTTGGTGGAAAGAACCATTCTGGCACCATTCGGTGGCGTCGTCGGATTGGCGGAAATCGACGAAGGAGCAAGGGTCAGCGCAGGTACTCTGATCACCCGGCTGGATGATTTGTCAGAGGTCGAAGTTGAGTTTGCCTTGCCGGAAACGCTTTTCGCCGAAATCAAAACCGGTCAAAGGGTCATGGCGCGCAGCGCGGCCTTTCCGGACCAAACCTTCACGGGCCGGGTAGACGCAGTCGACAGCCGAATAGATCCGGTCAGCCGCTCTTTCCGCGCCCGCGCCGTGATTCCCAACCCCGACGGCACTTTGCCCTCGGGCATGTTCATGTCCCTGGACTTGACGATTTCCGAAGCCGAAAGGCTGGTCGTTCCCGAAGAGGCGATCATTTTCCAGGCCGCCGAGACTTATGTTTTTGCGGTCAACGATGGCACCGCAAACCGCTTGATCGTTGAAACAGGTGCGCGGCGGGATGGAATGGTGGCCGTCTTGGAAGGGCTCGCCCCCGGAACGCAGGTCGTCGTGCGCGGCTTGCATCGCGTCCGCGATGGTGGCGCCGTGCAACTTCTGAACAACGACGCCGGTGCAGACGATCAAGACGGGCAAGGATCGTGACGCTGTCTGATATATCGGTACGCCGCCCGGTTCTGGCCGCCGTGGCCAGTCTGCTGTTGATCGTTTTCGGTGTTGCCGCCTTGCGCGATATTCCCGTCCGGGAATTACCCGACGTGGACAATGCGGTCGTCACGGTCACAACCAACTATCGCGGCGCTGCCCCTGAGGTGATCGACACCGACATAACCGAAACTGTCGAAGGGGCCGTGGCCTCGATCTCGGGCATCCGATCCATCAGTTCCGAAAGCCGTCAGGGCCGCTCGCGCGTGACGATTGAATTCGAAGCCGGACAGGATATCGACGTCGCGGCAAATGATGTCCGGGATGCCGTTGGCCGTGTCCGCGACGACCTTCCCCAAGAGGCCGAGGCCCCGGAGGTCGAGAAAAGCGACGCCGATTCCGACCCGGTCATGCGTCTGGCCGTCACATCCGACCGAATGACCACGGCAGAAATCACCGATTACATCGACCGTTTCGTCGTGGACCGTCTCGCAACGCTTGATGGCGTGGCCAACCTGCGCATTTACGGCGACAGGGCTTTTGCCGTGCGTATCTGGTTGGACCGCCGGGCCTTGGCCGCCCGGAAGCTGACGGTTTCGGATGTCGAATCCGCCCTTCTGCGCAACAATGTTGAATTGCCCGCCGGCGAGGTACGGTCGCAAGATCGGCAACTTTCCGTTCGCCTGAACAGTCGCCTGCAAAGCGTCGACGATTTCAGGGGCGTCGTGCTCGACCGAATTGCCGGGTATCCCGTGCGACTTGGCGATGTGGCACGGGTCGAACCCGGGGTGGCCGATGATTCAACCATTGCGCGCAGCGACGGGCGCGATGCCATCGGCATCGCCGTGCAGCGCCAAAGCCAATCCAACACCCTGCAAATCTCCAATGCAGTCCGTGCAGAGATAGACCGCCTCAGACCCACCTTGCCGCAAGGCATGGAGATTATCGTCGGCTCGGATGACGCGCTCTTTGTCGGCGCCTCAATCCGGGAAGTGGTCCAAGCCCTCGCCATTTCGTTGGTCCTGGTGGTATTGGTGATCCTGATTTTCCTGCGCTCCCTGCGCGCAACGCTGATCCCGGCCATCACGATCCCTGTCTCCTTGGTGGGGGCTTTCGTCTTGATCGGGGTCTGGGGGTTCTCCCTCAACACTCTGACGCTTCTTGCGCTGCTTCTGGCCATCGGATTGGTCGTCGACGATGCCATCGTCGTTCTGGAGAACATCCAAAGGCGGATCGAAAACGGTGAAACACCGCTTGTCGCCGCCCTCAAAGGCGCGCGCCAAGTGACCTTCGCGGTTCTGGCGACATCCATCACCCTGATCGCTGTTTTCGTGCCCTTGTCGTTCATGCCGGGCCAGGTCGGGAGGCTTTTCATCGAATTCGGCTGGGTGATGGCGGGCACGGTGGCCATCTCGACCTTCGTGGCTCTTACGGCCTGCCCGGCGCTTGCCTCCAAGGTTTTGCGCAAGGGCACCGCCCCCGCCCCGCAAGACAGCAGCGCCCCGCGTGGATTTGTGCAGAAGACTTATGCCGCTTTGTTGAGAGGGGCCTTGCGCATGCCGCTTGTCGTATTGGCCTTTGCGCTTACGGTCACAGGCGGGGCTGCCTTGTTCTACGCTGATCTCCCCCGCGAGCTTGCCCCGCGTGAAGATCGCGGGGTCGGCTTCGTGCCGCTGACAGCCCCCCAAGGCAGCACGGTGGAATACTCCGACCAAGCGGCCCGACAAGTCGAAGGTATCCTACAGCCCATGCGCGACGAAGGGATCATCGAGACGGTCTTTACCTTCACCGGCTGGGGCAATCGCGCTTGGCGATCCTTTGTGGTTTTCCGCCTCGCCCCGTGGGACGAGCGCGAGGTACCAATCAGCGACGTGGTACGCCGGATCGCCCCGCAAATGGGGCAGGTTACCATCGCACGGGGTTTCCCAGTCACGCCCGCCGGTCTTGGACTTCGCGGCAACTCAACGCCTGTGCGCGTCGTCGTGGGCGGACCTGACTTCGACAGCGTCAAAGACTGGGCCACGGCGCTTCTGGAGCGCGCCGAAACCATTGATGGTGTGGTCAACCCCGAGATCAACTTCGAACAGAACCTGCCACAAATCGACGTGAGCATTGACCGTGAACGCGCAGACGACCTTGGTATTTCCGCCGATGTGATCGCCAACACGCTTCAGACGATGCTGGCCTCTCGACAAGTAACCACCTTCGTCAGCCGCGGCCGCGAATACCCCGTTTTCGCTCAGGCCGAAGCGGGCGACCGCCGGACGCCATCGGATATCGACAACATCTTTATCCGCGCAGGCGACGGCGAAAGCCTCGTCCCGCTCGGCGCTCTCGTGACGGTTGAGGAAAACGCCGCCGCACCGTCGCTCCGCCGGTTTGACAGGTTGCCCTCCATCCAACTTTCGGCCGCCCTTGCGCCGGGGGCCGATCTCGGCACGGTTCTGGGCCAACTCGAACAGGCGGCCGCCGATATTCTCCCGGCCGAGGCAAACCTTGGTTACGAAGGGCAGTCTCGCACGTTCAAAGATACTGCTTCAGGGGCCAATCTGGTTTTTGCGCTGTCGCTCTTGATCGTCTTTCTCGTGCTTGCGGCGCAGTTCGAGAGTTTCATCCACCCGATCACCATCCTGCTGACCGTTCCTGTCGGTGTCGCAGGGGCGATTTATGCCATGGCCCTCGGGGGATTGTCGCTGAATGTCTACAGTCAAATCGGCATTATCCTGTTGATCGGGTTGGTCGCGAAAAACGGCATTTTGATCGTGGAGTTCGCCAATCAACTGCGTGATGAGGGAAAACCCATCCGCGAGGCGGTCATCACTGCGGCGACATTGCGCCTGCGTCCAATCCTGATGACCGTCCTGTCCACCGTTCTGGGCGCCCTGCCCCTCGTTCTGGCCACGGGTGCCGGCGCGGAAAGCCGAAACGCCATCGGCACTGTCATTATCGCTGGCCTGACCCTGTCTGCCATTCTCATGTTGGTTGTCACGCCGGTGCTCTATGATCTTTTGGCACGCTTCACCCGACCGAGAGGAGCCATTGAGCGGGCACTGGAACGCGAATTGAGGCGAACGTCTTGAATCTGTCGGAAGAATCCTGCCGAACGACATTGTGAATACGCCAACCGTGGTATTCCTTGCTGCGGCATGGGATGAAACCATTAGAAAGATCGCGGAAGTCTGCCTGTGAACGATTCGCCCTTTATTCGCGCCTTTGCCACGGCGCTATTGCTTGGTCTTTGGGCCTTGCCGCAAGACGCGCGCGCGACGGAGTTTCGTCTATCCGCCCCGGGAGCGGGCGAATCCCTGACCGAAAAACTGTCAGGTGGTTCCCTGACCTTGGAAACCGCGGGCCGTGACGATGTCACGCCACAAGATATTCTGGCCGCTGCGCGTGCTGACTACGCTCGCTTGATCGGTGTGATGTATGAGGCCGGGCGGTACGGCCCCGTCATCAGTATCAAGATTGATGGCCGCGAAGCATCGGCGATCCCGCCATTGGAAGCGCCGGCCCGCATCGACGAGGTCTTGATCTCCGTGGACCCTGGCCCGGCGTTCCTTTTCGACCGCGCCCAGATGGCACCGCTCGCCCCTCGAACGGAACTCCCCGACGGCTTTCGTCGTGGCGCCTTGGCCCGCGCCAAAACCATCCGGCGGGCTACCGAAGCCGGCATCGACGGTTGGCGCGCCACCGGCCACGCCAAGGCGCAAGTTGCGGATGAGACAATCACCGCAGACCACGCCAAACAGGCGCTTGATGTAAAGATCGAACTCGCCCCCGGTCCGCGCCTGCGTTTCGGCGAGCTCATTCCACAAGGGAAAAGCCGTGTTCGGCGCGACCGTATCCGGGACATCGCCGGCTTGCCGGAGGGCGAGGTCTTTGACCCGGAGGAGCTTGAGCGCGCAGGCACCCGCCTACGCCGGACCGGGGCGTTCCAGTCTGTCGCTTTACAAGAGGCGGCAATGGCCAATCCTGATGGAACGCTGGATATTGGTGCCCAGATCGTCGATGCCAAGCCCCGCCGCATCGGTTTTGGGGCCGAGCTTTCCTCGCTCGAAGGGCTTTCCCTGTCTGGCTTTTGGCTGCATCGCAATCTGCTTGGCGGGGCAGAACGATTTCGGGTTGATGCCGAAGTCGGCGGGATCGGTGGCGACTCAGGCGGTATCGATTATCAGTTGAAAACCCGCTTCGAACGTCCAGCCACCTTCACACCAAACACCTCCCTCTATCTCGAAGGGGAACTGGCAGAGGAGGATGAGCCGGACTATCGCGAACGACGTGCCATGGTTGGCGCAGGGCTTAGTCATGTCTTCTCGGACAATCTGACCGGGGAAGCCGGGGTCGCCTATCAGTACACCGAAATCGACGACGACCTCGGAAGCCGCACGATTGAGCATATCCTGTTCCCGACATCACTCACATGGGACACCCGTGATGATCCGCTCGATGCGCGGGACGGCCTTTATTTCTCGCTCGAGGCCACGCCGTTTGTCGGCGCCGACCAAAGCGTCTCCGGCGCCCGGGTTTATACCGATGCGCGTGGCTATCTGGGGATTGACCCCAACGACCGGGTTATTTTTGCGGCGCGGGCGCAATTTGGCTCGGTCAATGGGGCGGGCCTGACCGAAGTACCGCCCGGTATGCTCTTCTTCTCAGGCGGCGCGGGTACCGTGAGAGGGCAACCCTATCAATCTCTCGCTGTTGATCTGGGCGGCGGGAATCGCCTAGGCGGGCGATCCTTCGTTGCCCTTTCGGGTGAGATACGGGCGGATCTGAAAGGCAAATTCGGAGCTGTCGCCTTTGCCGACACCGGCTTTGTCGGTCAGGACAGTTGGGGGACACGAAATGGCGATTGGCACAGTGGCGCGGGACTGGGACTGCGCTATGACACCGGGATCGGCCCGATCCGCGTCGATATCGCCACGCCACTTGACGACGATGCGGGCCAGGATTTCGAACTCTACATCGGTATCGGGCAGGCCTTTTGATGCGTAAACTCGCTTGCCTCATATTGACCCTTTTCTTGTTCACGATGCCCGCCGTCGCGCAGGAGGACGACCGAGGACTGATCATCGGGTTTCTGGAAGACAATCTTTCGGATGCAGGCCGCGACATCCGCCTAGAGGGATTTGAAGGCGCGCTGTCATCCCAAGCGACGCTGGACCGCCTGACCATAGCCGATGAGGAAGGTATTTGGCTTGAGCTCGAAAACGCCGAACTCGAATGGACACGTAGCGCGCTGCTGCGAGGTCGGCTTGAGGTTGACCGGCTGACCGCCGAGGCGATCACCCTGCACCGCATGCCCGAAGGCGACCAGATAAGCCCCGATGACACCGAGGCGCGAGAGTTCAACCTTCCCGATCTTCCGGTTTCCATCAACATCGGCACGCTGGACATAAAGTCGGTTTCAATTGCCGAACCGGTGCTTGGCGAAGCAGCCGAGTTTCAGATCGAAGGCTCCATGGCCCTCAGCGGTGGGGAAGGCACGGCCAAACTGGCCATCAAACGGCGCGATGAGCCAGCCGAGCTTTCGCTTGATACCAGCTTTGACAATTCAAGCCGACAACTGAACATTGATCTTGCCGTCATGGAAGCAAAAGACGGGCTTTTGTCCCGGGTCATCGGCCTTCCCGGACAGCCTGCACTCACATTTTCCCTGAACGGCAGTGGCCCGCTTGACGATTTCAATGCGGACTTGGCGCTCGCGTCGGACGGGGCCGACCGCCTGACCGGCACCATTCGTACCTCGCTCGACCCCGAGTCGGAGGCCCGCCAATTCGGGGCCGACCTATCGGGCGACCTGCGGCCGCTGTTCCAACCGGACCTACGGCCGTTTTTCGGGCAGAACACCGCTTTGAGTCTTCTGGCCACCCGCGAGGCCGACGGGGCACTCTCCGTTTCGCGCTTCGTTCTGGAAAGCGCCGCAATGAGCCTTCGCGGCAACGCACAGATCGCGGCGAGCGGACGGCCCGAGCGGGTCTCGCTCCAAGGGCAGATCGGAAGTGGCGGCGAACCGACACGCCTGCCGCTTTCCGGCCCGCCCACGCAACTGCAATCAGCCCAGCTGAACGCCAGCTACGACCGGGCCGAAGGCGAAGCATGGCAAGCCAATATTGTCGTTGAGCGACTGAAGAACGGCCCCCTTGTCGTGGAACAAAGCCAATTCACCGCGCGCGGCACCTTGAGCGGCGATGCCCCATTGGCCCTTGATGCGCATCTGACGGCCGCCCTCACCGGGCTTTCCCATAAAGACGAAAACCTCGCCCGTGCCCTTGGATCACAAGCAAAAGCCAAGGCTCGTCTGTCGTGGCGAGAAGGTGAGCCGCTAAATATTCTCGCGCTTTCTGCCGAGGCCGGTGATTTGCGCCTCAACGGCGCGGGCCAAATCGGCAACAGCGATGACAGTGCGTTTCCCGTGTCCGCCACGTTGCGACTTGATGCCCCCAGGCTTGAGCGTTTTGCCCCGCTGGCCGACATACCTCTCACCGGGGCAGCGGGCATGACGGTCATCGGAAATGCCGACTTGCTGACTGGCGCATTCGATGGGGCGATCTTTGCCGACACCACCAACCTGGCTCTTGGTATTCCAGTGCTTGATCCACTCATCGCGGGTGACGGGAGGCTACGTCTTTCAGCCCTGCGCGATACCAACGGGCTCGCCTTTGACCGCCTCGACCTCATCACGCCTCAAGCCGAGATTCGTGCCCTTGGCCGGTTGAATGGCACGTCGGGCACCTTGAAACTGAATGCCAATATCCAAGAGGTTGCAGTCACCACGTTGCCTCTCACCGGACCTGCACGCCTTGAATCCGCAATCGAATGGCAAGAAGGCGCACCGCTTCGTTTGGTCAATCTACAAGCCCAAATCGCGAACAGTACAGTGACAGCCAGTGGGACCATCGACCCTGAGAACAAGATGCTGCCGGTCTCGGGAAAGGCCCAAGTCGATGCGCGTGACCTGTCGCGGTTTTCTAGTCTCGCCCGCCGCACCCTACGTGGCTCCGCGATGCTGACCTTGGAAGGCGAAGGCAGCCTTCGCGACCGGACTTTCGAACTCGCGACCGAGGCCGAGGCTCAAGGCCTGCGCACCTCCGTGCCGTCCCTCGATGCCCTCCTGACCGGTGGACCGCTGTCGCTATCTGGACGCGTCGCCAAGGGCGATGGACCCGTTGATCTGCGCCGACTTTCACTCGACGCTGCCGGGTTGACCCTTCGCGCCGAGGGACAAGGCGCCGGCGCGCCGATCAACACGACCGCGCGCATCAGTAACCTCGCACGCATCGCACCGGGGTTCCCGGGCCCCTTGTCGGCAAGTGGTACCGTGCAATTGCTTGAAGATTGGGGACAAGGACTCGCGGTCAATCTCACCGCTGAAGGGCCGGGCGGCACAAAGGCCAATGTGTCAGGCAACGTCCGGGACTACGGACAATCCCTGGACATTTCCGCGAACGGCAGCGCCCCGCTTGGCCTCGCAAATCGCTTCATATCTCCCCGCGCGGTCCAAGGCACGGTGCGCTATGACCTGAGAATAAACGGTGCCCCGCAACTCGCATCGCTGTCCGGAGAGATCTCGACCAGCGGCGCGAGGGCCACGTTACCGACCTACGGCGTGGTGATTCAAAACATCACCGGACGCGCAGCCCTTGCTTCCGGCCAGATGACGCTTCAGGTCCAAGGTCAAAGCCGCGCCGGCGGAAACCTCCGCGTCGATGGCCCGATTCGACTAACCCCCCCCTTCCCTGCTGACCTTACGATCGCTCTGAATGGTCTACGGGTCACTGACCCCGATCTCTACAAAACCTCGGCAACCGGACAATTGAACATCAATGGTCCGCTCGCGGGCGGAGCAAGGCTTGGAGGGACATTGACACTGGATGAAACCAATATTCGGGTGCCCTCCAGCAGCCCGGTCAATACACAAGGGCTAAGGGGTGTGCAGCACGTCAACGACAGCGCAGCCGCGCGGGCAACCCGTACCCGTGCCGGATTGAATACAGATGCAGCCCAAAGAGATACAGCCGCCTCGGCAATCGCACTCGATCTGGTTATCAATGCGCCCAATCGGATATTCGTCCGCGGTCGAGGCCTCGATGCCGAGCTTGGCGGGCGCCTGCAACTACGTGGCAGCAGCGCCAATATCACCCCTTCCGGACAAATCAGCCTGATCCGTGGCCGCTTTGATATCCTGGGCAAGCGCCTCGACCTCACCGAAGGTCAAATCACACTGCGCGGCGCGCTTGATCCGTACCTGCGCTTCGTCGCGGAAACGGACGCAGGCGAGATTACGGCACAGGTCATCATGGAAGGTTTGGCAAGCGCGCCCGAGGTGCGATTCACCTCAAACCCCGAACTGCCACAGGAAGAAGTCGTGGCACGTCTGATTTTCGGCCGCGGGCTGGACAAGATATCGGGGTTCCAGGCGGCGCAGCTGGCATCGGCCATTGCCACCTTGCGCGGCGGTGGGCCGGGCATTCTTGGCACATTCCGGTCCGAACTCGGGTTGGATGATCTGGATGTCACCACCACGGACGACGGCGCCACCGAGGTCAGTGCGGGCAGCTATATCTCGGACAATGTCTATTCCGAAATCACCGCCGATAGTGAAGGGCGCCAACAAATCGACCTAAACCTCGATGTTACGCGCAATGTCACCGTCCGCGGTCGCGCCAGCAACGACGGAAACACCGGGGTCGGCATCTTTTTCGAGAAAGACTACTGACCCGGGTCAAAGCGGATACCCCCGCTCGCGGATGACCGCCCAGATGTCGAGATTCAGCTGCGTCAGGCGCTGAATGGTTTCGTCGATATGTTTGAGCTCGTCTTCCCCGGCAGGTTCCTGTTTGCCCATCACGATGGCATCCTTGCGGTCCGCGATCCGCATCATGATCGTCAAAGGCGTACCGCCTTCGGGATCGAATGAATAAATGCAATGGTTGTATTTGTTGCGTAAACGCGATTCCTTTCGGAAACGGCGCGTCAACCCGGTCACCGTGTTGCGCTCGGCCTCGGGAACACGCGGCAACTTGGACAAACGGTCGACAAGATCCAGACGCGCGGCGGTGGTGTTCAGCGTCAGAAAGACAACCACCGCCGTTTCCTTGTCCATATTCGCAAGGCCCGCGATCACATGGATGAACAGGCTTTCAGTATTCGTCCAGGTGTAGTTCAACCGCCCGACGCGAAGCAGGATGTTGTCCAAGGCCTCCTTTTCAGTGCTGGCGGTGTTGGGCATGGATCATCGCCGCCTCGGTTCTGTTGTGCACACCGAGTTTGGAAATGATGTTGCGGATGTGCAGCTTCACCGTGTTCTCAGACAATTCCAGACGGGCGGCGATTTCCTTGTTCTGGCATCCACTGGCAACCAGTTCCAAGACCTCACTTTCACGCGGTGTCAGCGAGTCCAATTGCCCTGCTTGCCGGGCATCCGCCTCGACGGCAGTCGCAGGCCGCGCCAAAAGCTCCGGCGAGACATAGGGATGCCCGGTCAGGCACAACTTCAGCACCGAAATCCAGCCATCCAAACCGATATTCAGGGGAAACAGGCTTCCCAATGGATCGGGATAGGAATTCTGGCACAAGATACGCTTTGCACGCGCAGGATCGCTGTAGGCACAGGCAAACCTTGCTCCACTGTGCCGCGTCAGCCACCGGGCCTGAACAACATCCAAAGTCTCCGCCGCCGCCTCGTCCAACACGATCAACCGAAGGTGATCGCGCCATTCGGGCTGCGCCGCAAGAACATCTTGAAACTCGTTGAAGCGCAGGACTTCGACATCCGGTAATTCGGCTTCGGTCGCGCGGCACAGACAGTCGGAAAAGACATGCCGGTGTGAAACTAGGCCCATTGAGGCTGTAATTGGCAATGCATGCGCTTCTGGCGCTTCACCGCTATCTATCAATATTCTATCGCTATACATTTCTGATCGCTCCCATTTGAATTGGCAGGCTTTTACTTCCCCCCACCTGCCTTGGGACTGCTCGATCTCTGAGGGGAAGTATGAACGGTTCTCGCTCTTAAGCATTAACCATTGTCAATGGCGGGTAGGAATTTTCCTATCCGTGGTCGACCCGTGGATAGGGCCGCCCTACCCAAGCGGATTAACCCCAATTGCCGACTGTTTTTGACCCCCTTTCAGATTGATCCTGTTCGGGTTGCGGCCTGTCCCCAACAGCCCGCGACACAACGGGCGCAACGCCCATGAAAGGAGGTGACAGAGACCGAAAGCAATGTCCCCGGACAGCATATGGGCTTCGTCCATGACCTGTCCAAATTCATCTGAAAACTGAAACTCAGCATCTCTGACATGCCACTTGATAGAAGAGCGGTGGCCCCGAGATGCCCAACAGTAAGGGAGCCACATCATGGCTACGAACCGAGGAACAAATTTCATCGACATTGGTGACTGGTGGGGCGATGATGATCACGATCATGATCATGATCACGACCATGAAGGGTCGAACCAAGAACAAACCCAGAGCCAGACCCAATCCAGCCAAAGTGATAACACCAATATCAATGGCAACGGGAATCTCAACGGCAATGCCAATGGCAATCTCAACTTGAACGGCAACAAGTCGTACAACGGCAACGAAAATACCAATACCAACAACAACACAGCCGACAACAACGCGCAAAATACTGCGCGGAACACAGCAGACAACGACGCGACCAACAATGCGCGGAACACTGCAAACAATGATGCGACCAACAATGCCACGAACAACGCAACCAATACGACCGATGTCGATACAACCGTTGACACGGACGTACACGTTGATGTCGGCATTGATCTTGACGAGCTGATGCCGACCTCCGACGACGACTTTGGTGATTTCGACCTTTCCGGCAGCACAGTGGGCGACGTGCTCATGGCCGACGATGGATCGACGGCGATGTATGCCCCAAGCTCCAGCGACGTCTCATTCGGCAAAGTGCTGAATGACGCGCTGAAAGGCGAAGGCAATGACGTCGGCATGGCCATCGGTCAGTCGGGCGCCATGAACGATCAGGACGTTATCCACAACGCCACGGTCTCCAACGAAGCCAACTGGCAACAAAACGGCAACGCCAACGGCGGAACCGCAACTGCCGATGAAGGCATCGACGCCGAGCCCGATGGCGGCGCTGGCGGTGGCCATGCAGCCTCGGTTGGTGGCTTCGGCGGCTCTGCACTTGCAGGAACCGGCGGAACCAACACGACCAGTGGCAAAGGCGGCGACAATGGCAATACCGATGCTGACGGCGGTGCTGGCGGTGGCGGAACCGGCGTGGGCCTCGGCTCGATCGGTGTCGGTGTCGGCGTAGGCGGTGACTCCGGCGCAGCTGGTGCCGGCGGCAACGGCGGCAACGCAGGCTCCGGTGCGCTCGGCGCGAACGACGCCGAGGGCGGCGATGCAGGTGCCATCGGTGCCGGACTGGGCGTTGGTATTCCCGTGGGTCTCGGCTTGGGCGCAGCAGCGGCTGGTGCCGGTGATGGCGGCGACGGCGGCAATGCCGCGTCCGGCGCAATCGGCCATAACGATGGCGACGGCGGCAACAGCGGTAGCGCTGATGGCTATGGCGCAGGGCTCAGCCACGGTATGGGCGCTGGTCTCGGTGCCGGTGGTGACGGCGGTCATGCCGGTGCAATCGGCGGCGCAGGCGGTCACGCAGTGGGCGGCTATGCCCTTGGCGGCTGGACCGACGCAGAAGCCGGCAACGGTGGCCACGCTGGTAACGCCATCAATGGCGACGGTGGCAACGGCCATGCCGGTGTCTGGGGCTCGCACAACGGCGACGACGGCTATGTGAACGGCCTGTCGGAAGCCCAAGCCTCGGCAGTTGTCGACACTTCGGCCTTCAACCAGAGCATCGTGCAAGGTGCAAACGTTCTGGGCAACACGGTCGACATGACCGTTGTTGGCGGCGGCATGAACTCGACCGTGGTCGGCGACGACGACCTGGCCTAATCGGCTCTTTCCCCGCGCGGCGATTGTCGCGCGGGGCTCTCATTTCAGTATCCCTTCCGGGCTTTACCCGGTCACCGATCACCAAGCACCTTCAGGGGCAAGATCATGGGTCAGGACCTCACAACCGAAACGATTTATCACTTTATAGGTTTCTTCAACCAAGCCGTGGAAGAAAGCCGCATGCGCCAGGAATACGACGCATTCAAGGCCAAGTCGCGCTTGGATGAGGACCCCAACAATACTTTGAACGTTACGGTGAAGGTCAACTCGCCATATAATCTCGGCGATTTCGACCCCGGCGTGAGTGCCCGCATTCCAAATTATTCCGACGTCAAAGTCTCGCTTGGCCCTCCACCCGACCCACTGCCCCTCAATCTCGCGGGAAGCGGACGCTTCGTGGCCAACGATCTGGAGGATCCCTTCGTTGTCTTCCCGATGCAGCCTGCGGCGTACACCGGGCTCAACATTACCCCCGTGCTTCCGCCGCCCTCCTCGGTGGCGCTCGCGATCATCCAGAAAACCGCGCTGCAGGACTCCGACCTGCTCATTACATCAACCCCCGAAAGCGGATTCATCCCGCTAAGCCAATATCAGCAAACACTGGACCTCTTGACCTATTGGTCCGAATCCCTATCGGCGGATTGGCCCGCGACCCTTCCGGAAACCGGGGCTGATATCGCCCCCCTGGGCGTGGCACTCTACGAAAGTGCCGAGGATTTCACGCCACCATCCATGGAGGCCGCCGAGATTCATTTTCTGACCGGCAACGATGTCAATGGCATCCACGTCAACGGCCAACTCGTCGACGAAATGCCCGACCTTGACGCGGCCATGCCTGATTTCCTCAGCCGCGAAGAAGTTGACGACCCGGAAATCCCGCATGAGGTCATTGCCGGTGGCAACACGGCGGTCAACGTCGTGTCTCTCTACACGAACTGGATCGACGCGAAAGTTATCGCCGTCTCCGGTGACAGTTACTCATTAAGCGCGATTACCCAAGTCAATGTCCTGTCCAATCTCGACACTGAGAACGGTACCCCTGTCGGACAGGCACCTGTCGATACCGTTCACAACGTCGCAGCCCTGTTAAGCAGTGCCGCCCCCGAAGCCACGTCCCATCAAGACACGGCAGAAGGTGAAGAGGCGGAACCCGAATTCCCCGGCATGTCCATCATGGCCCGGCTGACTGACGACCTGGTGAATTTCAACTGGGTCGAGCAATACAACTATCTTGTCGACAACGATATGCTCAGCATCCAGTTCTCCGGCAACGAGAGCTTCCTGCAAACGGGTGGCAACACCACGTCCAACTACACCGTTCTTCAGGAACTCGGCTTCCATTACGATTTGATGGTTGTCGGCGGAAACATGATCAATATCTCCATCATCGATCAGGTCAACGTGCTGCTCGATAACGATAGCGTCAGCTACGGCAATGGCTGGAACGCTTCGGGCGACAACAACGTCCTGTGGAACGAAGCGGTGATCGAAACGATCGGTCACGACGCCTACGAAGACATGAGCCTTGATTATGAAGCCCTCGGCGAAAGCCTGGCGTCGGGCTCCGATGGCATTGGCAGCTCGATCCTTCAGGACTCGGCCTTCGAAGGCCTCGATATGCTCAAGGTCCTCTATATCGACGGCGACTTGATCAATTTTCAATACATCAGCCAGACCAACATCGTCGGCGATGCCGACCAAATGCAGCTTCACGCATCGCAGATGGCGTCGCAGGACGGGGCCGAAACCTCGCTCGTGGTCGGTCAAAACGCGTTGCTCAACCTTGCGACCATTTACGAAGCCGGCCTCAATTCGGAAATCCAGCTTGGCGGGGATCAATACTCCGATGCCCTGATGTATCAGGCCGGGCTGATCGTCACCGACGAAAGCCAATTGGCATCGGAAAACGGCAACGGGCTTGTCAATGAAGCGGTGGCCTTCCTGACCGACGATACAAACGAGACCGCCTCGCAGAACGATCACACCACGCCGCAGTCCGCCTGCGATGACATGTATGCAGACCCGATGGGTGGCGTGCTTGTCTGATCTTCTAATGCAGTGAAACGAATTCAGAGAGAAGCCCAAGACATGAATTTCAAAGCCACGGATTTCCAACCAGATCCCACCGCGGAGGTTCATGGTACAGAAGGCTCCGAAACGCCACTGGAATTGCGCAAAGATCAACGCATTGATGAGCCTGAAGATGGCTCTGCCGAATCCAAGGCCAGCGACCCTGCTCCCAAGACTTCAGCACCTGAACCTTCGGCCCCAGAAACCGAGGCACGCGGCCCCGAGACGGATGTCCCAGACCCGGACCCGGAAACCGCCGATCCTGAAACCGAAGCGCGCAGCACAGAAACCGCACGTCAGGATGGAACCACCATTGAGGGGACTGTCGCAACTCACACCAAGTCTGGCAGCAAACCGCCTCAAAAGAAGTCGGGCGAAGGCCAAGGCGGCGGCGGAGGTGGCAACGGCGGCAAGGGATTTCACCGGCGTATGGGGCCGGTCGACTTTTCCGGCAATCTCAAAAAGGGTCTTGCGGCTGTAAGGCGCAACATGATGATCGTCATGTTGTTCACCTGCATGACCAATCTGCTGATCCTCGCGATCCCGATTTACCTCTTCCAGATTTCCGATCGCGTCCTTACCAGCCGCTCGATCGACACTCTTGTCATGCTGACCGCCGTGATCGTCGGCGCCGTCGTCTTGCAGGCCGTGTTCGACGCCCTTCGCCGTTTCGTGCTTATGCGGACAGCGGTAGAACTGGCTGCCAAACTGGGTTCATCCATCCTGTCCGCGGCGGCCAGAGCGGCGCTGACAAGTAACGGTCGCGAGTATCAAACACTGGGTGATCTTCAGCAGCTACGCGGCTTCCTTGTTTCCGGGACGCTCTTGTCATTTCTGGATGTGCCATTCGCGCCCCTCTTCATTCTCGCGATCTTCCTTGTACACCCGCAACTCGGCATGATCGTCGTCGTGACGGCGCTCGTTCTGCTGGTCATCGCATTGATCAACCAAAAGGTCACTGCAAAGCACTTTGCAACGGCCAACCAGCATCAAAGCATGGCCAACATGCACCTCGATTCGATGTCCCGGAACAGCCAGATCATCAATGCTCTGGCGATGATACCCGAAGCGGTTTCGATATGGGGCCGCGATACCGCCGCCTCGCTGAAAGCCCAGGTTCGTGCTCAGGACCGCAACATCACATCAGCCGCGTTCTCGCGCGGTGTGCGCCTCTTGACCCAAGTGGGCATGTTGGGTTGGGGGGCATATCTGGCCATCGACGGGCAGATCACCGGCGGGATGGTTATCGCCGCCTCGATCATCGCAGGCCGCGCCCTCGCGCCGATCGAAGGCGCGATCGAAGGCTGGAACCAGTTCCTTCTCTCGCGCGCCTCATATGGCCGTATTTCCAATTTGCTGACGGAATCACCCCTCAATACGGACCGTCTACGCCTGCCACGGCCCGAAGGCCGGCTCGATGTCGAACGCCTTCTCTATGTCCCGCAAGGCACCAAGAGCGTCGTGCTGAACGGCATTTCCTTCAGCCTTGCGCCCGGCACGTCACTCGGCGTCATCGGCAATTCGGGCGCCGGCAAGACCACCCTTGGCAAAATGCTCGTTGGGGCCATCCTGCCTACCTCGGGCTGTGTCCGGCTCGACCTCATGGACCTGCGCAACTGGGACCAAAGGCAGTTCGGCGAGAATATCGGCTACCTGCCACAAGACGTCCAACTCTTTCCCGGGACGATCAAGGACAACATCGCACGTATGCGCGCCGATGCCACGGACGCCGAAATCTATGAGGCTGCCCATCTGGCCGATGTCCACGACATGATTGCCAACCTGCCCCACGGTTACGAAACCTTCGTGGCCGCGGATGGCGCGCCGCTTTCAGGGGGGCAGAAACAACGCATCGCTCTGGCGCGCGCCTTTTTCGGAAATCCCAGGCTTCTGGTGCTGGACGAACCCAACTCCAATCTGGACGTCGCGGGCGATCAGGCCCTTGCCCGCGCGCTCCACCATGCCAAGGAACAAGGCATCACGGCCGTGGTCATTACCCAAAAGCCTTCGATCTTGGGCCATGTCGACAAGATCGCCCTGCTGGCAGGTGGCAGTCTCGCAATGATTGGCCCACGTGAAGAGGTACTCAAATCCATCCGCGGCGGCAACACCGGCAACCCCGGCACGATCGCCGACAACAGCGGTTGACCAGACCAAATCAGAGGACAAGCGATGCAACAGATCGAACACCGCGCAGCCCCCGAATGGTTTGACGAAGTCCCCCGCTCCATTACGCGGCAAACGATTTGGGGACTACTGATCATGATATTCGCAATCGGCGGTTTCGGCGCGTGGTCGTTCCGGGCCCCCCTCGCCGCCGCCGTCATTACCCAAGGCAGCTTCGTGGCCACAGGTAACAATCAGATCGTGCAGCACCTAGAAGGCGGCATGATCCGTGAAATCCTCGTGAGCGAAGGGGATTTCGTGAAAGCCGGAGAACCGATAATGCATCTTGATGAAACCGCTGCCCAGGCCAAGATGCGTGAATTGTTCCTGCGGCGGGCGCGTCTTGAAATTCTCACCGCTCGGCTGCTGGCCGAATACCGGGGTGCCGAGGACTTCGAGGTGCCGGAGTTCCTCGAAGCCTCCAAGAGCGATCCGGAAATCCAAACAATAATCCGCAACCAACGGCTCAATTTCGAGGCCGCCCGTACAAGTCTGCTCAAGGACGTTGGCGTCTTGGAACGCAACATCGACGCCCTTGAAAGCCGTCACGAAGGCTATAATGCGCAGCTGTCCTCTCTGGTGACCCAAATCGCCCTTCTCGACGAAGATATCGAAGCCCAAGCCACGCTCTATGAAAAGGGCCTCAGCCCGAAAAGCCGCATCAACTCCCTGCGCCGCGCCAAGGCAGACGGTACCGGGCAAATTGGCCGCCTCAAAGCACAATTGACCGAAACCGAGGCCATGCGCGCCAAGTACCAAGGCGAGATCGAACAAGCGGTGATCGCACACCAACAGGCCGCTCTGGACGAACTGCAATCCGCGGAAGCCGAGCTGGACTCTGTTCGCGAAAACTATCGCAAGGCCGCCGATGTCTACCGCCGGTCTTCCATCAATGCCCCGGTCTCGGGCACGGTTGTGAGCATGAACTACAACACACCGGGCGGCGTGATCGAGAGCGGAAAAGCCATCGCCGAGATACTGCCCACCGATGTGCCTTTGATTATCGAAACGCAAGTCCCTCGTGTCGATATCGACAGCGTGAAACTCGGCCAAACAGCCACAGTGCGGCTGACCGCGCTCAACCAACGCACCACACCGGTGTTGGAAGGCACCGTATTCTACATTTCGGCCGACGCCCTGCCCGATGACTCCGAAATCATCCCTCAGGAGGTTTACCTCGCCCGTGTGGAACTTCCCGCAAGCGAGTTGTCACGCGTTCCGGGGTTCACGCCCACCCCCGGCATGCCTGCGGAGGTCATGATTCAAACCGCGGAACGGACATTCTTCCAGTACATCACCAAGCCCATCGTCGACTCGATGCAAAGGGCCTTCCGAGAGCAATAAGCGGCCCAAAGCGACCAAGGACCTGCTGACAGGGGGATGATGGCGGAGAGACAGGGATTCGAACCCTGGAGACGGTTTCCCGCCTACACACTTTCCAGGCGTGCGCCTTCGACCACTCGGCCACCTCTCCGTG